>CAYGQM010000072.1:0-35518 GCA_964352065.1 uncultured Opitutaceae bacterium
AGATCGGGACTGACAACCCTACGGCAAAATGGGATGAGATAAAAGATTCGGACTTACCGGGTTTTTGGATGTCAGTGACACCTATTCTTCTGCCCCTGATTCTGCTTTCAGGAAAAACTATTGTGACCGGGGTAGCCGATTCTTCAGGACTGGAACTGCCGTTTTGGTTGAATTCAGCAATCCAGTGGCTCTGTGACAAAAATGTCGCGCTGACAATTGCCGCTGCCGTTGCTCTAATAACGCTTTACAACGTCAAGAAACAAACGGGTGTCAAAGGCGCTATGGAATCGGCTCTGGCGAGTGGTGGGGTGGTTTTAATGATTACCTGCGCAGGGGGAGCGTTCGGCGGAATGCTGCAGCAATCCGGAATTGGCAGCGTTGTCGAGAAGGTCGACGTCGCAGGGGGTATCTGGTTCCTTCCTATGGCGTTCCTGCTAACAGCCATGATACGGACGGTTCAGGGATCTGCCACTGTTGCCATGATTACTTCGGTAGGCATACTCGCTCCGATGGCTACTCCCGAGGTTCTCGGATTTCATCCGCTTTATCTGGCGATGGTGATTGGCTTTGGCTCTAAACCGGTGCCGTGGATGAACGATAGTGGATTTTGGATCATTGGAAAGATGAGCGGTATGACGGTCCAGGAGACGTTGATGAATTTCTCGGTAATGGCCACACTGATGGCCGTCGTCGGACTCATCGTAAGTATGATCGCCTCGAATGTGCTGCCATTGATTTAGGTAACGGGGGACTCAACTCCCAGAAACCTAAATTAAGCCGTAGCCTTGGTATGCAGTTGCGCCAGTCGCTGGCGGTACTCGGTCGGGCTCAGGTCTTTTATTTTGCGAAAGGTTCTATTGAAGCTGGTGGTGTTCGAAAACCCACATTGCATGGCCACCTCGGTAACGGAACGTTCCCCTTCAATGAGGAGTTGGCAGGCGAAGCCGATTCGACGCTCGTTTAGAAAGGTCTGGAAAGTCGATCCGGTATGTTGTTTAAAGAATCGGCTGAATGCGCTGGGGCTCAGATGAGCCACCGCTGCCGCCTGATCCCGATTGATGGGTTCGTCAATATGGCTTTCAATGAACGCACAGACACTGCGAAGCCTTTCGATATCCAGTTGTGCATTCAAGGGAGAAAGGGTAGATCCACAAATGGTGGATACGTCTTGTGACTCGGTCAGCTGATTGAGGATTCCCATCAAGCTCAGTACCCGCTTGAAGCCCTTGATTCGCGGCAGTTTTTCAAGCTCCACAGTAATTGCTTTTCGTGTTTTCCCTCCAACCTGCAATCCTTGACTGGCTCGAGCCAGTAAGAGCTTGATACTCCGCATCTCCGGTTTGGAAAGGAATTCCTTACCTGCAAAGTCTTCACTGAAATGCACTACGATTACGTGAATATCGTCTGTTTGATTGGTATCGTATCGCCAGACGTGAGGTAGATTGGCGCCCAGGAGTGTTAGCTCTCCTTCTTTGATCGGATGGATCATGTCGCCCACCACCCGTTGTCCGCACCCTTTCAGGATAAGACTGAGCTGATACTCGGAATGAAAATGCCAGGAACAGCCTGTGTTTTCGCCCTTGAATTCCAGTACACGAAAGGACTCGGTTATGGGTTGGGGGAGAAACTGATAGGGTATTTTAGGCATGGCAAAAAGAAAGGATGCTACTAAACCCTACCGACTTACAGAGAGCCTAAACAAGCTGGAAATCACTCCGGGCAAGCTTGGGCACATACTTGCAACAATCGGACAATAAAAAGGCATTCAAGGTGTTGCCGGAATTTCAGATTCCCTATAATCTCCAGTCATGAAAAATTCTATCATTACCCTGTTACTCTTTAGCCTGATTTTTTCAGGAATCTCAGTGTCCGCGGCCCACCACAAATCAACCGACGGATTCAGACCTCTCTTTGACGGGAAGACCCTTAAGCATTGGGACGGTATCGACAAATTCTGGCGGGTTGAAGATGGTGCCATTGTCGGCGAAACGACTCCGGAAAATCCTTCGAAGGGAAACACCTTTCTCGTTTACCGAGGGGGTGAGTTTGGTAACTTCGAACTCCGTTTCCAGTATAAGGTCGACGGACAGAATTCCGGGGTTCAATACCGCTCCGAAATGATCGACGACTATGTCATGAAGGGGCTTCAGGCCGATTTCGAACCGCGTTGGCATGTCGATAAAAACGATCCCAGTAAGCCACCACGCGACCGCTTTACCGGCATGTTCTTTGAAGAAAAAGGCCGGATGTTTATGGGGCAGCGCGGAGATGTGGTGATCGTTCGGGCCAATAAGGAAAATCCCAAGAAGCCATTGATCGAGAAAATCGGATCGGTTGGAGATCCCGAAGAGCTCGAAAAAGCGATTAAGCGCGATGACTGGAATGACTACACCATCATAGCGGATGGCAATAAGTTCATTCATATGGTAAACGGAAGGGTGCTCAGTATTGGTATCGACGAAGACGAGTTGAACTTTAAGGAAAGCGGGTTGATTGGGTTCCAGCTCCATGGTGGGATCCCCATCAAGATTCAGGTGAAGAATATCCGTATCCGGGAACTTTAAGATGCGTAACACAACGCTTCGGACTCTTTGTTTCGTTTCAGGTATTCTACTTTCGGCAGCGTCTGCACGCGGAACTGAATCAGAGTTGGTTCAGGTCAATCCTGAGCAGATCGGGTTGTCAGAAAGTGGATTGGAGGAAGTTACCCGTTATCTTCAGGGGCAGGTAGACGATGGAAACATTGCTGCTGCCGTTGGCATGGTGGCTCGCCATGGGAAGATCGGCTATTTCGAATCGGTAGGAGAGGCTGCGGCAGACGACCTGTTTCGTTTGGCGTCCATGACCAAGGCGATCACCTCGGTTGGGGTCATGCAATTGGTTGAGGCTGGTGAGATACAACTGAATGATCCACTTTCGAAATATTTACCGGCTTTCAAGGAATTGAAAGTAGTGTCTGCAGATGGTGGGAATGGCTCACCCGTTGAGAAAGAACCCACGATTCACCAACTCCTGACTCACACTTCCGGAATCGGTTACGGCTGGTGGGGAGGTTCGCAGGATGACGCTTACAAGGCTGCTGGCGTTCACGACCTGTTGGTGCCCAATGAAGATACCCTGGACAAGCATACCGATAAACTCAGTAAATTGCCGCTCGCCTTTGAACCGGGGACTCAATGGATGTATGGACAATCCCTGGACGTCCTGGGTCGGGTCATAGAGGTGGTTTCGGGGCTTACGCTTCAACAGTATTTTCATGAACGAATATTTCGCCCGCTGAAAATGAATGATACTCGTTTTTATCTGAATGAGGCGGATCAAAAACGACTTACGTCATTATTTACTCCTGGAGAAGCTGGGAAACTGCTGAAAGTGGGATCCGAAGTATTATCAGCAGGCGATATCAACTTCAGTGCCGATGCTGGTCATGAAGGTCGTGGAAAACTCTACTCCGGTGGAAGCGGATTGATCGGCTCCACGATGGATTACATGCGGTTTCTGCAGATGCTGCTGAACGGCGGAAGTCTGGAGGGTGTTCGGCTGCTCAAAGAGTCTACGGTTCAGTTGATGACAAAGAATCACATCGGTGATCTTGTGATGCCCTTTCCGAATCATGGGGATGGGTTCGGGTATGGATTTGGCGTTTTGACGGAGCGTGGTAAAGCAGTCGATGTGGCATCCGTTGGCTCTTATTCTTGGGGCGGAATATTTAACACCTATTATTGGGTGGATCCACAGGAAGAACTGATCGGGCTGGTCATGACACAAATCTTCCCGAACGACCATCTGACTATCCGCGAAAATTTTAAGCAGCGGGTATATCAAGCGATCGATGATTCCGGGTTTGTTCGCCGCTACTGGTATGAGCAAGGCGAAGAGCATGCGAATCCGGTGTTTAGTTCCAGGCAGTTGAGGGTTAACAGTGCCGGTGTTGTGGTACATCCGAATTTTGCAACCCGGAAAGAGGTGAAGTCGAGTGGTCTTGCAAGGATTTTTATCGAAGAAGACCTTCGTGCGATAAAAGGAGCTACCCTGTATACCGAAATATGGGGCGGGCATCCTGGGACTTCGGATAAAAAAGTTTCGATGAACGGGCGCACGGCATTTTCAATTCCTGAAATCGGAACGGCCGACTATAACTGCACTCACCAATACCCGTCGTTTCGTCTCTCCCCATCCGATCTGGTTGATGGTTTCAACTCGATACAGTTCTCCTGTTACAAGCCGGGAGTGGAATGGGGTCACTTTATCGTAGAAAACGTCGCGTTGGATATCCATTATCCGGATACACATCCCGATTTGGTCGAAACAGGCATAAGCGGTTTCACGGCAGAGGTCTCCGCGAGCTCAGATATCGCATCGGAGACAATTCGTCTCCAGCTGGATACGAAACAGGTTTCATTGATAGAGAAAGTAGTCTTTCAAGCGCGTTATTATGGTTACGACGAGAATGGTGATGGTATTGAGACGGATTGGCATGGGATGACTTACGAACAAGAGCCTTTTGGAGTACTTGGAGTGAGCGCTGAACCTCCGTTTTCAGTGAATTGGGACGTGAGCATGCTGCCAGCGCAGGACCAGGTTGAAGCCAGAGCGATCGTCTACTTTAAAAATGACAATCCTGTGTTCTACCGAACCAAAACGACTTCGGGTCTCGAAATTGCCGAAAGAGGAGACAGTAAAGTTATTCTAGTAAAATCTTCGGATCTACCCAAGCCGTTCTGGTCGCGGGCCAATCGATTAAAGGAAGCGACGATTCAGCTGGATGTCGATCCCGCAGAGATAGAGGAAGCAGAGTTACATATCGTTTCCTGGACGGGCGGTGCCGGTGAGGTGAAAGACTATTTCACATTGAACGGCACGTTTCTTCCAGTTGCCGAGGGGCATGGACATCATACGGATTATTCGGTCATTCAACTCGACACAGCGCTGCTCAAGAAAGGTGAAAACCGATTTCAATTACTAAGTGATACCGTTCATCACGGAATCGAGATTTTGTTACCGGGTCCGGCTTTGATCATTCGCACTCAAGCTCCCTAGGTCTATGATAGGTATTTATAAGACCTTACGCAGGGCACTCGCTGCTTTCTCACTATTAGGAGTGCTCTCTAGCCACGGAGCCAGCGTTTCGGATGGCTTTGAAGAGACGGTCATTGTCGATAGTATCAATGCAGCGACTACCTTTACGATACTTCCCGACGGCAGAGTACTCTTTGCAGAGCAGACCGGGTATTTACGGATGGTGGTTGGCGACGAATTATTGCCGGAACCAGCCTTGGATATTTCTGATCGACTGGATACCTACTGGGAACGTGGCTTGGTCGGACTGACCCTCGATGGTGATTTTCCGTTATCGCCATATGTGTACATGGTCTATGTCGCGAAAGATCCCTACACCCATCATGTGATCAGTCGCTTTACTCTGGAAGGAAACCGGGTTGATCCCAAAAGCGAGCTGGTTCTCTTGCGCGGCGACGATCAATCGAAAATCGAAAGTCGCCTTCCAGCCGGGCACCAGGGAGGCCCGATTCGGTTCGGTCCGGATGGTAAGCTGTACATAGGTATCGGAGAGCAGCTCAATGGTATGGCATCTCAGTCGTTAACCACGATACAGGGGAAAATTCTCAGGATTAATCCCGACGGTTCGATACCCGAGGATAATCCGTTCTATCGTCAGACTTACGGGAAGTATCGTTCTATTTACGCCTATGGCATTCGCAACCCCTGGGGAATGGACTTCATGCCGGGTACGGATCGACTTTTCGAATCAGAAGTGGGCCAATCTTCTTTTGAAGAAATCAATGAAATCCATTGGGGGCAAAACTATGGTTGGCCTTTGGCAGAAGGTGTTTCAGAAATCGGAGGTTACACGAACCCCATTTACACCTATACCCCTGCAACCGGACGAAGCATCGGAGGCGGTGAATTTTACCCGAAAGACGGAAACTTTCCTGATTCGTGGCTCGGCAAATACTTCTTTTCGGACTGGGCAGCCAATTGGGTCAAAGCGATTGATGTCGAAAATCCCGACGACGTGCTAGAGTTCGCCAAGGATCTTGATTCACCCGTATGGATCGAAACCCACCCCGACGGAAGTCTGTGGGTGCTTAGCCGGGGAACCATCTGGCGGGATGGGAAAAAGTATAAAGAAAACGCGGGAAATCTGGCTCGTTTCCGCTATGTGGGTGAAGGTAAAGGGGGGAGTCAGGAAACACCGTTCCCAACATTCCTTTCTGAAACAGGACTGTTTGCTGATACGCAGACCCTTAAAGAAGCAACTGGAGTGATGCCGTTTGAAATGAATGCACCGGTCTGGCAACCAGGTGTCGTTCAGCGGAACTGGATGAAATTGCCGAAGGGTGGGGTGATACAATTTTCCGAGCACGAAGACTGGGTATTTCCGGAGGGCAGCCTCGTGGTTCAGCATTTCGACACGACAGCGGGTTCCCCTCATGAAACCCACGTGTATTGGTCACGCGGAGACGGCAGGTATCGCGCAGCGGCCTACGGCTGGGCAGGAAGCTCTAAGGATGCGGAACTGATACCGGGGACAATCATTGAGGCTTTACCCGGCAGCGATACACTCTGGTTTTCTCCCGGCCCTGAACGTATGCTCGATCCACAATTGGCGTTGGTCGGCTTCATGCCGCAATTCAACACGCGCCAGCTTAATAACGGAACGCAGTTTCGTGACTGGAGTAGGGCAGGTTTTTTCGACCGCAAGTTGAGCAAGTCCGAGATAGAGAAACTACCCCGGTTGGCATCCTTGCACGATCCGGAGGCTTCCATCGACCTGAAGGTGCGTTCCTACCTCGATGTTAATTGTGCTGTTTGCCACCATCCCGGGGGACCGTCACGGGGTTTTTATGACGCCCGCTTTTCAACCCCGCTGGAAGAACAGAAACTCATCTACGGTGAGCTTATGGCTGGAGACATGGGGATTTTCGGAGCTAAAGTTGTGGTTCCCGGGGATCCTGACCGATCCATTTTGTATCAACGGATTAAAGATCAGGGGGCTTTCAAAATGCCTCCCGTAGCCATTCATGGAAAAGTGTCACCTATCCTGCCTTTGGTTGAAACTTGGATTCGGGAAATGAAGGTCAAAAAATGAAGGCTACCCTATGCCTGGGTGCGTTTGCAGTTATAGCCCTTCTGGCAGGCTGTGTGACTTTTGATGAGTCCCCGAAGGTTTCTCTAACTGATGGATTCGACGAATCGGCGGGAAATGTTCCCTGTTATATCGTTCAGACACTCAATGCGACCTACTACCTGGAGAAAGAGGGGGGTGGGTTATCGAGTTTATTGGACGTCGACGGTGTCGATTGGCTCGGTTTTCATCCGGAACCAGGCTCAGAATCGAAGGGGGAGTATCGGGGGTTCCCCAATGCGGTACACAGGCAGGATGGTAGTTATTTTCATGCACGAAATACAGATACGGACGTCTCAACCTCTGAGGTCACTCGGGTGTCCGACGACCACGTTCAGATTGTCTTTACCTCTGGCAATGGCAAATGGGTGGGGCGCTGGGATTTTTATCCTGAGAAGTGTGTCTTCTCGATGGATCGAGTGAGCCCCGGTTTCAAATACTGGATACTCTATGAAGGTGTTCCAGGAGGTAGTTTCGATAAAACTGATTTCTGGTATTCGTCACTAGATTCAACCCGTCGCACTATCGATGAGAGGCAAAACAACGACCTTCCCGGCGTAGAATGGATCGCATTCGGCGACATCGAATCCCCAAGAATGATTTACTTGGTGAACGCCACTGACGACGCAAATGCAGACCGTTATTACAATATGAGAGATGAGATGACGGTGTTCGGTTTCGGCCGTGCGGGTGGAGAAAAGTTTCTCGATTCTCCCCAGAGCTTTGAAATCGGGTTTGTTGATTCGACGGACTATGAGATAGTCTCTTGGGAAGTAGTTAAATCGAAAGTGGAAGGCATCGTTTTTTAGTATAAAACGGTGTATATTATGGTTTTGATTGAATCCATCCGACGGTCATGGCTGTCTTTTTTAAGTTTAACTGAATTCTTTGATAGACTTTGTTTAGGTGAAACCCCAAGTACTAAGCCCGTTTAACTAGTCCTTATGTCCTTCAAACACTGTATTTTACTCGCATTAGCTTCTTCGGTTGGAGTTTTGATTCTGAATGCCAATGATAAGCCCAACATCCTGTTCATATTTGCAGACGATCAAAGCTATGAGACAGTGCATGCACACGGGAATGAGGCGATCTCTACGCCAAATCTCGATACCTTGGCGAAAACCGGTGTGAGCTTCCACAATGCCTACAATATGGGCGGGTGGAATGGCGCGATTTGTGTGGCCTCAAGGACGATGATGCAAACCGGGCGCTTTATATGGCGGGCGCACCAAGTTGATAGTCGCGCAAAATTGAAAGAACTTGCGGAGAAAGGCCAAACCTGGCCCCAATTGATGGAAGCTGCCGGGTATGAAACCTATATGACCGGCAAATGGCATGTAAAAGTGCCGTCGGCTGAGATCTATCAGAACGCGGTACACGAACGTCCGGGGATGCCTAAAGACACTCGTGAGGGCTATCAGCGGCCCGTCGAAGGTGAGATAGATAAATGGTCTCCGTATGATCAAAGCGTTGGCGGATTCTGGGAGGGTGGAAAGCACTGGAGCGAAGTGGTAGCTGACGACGCTGAGACTTTTCTCGATAAAGCTGCAGGCAGCGAGAAACCGTTTTTTATGTTCCTGGCGTTTAATGCGCCGCACGATCCGCGTCAGGCTCCCAAGCGTTTCGTGGACATGTATCCACAAGAGGAAATGGAAGTCCCTGTTAATTACATGCGTTCCTATCCCTACAAACACGAGATCGGTGCTTATGGAACTCAAAGGGCTGATGGGACTTGGGCGATGCAGCGGGATGAAAATCTAGCGCCGCATCCAAGAACCGAATACTCAGTTCGTGTAAACAGGCAGGAGTACTATGCGATCATTTCCCACATGGATGAACAGATCGGACGCATACTGGCAAAGCTCAAGGAAACCGGAGAAATGGGTAATACCTATATCTTTTTCTCGGCAGATCATGGGTTATCCTGCGGCAATCACGGATTGCTCGGTAAGCAGAACATGTATGAGCACAGCCTGAAGGTTCCATTTATCGTCGTGGGACCGGATATCCCAAAGGGAGAGGGCCGGAATGCATTTATCCATGTTCAGGATGTGATGGCGACCGCCTTGGATCTCGGTGGTGTCGAGAAACCCGGGTATGTGGAATTTAGCAGCCTGTTGCCTTTGATAAAAGACTCGAAGCGAGAAAGCCATTTGGGGGATACGGTCTACGGAGCATTTGAGATGAAGCTTCAGAGAATGGTTAGAGTGGGAGACTACAAACTCATTGTTTACCCTCAAGCGTACCGCGTCCGATTGTTTAACCTGAAAGACGATCCGGCTGAGATGAATGATTTGGCGGGAGATGCCGGTCAGTGGCCACGTATCAAAGACATGTTCGGCACCCTGATGCGGCTTCAATCTGAAATGGAAGATAGTTTGGATTTAAGACCTTATTTTCCGCAATTGGTGAGTAACGGATAGCTAATCGGTTCTTCAAAAAGGATTGTAAAGCCTACGGCTTTGAATCCCGGTTGCTAAGCGTTACGAAAGTTGGCCAGTTGCTTCCCGAGCTGGTAAAGTGGTGCCTTGCGGCGGAAAGAAAAGTAAAGTTGTCGACAACGCACATACCAGCAAGATGCTCAAAAAGACCTATCAAGAAGGCTGGCCATAGAACGGTTAGACCTCCAAGGTAGTAAGATCAGTTTCTGGCAGGATATTACGACGCCCTGTCTCTTTTTACTCCAAATCAAACAACTCTCTTCTTTACCCCACTACTATATGAGCGAACTCCAAGACGACAGAGTATCCGATGGATCTGTGCGTGAAGCACCCACATCCTTGGGTGGTATCCTAAAAGAACTCGGTCCCGGTCTTATCATAGCCGGTTCCGTAGTGGGCTCGGGAGAGCTCATAGCGACCACCGTAGCAGGTGCGGAAGCTGGGTTTTGGCTGCTCTGGGTCATTTTGATTGGCTGTTTTATCAAGGTCTTCGTCCAACTTGAAATCGGGAAGTTTACGGTACTTACCGGAAAGAGCACTTTGGCTGCACTGGGTGAGTTGCCGGGGTGGAAGCCCAAAGGCATGCATTGGATTGCCTGGCTCAGTATGTTTATGTTTTTGGGAATCGCCGGTCAAATGGGCGGTATCATTGGAGGCGTAGGGCAAGCCTTCACCTTGGCCATGCCGATTACTGAAGAGGGGCGGGCCTACAACGAGGCGTCCGATGCGGCTGTTCGAGCTCAACTTGCTGAGGTGGAAGGAATAGGAGTCGATATCGATGCGCCGGCTATTGTCGTGACTGAGTTACCTCAAAACAGTGGCCCCGATATTTATATTTGGGCCCTGGTTATCTCACTGGCTACAGCGTTCATTTTATACCTTGGAAAATATGGGTTCATCGAGAAAGTAGTGGTGGTTCTGGTTGTCGGATTTACGGTCATGTCGGTGGCAAACCTGGTGATGCTTCAGCAGAATGCCAGCTGGGCCGTTTCGTGGGCTGATGTTGGACAAGGGTTAAAGTTTAGACTGCCTCCCGAGGTTGAAGGGCTGTATCCGCTCGCGACAGCGTTGGCTGCTTTCGGAATTATTGGAATGGCAGCCGGTGAGCTCATCTTTTATCCTTACTGGTGCTTGGAAAAAGGATACGCCAAGCATGTCGGGCCTCGGGAAAACAGCAAAGCTTGGGAAACCCGCGCCCACGGTTGGATACGGGTTATGAAATGGGATGCCTGGGGTTCGATGGTTATCTATACGATATCAACGGTCGCTTTTTATTTGTTAGGTGCCTCAGTGTTAGGGCGAGCAGGCTTGCACCCAGAAGGTTTGGATATGATTCGTACGCTTTCAGCCATGTATGAACCGGTATTCGGATCCTGGGCCGTTGGAGTCTTTTTGATCGGGGCGGTAGTGGTTCTATACTCCACGTTCTTCGTCAACAATGCCAGCAGCGCCTATGTGTGGTCTGATGCTGTGTATCGCGTTCTTGGGGATCAGGGGAAGGGGAAAGACCGCTACTCGCTGCATCGCTTTTTCTGCGTTCTCTTGCCTATGTTGGCATTCGTACTCTACTGTCTGGTTCCTCGTCCGAAAGGGTGGATTATTTTTTCAGGCATGATGCAAACCATGCTCCTGCCCATTCTTGGCTATGCGGCGATTAAGTACCGATTCTTTAAGGGCGCTGAGATTTTTCGAACACGAAAATTTGGTGACATTATGATATTTGTATCCGCCTTTGCGTTATTTGTAGCAGGAAGTTGGCTTTTACTGACTCTACTATTTCCCAGTCTCCGATCGATAGGATAAACCACCTGAATTTTTCACCGATTGCTAGGTCTTTCCACAGCAGTCTACCCATAAAACATGTCCCGACTCTCTAAGTTATTGCTAAGCGTTATCGCTCTGTCGCCTTTTTGGTTAAACTCTGCCTGTGCTGATTCCCGTCCCAACATCATCTTCCTGTTCACCGATGATCAGGCCTACGACACGCTGGGTATCTATGGAAATCCGGATGTTAAGACCCCGAATATCGACGCGCTAGGTCAGCAGGGAGTCGTATTTGATAGGCACTACAACACCACGGCTATTTGTATGGCGAGTCGTGCAAACGTCATGACGGGGTTGTATGAATACAAGTCCGGGACCAACTTCATGCACGGAGCTATGTCCCGGGAGATCTGGGAAAAGAGCTTTCCTGTGCTTTTGGGCAAGGCCGGTTACCGAACCGGATTCGGGGGTAAATTCGGGTTTGCTGTGGTTGAGGATCCTCGGGAAGGCGGCAGTGAGAATAAATACGAACACCTGCCGATGGGAGACTTCGACTTTTGGGTCGGAGGCACAGGCCAAACCAGCTACGATACCGTTAAAAACAAGTATTTGGCCCGTTTCGCCGATAAATATCCACACAGTTCTCGTGCGTACGGTGCCGCAGGTCAGGAATTCATCAAAGAGTCTGCTGCAATTGGAGCACCGTTCAGTCTGACCATTTTTTTCAAGGCACCCCATCGTCCCGCTGATCCGGATCCTTTTTTCGATGATGTATATGAAGATACGGTTTTCAGGAAATTGCCTAATTACGGACGGGAAGCCGGAAAGCATCTGGCCGAGCAAAGCCGTATGGGGAGGCAATACCCCCGTTTCAAAGCCTGGGGGTATGATACGGATGAGGGTTATCAAAAGGCGTTGCGACTATATCATCAGCAGATACATGGCGTTGACTACGCAGTAGGCATGATCAGGGAAGAGCTGGAGCGTCAGGGAGTTGCCGATAATACCGTGATCATTTTTACCTCTGATAATGGATTCTTCAACGGCTCGCACGGTATGGGGAGTAAGGTGTTGCCGTATGAAGAAGGTGCTCGAGTTCCCATGATAATTTACGATCCCCGTGTACCCGGTAAATCAAGACGTATCAGTTCAGTGAGTGGAAATGTCGATGTGGCGGCTACGATACTCGATGCAGCAGGAATCGATATTCCCCCGTCCATGGATGGCGTAAGTCTCATGCCGGTGGTTAAGGGAGAGACGGAAACGGTTCGCGAAATGGTCCCTGTCTTCAATGTCTGGGGTACGATGGGAACTACAACGATGTCGATTATCACCAAGACTCATAAGTATGTATACTGGCCTTATGGTGATGAGTTTGAACCATCGGAAGAACTTTTTGATCTTCAGGCAGATCCCTATGAGTTAAAAAATGTTATAACGGAGGAAATAAACGTTTCTGTAATCACTGAGCTAAAGGCCGCTTACAACAAGCAACTCAAGCATTGGAAGACAAACGCGGTCCCTTACAACCACTATCAGCCGTTTGGCATAGTCCTGGACCCTGAGATCTCTTGGGCAGAAAAGAAGGATTTATATCCCAAAGGATTTTCCTCGGGTATGCGTTATTACACCGAAGAAATTGCAAACTAACTCAGGATATGGGATGTCCTGAGCGCCTGACGGAACAACCCGGGGCGTGCAGGCAAATCATCTTGCACGAAAACGGTTCTCGATCGAAAATAGCGTTATGAAACGTCATACCGTAATTCAACCGGACGAGCTCGATTGGCGTCCTTCGAACATGATGAAGATTCCCAACGCTGACTATCTGGAGCGAACGGGAAGTGAACTTATGGGAGCTCGTTTATGGAAACTGCCGCCTATGAGCGCGATGACGCTACATAAGCACAATCGCATGGAGGAGTTCTATTGTGTCCTTGAAGGGACTGGTCGAATTCGCGTGGACGGTGTCACAGAAACAATCGAAAGGCATGGTGGCATACACGTAGCTCCGGAATCCGTTCGCCAGGTATTTAATGATACGGAAGAAACGGTTTTGTGGCTCATCGTTGGGGCTCCGGAACGGGAATTGGATCCTGGCCAGGAAGGGGATATGTCAATTTTTTACCCCAGAGACCCCAAAAGACTTCCCCCTGAATTAGAAGGTCATACATGGCCTAAGGAAGGTGAATAGGTTGTGTGACCCGTCCTCAAGTTTTGAATTGCTGACTCAGTAAGGCGATGGTTAAACCTAGGTCCTTAGTCAGTAACGATTGCCCGCCCCATGCCCCAACGAATCCTTAATCGCCTTTCCCCTGCGCTCTTCCCGAAGCGTATCAACATCGTATGGTTCGTGTTTCTTTTTAAGAGCTTGAGCGTTTTTGCTAGCGGTATAGCAGATCTAAATTTTGAGAGCGATATTCGCCCTCTGCTCGACCAGTACTGTTTTCGTTGCCATGGTGAAGAAAAGCAAAAAGGCGATATTCAGCTCTCAAGTTTTCATGATAAACGTGGGTTGCTTAAAGAGTACAAGCTCTGGCAGGAAGTGATCCACCAGATAAAGTCGGAGGAAATGCCTGAGGAAGAACCTTTGCCCACCCATGAAGAGAGAACACTCTTGGTAAGCTGGCTGGAACAGACTCTCAATGAAATCGATTGGTCCAAGGTTAAAAATCCCGGACACATTACGATGCCCAGACTAACGAAAGAGGAATATAATAATACCATGCGCGATTTGCTGGGAATTGATATTAAACCTGGAAATTTTTTCTCGGAAGATGGGGAAGGGCAGAGTGGTTTTACCAATGACCGTGACAGTCTGGTGATCACCCCAGTATTGATGGAAAAGTATTTTGCAGCTGCTGAACGGTCGATTGATGCGCTGCTCTCTTACAGGTACACTCCGGTTGAATTCTTTTACGAGTCCGAGGATATGTTTATGACAGAGACTCGGGAAACTCCGAAGCAGTTTGAGGGCGACTTTTTTGGCTATGTAATAAACCGAGGACAGATGACTCTCTATGAGTCGATCGATTTTCCTTACGACGGAATCTATGAATTCAGAATAAGGGCTCTCAGCACCGGTGGACCAACCGGAATCCGGTTGCGAATAAACGATGAAATCAAGGGCGATATTGAAGTGCATGAAGAAACTGCCGGTATCTATTCACTCAACGCCTTCGTCCCCGAAGGCACCCAGCAGGTGGCATGGAATATAGAAGTCCCGGAAGTGTATTTTAAGGCACCCAAGATAGAGGGAGGTGATAACCCGCACAGACCTCAGAGTATTGCAATTGATTGGATTGAAGTCCGAGGGCCCGCCCTTCCTGAGGCTATTCAGGTAAACCCGTTAGTCTTTATCGCCAAGCCCGGTAAAGGCATGTCCGCCGAAAAGGCTGCCAATAGGATTTTAACGCAGTTTCTGCCGCGTGCCTTTCGGCGCCCGGTTTCAAAACGGGAAGCTGATCGTTATAGGGAACTCTTTGAGCGTGAGATGCAAGCAGGTCAGTCATTTGAGGATTCGATTAAGCTGTCGCTCACGGCTATTCTGGTATCTCCCCATTTTCTATACCGTCCCGAACTTGAACCGGCGCCCCAAAACGAACCCTATAAGATCGATGATTTCCAGTTGGCCTCTCGGTTATCCTACTTCCTGTGGGCAACGATGCCGGATGAAGAACTCTTTAAACTGGCTAAGGCTAAGCGGCTTAGTAGGCCCGGGGTTTTAAAGAGGCAAATAGACCGTATGCTGAATGATAGTCGTGCACATAGTACCATGGAAACGTTTCTGGGGCAGTGGTTGGGTTATGACGCACTGGGTAAAACCGTATTTCCTGATCAGAGAAAATTCGGTGAATTCACTCCGGTGCTGAATCGAGCTATGAAAGAAGAAACCTTTCTCGCATTTATGGCGACGTTTCAGGAGGGAGGAAGTCTATTGGATCTTTTGGATTCCGATAAGACCTACTTGAACGAAGTGTTGGCCAAGCATTATGGGATAGAAGGGGTCGTAGGGAATGATATGAGACTCGTGAAGTTGGATGAACCCTACCGGGGCGGACTACTGGGAATGGGAAGTGTGCTCACGGCCACCTCAAACCCTATTCGCACAAACCCGGTCAGCCGCGGGAAATGGGTATTGGAAACTCTATTGGGGAATCGTATACCGGAACCGCCCGCAGATGCAGGGATCCTTCCGGAAAACGCAGGTCAGGTAAAAGGGCAGACCTTGCGAGAAGAATTTGAGACGCATCGTCGCAATCCCAGTTGTGTCGATTGCCATGAGAAGATCGACCCGATTGGGTTTGGTTTGGAAAACTTCGACGCTATCGGTCGTTTTCGGACCGAAGAGAATGGGGTGAGACTTGATAGTTCAGGCGTCATGCCTGATGGGACGGTGTTTGAGGGGCCAGCGGAACTGAAGGCGTATATCATAAAGGAACGCAAGGATCAGTTCATAAGAACGGTGACCGAAAAACTGTTGGCATATGGGTTGGGGCGCGACCTTAAACACTACGATGAAGGGGCCATAATAAAAATAATTGATGCGCTGGAAAAATCCGGATACAATACCAAAACTTTAATATTAGAAATTGTATCGAGCTACCCCTTTCAAAACCAACACCCCAATCCCGATGACGAGTAAGAGCTGGCATATCTCACGAAGAACTTTCCTTAAAGGCATCGGTGCAAGTCTCGCGCTGCCTTACTTGGACATCATGGCAAGTCCTGCGAGTGGAACGTTATCTTCTGCAACACCTCCCACGCGGCTGGCCTGTATCTTTCAGCCTAACGGAGTATTTCCCAAGGCGTGGGATGTCTCGGGAGTAGGGCGGCAATTTGAGTTATCTCCCATATTACAACCGCTTCGAGCGTTAAAGGACCAGCTGACGGTTATTTCCAATCTGGATAATGTTGGAAAAGGACACGTTCAGATGACTGGTGCATTTTTGACCGGCAATACCATAGGGAATGGCAAAAATGCTATTTCTATCGATCAATTGATCGCTCAAAAAATAGGGTCCGAAACCGCATTCCCATCCATCGTGCTGGGAACGGAACCACCACGCCAAGGCGCGGCGGGACGGGATCCCATCTCATTTGCCAACACGGTCTCCTGGAGTTCGGAGACGACACGCATCTCACCGGAAATTAACCCAAGGGTGGCATTCGATCGTTTATTCCGAAGTCAGTCAGGGCCACAGGCCCAGCGGAAGGCGGCCCAGCGCAGGAGTGTCGTAGATCTGGTTCTAGACGATGCAAAAAGCCTCCAGCGGAAAGCAAGCTATTCCGATAAACATAAGATCAGTGAGTATCTCGACAGTATTCGGTCAGTGGAGGTTCAGATAGACAATACCTTGAATCCACCTGAGCCGTCCTGGACTCCGTTGAGCCAACCAGAGTTCATTCGACCGGAAGCAGGTATCCCGCAGGACCGTAGCAAGCACTTAAAGTTAATGATGGATCTGATGGTGCTGTCATTTTGGACGGATACAACCCGCGTCGGTACGTTGATGACTGCGCATGGTTTTAGCAGACAGAATTTTAGCTTTCTGGATGGAGTTACATCCGATCACCATGGCATGTCGCACCACAAAAACCAGGAGCAAGCCGTGGATGAATATACCCGCGTAAGCCGCTGGTATATTGAACAACTGGCGTATTTCCTCACTCGTTTGGACAGTATCGATGAAGGCAATGGAAGCCTCTTGGACAATTCAACGATCCTCTACGGATCCAGCATGAAAGATGGAAACGGCCACGTGAAAAATAATCTCCCGATCATTCTAGCGGGAGGTGGTGGTGGAAAGCTAAACCCGGGCCGCCATGTCATTTGCCCCAAGAACACCCCATTGGCAAACCTGCACCTAACGATTGCTCAAAATTATGGTGTGGAAATCGACAGCTTTAACCAAACCAGCACAAGCACGATTTCGCAATTGGCGTAAGGCGCATATGTATTCGTATTACGGATATGCATATGCGAAGAATCGTCTATCGTTTAGAAAACAAACCGATCCGATGCGCTTTATCTATGGCCGACGGCGCGTTGCTGACCTGAAGTTTTTCATAGATGTGCCCCACGTGGGTGACCACGGTACTGATACCAATGCCTAGGCGATCAGAGATTTCTTTTTTAACGAGTCCTTGAGCCAGGAGCGTTAACACCTCCATTTCGCGATCCGTAATCTCCTTTTCCAATGCCTTCTCCGGTAGATTGAGTTTTAGCGTATCGATGATGAACTTCGCTACTCCGGGATCAAGTGACGCCCCACCATTCATGACGGTCCGAATGCCTTGTTTTATCTGGTTCACGGATGAAGCCTTAAGGAGGTAGCCCGAAGCCCCTAAGGTAATAGCATGCAAAATATCAGCCTCACGATCTGACTGAGTCAGAATAATGATCTTACTCGTAGGGGCATATTCCTTGAACCAGCGAATGGAATCTAGTCCTGATACGCCTGGTAGATTAAGATCTAACAAAATAATATGGGGCGCATCCTCTTTTGCGATATCCTGAATACTTCGCAACGCCATTTCGGCGGTTCCGAATTGGCTTACCAATCTGATATCCGGCTCCTTGCTCAACGCTAGCTCCACAACTTCACGATACTCAGGATGATCTTCTACCAGGATGATGTCTATGCTCTCTCTCACGTAATTAGTTATTTTCGACGTCCCCATTTTTGGGTTCGAAGTTGAAGGTTAATGCAGGTGCCGCCTGAATCAGGGCTTACCACGCCCACTTTAGCACCCAGGAAACGGGCTCTTCGTTTTAGCGATTTCGGTATCTCGTTGACTGTGGATTCTGAAAGACCCCGGCCATTATCCCAGACAGAGAGGGTTACGTTCTTTGGGTCGGCCGTGAGGTGAGTTCGGAATTTTGTGGCACCGGAATGCCGACTAATGTTCACGAGGCATTCGTTGTAAAATAAAACGAGATCGAACCGGGTTCGAGGTTTGAGTTTATTGAGATCTTCCTCTCCTTCGATCGATATTTCATTTTCAAGTTTCGCCATGATCCGACGCGAAGCTCTTCTGATGGTATCAGCCACGTTGGTATTGTATCCGTTGGCTTCCAGCATGTTTGTGCAATGACGTACGGCGGTTCCCGTTTGTTCAGTGACTCTACGGATCCGTTGATGAAGCATCGACAACTCCTCCGGTGAGTTCTGCGCATCTTCGGCCAGATCACTCAATAAGCCGATCGTATGAAGATCCGCTCCGAGTTCATCGTGCAGATCCGCCGCCAATCGTTCTTTTATACCAGCGACTTGGCGCATCCGTATGATGCGATCAATGAGAAACAAAAAGACGATTCCGATAGCGAGCGATAACACTAACCACTTAAGCAGCGTCAGATTCTTTGATTGTTTAATGTACCGTTGATTCAATTCCGCTAAAATGAGCGGGCGTTCCGTCTCGAGTTCATGTCGCCTGGCTAACTGTTCCAGCCACTCACGCACTGGCAGAATCTTTCCATACAGGTTATTGCCGTCTGTGAGTGCAGAGAGTTCCCGCCGTATTTGAAAAATGGAGGAGTCGGTAACGGTCGGAATTCCAAGGGCCACGTTTTTCCCATCAGAGAAAATCTCGATCTCAGCGAAGCCCATAAGAGGTTCTACCTTTTCGGTTTGTTTGTGAAAGAACGGTTCGATAATGGTGATCCGGATATAACGACAAACCGTTTCGGGAAATGTCCGCATAATAATAGGACCCGCGTCGTACAGGGTCTTTAGCTGAAAATCGACCAACCTGGTCGGATTCGAGAAATCAGGATCCAACGACCCTTCCACCAGTAAGTGGTTGGGGATTCCCATTCCCGGTGGCGATGGTTGAGGGATGGTGTCACTCAGTTCAATCGTGTGTAAGTGAATACGGTTTAACGGATACGGGTTTCCTAGATCCAGGAAAAATTCAGGTTGATACTTTGAGTCGAAGGAACTGAGGAATGCTATACTTTGCTCTCCCTCATAAGCATCCATGAGATAGGGGACAAAACCATCTACCAAGTATCGACTTTCCCGCGACCCCCTTGCGGGTTCTCCAAGCGATGATGTTTTGACGGGTTTCTTCAACGCTACATTTTCTGTGCCGCTGAAAACCAAGACTTCATCCAGTTGTAAAATGAATCTGCCATCCCAAGCTCTCTTAGAAAGGACAGATGTTTCGATACGAATCCACGAAGCAGAAATCTTGGGGCAGGGTATCACCAAAGGACCTATCCTGGGTAACAAATTGTCCTCTGCGCTATAGGATGCGATAATTTTGCCGGTCTCGTTACCTTGGTTGCCAGCGATGATCTTGAATTCAACGGGGAATCCATCAGCTGTGAATCCGGATCTGGTGTCCCGCCAAACGACAGGAACCAGAACCACCTGGTCAATGGGGGTTTCTGCTTCAAGATCTATTTGGATCCATTCCCGTTGATCTTTTTGTCCGTGATCATCGGATCTGAAGCCGACCGCGCCAATGCCTGTGCGCAAACTGTAGCTTGCCAACTGCTTCAATTCTGAGTCGATAGTACTCAGGCGTTCTTCCAGTTTCGTCAAAGGCAGATTTCGGATATCTACAACCTCAGTATTGGCGTAGGAATGCACCCATAACAGAGATAGAGAAACGACAAACAGAATGATTATGGAGATGGGGCGCATGGGATCTCGGGCAACACTTAGAGTAGATTGTCCACATGCATTAGCGACAAGCTTTTCTAAAGAGTGTATGTTATCGGATAACGCCCGGTATCGCTATCCTAAATAATGAGGATAGGCCAAAACGTAGAAGCTGTCATACTATAGGCTACTCCACCTACTAACGCACTCTACCTTCTCAACCCTGCAAAATGAATCCCATTCAGTACTTTGTATCTGGATCAACGTTTGACCGTTGTCTGGTTCAAGTTGTCGGGAGTGATTTATGAAGGTGAAAGCTTACATACAGACTAACTTCAACTGAAGAAATAATACTCCAATGAATATACCTTATCTTAATAATGCCGGGGGGCGGCGCACGAAAACGGCTTTCCCGATCGTTTTAGCGGGATTGTGTCTTAGCAGTCTGTCGCTGATTGCTCAAACCAATCAAGAGGATGACTCAACCTATAACCTGTCGCCTTTTGAAATCGATGCCAGCAAAGACAACGGCTATCGCGCGACCGAAACCCTCGCGGGTACTAGAATGCGCATGAACCTGGGTGATGTAGGTGCATCCTTAACTGTGATGACCGCCGAGTTCATGGAAGATCTTGGAGTCAACTCATTTGAGGAAGCGCTTATCTTCACGCCCAGTGTCGATTTGACCAATGCGGATAACACTGACCAGAATCGGGCTCATGGGTCGCAAATGCGTTATGGCACCGGACAGTCCTATTCGATTCGTGGTTTTAATACGAATGCGGGTAACCAGTCCGTTTCTCACGACTTCTTTGATGGAGCCGACTCTCCCGATAACTACAATCTGGAGCGGGTTACACTCTCGCTAGGACCCAACGCCCTGCTTATCGGGGTGGGAAATCCTCAGGGGGTTGCCATAACGAGCACAAAAAGGGCTCAATTGAATGAAAACGCCACTTCAATTCGGTTCCAGGCAGATAGATATTCTTCTATGCGCACTTCGATTGATCACAATCAGGTACTGATTGAAGACAAACTCGGTATCCGAGTGAATTTGCTTTACGACGAACAACGTGAGTTTCGCCGTTATGTAGGTAAGGATCAAATGCGCGGTACGGTATCCTTAACCTTCAAGCCATGGGAAAACACCACTTTCCGTGTGAACCACGAGAGCTATGATATTCATCGCAATATCGCCCCCATGAAATATACGTTTGATGCAGGCCTTATGCGGTGGGCGGAAGCGGGAAAACCAACGGTTGATTTCGTGCACTCCGCAGTACCTTGGAATGGAACTCGCGAGTATGTTGATCATTTGGGCAATCGTATTCCGGTCGCACCGGGGGTGGTCGATGAGGACGGGTTCGTAGACTCGGAGTCGGATTTTGACCCCAACGATGCGATTAGTCGGATCGGAGGCCATGGCCAAAGATGGATTCAGGGATTGGACGGTGTAAATGCTGTCTGGAATGTTAGATACACGGGCCAAATCCAGAACAACACCTTCGACGGACTCACATCCCCCCGCTTTCAAGCGGAAAATCCTTGGGACGTTACTGGAATACCGAAAGACGCAAACCTCTATGGTGGAACGTGGGATGATCCCTCCTCTCATGAACGGGGACGTTGGACGCATCTCTTTTTCGAGCAAAAGCTTGCCGAAAATCTTTACTTCGAATTGGCGCACAATACGACTTACCACAGGAGGGATTACACGCCAGGTTGGACAGGAGACATCAAGGTCGACGTCAACCGTTATACACCCGATAACCAGCTCAATCCCGGGTATCTCCAGTATTATGGAGAAGACACCAACCAGCAGTTCCGGGAAGTGGATACAGACATCACTGAAACCCGTGCAACCTTATCCTATGAAATTGATTTGACCGAAAAGAACAACTGGCTGGGCAGACACAGCTTCAGTGCATTATGGTCAGATAAGCAATTTGATAATGATGAAGATCTACTACGTAACTATAACATTGCGGCAATAGGTGGCGGCAATGGTTGGAATGCCAACTCAGCCAACGGTGGATACGGTTTGCAATCTCGCACCTACTTTGTAAATGGAAACATCCCGATCGTTGGTGATTCTAATCAGATTCTGAAAAACAAGACCCTTTTGGAGGGCTATGGATTAACGGGTGTTACGGCCGTTGAGTCACAGCCTATACAGATTGAGCGCCTGATGTTTTTACCAGCGAGAAAGAACAGGTCCGAAACGGAGTCAATCTCTCTAGGTTGGCAAGGCCGGTGGCTGGATAACAAACTGATCACCGTGGTCGGTTATCGGGAAGATGATGTAAAAAGTTTTGTAGCAACCGGTACACGGGACGTCACCGTTCCAGGCGCTCCTGCAGGTGCAACCTGGTTCACACCTGGCTCAGAAATTCCTTTTAATGACGATCCTCTTTTGACGGCGAGCGGCATTACACGCACCTACAGTGCAGTTTACCATGCCACCAACTGGATGTCGGTATTCTACAATGAATCGAGCAACTTTCTCCCTGTTAGCAACGCTACCTGGGTAAATGCGCTCGGTGAGTCGCCTGCTAATGGCCAGGGAGAAACTCAGGATTATGGAGTGCGCTTCAATCTCTTGGAAAACCGTCTTGCTATTGAATTAACAAAATTCGAAACGACGAACGACAATGAACCTCGCAATGCCAATGCCGATGCGGGGGGCGCAAGAAATACCATAGACAGACTTCGTAACAACTACCGGGAAGGCACTGAGATTCTTGACGCCGATGGGAATCTGGTTGGAGGTCATCCCTACTTTGCGGATATGGCTGATGATGGAGGATATCCCATCGATACCGGAGCCGTCTCTGACACCTGGAGTTACGTTGCGGAGGGATACGAGTTAACCGTTACGTTTAATCCCACCGCAAACTGGCGGATTGCTATCTCAGGTAGTGAAAACGTTAACCAACTGGGCACTCACCTCGCGGCCATGGGCAGGTATATGTATGACCGGCCTACCAAGTTTGAGGGATTGTCCACCTGGCGGGAATTCGCCTCTGAATTGCGCAGGGTTGAGTCGGGAACCGCGTCGACCTTCTTCCTTTTGGATCCCTCTATTGAAAACCACCGGATTCAGGCTGGTAACGATGCTCTGTTCATTGAGCAACAGACGAATAATTGGGAGCAGAATTACCTGGACGATATCGCAACAACCGGCGTTAGCACTTCTCAGAACGGTAAATACGCAGCTAATTTCCTGGCCACCTATTCCTTTGACCAGGCCAGTAAATTGAAAGGTTGGAGTGTTGGCGGTAACGGACGCTGGCGCAGTGCAAATACCATAGGCTACAACCGTGTCCTTGAAAACGGCCAACCTACCGGAATCATAGATGTTAATAGCCCGGTCACTGGTGAAGAATATTTTGAGGCAGGATTGTTGGTGGGATATCGCCGTCCCATTTGGGATAATAAGGCCAGCTTACGGGTTCAGTTAAACGTGCAGAACTTGTTTAACGAAACGGATCCACGAGTGGTATCAGCTCGTTATGATACCCTTGGAGTGCGTGGCGCTGTGAACGAGTTTGTCCCGGTTGGTTGGGAACTGCGACGTCCTCGCAATCTCATTTTAACCACCACCATCGAATTTTAGGAGTATTTAGGTTCACGGTTAAAAAATGTAGTAGTTTGTTCTATCGCCCCAACGTCCTGTTTTTACACTAGAAACAGGAGGTTGGGGCGGTCTGTTTTATGGATAGCGGCAAGAAATCAAGTAACCCTTATGTTTCGGCGGTTGATGAAAAGATAAAATGAGTCTTATGGGGATTCTTATGATTTCCTTTCGCGATCTATTTGCCTACTGTCGGGTCTACTATGAAATGTCTTAGACCATGGAGTCCTGGGTTACCGCAATGGGTTGTAATGTTTGTTGGTATTTTCGGATGCACACTCGCTTCACAAACGAAGCCGAACGTACTGCTCATTATTGTGGACGATCTGAAAACGGAGCTCAACGCTTATGGATCCTCGCGGGCGATCACACCGAATATAGATGCATTGGCTAACGAAGGGGTTACGTTTCTAAACGCCTATTGCCAAATGTCCCTATGCGTTCCGTCCCGGCAGTCCTTTTTGACTGGGGTACGCCCCGACGTATTTGGAACAGGATTCGAAACACGCTTCCGTACGAAATTACCGGATGTCGTGACCTTGCCTCAGCAGTTTAGTCGGCATGGATATCGAACCCTCGGTATCGGTAAGGTCTTTCATCATCGCGATGATCAGTCATGGGATGAACCCCAATGGATGCCTGATCCGCCCTTTTGTTATCCCATTTACGGAACGGAGGCTAATTTCTCTGTGCAACGCGATCGAATTGCACGTGGCGAATATTTCCCTAAAGGCGAGGACTGGCATTCCAAGGGAGGTATGTGGAACCCGGCAGGCATCTGGGAAGCACCTGACGTTGAGGATAATGCTTTGACGGATGGCATGATCGCAAACAAGGCAATCTCCAGCTTGAGAGAATTTAACGGGGAGCCTTTCTTTATGGCAGTTGGCTTCTTTCGGCCGCACCTGCCGTTCATCGCGCCGAAGAAGTATTACGATCTGTATCCGTTAGAAGAGGTATCCTTGCCAGAGTATCCGGACGTTCCCGAGGGAACGCCTGCCTTTGCTGCTGAAACCGGAGGTGAGTGGCGCCGTTACCATGACGTGGTTCCGACTCCGCAAATGCCCGATACACGGGTTCAACGGGAATACATTCGAGGATACTTGGCCTGCGTTTCCTACATTGATGCTCAGATTGGCCGTTTGCTTGGCGAGTTAAGATCGCTCGAATTAGAGGACAATACCATCGTTATGATGATGAGTGACCACGGGTATCACCTGTTCGATAAAAATTCCTTTGGTAAAAGTACGAATTTCGAAGATGGAACCCGCGTCCCGCTAATCGTAAAATGGCCGGGCGTTGGCATGAACAATGTAAAGACCCGCGCCTTAGTGGAATTGCTGGATGTTTATCCCACTCTGTGCGATGTTGCCCAAATACCCGTTCCGGAACACACTCAGGGCAAAAGCTTTGCATCCGCGTTGCAAATCAAAGACCATCCAGGAAAACAAGCTGCTTACAGTCAGTATCATCGAGGCGGGTACAAGGGATATTCTGTCAGGACGGAACAGCACCGTCTCACTCGCTGGCGAAAAGAAAGCGAAGTATTGTACGAGCTCTATGACTATCATGAAGATCCTGATGAAACCAGGAATCTGAGTGGAGATGTTTCAAATAAACTGATTATCGAATCGTTATCACTGTTACTTTCGAATGTAGAACCCCATGATTGATACGATGAAGAGCACTATTAAAATCGTCGGAATTATCGCAGCTGCGATTGCCGCTTCCACCGTCTCGGGCAAGGAGTATGATGTCGTTGTCTATGGAGGTACTCCTGGCGGTATCACTGCTGCCATCGCGGCTTCCAGAGAAGGTGCCGAGGTGATCTTGCTTGAACAAACCAAGCATGTGGGTGGCTTGAGCACCAGTGGTCTGAATCGGGACGAGGGTGAGCATATGGACCGAACGACGCTAGGCGGGTTGAGCGAGACGATTACCCGGGAAGCCGCTCGCAGTAGTGGAACGGATCCGAATGCCGAAGGTGCCCGCACCTGGCAGTCCCACATCGCAGAGCAGGTGTTTCTGGACCTTCTTAAAGAGACGAACGTCCCGGTAATCTACGAACAGCTCATTGATAGGGTAACCATGAAGGGGCGAAACATCGATGCGCTCCACGTACGTGGCGGAGGCACTTATCGGGGGAAAGTATTTATCGATGCCACTTATGAGGGAGACTTGATGGCCTTAGCGGGCGTATCGTACGATGTCGGCCGGGAAGGACGGGATGCCTATGGAGAATCAATGGCCGGTGTTCGTTACATGGACGAAAAAGTGAACGTGTCACCTTACGATGAAAACGGAGACCTCCTATTCGGGGTTATGCACGGCGACCCCCCTGCTGAATACTCTGAGAGCCCAGTTCCCCTCTGCTATAATGTGCGCCTCAATCTCACCACTGAAGCGGGAAACCTCGTTCCGATTGAAAAGCCCGCAGGTTACGATCCTAAACAACATGAGTTATTGGCCCGTTGTATAGAAGCAGGGAGTCTAAAGAATATAGGACAGATCCTCGGATTGTATCGTATCCCAAACTCCCTGAAACGGGAATGCAACAATCGACAATTTTCCTATGTCTCGATGAGTATTCCGGGAGCTCAGACTCCGTGGGCCGAAGCGAGCTTTGAGGAGCGGGAGGCGATTCATCAGGCCTACAGGGACTATACGCATGGTATGCTGTGGTTTCTCAAAACGGATATGCGTGTTCCGGAAGAAATGCGTGAGCAGATGACACAGTACGGATTTTGCAAAGATGAATGGCAGGACAACGGGCATTGGCCTTGGTACCTTTACATACGGGCCGCGCGCCGCATGCAGGGCAGTTATGTTATTCAGGAATCAGATATCACAACCCACCGAAAGAAAGAGGATGTGATTCATATCGGATCACACTATATCGATGCCCACCATGTAACTCGTTATGCGGTGGACCAAAAACACTATATTAACGAAGGTCGGATCTGGCAGGAAGGTGAACGGTTTGATATTCCTTATCAGGTGATCGTACCTAAGGAAAATGAGTGCGAAAACCTTCTGGTGCCGGTTTGCGTTTCCGCGAGTGCGGTTGCGTTCTGTGCTATCCGTTTGGAACCTACCTGGATGCACCTTGGAGAAGCTGCAGGCATCGCTGCTTCGCTTTCGGTGTCCGAAGCGGTTTCCGTTCAGAGAATCGATATTTCGAGACTCCAAGAAAAACTGACCCAAGAAGATATCCCCCTTGAATGGTAAGTAGAACCTAGAAAGAGCCAAAGCTTCAATGACCTCAACCTGTAAGCCAGAACCATTACTGAGAAGTGGATACTTGCTTACTGCATCTTTCGCCAATCATTGGATTTGAGGTCACTGGACTCCCGGACGACGCGGTTCTCGCTATGACCGTGTAGGCCAACCGAAAACGTTCGGTCGCATGCTTTTCGTTTACTCCGGTGCTTGCTCGATTACCTCGATCTCCCCCATCTCAACGCGGGATTTGTCAGTCACTCGGGTTTTGTTGAGGCCTTCGAGATTTTTGCCGAAAAAATCTGAAGCAATCAGATTCATATCCTTGACTGCTTGGTCGAAGGACTGCCCGGCGGTGCGGATGCTGTAGCGGGTAGACCAAAGTAGCTTGGCTTCTCCCTGCTTTAGCAAAGGGTAATCATACGCCATCAATACGACGAAGTAACGGGATTCCTTTAGCATCTCATCCAGTTGCTTCCTTTCCCAGCCTGCAGTGCCCTTCATGTAGGCTTCTTCCATTCCTAATAAGCGGGACTTTGCGATGCGGGATTGATCGTTACTTCTGTTCATACTCTCCATAACGCTCACGCTGGCTTCAAAGCTAGCGAGTGCTGAGGCATCCATGTCTTCTGAAAAGCCCATGTCTTCCAATGAGTTGTAGCCCATCAGGTCGAAGAAGGATTCCTCATAGTCAGTGGCGCCGTAATGTACCACGATTAGTAAATCGCCTTCGCCCATAACCGGGTGGTTGTAGTAGCCTTGTTTCTTTAGATGGACTGCCATATCTTCAACGATATCCATGAAAGTGAATCTCTCTAGGCTGTTGTCCTTGGCGCTTCCAGGAAAGAAACGCCCTTCGAAAAAGTTGTAGGTTTGAATTTTCTTTTTTTCATCCGTAGCCCGTTGCTTAACATATTCTTCAGAGGCAACAGTCTTGATGAGGATGCGGTTGGCTCCTTGAAGCCCTGACATAGTGACGAGCAATCCCATCATTGAGATCCAATATTTACCTGTAGAGTGGGCGCGCATCATTTCTTCGGGACGAATTGTTACTTGCTATCCGAATGTAACTATAACGAAAACGGTTTCTCTGAAGTTTCAATTTTTAAGTGCGAGGAAGTATAAAGGTTATTCATGCGTCAGCGATCTACGGTATGCGAAGACACGTAGATCGATTTATCCTGTAAATACGGGATGCTTTCGGAGCTGAGCTATGTTACTCTTGCACTGTTAAACGCCTGTTGTTCTGGTCAAATTCCTATCTCAATCTCGAAGAGTTACCCCGCCGTGAGGATTTTCCATTTGTATCAATTTTCAAAACGCCGCCCCCTATGGGAGTTTAAGGCGATCGTATTTCTCCTGCTTCAAATTTCCATGTCTATGGTCCTTGGGCAGAATGATAGTATTCTGAGGATCTACGTGTCCGTCGACCGGCATGACCAGGCTGATGGGAGTATCGATCGTCCCTACGGAACGATCCCTGAAGCTGTGAACGCTTTGAGAGCTCTACGCAGATCCGGCAATGCCAATCCTGCGATCATATTTCTTCGCGAGGGGAGACATCCGTTAACCGAAACCTTGGTTCTGGGACTAGAGGACGGAAATCCATCGACTGACGGTTTAGTAACCCTGGGTGGCTATGGTGCCGGTGCGATCACTGAGCCCGCTTATCTAACGCTTGCAGCTTACCCCGGAGAAAATCCCGTGGTGAGCGGAGGCTTGCCAGTTACTGGTTGGAAAAAGATGAAATCTACTACTCCGGTTTTTCCCAAAAACGCCGTAGGTAAGGTGTGGGTGGCTGACATGCCTGCAGGAATGGACCGATTCTACACCCTCTATGATAGTCAGGGGCGATTGAATCGCGCTCGAGATTCTGGATTTCCCTACACAAAACAGGGCGACAAGCGAACGCTTCATTTCCCGGAAGGGGCTTTGAAGGATTGGGATAATTTGGAGGATGTGGAAATCCAGGCAAGGCCCGGTCGAGCCTGGACGATCAATATGCTCCCGCTTGCAACCGTAGATGAGCGTTCAGGTACTGCAACGACCGGCGCTTCTGCGACCTACGAGATGGGGCCGCTGCCGGGTTACCTCCACGACCCTGAAGCCTCCGTGGTATGGGTTGAAAATATTCTGGAAGGTTTGGACGAACCGGGGGAATGGGTGGTGAATACCAAGACGCGAAAGATTTATTTGTGGCCCAGAGATCGTGGCAGGAATGGATCGCCTCGCGGTATCCTGGCTCCCACTACAAGCGAGTTGATTCGAGTAGAGGGAGAAATCGATTATGAGGGCCCCGTCGACAAGCCTGTAAGGGGCATTGCTTTTTCCGGACTGACATTTTCCCATGCCGACCGGTGGGCCTGGAAAAATGATGACGATCGGGTAGGCTGGGGAATGCAGCACGACTGGGATATGTTTGATCGGCCCACCGCCTTGCTTCGATTTCGTGGAGCTGAAGAATGTCAGGTCACGGATTGTCGCTTTATCAATTCTGGTGGCTCGGGTATACGTCTGGATCTGTATGCGCAACGCAATCGAGTTGCCGATTCTGAATTCGCTCATCTGGGTGAGGGTGGAATTCTTCTGGCGGGGTATGGCCCCGGGACCAAAGACGTAAATCGCTACAATGACGTAGTGAATAACTACATACACCATTTCAGTGAAATTACCTGGCACTCTCCCGGAATATGGGCCTGGCAAAGTGGTCACAACCGCATCGCTCACAATGAGCTTTCCCACAGTGGCTATTCGGCCGTGCTCGTCACCGTTAGAATTAATCCCTACAGGACTCGGGGATTAGATGGCGAAGGCGCCAGGACCATTCGTCAGAACGAGATTGCGCCAGGTGGTGGAGGGGGTGTGCGGACCTATGAAAACTGGAGGAATCGCGAAAAATATTATCACGCGCGTCACAATCTACTGGAATACAACAAGATTAGCCATGCAGTGCAATTGCTGTCGGATGGAAATGGCATCTATGTATCCGGAGCGGGAACGGGCAATATTGTTCGCTATAATTACTTGACCGATAATCTTGCCCATACCCTGCCAGCTGCCATTCGCTGCGACGACGACCAGCATGAGACGCTCATCTATGGAAATGTTCTCTACAACAACTATGGACGCGCTGCAGGAATCGTTTCCAAAGGGGTCAATGACATCATCAACAATTTTATTGTAGCTCCAACGGTGAGTCCCAGCTGGGGATATATCAGCTTTGAATGGGTTCCGGTTACGGGCTCAAAGGTCTACCATAACATCGTCATCTCTCATTCCGACGGTGGGAAGGCCCATGCTGAACGGCCCAGGAATCCAAGAGAACCGCCCGTTCCTACAGATCCTAAGATTGCGGAAACAGATATGGATGCGAATCTCTATTTTCATCCAACCGACTCACACTGGATGGATGACCATCTGCAACAGATGCGTGCGGTGGGAAATGAGAAAAACAGTTTTGTGGGCGATCCGAAGTTTAAAGATCCCGAGAATGGCGATTTCAGTTTTGAGGCCGGTAGTCCGGCCCCGGGACTGGGTATTGAACCCTTGGATGCCTCCAGGATGGGTAGGATCTCCAGGCGATAAAAAGTGCTACACAAAAGGCTGTTCTAACGGGTGAATTGAGAAGAATGGTATCGCTCCCTGTGAATTGCTTGTAATAAACTAATGATCCTGTGATGAAATCGATCCTTAGCACTGTCCTGGTCGGAGCTCTCTGGGTGTGCACCCTGAACGCCGAACTCAAACTGGCTTCCCCATTTTCAGACCACATGGTGCTCCAGCGAGAGATGGCCGCACCGGTATGGGGAGAGGCTGATCCGGGTGCTTCGATACTCGTTGAGTTCGCTGGGCAGAGAAAAACCGGCGTCGCCGATTCGAATGGCCGATGGAGGGTTGATCTTGAAGCTATGCCGGCGTCATTCGAATCCCGCTCATTCACGGTCTCAGCAACCAAGTATGCGTCTGCAGATCGCTTGGAGCTCTCCGATGTCCTGGTTGGCGAAGTGTGGATCTGTTCGGGGCAGTCGAATATGCAGTTTGGAGTCGCGGGTGTGCCCGAGATCAAAGCGCTGATTCCAAAGGGCAAACACATTCGCAGTTTCACTGTGAAAAGAACGGTTGCTTTCGAAGAGCAGGAGTATCTCGAAGGTGAATGGTCGCCTCAAACGCCGGATAGTGCCGTGGCCTTTTCGTTTGCCTACTTCCTGCAGGAGGCTGGTGATATTCCGATCGGGATCATTCTGACGGCGTGGGGGAGTTCCGGTATTGAAGCCTGGATGCCGCGTGACATGATAGAAGAGGTGCCTCACTTCAAAACGATCATGGAAGAATTCGATGCGAATACGGAGGCCCATGATCGACTCAAAGCTGCTCTGGAAGGACCCAAGCCTTGGGAAAGGGAAGAGGATATTTTTATGCGCCGTCAGCCGAACATTCTGTATAACGCTATGATGAAGCCGTTGGCTCCTTTCGCTAGTCGTGGATTGGTCTGGTATCAGGGAGAGCGGAATACCCAATCGATGTTTGGCATGGTGGAGGACCCGTGGTATTCCCGAAACTCCGGTATGTTGCTTTATGGTGAAACCCTCCAACGCTGGATGGAGCGTTACCGAAAGGAATGGAATCAAGACGACTTCCATTTTCTTATTGTTATGCTTCCTGGTTTTGGAAAGACATTACCGTCAGGACCGGAAGAGGGGGCTGAGAGTCCGATCGCTCACTCCTGGGCCTGGATACGGGAATCGCAGTTAAAAGCATTGGAGCTGCCTGGTACCGGTGTAGCCAATACGATCGATCTGGGAGATGCCACGAATGTCCATCCCAGCGACAAACTCCCCGTAGGTCAGCGGTTGGCTCTTCTAGCAGCGCGCGACACATTAGGTCATGAGATCGTTGCGGAGGGACCGGTTTTTGATCGGCTCGAACTCAAGGATGATTCCATTCTCGTTCACTTTAAGGATGCCGAGGGTTTAAAGACGAACGATGGTGAAGCCCCGTCCGGTTTTTGGTTGGCAGACGAATCCGGTAACTGGGTTCCCGCAAATGCGAGAATTGAGAATGAGTCGGTTGTGTTGCGGTCCTCTCCGTTAAAAAAGCCGCTCTACGTCCGATACGCTTTCGCCGGAATGCCCAAGGTGAATCTGGTGAACCGGGTCGGTCTACCGGCCTATCCATTCCGCACGGATACTTTCAAACCATAATCTGTCCCTTATCCTGTAAACATAGGGTAGGCAGATCGGATCGTGTCGCTATAATTAGCCTTTCGCTACGATGAATCACCTGTTCAGACTAATTCCACTCTTAAGCCTCTGTCTTTTAAGTCTCTCCTGCGAGAAACAGCTGACTATACAAGAGTCCTCCTTTGTTAAATCACTTACACCCGGTAAATACATACTGGAGGCCAAGGAAGGTTGGTGGAACTGGTGCATGGCGCCTATCTACGATGCAGAGGGAAAACTACACCTCTTCAACTCTTCTATACCTTATGCGGGTACTTGGACCAGTGACAGCATCATCAATCACTATGTCGCTGATTCGGTGGAGGGACCGTATGAATTTGTCGAAACTACCTTTTCGAGTGATTCCCATACGTATCACAATGTCCAGGTGTCGCAAGTCGACGACACCTACGTCATGGTTTATCTAGTTAAGAGCAGCTCGACGCCGTTCCTGAATCAGGAGGTCGGGATTGCCACTGCATCCTCTTTGTACGGTCCTTGGAAGGAGAGCCCTCACAATCCCATTCTCCGGGCCACGGGCGAAATGGATGGAGCAAATATTATCCATGCATCCAATCCGACCTTCCTGAGGGATGCCGATGGAAAATACAGAATCTATTACAAGTCGATGACCGATAAGTATCTTCCGGAGACGCATCGTGAAATATCGTTGGCTTTCAGTGACACGATTGAAGGGCCTTATGAAAACTACTCCGGTAATCCACTTATCAGTTATGCGGAAGCGGAAGTAGATATTGAGGACCCCTATGCATTTTATTACAAAGGTCTGTATTACATGATTGTGGAAGATCGTAGGGGTGCGAGAGAGCTGCTTGAGGGCAGGGCGGTTCCCGGCGAAACAGATCGGCCCGGGGGGTGGCGGCCAGGTTTGATCTATACGTCTCAAGATGGCATTGATTGGGGGATACCAAAGATTGGTTATCAAACCAACGAGTTCTATTTTGGAGCTGAACTTGCGCGCACCGAACGCCCCCACATTTTGTGGAAAGAAGGTGAACCCGAATACCTCTTCCTAGCCTGCCACGATGAAGATCCGTCTGCCGGCTTTTACCTGAAGATCAATGATTGGAAGTAATCCTGCCTAGTGAAACAGAGCTTTATGCGCAATTCGCCTGAAACCGCAGATCTCGATACTTTCCCGGATGAATCAACCATCAGCCTAAACTAGGGGGGGTACTTATAGGAGACCCTAGGGAAAGGGGCCTTTCTATAGTTATCCTGCAAATGCGGGATAGCCGATTGGGTTTTAACTATTACAATTGTTCAGGTTGAACCTTTGCGGTTAATGTTACTATCGTTCAATACCCTGATACTATAATGGTGTTTACTCTCTGATCTCATGAAGAATAATAAACTGACCTACTTCTTAATGCTTTCCTCTGCTCTTGTGCTGTTTGCTCATGCAGGAATCGGAGCCGGTGTTTTCAATATTAAAGACTATGGTGCGATCGGAGATGGCTTGGCGATGGAAACCAATGCCATCCAAAAAACGATTGATACCTGTCACGAGGCTGGGGGAGGGACGGTTTGGATTCCTGCCGGGCGTTTTGTTATCGGCACAGTCCAAATCAAAAGCAATGTCACTCTGTCGCTCGATTACGGGGCTGAGTTGCTGGGGAGTCAGAATAAGAAGGACTATCCTGTCGATAAGCTGCGGCCAGCGCGTGAGGGGAATTCCGAATGCCTGCTCTATGCCGAGGATGCGACTCATATCCGGTTCGAAGGGTTGGGCGTGATCGATGGTCGCGGCCAGCCGGAGTTCTTTCCCAAGCGAGCGGGTCCCGGCGGTAAAGACGACCGCCCAAGACTGATCCGCTTTGAGAACTGCGAGAATGTGACGTTCTCCGGGCTGACCTACAAGAACCCTGCCTTTTGGGGAATTCATCTGGTTGACTGTAAGAATGTGCATTTCACCGGGGTTACGGTCCGTATGCGCAATAATCACTCCAATAACGATGGGCTTGACCTGGATGGCTGTGAAAACGTGTTGATTGAAAATTGCGATATCGTTTCAGGAGATGATGCCATATGCCTGAAAAGCTCACTGAACCCGTGTCGCAATGTTGTTGTGCGCGACTGTATTGTAAGTAGCAATACAGCCGCTGTAAAATTTGGTACCTCGTCTTATGGTGGTTTTATCGACATTGATATCAGCAACTGCTATTTCTACGACTGTCCGATGGGAGCGATCAAGCTGCAGTCCGTCGACGGTGGTCGACTGGAGAACGTGTCCATTTCACGCATCGTAATGGACCGTGTGGGCTCGCCGCTCTTTATTCGTCTTGGAAACCGGGGACGCACTTACACCAAGAATACCTATACCGGTACCAATCAAGGGTCGGATGTGCTGCCCGAGGGTCCCGCCGTCGGTAGCATCAGAAACATCCGCATCCGTGATGTCGTAGCCACTGTAACGATTGAAGATCGTGAGAAAGCCGCCCAGGCTCATTACAAGAAACTCAAAGTCGATACCTCGCCAGGAGTTACGGATAAAGAAAAGGCGATGGCCGGACCGATTATGATAACCGGCATCCCGGGGCACAGCATCGAAGACGTCCTGTTGGAAAACATAAAAATCTCTTATGCCGGGCACGGAACCGCCGAGGATGCAAATCGAGAGGTGGTAGAAGACGTCGCCCGCTACCCCGAGCAATACTTTTTCGGTCCCTTACCTGCCTGGGGCGCTTACATTCGCCACGCGAAAAACGTGACCTTCAACAATGTCGAAATGGAACTGCGAGAGGCAGATGCGCGGGAACGGATCGTCTTGGATGATGTGGTAGGATTTGTTGAGAAATAGTAGCGTATTCACTATGCTAAGTAGCTTATCGAATGAACTATACCTCATTGTTTTCAGTCACCTGCGGCGGAGAGAGAACGGTCTCATCCTGCCCTCAAAGGATGGCTGAAATCGCTGTTGAAAAGGTCAAGACCTGACGTCGTTTAAGTCCTTCTCGGAATATGAAATATGAACACTGCATCCATTGTGTCTTCCAGTAGCGCTGCGGCGTGAGCTCCAAGGCAATCACGACGACTACAATTGATCCAGCGGACTCCGCACTCCCATCCCCGGCTTGCGCATCACGTGTGTGTAGATCTGAGTCGTCTCTACAGATTTATGCCCGAGCAATTCTTGCAAGGTGCGAATATCCATCCCGCCTTCTAGCAAATGCGTTGCGAAAGAGTGGCGCAAGACGTGGGGAGCGAGCGTTGCGCAGGGATGCGTTACGGATACCGCCGGGCGTTCAACCGTTGGCTGTTTTAAGCGAAGCCTCCCGGCGCAAGTGGAGTGTATTCAGTCAGTGCGCCAGCGCAGGAGCAGATAAGGTATTAAGATATCTGGGACGCTATACCCGCAAGGCAGCCATCGGCGAGAGCCGCCTGCTGGAGCTCAGCGACGGACAGGTCCGTTTCCGGGCCAAGGACTATCGGCTGGGAACCGAAGGCAGTATAGCGTTGAA
>CAYGQM010000073.1:0-34309 GCA_964352065.1 uncultured Opitutaceae bacterium
GCTCAGGAACACGGCTTAATTCTTGTCGATACGAAATACGAATTCGGCAAAGATCAAGAAGGTACTATCAGACTCATCGACGAGATCCACACGCCGGATTCCAGTCGTTACTGGCTAGCCGATTCGTACTCCGAACGCATCACCCAAGGTCTGGAACCGGAGAATATAGATAAAGAATTTATCAGACTTTGGTTTCGTGAACATTGCGATCCCTATAACGATACCGTACTTCCCGAAGCACCTGAAGAACTCATTGTCGAACTCGCGTGCCGCTACATACAGCTTTTTGAAATGATTACCGGAGAAACCTTTCCAATGAAGAACCTGGATACCCCCGCCGCCGAAAGGCTCGCCAAAAATTTGCACGTTACCACCTAAAGATGAGCGACCCAATAAAACACGAATGCGGAATAGCACTCGTCCGACTCAAAAAACCGCTATCGTATTATCAAAACAAATACAGCTCTGCACTGTGGGGATTCTTTCAGCTGTTTCTGCTCATGGAAAAACAGCATAATCGCGGACAGGATGGTTCCGGAGTAGGCGCCTTAAAACTCAACGTCAAAGCCGGTAAACCCTACATGTTTCGCGAAAGGAGCATTGAAGCAAACTCGATGAGTCGAATCTTCAGTCGACTACTCGAGGACTACGACAAAAAGATCGAAGCAGGAATCATACACCCAGAATTTGCCACCACCGTAAAAGATAACTTCGACTTCGGAGCCGAAATCTTTCTGGGCCACCTCCGGTACGGCACGTCAGGCGGTTATACCGAGGAGAGTTGTCACCCGTATTTTAGGAGAAACAATTGGCCCACGAGAAACCTCATGGTAGCCGGCAATTTCAATATGACCAATACGGACGAGTTGAATAACCGGCTGATCGATCGAGGACAGCATCCAGTCTTCGACACTGATACCCAAACCATCCTTGAAGAAATTGGCTATCATCTGGATGAAGAACACCGCAGACTCTACCATGAAAATAGAGACGTCAAAGGCCTTTCCGGAATGGACAATGCGAAAGCTATCTCTGAAAAGCTGGATGTAGCTGAGATCCTGAAAGAATCCAGTAAAAGCTGGGATGGAGGCTACTCAATCGCGGGTATGATTGGGAATGGTGATTGCTTTGCAACCCGCGACCCGTGGGGAATTCGTCCGTTTCATTTCTTCGAGGATGATGAAGTTATTGCGATCGCTTCTGAGCGCGCTCCCTTGATGACCGTGTTTTCGAAAACGATTGAAGATATACAGGAAATTGTCCCCGGAGAGGCATTGGTCATTAAGAAAAACGGGACTCTGATTCGTAAGCAAATCAGAGACCAACAAGAACGTGTTTCCTGCACATTTGAACGCATCTACTTTTCTCGAGGCAATGACCACGATATCTACCAGGAACGTAAAGCGCTGGGAAAGGCACTGGTCCGACCTATCCTGAAGGCGATCAATAATGACCTTGAAAACTCGGTATTCAGCTTCATTCCGAACACAGCTGAGGTCGCGTATTATGGACTCATGGATGGTCTCCGTGAAGAACGTAGACATGCCGTTAAGAACGAAATTCTTGAGCAGGCTCAAAATGGAAATATCAATTCAGATTTCCTCGACCGCGTGATCATGAGCAACTGGCCCAGGTCGGAAAAGATCGCCCTTAAGGACATCAAGCTGAGAACCTTTATCAGTCAGGAAAAAACCAGAACCGATCTGGCGTCCCACGTTTATGACATTTCTTACGGCAGCGTTTCTCCAACGGACAACCTAATCTGCCTCGATGATTCAATCGTGAGAGGGACTACACTGAAGCAATCGATAATTAAGATTCTTGCCCGATTAAATCCGAAGCAGATTATTATCGTATCAACTGCTCCACAGATTCGTTACCCGGACTGCTACGGCATCGACATGTCTCAGCTACACAAGTTCATCGCATTCGAGGCGGCGATCAATCTACTCAAAGATCAGGGTCGCGAAAGCTTGATTCGGGAAGTTTATTTGGAATGTATCGATCAATCGAAGAAGCCAATTGAATTAATGACCAACCGTGTGAAACGTATCTATGACAGTTTCACACCCGAGGAAATTTCGGCTAAGATCAGTCACAAAGTCCGTCCGGATCTCGATTACTGGAATGGAAACCTCACCATTATCTATCAAAACATCGAGAGTCTCCATGCTTCGCTTCCGGGCCATTCCGGCGACTGGTATTTTACAGGAAACTACCCAACTCCTGGAGGATTTCGCGCGTTGAACACCGCCTTCATTAACTACTATGAAGACCGAGAAGGTCGAAGTTACTAATTTTTCATGAACAGATCCTCCCCCACTCTATTACTCATCGGTTCTGGCGCTCGCGAACACGCGATCGCCAAAGCGATCACGTGCTCGGACCGCCCCCAGAAACTCGTCAGCTTTGGATCCAGTCAAAATCCTGGCATCGCAGCTTTGTCAGATAGTTACATCAGTGGAAATATAAACGACCCGGAAGCAGTATCAGATTACGCTGTTTCAGAACAAGCCACCCTCGCCATCGTTGGCCCAGAAGCGCCACTCGAAGCGGGCGTAGCCGATAAGCTTTGGAAGGTTGGAATTCCCGTAGTTGGGCCCAAAAAGGCCCTTGCGATGCTGGAAACCAGTAAACAGTTTACCAGGCATCTCATGGCCGATTTCCAAGTGCCTGGGTGTCCAAGTTTTAGATACTTTACCAACTTATTTGGAGTCGCTGAATTCCTCGAAGCTCTTGGCGAAAACTATGTAGTTAAGGCAGACGGTTTGATGGGCGGGAAAGGCGTGAAAGTATCTGGAGATCATCTTCATTCTCACGCGGAAGCGATCCGGTATTGTACTGAGCTAAGTGAAGCGGGTTCCGCATTCGTGATCGAAGAAAAGTGTATCGGTGAAGAGTTTTCCCTATTCAGCTTTTGCGACGGTACCACGTTGAAACACATGCCCCCCATTCAGGATCACAAAAGAGCGTATGTGAATGACGAGGGGCCCAATACAGGCGGTATGGGAAGTTACAGTGATGCGGACCACTCTCTTCCGTTCATCAATAAATCGGATATCCAGCAGGCTCAGGCAATCAATCGACTCGTCGTTGAAGCCCTGAAGATGAAAACCGGAGAAGGGTATAAAGGAATTCTCTATGGAGGCTACATGGCTACGGCAGGGGATGTGAGAGTCATCGAATTCAATGCCCGTTTCGGCGACCCTGAGGTGATGAATCTACTGACACTTTTGGAAAGTGACATAATCGATATTTTCGAAGCGATCTGTTACGAAAAGCTCCACGAATTGGAGGTCAGTTTTCGGCCCAAGGCCAGTGTTTGCAAATACGTAGTACCAGAGGGATATCCGGACAATCCTAGCAAAGGATTCGAGGTGGATTTCAGTGAAGTAGAAAACCAGGACCGATTGTTCTTCGGTGCCGTTGACCAAAAGGAGGATCGTTTGGTCGCTACGGGGTCGCGGACTGCTGCAGTCGTCGGAATTGCCGATTCTATTGAAGAAGCCGAACAGGATGCCGAAAGGCTCGTGAACCAGATCCAGGGAGACCTGTTTCACAGGCCCGATATTGGCACCTCAAAACTGATCGCAAAACGCATTGATCACATGAAAGTCCTTCGCGCATAGATGCAAGTTCCTCGGGTCAAAGTAGCGGTTCTTGGATCCACGCGAGGATCCTCTTTGCAACCCGTGATTGAAGCGATTGAAACCGGGACGCTCAATGCAGAAATTGTAGCTGTCATAAGCAATCGGAGAAGGTCTGGCATCCTCGAACGCGCAAGAACCCACGGTCTCAAAGCCTGCTTCATATCCGGAAAGAACAGAACCCGCGAAGATTTTGATAAAGAGGTTTCACAACTGCTCGAAGAACTGCGTGCGGACCTTATCCTTTGTATCGGTTACATGCGGTTTTTATCCAAGGGTTTCGTCGATCAGTGGTTCGGGAAGGTGGCAAATGTTCACCCGTCCCTGTTGCCCAAACATCCCGGCCTCATGGACCTCGATGTGCATCAAGCAGTCATCAATTCTGGTGAAAAAGAAACAGGCTGCACCGTGCATCTCATAGATGAGGGCATCGATTCCGGCCCGATATTCCTGCAGAAGAAAGTAACCGTCGAGCCCGGCGATACCGCCGAAAGCCTAAAAGCAAAAATTCAACCGCTCGAAGGAAAAGCGTTTATTGAACTTATAGAGGGATGGCCTATGAAGGCTGTTCCACAAGATCAATTTGACGGGTAACGGTCTCGTGTTTTCGTTCGGCTCCTAACAATGCTGTTGCATCCGGCTTAGCACCCGAAATGATTTTCAGACATGTCACTAGAAATCCGCAAAGCTACCAGTGAAGACGCCGCTTCTATACTCGGTTTAATCAACGGGATCGCCGAGTATGAAAAACTGACCCATCAAGTCGAAGCGACCGAAGAATTAATTCTTAAGAATATGTTTGGAGATATGCCATACGCGCACGGTTACCTCGCTTTTACGGATGGGAAAATCGCCGGATACGCGCTCTATTTCTTCAATTTCTCCACGTTTTTAGCCAAACCGGGGTTATACTTGGAAGATCTCTTCGTGAAACCTGAGTTCCGGGGGAAAGGAATCGGAAAATCTCTTTTGCTGACCCTGGCTAGAGAAGCCGTCGCCAAGGATTGCGGGCGCATGGAGTGGGTAGCCCTGGACTGGAATACCCCGGCCCACGAGTTCTATTTGTCTCTAGGTGCTGAGAAGCTTCCTGAATGGGAACTGTTTAGGGCCACAGGTGATTCGCTCAAAAAGCTGGCTGGTCTATGACACCATTTCGAGTAGCACTCATTTTCGGCGGTCCATCTGCCGAACGGGGAATTTCACTGAATTCTGCGCGTTCTGTTATAGATCACCTCGATGATTATGACATAATCCCTATCTACTTCAATCTCAACAAGGAGGCTTACAGAATCGATCGTAGCCAACTTTACTCGAATACGCCTTCTGACTTTGACTTCAAAATAGCGTCTCTCGGTCAAGCTTTGAATCAAGATCACTTGATCCAACTACTCAAAACAGCAAACATAACCTTTCCGGTTATACACGGCGCATTTGGTGAAGGCGGTGAACTCGCTGAGCTTCTGGAAACCAATGACATTCCTTTCATCGGAAGCAGTAGTCGCGCCTCAAGAGTAGCATTCGACAAATTCGACGCGCCCTGGACCCTGGAGCGACAGGGTTTCTACTCAGTTCCAAGTCTTCTTCTCGATGAGCCAAATGAACAGGAATGTCTGGGACGAATTGAGTCATTCTTTCAAAATAACGAACTCAAAAGAGCTATTCTGAAACCCGCCCGTTCGGGATCCAGCATCGGGGTAACCGAGGTGCACTCCCCTGAAACCTGTCTATCTGCCTTCCAGACGATGTATGAAGAAAAAATAGACAGCCGCTTTGTCCTCGAACCTTTTGTTACCGGTAAAGAGTTTACGGTTATTGTCCTTCAAAACGTCGCCGGAGAGCCCATTGCTCTCTTACCATCTGAAATAGAGATCACCGACGCTTCGCAGTCCCTTTTCGACTACCGACTCAAATATTTACCGACCCGGCAAGTCGCCTATCATATGCCACCGCGATTCTCGGATGATACGATAAGCCAAATAAGGGATCGCGCGGAGGCTGTTTTTTCGGCTCTCGATTTAAAAGATGTTGTTCGAATCGACGGTTGGGTCTTGGAAGATGGAGAAATCTGGTTTTCAGATATCAACCTCGCGAGCGGATTAGAACAAAACAGCTTTTTCTTTCTCCAAGCAGCTTACCTCGGTTGGAGCCATACCGATATACTTCATTTTATCGTTCATAGCGCCTGCCGAAGACGAGGACTCCCCACTCCACCGTTCGCTAGCGAAAACCAAACGAATGAGAGAGAACCAATAAGAATACTGTTCGGAGGTGATAGCTCAGAAAGACAAGTTTCACTCATGAGTGGAACCAATGTTTGGTTGAAACTAAGAAAATCCGAGCGTTTTGCACCCTCGCCATACTTACTCGATACCGACGGATTTATTTGGAGTCTTCCGTATCCAGCAACCCTCCGACACACCGTAGAAGAAGTTGGAGCCGCTTGTCATCAAATGCTTGAAGAACGGGATCGGCTAAATTTCCATCAAGGCAACATAGGAAATCGACTTATTGAAGGCACTGGCTTCTACATCGAACCCTTGGCTATGCCTTGCTGTATGACCATGGAAGACTTCCTTCAGAACAAAGAGACTGTCTTTATCGCGATCCACGGTGGCATCGGCGAGAATGGAGAACTCCAGTCGATACTGAATAAAGCAGGGATCTCATTTACCGGATCACTCACGGCTTCCGCTCAGCTTTGTATGGATAAGTACGATACAGGGATGGCATTGAAGAATTATGGGAAATATGGAATTTTTGTAGCTGATAAAAAGAAACTGGATACCAAAACGCTATTAAGACTTTCACCTGAAAAATTGACGGTCCTATGGAATCGACTGGAAGAAGAACTCAAAACGAAATCCCTCATAGTAAAGCCTCTCTCAGACGGATGCTCTTCAGGCATCGTAAGACTAGCCACGGATAGCGACCTTAAGAACTACCTCAATCTCCTAAAAAGCCACAGACCAAGGATTCTCCCAGGTGAATTGACTCACGTAAGTTCTCCCGTGGAAATGCCTCAATCAATTCCCGACTTCCTTCTCTTCGAAAGTTTTATTGAGAGCGATAAACCTATTATCAAGGGCAACGAATTAATTTGGGAAAAGCGCTCAGGTTGGGTAGAAGTCACCATTGGTGTTCTGGGGCAACGAGGACAAATGAAAGCGATGAAGCCAAGCCTCACTGTCGCGGGAGGTGAAATCCTTTCCCTCGAAGAGAAATTTCAAGGTGGGACTGGCATAAACATAACTCCGCCTCCGGAACCATGGATCGTGCGTCCAGCCTGGGAAAAAGCTCAGCAAAAAATAGAGTTTGTGGCACAAACGCTTGGAATTAACGGTTTTGCGCGGATCGACGCATTCATGAATGTGAAATCCGGAGATATTTTGGTCATAGAAGCCAACTCAATTCCTGGCCTCACACCATCTACCGTGATTTACCACCAAGCTTTGGCGGAAGACCCTCCCCTCACACCAACTGATTTTCTGGAAAAAATCGTAGATTACAGAAACGTTTTCCCATCCAGGACTTAAATTGCTATATCCTGCCAGCTTGAGATTTACAACCTGCCGATTTGAGATAAGCTGGCCATATAGTCAACCGCAGGTCTAATCTGAACTTATAGATCGAAAGCTTCGGCCTACCACAAACCCATATAATCTCATGAAAAAACTTATTGGAATCATCATTGCTCTGGCCGTAATCGGCGCCGTAGGCATATTCCTACTTTCAACCTTTGCTGGAAAACTTATTCGAACAGGCGTCGTTAAATTTGGTCCGGAAATCGCGCAGGTAAATGTCGAGCTTGAACGTGCACATATTTCGTTCCTTTCCGGAGCCGGTGGACTTGAGAAGCTCAAGATTCACAATCCGGAAGGCTACAGTGGTGATCATGCTTTTTACGCAGACCATCTTGCAATCGATATAGATCCGATGTCGATACTGGGAGACAAAATCGTGATTGAAGAAATCCGGATAATCGGTCCAGATATCCAGTTTGAGCAACGCATGGGTTCCAGTAATCTAAAGCAAATACTCGATAACATTCAGTCACTTGCAGGTGAAGGGGGCCAGGAGAGTACCGAAGCAACCGGTGGTAAAAAGCTGGAAATCAAACGGTTTATCCTTCAGGACGCGAAGGTGGGAGTCGGCATTGGAACTAAACCTGTTAGTCTAACCATACCGACAATAGAATTAACAGGCTTGGGTGCAGGAGAGCAGGGTATCACGGCAGGAGAGTTGGTAAAGGTCATACTCACAGAAGTAACCAGTCAGGTCACCAAAGCGATCGCCAAAAACCCCGATATTATCCTAAAGGGCGGTGGAGATATACTCAAGAATGCCGGCGATTCCGGTAGCAATGCGATCAAAGCCTTAGGCGGACTATTCGGCGGAAAGAAAAAGGAAGAAGAAACTAAAGATAATTAATCTCCCCGACCCTATTGAGAACTATCTTTTAGAAGACACTGCAGCATCCAAATGAAGCAGGAAACTACTGAAGTTTTCCTGCACCTGACTAACCGCATTTGAAACGGTGCCAAAATCACCGGGTGACTCAGGATTGGCAAGAAACTCGATTTCAGCTGATTGTTCGCTAATTCGAACTCCTCCAAAGATTTTAGTAGAAGACTTCAAGGTGTGGGCTGATCGCTGCAACACAGTAAGATCCTCATTTTTAAAGGATTCCAAAATCGCATCCACTAAAAGTTGTCCCTCATTTTTTAGGTCTGTCACGAGTTCCTCCAAGATTTCCATTTCGCCTATACAGACTTCTTCGTAAAATTGTTCGAATTCACCCAGATTGATTACTTCGGCAGCGTTGGTTGTGATCATAAATGCTTGATTAGATTTTAAAACGACGGTTTGAGATGCCTCAACTTCAACCACATTCGCCCAGAATCAACAACCCCCCGCCGAGCCCTTCACATAATTTTTACTCTCGTCCTCAAAGGCCGAATTTTCGCGAGAATTCCAGCAATCGCTCCAAATTTTTCATTTAGGCATTTTAATCCAATCATATTCCTAGAAGCTAATCTCATCGAACGTTAACAACTATGGGTTCCGATCACGCTGATATTCAGTTATTCTTTTCCAATCGTTTGGAGATATTGTCGGATGCACTCATCGAGCAACTAGCTAAACCTCACAGTTCATACTTAGCCAGCGATACACTGCTGGTTCAAAGCCGGGGAATGTCCAGATGGTTGAACCTTCGTATTGCAACCCGTACCGGTATTCAAATGAACTGCCAGTATTTGTACCCCAGAGCGCTGATTGATCTTTTAGCCAAACCCGTAATAGAATGCGATATTTCCGGCTCAATGAATTCTCTCACGCCTACTACGTTGTTTTGGAAAGCTTACAGGTTGCTACCGGAATGGGCTAACCATAAGTCCGCATTTACTATCAGAAGCTACCTAAAGGCCGACTCTCAGCAGACGGGATTTCTGAGAAGGTATCAACTTGCGCAAAAAGTAGCCCAGTTGATGGATCAAATGCAAATCTATAGACCCGACATACTGGCAAAATGGTCTCTGGAAAGAGAACCGAGCAACTGGAAATCTCTCGCGTGGAAATCAATACGGAAAAGTTCTAAGCAGCCCCCTTTCCCAGACCTACTGACCCGCTTCCCGGATCTCCTTGAAACGCTGAACTCACGCCCGGACTACTGGCCGGAACGTATCCATATCTTTGGCGTTTCCTCAATCCCTCCAGCTTATCTGGAGATCCTGAAGCTCGCCTCAAGATGGATACCCGTCTCTCTGTATCTGACCCAACCCTCCCCTCACTATTGGGGAGATCAAATGAGTCGAAAAAAACAACTCCGCACAAGCTGGGACGACGAAGATTATAGTTCCGGACACGGTCTACTCGGAACTTTAGGAAAGCAGGGACAGGACTTTCTAAATACACTGATTGATGCAGAAGTATATAGTAACGACCAGTCCGAGCATTTTGAAAAACGGAAACCGGGCACCTTGCTATCCGATTTCCAGAATGAGATATATGAAATAAATCCACCTCCGAAAACCAAGACCTGGGCTAAGAATATCGAGAGTATCCAGGTGCGCAATTGCCACACGATACGCAGAGAGATAGAAGTACTAAAGGATCAACTACATGACCGCTTCGAGGCAGACTCCGGACTTACAGCTGATCAGGTCATCATTATGGCTCCAAATATTGAGCTTTATACTGCTGCCATCAACAGTGTGTTCGGACGAACCGGACCAGGTAAAGACTTCATCCCCTATTCCATAGCTGATCACAGTACTCGTTCTACAAGTCCGGTGGCATTCGCCTTGTTCCGATTCCTTGAACTCCTAGAGAGTCGATTTACAGCAAATGAAGTAGTGAATTTCTTGAGCATTCCAATTATCACGGACGCATTCGGGTTTAAGCAAGCCGACTGGGATTTACTCCGCACGTGGATTAAAGACACTGCTATACGCTGGGGAATCAATGCCGAACAAAGAAAGAGCGTCTCCGACAGCCCCTTCGAAGAATATTCCTGGACCCAAGGAATCGATCGGTGGCTAGCTGGCTACTGTATTCATCCCGGTCACCTTTCTGCGTTAGACAACCTAAATCCTTATACAGAAATAGAAGGAAGTTCAGCAACCCTCCTTACGCAATTCCTCGATATTTGGACATTTTTGACGGAAGCCCACAAGCAGAGTGCAAAAATTTCAAAGACCTCGTCTTGGCTCACCTTCATCAAAGAATGTATATCTTTTCTTTTCGGAAGGCTGGAAAAAAACGATGAAGAAACTGAGGTAATAATGAACCTTCTGAACGACGTGCATCAGGAATTGCTCACTTCCGAATCTGACGAGTCAATGACGCTCAAGGTAATCTCTCAGATTCTGGACGAACGCCTCTCACAAGACTTTCGAGCCGGTACTTTCTTTACCGGGACAGTTACCTTTTGCTCTCTCAAACCGATGCGGAATATACCGGCAAAATTCATAGGTTTAATCGGTATGAACGAAAATGCCTTTCCGAGAAGAGATCTAAGTTCTGAATTCACGCAATTTCCAGACGGATGGCGACTGGGTGACCGATCACTATCCCATGACGACCGCTATCTTTTCTTAGAGTCCCTATTGGCCTCAAGAGACTGTTTCTATATCTCCTACCTCGGCATAAACAGCCAATCATTGGATGAACAACCGGCATCCATCGTAGTCGAGGAACTGCTCGATAGCCTGGACGATTACTATCACTTTCCCGACCAACAAGACGCAAGAGGTGCACTCGTTTGCCCAGAAGCCCTTCAAGCATTCAGTCCGCGGTATTTTAAAGCGGATAACCCTCACAGTTTCTCGACCGACAATCTGATCGCATCGATGGCATTGGTTGAAAGTCAAAAGGACGAATCGACCGTCTTTGTGGGTTATACCAGGACTGAGCTCGAGATACCCGACGAAGTGCCATTAGTTACGTTCATCAGGTTCTTTTCCAATCCAAGTCGTTACTGGCTCAACCAAAGTTTAGAACTCAATTTTCCATATAAAGATACGATCCTTGAGGATACCGAACCCATTGAACCCAGCGGGCTTCTGGACTACCATTTAGGACAACACCTTCTGCGAAATCCTCAATTATTAAAGCAGGAGAACGAGCATTACCTGAAAGACTTTCTTCCGGTCGGAACACTGCGGACCACTGCTGTCGAAACGATAAAACCCTCAGTGAGGCGAATGCTCGCTTCGATCGAAGAAATACAAACCGAAAGCTTCGGTACGTTTTCCGTCGATCTTCTTGCCAGTTCACACAATATTCGAGGGGTTCTCGAAAACGTTAATGAATCCCACTTTCTCCAATTCCGTTTTGGAAAACTGAGAACTGTTGACCTACTCAACGCTTGGATAGGTCATCTTTGTATCTGTGCTTCAATTGGAAACATAAAGTTCTCCACGCGTTTGATCGGTAGAGACGAGGTAATCAGCCTGTCTTATGTAGATGAAGCTTCCACTTACCTGGAGAAGCTCGGAAGGCATTTTACGAAGGGTCACTATTCTCCGCTTCCATTCTTTCCTGACACCGCTCACGCATACGCCAAAGGAACCCTTCACCCCAATGCCCGCTCCAAGAGCTCACCCTTAGACAAAGCCCATTACGAATTCAGTAAAAACGCTGATGCACAATTCGGACAGCCTGGAGAAGCATTCGAACGGCATATAAATACTTGCTTCCCACACCCTGAGGATGCCATTTCCAAAACATTCGAGACTATCGCACTCGAAGTATTTGAACCCATCTTCAAACATAGGAAAAGCTCACCCCTATGATCCATTCGGAATTTCAGATCATAGATACACCCCTCAAGAATGGCATCACTTTCCTGGAAGCGAGCGCCGGCACGGGAAAGACTTATACGATTTCTAAAATTATCGTAAGGCTCGTCGTGGAAAAGCAAATACCCATTTCCGAGATTCTGGTAATGACTTTTACGGAAGCAGCAACGAAGGAACTCAAGGCAAGAGTCCGATCGGCGATTCAGTCAACGCTGAGAGAACTGACAACGGATTCTACAAACGATCTACTAGCAGCAACTTATTTGAATTCTCCAACGAATGCGACAAGGCTCCTTCGAAAGGCCTTGGCCACTTTCGACGAAGCGGCGATCTTTACGATCCATGGTTTTTGTAACAGAGTCTTGAAGGAATTCGCATTCGAAAGCAACCGGCTGTTTGAACCAACGCTCATCAAGGAACAAAGACCACTTTGGCTGGAGACAATCCAAGATCACTGGCGAAGCCATCTCTACAGCGGAGACCCCTTCAATCCCCCTGTATTAAGCTTCTACAATCAGTCTCCAACTTCTCTTCTTGAAACTTTCCTAAAGCTTATAAGATATCCAGACATTGATATCTTACCCAGCGTCTCCGAGAACCAATACGCGGAGTCTCAGAAAGGATTAAAAGAGATCTGGAGGAAGCTGGAATCGTCAATTGCAGTAAATAAGGCTGAGATTCGCGATTTCCTCGGCGATGGTTCCCTATTTAAAAAAGCCCTCTCAGATCAAATTTCTATTATCCAGGAAACGTTACAAGGTGAATGGGGCAGTTTGCCGCGGTTCCAGACGTTGTCTGCTTTAAAACATCTATCGCTTAGCAACGTAAGGTCGCAGTTTTATAAAAAGCATCAGGACACTTCAATTCCCAGTGATTTCTTTGAACTCGCTCAACAATGGAATGACGCAGCGGACTCTTTCGTTCACCAACACTCATTCTATTGCTTTAGACAGGTAGAGCTGTTGCTTAAGGCCAAGAAACAAAACGACAATCTCTTAACGTTTGATGATCTGCTATCTTCTATTTTAGAGACATTGGATTCTGCATCTGGAACCAGATTGCAGGAAAAAATACAGGCGAGCTATCAAGCGGTCCTCGTCGATGAGTTTCAAGATACCGATTCCCAGCAGACCGAACTCTTTAAGCGCCTATTTACGTCTCCTCAGCATTCCCTATTCTTTATCGGTGACCCCAAGCAGGCGATCTACAAATTTCGCGGTGCAGATATTTATAGTTATCTGCGTGCACGAAACCTGGCCACACAGATTCACACCCTATCCACAAACTGGCGTTCATCCTCCGCTTTGGTACAAGGTATAAACGCAATCTTCGCAAGAACCCCAAATCCCTTTCTCACCGAGCAAATACCGTATCTGCCTTCGAAGGCTGCTCTCGACAATTCTGGCCTCACCTTTAAGGAAAATCCAGTCATCAGTCCGCTTAAGATCGTATTCCACGAAACGCAGGACTCGAAACCAATTCCAGGCACGGTAGCGCGGCCCATTATTCAGGCAGCGATGACTCAAGAGATCCTCAAGTTACTTCATGAGGACTATCGATTGACAAAAATACCCATAAAACCGGCAGACATCGCCATTCTCACTCGATCCAACCGAGAGGCCGAGATGGTAAAAACTGCGCTGGCCGAAAATAACCTGCCAGCAGTCATCTTTTCCGACCAAACTGTCTTCGAGTCCAATGAAATGGACACTTTCCTAATCCTTTTAAATGTCCTCCTGAAGCCGCACAGACTGGATTGGGTCAAAAGCCTGTATGCGTCTCCATGGTTTGAATGGACGGCTCAGGACATCCATGAGAGAAATCTTTCATCAGATGGCTGGAATGAGATTCAAACCAAGTACCAGCAATTTCACGATCGTTGGTTATCGGAGGGCATCGCAGTGTGCCTGGACGAATGGATCCGGTGGAGTCGGATCCAACCAAGACTTCTCAAGAAACCTGGAGGCGAACGTAGTACAACGAACCTACTCCACATAATTGAACTACTCAGCCACGCCGAATCAGAGTTTATGCTTTCTCCCATGGCTCTATTTCAATGGGTCATTCAGTCTGTCGAGAAACCCGACCGCGAAAGAGACGATTTTGTCATGCGACTTGAAAGCGATGATCAAGCGATCCAGATCGTAACCATTCACAAAAGTAAAGGCCTTCAGTACCCCATTGTTTTTGTGCCTTTCGCATGGGGTGGCAGCATCCCTCGTGCGGAGAATGAAAGGATCTATCATCGGCCTGAAAACAATAACAAGCTGGTTTTTGATTGCAGAACCTCACCTTCAACAGAGGACCTCGACAACTACACTCATGAATCCTTATCAGACGCTTGTCGCTTACTTTACGTAGCTTTAACGAGAGCACAGCATCTCTGTTACTTATTCTGGGGTGACTATAAAGACCAGGAATCTTCTGCGATTGCTCACATTTTAGGAGACGGCCAGTCGCCCGATTCTGCTGCTCCCAAGGCGATCTGCGATAATCTACAAAGAGAAAACTTGGGAGGAGTTGAGATAATTGACACCGTAAAATTGTCAGAAAACAAATATGCTCCCTACCAAAGATTCCAGAGCGTCGGTTCACTAGCCGCGCGTCCGATCACAAGAACGCCAGACCGAGGCTTCTCAATTTCAAGTTTCTCCTCGCTGGCATCAGGGTTCAAAGACGCTATCGAAGATAAACTGAATGAGGAAGAATACCCGATCGGCGCCACTCACGGTGATGAAGTCGAGAAATCGATACTGAACTTCCCAAAAGGAACCGTAACAGGAAACCTCATACACAACATTCTCGAAGCAGTCGACTTAAGTGATTCGACTTCTGTTTCAGAAGTCACCCGACAATTAGGCAGTAATTCAAAAATCGAAGATCGATGGATACGTGTATTGGAAGAACATTTGATTCAAATACTCGACTGCGGACTTCCGGATGCCGGCTCTCTCACACTCAATAAACTTTCCAACAGTCGTTGCTTGAAAGAAGCTGAATTCCATTTTCCTACTCGAAACACTTCTACCAAAGCGCTCCTCAAAACGTTTCACAAAATCACGAAAACTCACTACCAGTCTACCTTACCCAATCTGGAGAATTGGACAGAGTACCGTCTGAATGGATTTCTTCGTGGCTTTATTGATCTCACTTTCGAATGGGAGGACCGCATTTACCTATTGGACTGGAAATCGAACTGGTTAGGAAACCAAATCGAAGACTACAACCAAGAGGCCATAAGTCAGTCGATGGCTCACCACTCTTATTTCCTACAATACCACCTTTATACAGTAGCAAGTCTGCGCTACCTGAAATTCCGGAATCCCGACTTCAATTACGATACTCAATTTGGAGGTGTCTACTATCTGTTTATCCGAGGCATGCACAGAGACTATCCCGGAAACGGCATCTATTTTGACCGTCCATCACTCGGCGCTATTACTGAACTCGACCAAGTATTTCAAAGCACTTAACGCATGAAATCACTGGAAGACATAACGTTTTTGAACTCCCTGGATCGAGCACTCGCCCGGTTTTTCGGGCAGCGTGCAGTTTCGAATTCCGAGATGCTTGCCCTGGTTGCTGCTTTGACCAGCTATGCGCTTCGACAAGGGCACGTTTGCCTCGATCTCAATTCATTGAAAAGCAACGAATTCAAGGAATTTATAGAGGAAAACATTGTAGATGAGGTCTTTGAACTTGCTAAGAGTGACTCGCAAATCGGATCAGAAAAGGACCAAACAGCTCCCCTGATCTTAGCAGATGGTCACAAACTCTATCTCCATCGTTATTGGCATTATGAAAAACAACTGATTAAATTACTCAAAGCGCGAATTGACGAACCCAACCGACCCCATACAGAACCAAATTCGTTTTCTTCTCAGATTCCCTCAGCGTTGAGCAATGAGCAAGAACAAGCCGTTAACCGAGCCTTCAACTCTTCCTTAACCCTTATCTCCGGAGGACCTGGTACCGGTAAAACAACTACGGTATTATATATTTTGGCGTACTTCGCCAAGCAATCACCAGACAAGTCCTTGAAGATCGGATTAGCCGCACCAACCGGGAAGGCGGCCCAAAGAATCCAAGACTCGTTGAACGCAGGAATCGATAAGCTCGGATTACCAACCGAAGAGACCGACAAAATCCGAATCGAAGCAACCACTCTTCATAGACTCCTTGGATATCAGCGCCATTCCTCAAATTTCATACACAACTGTAAAACACCACTCGCGTTGGACGTCGTAATCATTGACGAGGCATCCATGCTTGACCTGCTCCTTTTCACAAAGCTTTTGGATGCCCTCAGATCTTCTACCAAGTTGATACTGCTGGGTGACAGAAACCAATTAGCGAGTGTGGAGGCAGGATCGATCTTTGGTGACATCATTGAGGCCCGATCAAAGAATAAACGACTTGGCAGCAAAGTAATTGAGCTCACGAAGAATTACCGATTCGGAAACGATAGTACGCTCTTCCGAGTCTGTGAACTCATCAAAGAAGGAAATGCATCAGAGGCACTCAAGCGTATCAATAACGACGACGAGCTAAGACTCTCTACCCTGCCAAAACCTCCTTTTATCCAACGTCATCTGCATTCTTACCTTGATGAACATCTCAAGACCATCTCCGAAGCCACTACTCCCGAAGAAGCCCTCAACCGTATAGCTGAATTTTGCATCTTAACTCCCATAAGAAAAGGGGCCTATGGAATCGAAGGCTTGAACGAAGCGATCTCATTCATCGCTAGACAGCAACGAGGTATAAACACTCGGAACCCTTACTACTCGGGAATGCCCATCATGATCGCTGAAAACGACTACAGTCACAATTTATATAATGGTGACGTCGGCGTTGTATTCAGTCCCGATCCATCGTCAGATGAGCTGTTTGCGTTTTTCCGCGATGACAGAGAACCCAAAGCGAAACGTTTTACACTCTCATCCCTACCCAAATTCGATATAGCCTATGCTACAACCGTTCACAAGTCCCAAGGTTCGGAGTACAAGCATGTGTTATTTATACTTCCTCCAGGAAGATCACCACTCCTTACGCGAGAGCTGATCTATACAGCAATATCGAGAAGTCGAAAATCGGTAGAAATCTGGGGAAATCCCGAGGACATGGAAGCCGCTATACACAACAAGACCTTGCGCACTTCTGGAATACTGAAGGCAATGTCTGCTAAATAATAACCGGCGATTAAGATTTGCTTGCCTCGAGTAGTTTCCTGAAAGAAGGATGGTTTTTGATTCGTTTCAGAGCTTCTTGCGTAAGAGTCTTTCCAGGTTCCGTCCGATGCCATGTCGATGCACCCGATGGATGGGGCAATGGTATCAAATCCAAGGATACACCGAAAAACTCCAAACGAAAAGATTCTCCAACGACCTCTGTCAACTTCCCAAAATCCAGACACTGCTGAATCGCAAGTTTTCCCACAGGAATGACTATGTCAGGCTCCAAGAGTTGAATCTCATCTTGAAGCCACCCAGAGCAGTTTTCTATTTCTGCTTGATCTGGAACTCGGTCACCCCCCTTCGGATTCTTCCCCGGATAACAGCGGCAAACCGCCGCCACATATACCAAACGACGAAAATCGTCCTCGCTGATCCCCATTCCCTCGCTGAACCACCTGAAAAGTGTTTTTCCAGCAGTCCACGCGAACGGGCGCTGCAGGACAGGCTCCTTTACTCCCGGTGCCTGCCCGATCAATAGAACCTTACTAAAAACAGACTCACCAACCACCACTGGCTTGTGCATGTTAGGGCACCGCTTACAGTTCTTCAGCATTTTCACGTGTCGTTCTAATGTTGTTTGGGGCATATCTGGATATGAAAGGAATGCTGGGTCAGCGTGACTAATTCTGCAAAACCAAATTAAATATCATGTCATACGAAGTAACTAATTTTGAAACAGACGTAATTGCACGCAGCCATGAAGTTCCCGTGGTAGTAGACTTTTGGGCACCTTGGTGCGGTCCTTGCCGGATGCTTGGTCCAGTCATTGAAAAACTCGCCTCTGAAGCAGGTGGCAAGTGGACTCTCGTGAAGGTAAATACGGACGTAAACCAACCCATCGCTACACAATATCAGATCCGCGGAATTCCAAACCTGAAGATGTTTGTAAACGGAGAACCTGTCAGTGAGCAAGTAGGCGCACTTCCCGAGCCAATTCTAAAAGAGTGGATCGAGAATCGGCTGGCTACGAATGCATAGTCCGGGCTCCAAACAGAATAATCTTATAATAAAGCCCCCAGCCTTTAGCCGGGGGCTTTACCAAATTAGAGTCCAGCAATCCGATTGGCTCTTAGTGACTTACCTTGCGGCCTTTAGCTTGTCCGATACCAGTCAATAGTCCTTCGAACCAGGGTTGATCAATGTCGAAAGGCTTTCCACCTTTGATACGATCAAACTCTATGGAACGGAGGATATTATTCTGATCTTCATCATGCCCGATAACTCCACCGTCACCTTTCAAAGCGCATTCGACAGCCAGATCCGTGCATGATTTTATAAGCCGCAGATCTTCGGCATTGGCTGGAGCCGCTCGGCTAAAGTAGCCGCTTTTTTGAACCAACACTTTTTCGGCATTCAGCTTTGAGGCAAATTGCTTGGCAAACCACTGCCCTGGGTTAACCGCATCGAGCTTAGGATGACCAAAGGCATCTCGCGGAACCTCTTGTCCACTGGCTTCCATTTCAGCAATGATGGAATCTACGCCAGCGCCTTCGCTGATAAAAATATTTACGTTATCGATCTCGTCCATAATCGCCCCCAGACGTTTCACTTCGGCATCGATATCCACATCCATTTCCGGAACGAACACAGCATGGACGTCCTTGCGGATTTTCGAAAGCCCACTTTCAGGAACGAACTCCATACGCCCTAGACCTTTGCGGTAATCAAGTGCCGTAGCAGCGGTCAACCAACCACAATGCCGACCCATAACCTCATGAATTATAAGCATTCGTGGATTCGCATTGTGTTCCGCCACTACATTATCAAAGAAGCGAGCCCCCTGCTCTGCGGCCGTCCAAGCACCCAGACTTTGGCGTATAGGAATTACGTCATTGTCGATCGTTTTCGGAAGACCAACCACCGTTAAACGGTAGTCGTGCTTGGCCAGAAAAGCAGCCAAGTCTGCAGCGGTCGTATTCGTATCGTCTCCACCGATAGTATGGAGGACATCAACTCCATCTTTCTCCAATCGATCTGCAGCAACTTCCAACGGATTTTCACCCTCCTTAATCAAACCACGTTTCAGACAGTCTGCAACATTGGTCAACTTGACCCGGCTATTCCCGATCGGACTTCCGCCGTGTTGATGCATGATTCCGGCACGCTCACGTATTTCTTTTGTAACTACAAAACTATCACCGAGCAGTAGCCCCTTATAACCACTTCGGTAGCAGATAATCTCGATATCCGGTACCAATTCCGAATAACGCTCAATCAAGCCTCCAACGGCCGATGACAAACAAGGAGCGAGTCCTCCCGCAGTGAGTAAAGCAACTTTCTTAACAGGCATTTTTCTATATATTAAAATGTTCAGAGAATAGCCAAATAACTATCGACACTATGTCGATAAACATTCCATCAAGCTGTGATAGACCAGATGAGAATAAGCACACCTGATTAAGAGCGAATTACCAGAGAAGCTATTCTACCGGGATCCGTATCGTAAAGGTGGTTCCTTTGCCTATCTCAGAGGCGTAAGTCAAACGACCATTATGCGCTTCAACAACTGATTTCGCTATGGCAGCTCCCAGACCGGAACCTTCTTTACCCCCTGGAGGAGCCGCAAATGGCTCAAACAAGTATTCACGTATTTCTTCAGGGATACCACGGCCGTTATCAGCAACTGATATCGACAATTCCCCATCCTTTTCACGGGCCAGAATACGAATGCGTCCATTGCTTTTTGTATCCACAGATTCAATCGCATTTTCGACGAGATTCTTGAGAACTCGAATCATTTTATCCTGATCCATATTCGCCGAAAGATCGTTGTCGATGAACTCAATAGGACAGGTGGAAGTAGACAAGATCTGCGCATGCTTGGTCTGAAACTTATCAAAGACGTCTTTGATCGGAACAGTAATCTTTTTCAGGCTCTTATACCCATCTGAGAACGCAGTTATATCTTCGGCCAATGCCATGACATAGTTCGTCTGGTCCTTTATCAAATCACACTGCTCCTGAGTCTTCTTATCATCATGCTCCTCACCGATCATGTAAGTCGCCAGAGAGATAATCGAAAATGGGTTCCGCAGATCGTGAACAATAGACCGCACCATTTGACCAACCGCTTGAAGTTTCTCCTTCTGGATACGCTCCTGAAGGTAGTGGTCAGTCGTCGTTTTCAGGTGAGTCGTAACGTTGTTCAATACTTCAAGTAGAAATGGAGAGGACTTCTTCAGAAAGTCCATCAACAATGCTCCTGGAACTTCTCCGACCCTTACATCGTTGCGGGCTTTGGCACGCAGTTTCCTGGACTCACCTGTCAGAATTCCGAGTTCACCAAAGAAAGAACCCGCTTCAGAAGAACTTACCGGACTGAATTTACCCGTATTTGTCTTTTTAAGGAAATCAACATCTCCCTCAAGCAACAGATACAGCGTATTGGAAATACTTTCCTCCTCGAAAATAACCGTACCTGCTTTATAGACTTGGATTTTCGATGAAGCGACGATTTGCTCCGCTTCACTTTTGGGGAACTTGGTTACGAATGGGTGTTTACGGATCTCCATGCGATGTTTAAAAACGCTAACTTGTTTAATGGGATGAATTTAAGCCTGAGAAACAGTATGCCTGGCTGGGGGAATACTAATTATGACATTACCATAAATTCCGAGACATTTCTTTATTTTTAATTATTTATTATTCTTGAAATCTGAAGCAAAAATTTGGGACAGCCATATTCACCTGTTTACACCCGAGATGGAACAACGACCCAGTTTTTGGGCTGATAGGAATCGAGAAACGATTTGGAAAGCTTGCGTAGCCCCTCCTCAACGGCCCTCCATACAAGGCTGGGCTTCAGTTAACGATCTTCTGCACGACATGGATAATGCGGGAATCGAGACTGCAATTCTACTGGGATGGTATTGGGAGAACGCCGAAACCTGCAGACTTCACAACCGTTTTTATGCCGACCTACTAAAGAGTCATCCATCTCGACTAAAGGCATTCGCAGCTGTCCAAGCAAAATCCGGAAATCAAGCCTTGAGAGAAATCGATTGGGCTATTCAAAATGGTTTTTGTGGTCTGGGAGAAATACATCCACAAGCCCAAGGATTTAGCCTGGAAGATCCCGATTGGTTAAGGGTCATGCAACACCTGGAGGGAATCCATTTTCCGATAAACTTTCATGTAAGCGATCCGGACACCGGCGGACATTCAGGTAAAATCGAAACTCCTCTTCAAGACTATCTGATACTGGCTGACAAGTTTCCAGAGCAGGTCTTCATACTTGCTCACCTAGGAGCAAAGATACCGCTCAGGAAAAACCTGGTTGCGCGATCGAAACATCCCGAAAACATATACTACGACTGCGCTGCGACCCCTCTTCTTTACAAAAGCGATAGCATTTTAGAAATGGTCAAAGCAGCGGGCCCTGAGAGGATCCTATTTGGTTCAGACTATCCGCTAAGGGTATTTCCAAAGGAACAGAAAACACCGGATTTCATTAAAAGTGTAGAATACGCCAGAGGGTCTGGATTGACAGAGAGTGAATTGACCTGCGTTCTTTCCACCAATGCAAAGCGGCTATTCTCGGCCTGAATCAGAGGTACCTCCTGAGATAGACTCAGAAAAGACCGTAATCGCTGTCTTTTCTAGCGAGCGAAAGGCTCACGAAGCGGGACTCGCAGTACTCGCCGCCGGAGGCGCCTATTGGGTAATTCCCCAGGATGGAGACTATGCTTTGGTAGTTAAAACCAAAGATGCTATCCGCTTGAGTAACGAAGTCCGTATCTTCAGACTCAAAAACCGCTTTTGGCCGCGTGTTGCTCCTGAATTACCTGAACGACAAATCAGCCCCCTACCGACTTACTTGTTTCTCCTGTTTCTGATCCTCGTGTTTTTCCTGCAGCGTTCAAATCCCAACCTGGAAGATCTGGGAATGAATAATACTGTGGCATTTTGGAGTAACGCAGAGTGGTGGAGACTTTTCACGGCTGTAACGCTCCACGCTGATGCAGGGCACCTTGTGGGAAATTTGTTTGGAATGGGATTGTTCGGCTATTTTACCACAAGATACTTGGGAAATGGTCTCGGCTGGGTCTGTATTTTGGTATCAGCCGCACTTTCGAATCTCACTAACAATCTCATCCATATAGACAGCTCTTTTCTTTCCCTAGGGGCATCAACCGCTGTGTTTGGAGCTCTTGGACTAGTTACTGGATTTCCCATAGGCAGCTACCTAAAAACCAGAAGGCAGATCAGCAAACGCCAATGGATAATTCCCCTCTCAGGTGGTTTGATACTGCTAGCTTGGCTGGGGAGTGGTTCCGCTAAGACGGACGTTGCTGGTCACCTATGGGGATTTTTAGCCGGATTGGGCTTGGGCGCGATTCTCGCGGGATTTGAGCTTCACGCGCGAGTCAACAAACGGGCGCAGGCCGGTTTCTTGATTACCGCGTGGTTTCTCATAATTGGAAGTTGGCTCTTTGCGTTGAAGATCTAAGGCAACATTGAGTCCAGCTCCAGAACGCTTTCAAAAAGGTAACGAGGCGTTGGAATACTCAATGGAAGCGGTTGTGGTTCCGACTTTATCCAGCAAAAGTCGATCCCCGCGTTCGCCGCTCCCTGCAGATCCGAGCTCACTGAATCTCCGACCATCAGGCAACGCTCTTTCACGTGGCCTGATTCCAATAAAGCCATCTTGAATATCCCGGGTTTCGGTTTCATCGTCCCTACTTCTTCTGATATCTGAAACGTTTTAAGTTTATCGCGAATTCCTATCAGATTTATCCTTGAGTGCTGCACAGTTGCAAGTCCGTTCGTGATCAACCCCACGTCATACCTTGAAGCGATTTGACGAAAGCCCCTCTCGGCCCCCGGAAGCCAAATAGCGACCTGACTCAGTCCGAGCGCAAATAGATCACCCAGCGCGTCAGCGTTTTTAGCGGGAAGGCCGAAATACCTGAGAGAGCGCCTCGCTCGTTCACGACTCACCTGAGGTGGTTTCAAATGCCCCTGATCTACCTCTCGCCAGATTTGCTTATTGATGGTTCGGAATGCGTCTACGTACCGTTCAAACGGAATCGATACGTTGAAGAATTGCTTCCAACAGGCTTGCAAAGCATGGATCTCAGAAGCCGCAAAGTCTAGCAACGTATTATCAACATCAAAGAGAATCAGGTCATACAGTCGGACATCCACGCAGCAATCAATGGGTTCTCATGATCTAGTCACAAGGTAAAATAGCGATCCACCGACCACTCATACTACTCCCACAAATAATTTCGCAAACCTCGACACGAACAAGGTGCACCCACATAACCAGTTTTTAATGCACGAACATTTACTGATCGGACTCGCTACCATTTGTATCGTTGGAGCCTTCGCACAATGGCTCGGCTGGAGATTGAAACTTCCGCCGATTATTTTCTTACTAATCGCAGGATTCCTTATTGGACCGGTCACTGGCTTCGTAGATCCCGACAAGGTATTCGGCAACGTGCTTTTTCCGGTCATATCTCTCGCCGTCGCGATTATATTATTCGAAGGAGGGCTAACTCTCAACCTTTCTGAGTTGAAGAGATCAGGTCGTGTCATTTCCCGCCTCTTAGTTACCGGAGTAATCGTTGGTTGGCTTCTCGGTGGATACTTTGCTTATTTCTTTCTGGACTTCTCTCCTGGGTTGGCAGCGCTCACAGGTGCCATTCTTATCATCACAGGTCCCACTGTAATTGCACCCATGTTGCGGGTCATCCGTCCAGGGAGAAAAATCGGAGATGTGGCAAAATGGGAAGGTATTCTCAACGACCCAATCGGTGCATTGATAGCTGTTTTAGTATTCGAAGCCCTGCTTCTCGGCAGAATTGAACCCTCGGTCATGGCATTGGAACTATTGAAAACGGTCGTCATGGGAATAATCATCAGCGGTGTTGCAGCCGTCGTCTTGATCGTTCTTGAAAAGCGAAGCCTCATCCCCAAATACCTGCAAAACTTTGTGGTCCTGGCTTTTGTCTTCGCAACCTTTGCCCTTTCAAATCATTTTCAAGCGGAATCGGGTTTGCTGACCGTTACTTTGCTGGGAGTAATTCTTGCGAATCAGCGTTTCTTTGAAGTTTCACACATAATCGAGTTCAAGGAGAACCTCCGGGTATTGATTATTTCAGGACTGTTTGTCGTTTTAGCTGCCAGGCTTGACTGGGATTCGTTCCAGTTGCTCGGATTGAACAGTGTGCTTTTCCTCGCAGCACTCGTCCTCGTCGTTCGGCCGGTTGTCGTACTACTCAGCACCTACAAGAGTCACCTAAAGGCTAAGGAGAAAGTTTTTCTGATGCTCGTAGCCCCCAGAGGGATCGTGGTCGTCGCTGTCACTTCTATTTTCGCGATAAAACTGGAGGACAACGGGTTTCTGCAAGCGCCACAGTTCTTTGCTGAGATCCTGTTTGTAGTTCTCGGGACAGTACTAATTTACGGCAGCCTATCTACGGTGATTTGCAAAGTTATTGGAATTTCGAATATCAACCCGCAAGGGGTCTTGTTCGTGGGAGCCCATTCATGGGCCCGACGAATGGCGAAAAACCTGCAGTCCTTCGACATCCCTGTATTCCTGATCGATTCGAACAGCCATAGTATCGAGACGGCCAAGAATCAGGAACTGCCAGCGGCCTCCGGAAACGTTTTCTCTCAGGAATTTCTCGACCAAATTGAGTTCTCAGAACTTGGACATCTGGTAGCACTCACCGCAAATGACGAGGTCAATGCATTTGCGGAAAAGCTGCTCAATAGCCACATGGCTGATCCCAACACATTCCATTTGAAACCGGTTGGAAATGTTCGCAGTCCATTCGGAGACTCCGATAAGAATAATATTACTCCTTTGTTTTCTGACAGAGTCGATTATATGGTGCTGGAGGCCCTCTTCGCAAACGGGGCCAAATTCGAAACGAAAACACTCACCAAGGACTATGATTGGACCGCTTTTCAGTCAGAGCCTCCCGACACAAAACTTCCGCTCTTCAGCATCACCCAAAACAAAAAAGTATCAGTTTTCAATAGCCGCAAGCCCCCCACCCCAAAAGTTACCGACACAGTCCTTTATATCGAAATCCCCGCAGCGGCATCAGAATTGTTACTCAAGCAAGAAATAACCCTCTGAATATTACGTTCTGAATGAAGGAAAATGCCTAAATTTTGATCACGAAGGCATAAGCACTTGCTATTGGAAAAGGCCCCAGTTTTATTTTTACACTTTGTTCTCTTAGCAACACACGTTCATGAATATCCACGAATATCAGGCAAAGGAATTGTTTGCCGCCTACGGTGTGCCCGTCTCAAAAGGTGTGGCCGTAAAATCCGAAGATGCATTTGACGATGCATTAAGTCAGTTTCCTGAAGATGGAACGATCGTCGTCAAATCCCAAATACACGCAGGAGGGCGTGGCAAAGGTACCTTTACCGACGGCTACCAAGGCGGTGTCAAACTGACCGGATCTAGAGCCGAGGCCAAAGAAGTCGCTTCTAAGATGCTGGGTAACACGCTCGTTACACACCAAACCGGTCCTGTTGGCCGCAAGGTTCAGACGGTTTATTTCACAGCTGCCGAAACAATCTCTCATGAATACTATCTCGCGGTATTGATGGACCGAGAAACTTCCAAGCCCGTCATAATCGCCTCCACTGAGGGTGGCGTTGATATTGAGGAAGTAGCTGATAAGACCCCGGAAAAGATCACCAAAGTCTTTATTGATCCAGCTTTGGGGATTCAACCCTATCAAATGCGGCAAGTGGCGTTTGGTTTGGGATTTAGTGGTCAGGCCTTCAAAGACATGGTTAAGACCCTGAACGGACTCTATAAGTTCTTCTGGGAAAAGGATGCTTCCATGGTCGAGGTCAATCCGCTTATCGAGACTGAAGAAGGAACCATCGTGGCTTTGGATGCTAAAGTCGGTTTTGATTCCAATGCGCTCTACCGCCATCCAGATATTTTGGAGCTGAGAGATCTCAACGAAGAAGACGATAAAGAGATCGAAGCGTCTAAATACAACCTTAGTTATATTGCATTGGACGGCAACATAGCCTGCCTCGTGAATGGCGCTGGCTTAGCCATGTCAACGATGGACATTATTAAACACTTCGGAGGCGAACCAGCCAACTTCCTGGACGTAGGAGGTGGAGCGAATGCCGATCAAGTAACCGCCGCTTTCAAAATATTCCTGAGTGACGCCAACGTGGAAGGTATTCTGGTAAATATCTTTGGCGGTATCATGAAGTGCGATACCATTGCAGAAGGAATCATCGAGGCCGCCAAAAATGTAGAAATCACCGTCCCCTTGGTCGTTCGCCTAGAAGGAACCAATGTTGAGCTAGGAAAAAAGCTTTTGGAAGAAAGCGGACTGCCATTGACTTCAGCCGACTCGCTGGCTGATGCCGCTGAGAAAATCGTTAATTTAGTTAAGGAAGCCTAACCATGAGTGTTCTAGTCGACAAAAACACACGCCTTCTCGTTCAAGGCATAACTGGAAAATTTGGCGGATTCCACGCAAAGCTTTCATTGGAGTATGGAACCAACGTTGCCGCCGGCGTGACACCCGGAAAGGGTGGCACCATCTGGGAAGACAAGGTCCCGGTGTTCAACACCGTCCAAGACGCCGTCGATAAAGAAGGCGTTAATGCAACGGCCATATTTGTTCCACCTCCCTTTGCCGCTGATTCAATTCTTGAAGCGATTGACGCAGAAATCCCGCTTATTGTTGCGATCACAGAAGGCATTCCCGTTCGGGACATGGCCTTAGTTAAAACTGCTTTGCAAAATAGCAATTGCCGTCTGATAGGCCCCAACTGCCCTGGCATCATCACGCCCGAACAGTGCCGCATAGGCATCATGCCCGGTTATATTCACAAACCAGGCCGCGTGGGAGTTCTATCACGCTCTGGGACACTCACCTACGAAGCAGTTTGGCAACTAACCGTTCGCGGGCACGGCCAATCTACCTGCATAGGAATTGGGGGTGATCCGATAAACGGAACCAGCCACACCGACGCCATTAAGCTTTTCAACGAGGACCCTGACACGGATGCCATCATCATGATTGGCGAAATCGGGGGCTCTGCTGAGGAAGAAGCCGCCGCCTACATTAAGGAACATGTCAAGAAGCCGGTTGCAGCCTTCATTGCGGGCACAACGGCGCCTCCTGGTCGCCGCATGGGTCATGCAGGGGCAATTGTTTCTGGAAACAGCGGCACTGCAGAAGGAAAGATCGCTGCATTGAAAGCAGCAGGTATTGAAGTAGCACAAACACCTTCAGATATGGCGGATGCTCTTTTGAGAATCTATCAGCCTTAAAGTACACCGAAAGTTTAGTATTACATAAAAACGGCCGCTTTACAAAGCGGCCGTTTTTTTTCGAATTCGAAATCAATTTTCGAGGATCTCTACCTCATATCCATCTGGATCGGTAAGAAATGCCATCTTCTTCCCAGCTGGAAATGATTCCCGCCAATCTCCCGGCCAGACCTCCAAGCCCTTTTTCTCAAGCTCATCACAGAAACTGATGATGTCGTCGACTCCAATACAGGTATGCATTAGATCTTCAGGAACTTTGACCTCATAGTCCGGGGAATAACACAGTTCCAGGAAATGCTCATTTCCTTCAAGCTCGAGAAACGCCAACTGATTTCCTGCCGGTGACTTGTCTGTACGCCGGGTGCAAACGAAACCAAGGTTGTCGCAATACCAATTTACGGTTTTATCCAGGTCGCTCACGCGAACTCGTGTATGCAAGAATTTTGTCATGATTCCTAAATGAGGAAATTCTGTAACCAGGCCAAGGGCAAACTCGTTGACCTCAATGAATCAATAAACACATTCAGACAATATTACTATGAGATCCATCCTAAGAAAGTCTGCTTCCCTAATCTTTCTATCAGGATTACTAATTTGGATTATCGGTGGCGCCCGTTTCGCGTTTCCTTCTGATCGCGAATACGTGACCTTCATCGAACCTATAACTGAAATAGAAGATGGTTATTGGCAGAACAAATACCTGCCCGGAGTTGAAACTCTGGCAATCGGTATTATTCTGGGAGGATCTTTTTTTCTTAGCTCCTTTCTATTCGGAAAGCAGTCCTATGCAGAACCCAATTGAAACACCATGAAGTTTATCCTATCACTCACGCTTTACCTATCGATTACCGCATCGCTTTCTGCTGCGCCTCTTTCCTTCGACTTTGCTGATCCGAAAGGCGTAAACACGGTCAACTTTAATCTGGATGCTCCACTTGAGTCTATCAACGGAAACGCCAAAGGAGTAACCGGACGCATACAATACGATCCCGAATTCCCAGGAAATACGACTGGCTCAATAGAACTCGACACCACGTCCTTGCAAGTTGCCAACGATTCAATGCGAGACCATATGCTAGGTGAAAAATGGATGGATGTTAAAAACCATCCTGACATCAGATTCAAGGTTGCTGCACTGAATAACGTCGAAGTTGCGGGCAATGTCACCACAGCAGAGGTAGTCGGTGAAATAACAATCAAAGGGGTAACGCGCCAAATTACAGCCGATGCCACCCTCACTTTTCTAAAAGGTAAACTGAAAGCTCGTATGGGACCAAGGGGGCCTGACGGCGACCTCCTCGTAGTCCGAACAAAATTCGTTGTCAAACGTTCGGACTTCGGAATTAACGCCGGACAAAACACCGACAAGGTAGCTGACGACATAGAGATCTCCTTGAGTATAGCCGGACAACATGCCTACTAAGCTAAACGGATTTCCCATTTCTACTCTGCAATCGGATCAAGAGAATCAAGAGCCTATGAAACTCTTCTCTTTTGGGGGTAACCAAGTAATCAACCTCGTTTAATACCGGTACCAGGAAATCCCAGACTCTCTTTCAAAGGAATTCTGGTTCGCTTGGGTCAATTTTAGATTAATGTAGGATACTTTTTTCCCTAACTCTCTTCCCATGTTTGTATACAATTTTTCAAACTGGGTAGGCACATTCTCGGCTAGGTAGCGAAGCTCCCGATTGTGAATTTCCAAGACTTGCGAATCTTCATTGGCAAATAGCGATGTAGTCCTCGGACAAGAATCCATAAAACAAGACTCTCCTAGAATCGAAGGACTGCTGTAGTAAGCAAGAACACAGTCAGTTTCACCACATCGCTTTGATTCTACAGCAAGTCCACTGTAGAAGATCACCAAAGTAGCGCCCAATTCATCTTCTTTGAACACGTAATTCCCCTTCAAAATAAATCGTTCTGTACAGGCCTTTGCCAACATAGAGATAGTTTCCGCACATCAAGCCTTGAAATACTGAAAGTTTTCTAAAAAGCGCTAAGCGCCCGTTCTCGTCGCCTTGAGAAACTGTTGATTCTATTTTTGAGGGAGATTTTGTCATCAGAAAACAAAGACTGATTAATAAAATGTGCAGCTCTCAAAGTAGGCACTGAAATTCAAAAATCGAGAAAAACTTGGCTGAAACACTACTCTAAAGTGAAAAAAACAGCGAGTATTAGGTCAAGTATTAGGGTTTCCACTACAAACAGCAAATCCCTCTAAGGAAATCCCCCACACAGGGTTATGGAAAGCCATCTATACATTCCTAACTTACTCTACAATTATTGTGCGCGACATTTTGCCGATCATTCTTCATCCTAACATAAACTCACAATAAAAATCACCGACAAATGAATACAGATCAACAACCCGAAGACTCATCCACACCCCCTCCTCAGCCAGTAACTGCTCCTCCTGCTCAACCAGAATCGACACCAGGTTCGAGTTCAGGCCTCAGTAAAGACTCATTAAACATGGGCATGTTATGCCACCTGCTGGCGCTCTCAGGACTTATCATCCCTCTCGGTAATGTTTTGGGGCCCCTCGTAATATGGTTGATGAAGAAAGATTCAGATCCCTACGTAGATGAACAAGGCAAAGAGTCGGTTAACTTCCAAATCTCAGTTGCCATCTACATGTTCGTTTCTCTATTATTGATGATGATCGTAATCGGTTTTTTCCTGATATTCGTAGTCGCCATTGGTTCGTTAGTCCTAACGATTATCGGCGCCATCAAGGCCAGCAAAGGCGAACCTTGGCGATATCCTCTCACTTTACGTCTGATCAAGTAACATAACGGAAAAGCAGACCTCAATAAACAGTTTATTGATTCAAGGGCTCCATCTATTAAGGTGGAGCCCTTTTCGTAACTCATCCCAAAGGTTTCATTGCCCTCCAGAAACGGCATTCATCTGAAAACTGCCTCACAGCGGAATCTTCATTGGCAAGCTCCCTCCTCATCTTAGACTGGATATCAATGAACCCTTCACCTTTCAGCAACCGATGAGCTTCTGCTTCGGTCGTGGAGTGGATGAACATTTTCCCTAACTCGGTCTCGGCAACCACATCTCCAAAATCTGATTTATCGGATTTTGAACCACCCACGCTCCGCTCCGTCCCCTTCGACTCCCAATACTCTCGCTGATTAACAAGCCCCCGATCATGCCCCGTGCAGATGAAGCGTCCACCTGGTTTCAATATGCGAAATATTTCAGCCAGTGCTCGCCTGCGGTCCGATTCCTTAGGAATCATAAATAGACCGTTGAATCCAAAGATCACCCCATCGAAGCTCGAGGCTTCAATTGAAAGCCTTCTGGCATCATCGCACCGAAAATTGACCCTCGACCCCAAACCTTCCGCGATCAACCTAGCCGCTTCTATCATACCTTTTGAGTAATCGACGGCATGAACTTCGATATATCCAAGCGCCTCCATCCCGAAAGCGATTCGCCCCGTTCCACAGCCAAGATCCAACAGTAACCCGTCCTTGCGAAACGTATCTTGAATTATCCGCTTTTCCGACTCCCAAAGACCGATTCGATGCCCAACCCGAAAGTAATGATCCACAACTACCTTACTCTCAAAATAGGCTTTGGCGATCTTTTCTAGAGGATTCTCAGCCATAGATTTCCAACATTATGGGGGTTTTCAACTTTCCTCGAAAAACACTTGATTTTTATCTCTAGAAATGGAGTCTTACTCGTTTTTTCAAAATGAAAGCAACCATACGCACACAAGGCAGACAGTTCACTGTAACTGAGGGCGACATCCTCCAAGTGAACCGGTATTCCGATACTGAAGCCGGATCCGATGTCCAGATCAATGAAGTTTTAGCTGTCGGCGAAGGAGAAAACGCCGTTTTCGGAACACCACTCGTAGACGGGGCGTCCGTTTCAGCCAAAGTGCTGGAAAACAAACGCGGCAAAAAAGTCATCGCTTATAAAAAGAAACGCCGTAAGGGCTACGAAAGAAAACGCGGACACCGCCAAGAAATTTCTGTAATTAAGATCGAATCTATAACCGCTGCATAAACCATGGCTCACAAAAAAGGACAAGGAACCTCCAGAAACGGACGCGACAGCAAGCCTAAGATGCTTGGTGTTAAGAAGTATGACGGAGAAACCGTACTCGCGGGCAACATTATCATGCGCCAGCGCGGAACTAAATACCATCCAGGTGCCAACATGGGACTCGGCCGTGATTTCACCCTCTTCGCGTTGAAAGACGGTAAGGTAAAGTTCGACAAAGCGCATCGTAAAATAAGTATTATAACCGAAGCCGCTTAAGGAATTACTCCTGACAATTTCTGAAACCCGTGACTAGCGTCACGGGTTTTTTTTATGTCTGATCGATTAGCCAGCTTGACCCGCCAGAGACAACTTATCGTGGAACACCTTCGTTGGTTGGATACTGAGATTTCCAATGAGAACGCAGAAGGAGCACAGATACCCAGTGCCCCTTCAGATCATAGATCCACACCTTTACCTTTAGAACCAGCCCCGGCAGTCGTCGCGGCTATCGAAACCGAAGAAGTAGAGGAAGATGTTGATGCCTTAACAGATAAGCTCATTTCACAATACGCCCATGTCTCCACTCGCAGAGAAATGGATCCACGGCTTGGACTTGTACTCTTTTTCGGAGGTATGCTTGGCCTTATCGGGCTCGTTATCTTCCTCTTCTACTGGTTCGGTTACCGCTAGGAAATCAGAGCCAAACCTTCTTGCTGCCGTCAGTCCACGAATCCCACACAGCCTGGCTAAACTTCATGTAACGGACCCCCGTTTCAAAATTCGTAAGTTCAACTGGCTTCCCATCACGAATCGAATCAACGAAGTCCTCTTCCACTCGCCAATCATCACGCTCATTGTCTGGGATCTTTACCTCCTCATAAGCATCGCCACCAGTTTTTGAGTACCAGAGTTTATTTGCAGAAAGATCCAACCAAAGTGCTCCATTGGAGCCAGCGATTCTAACTTCACTTCTCTGCACCCCTGAACTTATTGCGGAAAATAAATAGGTGGCCTTAAAACCTTGAGGGTAACGGGACATAATAGACAGATTATCAGGAATCAAAACAGTTCGATGCTGCCCAGTTTCAGGATCCTTACGCGCCATCGTGCCGATCATACCATCAGCAATCACCCACTCAGGATCTGACCTAACCCAACGCATAAGCGCCTCCTGCATAATTCCTGAAAAAAGCGTATTTACCCCACTCTTTTCATGGTCGAGTCGCCAACTAAATGCCGCTAACGGATCTGCCAACGGACCATTACTAAACTCCACGATCACTTCATAAAGGAGTCCCAAATCACCATCCTCAATCATGCGAAGAATCGTTTTATCAAACGGCAGGGTAAATGGTGATGGAACCACCTGAGCCACTAACTCCGGGAAATCTTTGGAAACCGCCAGCATGGATTCCGCTTCTTCCAAGGTCTTCGCCATACGAGCTTCTGTGAGAACATGCTTTCCAGCATTCAGTGCAGCGATCGTCAACTCAGCATGCATATCAGGCCAGGTTCCGATCATAATCGCATCCACATTCGGATCACTCATTATTTCCTTCCAATCAGTCACAACCTTTTCAATTCCGAACTCATCCGCAATTCTTTGAGAGGACTCCTCTGAGCGGTTACAAACCGCTACGACTTCTACTCCATCAATAGCCTGAAAACCAGGAATATGCCTTAAACGAGTGTTACCGCCTGCTCCTATGATACCGATCCTTAAAGGTGAATGTGCCATAGGATAAGTATCTCTAACGAGGCATACTTGGTACACAAGAAATAACTTCGAACAGCACGAGATCTTTCTAGGGAATTTCCCTCATAAGAGAAATTATTTAACATTTTATAGAGTTAAAACTTGTAATAATATGAGTTATTATGTCATTTATTACATAGCCTGTAGAGCTTGTATCCAAACAAAAGATACCTAATAGTCACTGAACACATAACTCACCTCTCATTCCCTCAAATATGAAAAAGAAAGACGGTTCTTTCGTGCGTCCGTATATCCATTTCGCACCTATTTCAATCGTAGTATTCGCGATATACTATTTTACAGCCAGTGTAACATACGCCCAAACGAAACTAACAGAAGAAGAGATCGAGCTACTAAGAGGCGGCGATTCTGTAGTCACCATAGAACGGAAAAGACCAGCGCGACAAGGTGAGTTATCTGATCAGGAAGCCATGCAGCTCCTGAAAATAGAGGAATTTGCTAAACTAGGCACCCACTGGTCTGGATTAGACTTTTATGAAGTTTATCAAGCATTAAGCGACGGCGATATCGAAAATGCTAAGAAGCTGATAATCAGTGCTGCAGCAAAACAGGATGACCCATCCGACATGCTCAAACTTCTGATCGATTTGGGATCGTCCGATGCCTTCAGAAGCGAACAATCAGCTTTGGCTAGAATTACCGAAGGTCTAATAGAAACTAATCCAGTAAGATCGAGAAACAGCATGGCCTGGAAGAAAGCAGAATTCTTGCGAGGTCACATTTACGAGACGCAGCTTAAGGACAAAATCAAAGCGCACAATTGTTACATGTCAGTGCTGAGTTCAAAAAAGCTCAAAGCTATAGCAGACAAGTATGAAATGTCACAAGTTTCGATAGAATTGACCGACGCCGAAAGAGGAGCGGTACAAAAACTCATAGCCGTAAAACGTAAAACACTTCTCCGTGAGAAGTTTAAGCGAACAGGTACCATAGTAGATTCAAGCGAATCAATGCCCAACAGATCAACTACCGATGCATCGGCGGAAAAGATCGAAAATGATCCGGCCTGAGAAAAGTGGACACGAGATTCTCTTAAAGAGAGGATCGAAACA
>CAYGQM010000074.1:0-33288 GCA_964352065.1 uncultured Opitutaceae bacterium
GAAATGGAGAGTGTGCTTTCAGCCAAGTCTAAAAAGGCAGTTGAAGCGTGGTGCGCTGAACAGGGCATTCCTTACGGGACCCGTTCTCAGCTGGCCAAAAAGGGTATTCCTGAAGATAAGTTGCCGCCCCGCAATTACGGGCTGACTTTGGAGGAACTTGGAGTTAAGAAGGTCGGCCAGAAGAATGTGCAACGGACGAACTTCGAGATGAAGAAATTCGAACCGTATGCGTTTTCCGTATACAGCGGTCTGGCGCCCGAAGAACCTGCGAAGTCGGGAACGATGTTGCGGATGCCGGAGAACCCGATGGGTGCAGGAGAGTTGACCACCTCGCATATATTGACAGGGGGCGACCCTTTTGCCTACGCGGAAGAGGTGACCCCGGGTGTGTTCAGTGCGTTGCCGGACTCGAATGACGTATTTGAGCCTAACGAATACAACCAGATTCCCGAAGAACCCATCGGGCGACGTCTGGCATTTGCAGAATGGCTGGCCAACCCGAAGAACGCGCTGGTTCCCCGTTCGATGGTCAATCGCATCTGGAGTTATCACTTTGGTCAGGGAATTGTGGATACGCCCAATAATTTTGGAGCCATGGGCGGTAAGCCCAGTCACCCTGAGTTGCTCGACTATCTGGCGACGCGGTTCATCGAATCGGGGTGGTCTATCAAAAACATGCATCGCTTAATCATGTCATCCGAAGCTTACAAGCGCTCGGTGCACTATGGTGAGCGGCAAATACTCGAAGAGCGGGATCCCAATGGGAAATCCTATGCCGTATTTAAGCCACGCCGGTTGAGTGCGGAAGAGATCCGTGACAGCATGCTTTATGTGTCAGGCGAACTAAGTCCAATCGTGGGAGGCCTTCCGGCACTCCCTGAAATTAATCAGGATGTAGCTACCCAACCCCGGCAGGTCATGGGCTCTTTTGCAGCCTCGTACGAGCCGGCCCGCACGCCTGAGGAGCGCAACCGCCGGTCGGTCTATGCAAAGAAAATCCGCGGATTGAGAAACCCGTTTATGGAGGTCTTCAACCAACCGAGCCCCGACGAATCGTGTGAAGCCCGGCAATCTTCCACGGTTACGCCTCAGGTGTTTTCCCTATTTAATGGTGAAGATACGCTCAATCGATCAGTGGCTACCGCTATGGACTTGATGGAGAACAACAAGACGCGGAAGGCAGTTGTTGAAGACCTTTTCATGCGCGCATTCGGGCGCAAACCGGATCGGGAGGATATGCAAATGTGTCTCGAGCATTGGGATAAGATGGAGAAGCGCCATGCCGGACTCGAATTCCCTCCCCGGGAATTTCCTCGCGAGGTGGAACGGTCTGCGGTTGAGGAAATGAGTGGGGCGGCCTTCACATTCACCGAAGTGCTGTTCGGATACGATGACTACGTGCCGGATCCTGGAATGGCGGATGTCGATATCGAAATACGTGCACTGGCAGATCTCTGCCTGGTCGTCTTTAACAGTAATGAATTTGTATACGTTTATTGAGTCATGAAAAAGAAATTTCAAAGAGAGCTCATAGAGAACCTCGCGACAGCAAAACAGCTGAACCGTCGCGACTTTATCTACAGCATGGGTGCAAGTCTGGGGAGTGTCGCGCTCGCAAGCATGTTGTCACCGGAACTTAAAGGCACGACTGCCAATGCAGGACCGCTGGCGGTGAAAGAACCCCACCTACCGCCCAAGGCCAAAAACTGTATCTTTCTTATGATGGAAGGGGGACCGAGTCATATCGATACCTTCGACCCAAAGCCACAGTTGAATAATATTCACCTGCAGAAGTTTACCCGAAGCGGGGAAAACAAATCGGCCATGGAAAGCGGCACCCGTTACTATGTGCAAAGTCCGTGGGAAGCGCGGCAGGTAGGCCAGTCAGGAGCCTGGATGTCCAGCCCTTGGAAACACCTCGCTGACGTGGCTGACGACATCTGTTTTTACCGCGGGTGTCAGGCCGATTCAGTCAATCATCCGACGGCCATGTTTCATATGAATACGGGTAACCGTTTCGGTGGGGATCCGGCTATCGGTTCCTGGGTTACGTACGGCTTGGGTTCGGAAAATCAGGATTTGCCCGGCTTTATTGTCTTGCCGGAACTATCCTACCCGCAAGGCGGTTCACCCAACTGGGGGAACGGTTTTCTTCCTGCCCATTACCAGGGCACTCCGCTGAGGCCGCAAGGTAATCCGATTCTCGATTTGAAACCACCGGCTGGTGTGACCGCCGACCACCAGCGGGAAAACCTCAACCTGCTTAGCCGTTTCAATCACGATCACTTGGAAGATTATCCCTGGCAGGATGATCTTCAGGCACGGATGGCCAATTACGAATTGGCGTTCCGCATGCAGATGCAAGTGCCGGGTATCCTCGACATCGATCAGGAAGATGAGAAAACGAAGGAGCTCTACGGCATAGGAGTCGATGAGACAGAAGTTTTTGGACGGAAGCTTCTGCTTGCCCGTCGATTGGTAGAGAAGGGGGTTCGGTTCATACAGGTTTACTCGGGGGGCTGGGATTCCCACGATTTCCTCGAGCGGGCTCACGGCTCACGTATCACGAGTATTGATAAACCCATTACGGGACTCATTAAAGATTTGAAAGCACGCGGCATGTTGGATGATACCCTGATCGTTTGGTGCGGTGAGTTCGGACGTAGTCCTGACAACGGCATTCGTGACGGTGGTGCGACCTATGGGCGTGACCACAACTCCAAGGCCATGACGATGTGGTTTGCCGGTGGCGGTGTTGCCGGAGGAACAACTGTCGGAGCGACCGACGAGATTGGTGCCGAAGCCGTAGATGTCGTGCATCCGATTCGGGATGTGCACGTTACGCTCTTAAGTTTGCTGGGATTGGATGACAATCGTCTGACCTATTTCAGTGGCGGCAGGTTTAAGCAACTCAGTCAGTTTGGTGGTAAAGTGATTCCTGAACTTATAGCGTAGTAGGATCCGGTTGACGTGATGGCTCTTATCTAGCTTTATGAAATCTTGGAGACGATCTCTGCTGCTTTGATGTAGTCAGGATCGATTCTTACTCCCCATCCGATCCCGTTGGGTGCGCGTACGATACCGTTTTCACAGCGTAGGCTGGATGAGTCACATTCGATCGGGATATCGGTGTTGCCCTTGAACTCCATAAAAGGACCAATGTTGGGTGTAAAGGAGGCATAGTGGACTACGTCGACGTAGCCGAGGCCTCCTCCGCTCATATGAGGAACGACCGTGAGTCCCGCAGCGGCTGCCATGCGGGCGACTTTAGTAGCTCGTATGAGTCCACCTCCGTAGTGAAGATCAGGTTGGACGATATCGAGTCCTTGGTTTTCGATTGCCCAGCGAAAGCGCCGTAGGCTGAATTCCTGTTCGCCACCAGCGACCGGTATGTTGAGGGCATCCGCGACGGCCTTGGTTTCCCAGATGTTGTCGAACGGGCAGGGTTCCTCGTAGAAACCGTAGCCGTGATCCTCCATCATACGACCGATCCGAATACCTTCCTGGACATCGTAGGAACTATTGGCATCCGCGTACAGGGTCATAGTGTCTCCGAAAACTTCGCGAACGAGTGGGATCAGGGCTTCCGTCCGTCCGGGGGGATCGTCTCTATTGCGACTCATGCGTGCGCCGAGTCTGAATTTGATAGCTAGGACTCCTGAGTCTTCGACCAGATTCTGCAGGTGTTCTATTTCAGCTTCGGGAGTGTTTCCACGGTTACCACTTGCATAATAGACGGCAATGTCATGCTGGTGCTGCCCACCGAAGAAATTCGCGAGGGGAGTTTGGGCGGTATGAGCAAGCAATTCGATCATTGCATTCTCCGCTGCGGCTACAGGGACCCAGAGTGCGAGTCCTTGAAACTTATAGTTGCTACTGTTTCGGTAAAGTTCGGTGAGGTGTTCTTCAAGGAAACGCATATCTTTACCGATGAAGAATGGGGCTATTCGTTTGGTAAACATGGGGTAGAGTTCCCGCATACGAAGGGCGTTGGGCACGGTTACAACTTCTACACCTGCCTTGGAGCGAGTCTTGATCAGGTAAGTTCGGTCGTACAGAAGCAATTCTATGGATTCCACGATCACCGGCTCTGCTATCTGGCTGAGATCGAGAACGGGTGTGTTGAGAATCTTTTCAAGTTTGGCTGCCAATACGGAAGTTTTGGCTATTGATTCTCCCGGTGGCACTGAAGCTCCCAACCATTGACTTCCCGAGATTGCTGCGACTGATTTCAAGAATGTTCTCCGGTGAATCTTCATAATGATCTGTTACACATTACTGGATCCATCCTCGATCGAAAATGAAATAGTTAAGTTTTCATCGGATTGAAAACTTGAAGGCGTTTTACGGTTTTCAGTGCATTGGAGAATTAAATGCGGAACGTCTCTTTATTTTTTTCGATAAGCTGCCTATGTTGTTATCTCTGAACGCATGAAAAAGTTATTTATATTTTTTGGATTATTTCTGGTGGTAAACCTTTTACTAGGTTGTCAGCACCTCGACCAAACGGCGAATACCTCGTCTGAAGAGGCGGTGTCACCGCGACCGCTGGTTTTTGCCTGGCCGTTTCTCGAGCCGGGAGCGATGGTTTCCCGCGGGGGAACGTCGCAGGGAGGTGATGTAACGCTGGCGATCGAACCCGATTGGCGCTGGCAAAGCATCCAGGAGGGGGAGTTGGATGCCCTTGAGCGGGATAGGTTAGCTATTCTGGCCATGGAGGGAAACTACCGGACGAGTTTTCAGTTCACTGAAACGGCCGGTTTCACCGATGATTACGCGCCAGCCCGTCCCTATTTTTCTTGGGGAACCGAGCATGTATCTGTAATCGAAGATACCGGAACTTTTATCAGTCTTCAGCACACACTCGTGATGTATTTTGAAGATGAATCCGGAGAAATTATGGGTCCGATGGTGATGAAACACTGGCGTCAGGATTGGAGCTATCAAGACACGGATCTCCATGTTTATAAGGGTAACAATATCTGGACGCGGCAGCGCTTGAGACCTGAGGATGTTCGGGGGGCTTGGACACAGGCGGTTTTCCAGGTGGACGACTCGCCGCGGTACGAAGTGATTGGCCGTTGGGAGCATGGAAAACGATTCTCTTCGTGGAATAGCCTGACGAGCGACCGTCCCCTCCCACGTCGTGAACACTCGGTTCGGGATGATTATAACGTATTGTCCGGCGAACATCGTATAACGATGGTACCTACTGGTTGGGTACACGAGCAACACAACCGTAAGGTTTTCAAGAACGGAGATACGCAAACCTTTATTGCGCAGGAAGTCGGAGTGAATCGTTACGAACGCATAACAGATCCGGATCTGAGTGCCGCTGATATCTCCTGGTCAAAAACAGCAGGCTACTGGGAAGCAGTCCGATCTACTTGGCGCTCGGTGTTCGAAGAATACGATACTTTTCAAATAAAGTCAGAGGTAAACGGAGAAAAACTTTGGCAGGTGCACTTTGGGCATGCGTCAGAGATCGAGCAATCGTCGGAGGACCAATCAGAGGACTGGGAATCAAAAGTTGAACACACGATCGACCGTTTTCTCAACACCGGTGACGCAATCGAGACGGCTGGCGATTACTGAGAATTACCCAGTGGGAGATGGATCAAAATTGAATCTTTCGAAAATACGGCAAACTGCTCTTTCTGCCACTTTGCCCACTCAGCATCGTGGAACCGCCTGAATGAGCATCCCCGAGAGCATTCAGGCTCGCTCGGATTTCGATCAAGGCAGAGTCGATGGGTATTTCTATACCGAACGCACTCAAAGGTATCTCGGCGTGTATTTGGTAGTCTACTAGCGTCGATGTCTGTTGCACCAAGCCTTCACCAATCTTTTTATCTAAACTGTTGTACAAAGCGGCATCGGATTCCGCACCCCGTTTTCCGGGAATGATATTTACGGTATTCACAACGGCCCGATCGTGGGCCGCCAAGCTGATTTCGATCGCCGAACCCGCCATGACACCCAGGACGCTGCTCACGGCTGGTTTAATGTCTGAATCGTGGACTTTGAAGTCTATGATCAATGCATCATTAGCCAGTGAAAGCGTGCCGATGGCTGCTGTTTCGACGCCGAGCTTGAGCTCCGCGATTGCACGTCCCTGGGTATCTTTATCGAGGGTTTTGCGTGGACTGATTTTAATACCGCGGCAAAGGATTTTGGAATCTTCGGTTCTCAATGATATGGATAGTGGATCTTCAATCGATGACACCAGTTTCACGGGTATTACGAAGTTTGTAGTCTCATGAGCGGGGACTGCTATCTGGACCGCATCCGCGGTGGCGGCATTGGGTGAGGTGTCTACGTCTATTGAGGTATTGATAGCTTCATCGGTTGGGTTTTCCACGACGAGTAGTAATTCATTGGTCGCACCAGCTTCGAAAGAAAATACCGATTCGGCTTCGACTCGTGCGATGACGCGGTCGCCTGTTCCCTTGTAGGCGCGTCCCGTATTTTTGATTACGGGAGCGAATTCTCCGAGGTATCCGTCTTTCTGATGCGCTACGATCATCTCGTCGCACATGGCCCAGATCTTATCGAGCGTAAGGGTGGCGGAGGTGTGAGGATCCATCATAACGGCCTGGTAAATGTGCTCCCGCTTTTTAGTCAAAGCTGCTTCGACCGTGAGGTCCTGTACATTAATATTGGTGCGGCAGATCGCGGCGAGTTGTGGAGGTAGCTCTCCTATGTAGGTTGGTTGAAGTCCGTTAGAATCGATCAATACTGGTAGCTCGACACAGCAGCCATTGGGTAGGTTGGTGATGAGTCCGCGATTGGGGACGTTTCCATAAACGACAATTGGTTCATTTGCTTCGCGTGCATGGATGATGTAAGATCCGTATTCTTGGGATTGTGGAGGCACTTCGAATGTCTTTCCTTCGCTCTCCCCTAATAGGTCTTTCTCTTCCTGCTGCCAGGTCGCAATGATGGCTTCGCACCGTCGACGGTATTCATCAATCGGGATTAAAAACTCGTCGATGACCTTTTCCCCATGGTGGATGAAGTAAGGTACATATTCACTCTGATGTTCGCTGGATTCAGTTACGAAATAGCCTAGGCGGCGCATCATTTCGAAACGCACTTTGTCTTTTACTGCGGTTGCCGGATCCTCCAGAGCTTTAAAGAGGAGTGGGTAGGCGTCCTGGCCTTTGTATTTGAAATCCAGGAAGAATGCCATGTGGTTGATGCCCGCGACTTTATAAGTCACATCATCGATATCCAAACCGGTGTAGCTGGCCAGTGCTTGCGACGTATGTTGGACGGAATGGCAGAGACCAATGTGGGGAATCCCTGTTTCACGGTCGAGTGCCCAGCAATTCATGGCCATAGGGTTGCTGTAATTCAGAAATAGGCAATCTGGGTGAGCGACAGAAGCGATATCACGCGATATTTCCAGAATGGGGGGGATCGTTCTCAAGGCGCGGAATACTCCGCCGACTCCCAGGGTGTCACCGATGGTCTGTTGGAGTCCGTATTTGGCCGGAATTTCAAAGTCTACAACGGTAGACGGTTCGTAGCCTCCAACCTGAATAGTACAGATGACGTAGTGAGCGCCACGGATGGCGGCAGTGCGATCGGTTGTTGCAGTGACTAGGGCTCCTGCTTTCAGGAAATCGACGGACTTTTGAGTCATGGCTTCGGCGACTTTGAGCCGTTGGGGATGGATATCCATGACACAGATCTCGCACTCCGACAGTTCGGGAAACTGAAGGATATCGCCGATCAGCTTCTTTGCGAATACGACAGAGCCGGCTCCAATCAGGGTAATTTTCTTCCTCATATGCGTAGTGAAGTTAAGGGGTAATTGGCGCCTTAAAAGCTCCAAATGTCCGGCAAATTCGATTTTTACCGCGGTTCGCTCCTTTTTCGTCCTTTGGCTTGAACCTTACCTGATTCCAACATGTCATTAGCATTCTGTTGTAGACTAAATCACGTGCTCATGACTTCTCCAAGACAGCTGTTACCCCTATTCATTACCATTTTCATTCTAACGTCGGCAGTTGCCGATGAAGAGAGGCCCAATGTTGTAATGATACTGGTGGATGATCTTGGTTACGCGGATCTTAGTTTTCTACCGAATGCACCAGCTGATGTTTCGACTCCGTCGATTGATCGGCTGGCAGGTGAGGGTGTGTATTTTGAGCAAGCCTATGCTACGTCGCCCATCTGCAGTCCTTCAAGAACCGGCCTGATAACGGGTCGTTATCAAACCCGTTGGGGAAATTACTGGTACAGCGAAGGAGGATTGCCGGACTTCGAACTGACGATCCCGGAAGCGCTCAGGAAAATAGGTTACTCCACAAAAAAGATCGGAAAAGTGCATCACAACGGGGGTCCGGCAGAGCACCCGCTTGACCATGGATTTGATGAGTTTTTCGGTTTTATACATCATACTTGGGATTATCTGCGTCTAAGTGATGCCGACGTCGAAGCCTACGAAACCCGACGCAAAGGCAGTGCCAAGTCTGCGACCATTGGCCCGCTTATTCGAGGACGGGACGAGCCGGTTTCTCTGGAGAATGCGTTTACGACGGATGTGTTTACCGATGAAGCGGTTGAGTTTCTAAATCGGGCCCACGAGCAACCCTTCTATTTGCAACTCGACTACAATGCTGTGCACATGCCGACCTACGTCGCGCATCCCAAATATGCCGAGCGCGTAGGTCTTGAGCAGCCGGAATGGGATCGCGAGGCAGCAAACTGGACCTACCCCTACTGGGACCCGAACGTGGAAGCCTGGAATGTCTGGCATCGACGCTGGGGACATTTGGGAGAGGTTGATCCGCTGGGACGGAAACGATACTTGAGTCACTTACTTGCTCTGGATGACAGCATCGGTCGTTTACTTGAAACCTTGGAAGCAACCGGGCAACGGGACAATACGATCATCGTTTTCCTATCGGATAATGGCGGAACGATAAACACCTATGCCAATAATCAACCGCTCAACGGCTATAAGTATATGTTCGGTGAAGGTGGTATTCGCATCCCGATCATCTTCTCGTATCCCTCTTTGTTACCTACCGGTTCAACTTTGGAGGGATTGGTGTCTGCGATGGATATATTTCCAACGATTTTGAGTTTGGTCGGGGGAGATATTCCGGAGAATCTGGACGGACACAGCCTTGTCGAGTCTATGGTCAGGGGAGAAGGTCACGTTCATGATTCGCTTTTTTGGAGCAATGGGATGGAATTTAAAAAGATCGAAAACCCCGAGGAAAAGGAAGCGACGAATTGGGTCGTGCGCCAGGGGCCCTGGAAGCTTATCCGATCCGGTGGATGGACCCATACAAACTATGAATTGGTCGGAGGGGTGGCCCGACCAGCAGATACGTATTACTATCCAAAGGGATTGCTGCTCTATAATTTGGATTCAGACATCGGGGAGACCATCAATCTGGCGGATAAACATCCGGACCGGGTTCGTGAAATGGCTGAGGCTTATGAAAACTGGAAATCAAACATGTTGCCTCCGCGTCGAGGGGATCAAAGGATGACAACTACCCAATCGATGCTTAAATAGCGTCCACACGCATTTTACCCAAAGAACATTATCTATGAAACCTACTCTGAGATTATTTATCCTGCTTTCTGTGTTGGCTACGTGGCTAACCGCCGCTGATCGTCCAAATATAGTGTGGCTTACATCGGAAGACAATTCGGTCCACTACGTTAAGCTCTATGATGAGACGGGTGCTGCGATGCCGAATATCGAAAAACTGGCAAAGCATGGCCTCGTTTTTAACCACGCATTTTCCACTGCCCCGGTCTGTTCCGTTGCGCGAACCACCCTTTTGACAGGTGCTTATGCTCCGAGAATCGGAACGCAGTACCATCGACGTTCCAAGATGGTTCCTATGCCGGATGGAGGGCGCATGTATCCCTGGTATTTGAGAGAGGCGGGTTATTATACCACGAACAACTCCAAAACAGACTACAATGTCATCGACCAGGGTGGGTGGGATGAGTCATCCGCTAAGGCTACCTGGCGTAACCGGAAACCTGGGCAACCGTTCTTTCATGTGCAAAATACGACACTCACCCATGAGAGTAGCTTGCACTTTTCGGCTGAAGAAATGGCTACCGTAAAGAATAAGACCTCATCAGATTCGGTGACCTTGTTTCCTTACTTCCCCGACACGCCGACTTTTCGATACACCCATGCTCGATACCTTGATAATCACAAGAAGGTAGATGACTATCATGGGGAGTACATCAACATGCTCAAAGAGGACGGAGTCCTCGATGACACGTTTATCTTTTACTATGGGGACCACGGGGGTGTGATGCCTCGTGGAAAAGGCTACGCCTACGAAAGCGGTCTGCACGTTCCGTTAGTGGTTTACGTACCCAAAAATTGGAAACACCTCGTAGACGCCGATCTCGGGTCACGCGTGGATGGATTTGTAAGCTTCGTCGATTTTGCGCCGACGCTGCTGAATCTAGCTGGGATCCCGGTTCCCGCCCATATGGATGGTAAGCCTTTCCTGGGCAAGAATGTGAGTCTGGATGAAGTGAATCAGCGCGATGAATCGTTTGGATATGCCGATCGGTTCGATGAGAAGTACGACCTCGTCCGAACACTTCGAAAAGGAAAATACACCTACATGCGGAATTACCAACCCTTCAATTTCGATGGTCTCTGGAATGAATACCGGTATCGGATGCTCGCCTACCAAGAATGGTTGGAATTATTCAACGCGGGCAAACTGAACGAAGTTCAGCGCCAGTTCTTTGAACCCCGACCTGCCGAACAACTTTTTGATGTGGAGAAGGATCCTCATGAGGTCAATAATCTGGCCGATGACCCGAAGTATGCGACGGTTCTTAAAGACATGCGGAGAACGCTGTCGAAGAAAGTAAAGTCGATCAATGACCTGAGCCTGTTTCCTGAGAGCTTTTTATATGATGAAGCATTTGGTAATCCGGTTGAATTTGGTCGGGAAAACAGCCAACGCATATCTGAGTTGGTGGATATCGCGGACCTCAGTCTTGTGAAGTTCTCAGAGGCTAGAAAGGGTATCCAAAAAGCCCTGAATTCGAAGGATCCCTGGGCTCGTTATTGGGGATTGATCGTGTGTAGCAGTTTTGGGGAGTCTGCGAAACCGTTTGTTAACAAGGCAAAACTGATGGCAGCCAAGGATCCAGAAAATTTAGTCCGTGTTCGGGCCGCTGAGTTCTTGGGGCTGATCCGTGAAGAGAATCCTGAAGCGGTAATCGTGGATGTCTTGAAAAATGCTAATAACGAGGTGGAAGCCTTCCTGACATTGAACACCGTGGTCTTGCTCAAGGATCTCAAGGGCTGGCAATTTGATATCGACCCCGAAATCTTTCCTGCCGCTTGGCGTAAAGAAGCACGCTCGGATGTGAATCGCCGGTTGGGTTACCTGAATCCTTAAATCGTTGTTCTAGTCCTAATCTTTATCCAAATCGAAACACTGAGTTTCATTTCAATCCCTTAAGCGTTCAGAGAACGCTAACGATTGCGATAAAGATCAGGAACCGATTAAGTCCCGATTGGTTTCTTCGGAGTATTTTGCACAGGGAGTTTCCAGTGTTCGCCTTCAGTCACAATGTCCCGATGAACTTTGATCATCTGGGCCTTCATCTTTTCGAACTGCGCCTTGTTTCCATCAATAACGTTGGTCGATTGGTCCAGATCGGTTTTCAGGTTAAACAATTGGAAGTCGGTCAGGGTAGCGGATTTAATGATCGGCAGGTCTTCCTTGGAGATGGCGTGGGTCTTGGCCCGTTGGCTGTCGGAGGTGTTGGAGATCAGGACCCAATCTCCCTGACGAAAGGCCATGGAAGGGTTTACGCGGTAGAAGAACCAGAAAAGAGGATTCTCACGTTGGATAGGATGGCCCAATGTAAGGTGATTACGGATACTGATGCCGTCCAGTTTTCTGCCTTGGGGGAGATCAATTCCGGCAAGATCACAGAAAGTCGGTAGGATGTCGACAAATCCGATGGTATCGTCCGAAACGGTGCCAGCCTTGATTTTTCCGGGCCAACGAAAAATGCCGGGTACGCGGTGCCCCCCTTCCCAAACATTGGACTTTTTACCGCGTAAACCGGCGTTGGAAAACGCGTTCAAACCACCGTTGTCAGAGGTGCAAAAAACCACCGTATTTTCATCCAGATTCAGATGCTCCAAGGTTGCCAGGATTCTACCAACCGCCTGGTCAGCGTTGGCAACGTTTGCCAGATACATGGCCTCCCGTCGGTTGATCTCAGGATGCCGCCCCTCGTATTCTGCCACCAGATCGGGAGGCGATGCGATCTTCTCGTGGGGCTCGTGAAACCACACCGTAGTGAAAAATGGTTTTTGTTCTTCTTCGGAGACATGGGCTTTTAACCAACCAATGGCTTCATCGGCCACGATGTCGCAGGAGTAACCTTTGATCATGCCAAGCTCGACTCCGTTTCTGATGAAATTCTCCGGGTTCAAATGACTCGGCTCGGCATTATTATCCGTTCCCAGGTAGTAATCGTAGCCGTGGTCTTTCGGCTGGGCTTGTTCGGAGTTCAATCTGCTTACGTGCCACTTGCCAAAATGACCGGTTGCGTAGCCCGCGTCTTGCAGCAGGTTGGCTATGGTTACCTCCTGGGCTTGCAGGTGCATGGGGGTGCCTTCATTGAGAAAGTTGAAGATTCCGGCCCGTATGGGACTGCGGCCCGTTAACATGCCGATACGTGAGGGTGAACAATTGGGAGCGGCCGCGTGGCAATCGGTAAAGCGCATCCCTTCTGCTGCGAGGCTGTCCATATGGGGCGTTTGAGTACGGCTCCCAAAGGAACTCAGGTCGGTCCAGCCGGCATCATCCAGCATGAGGATCATAAAATTGGGCCGTTCCGCAGCGATCGCAAACAGCGGTGTCAGGATCGTTAGCAGGAGGAGTAGAAATGCAGGTATTTTATTATTCATAGGGTAGGGTATTACGACAATGACTGAAAACCCGTAAGGCAAGATTCAACGGATCTTTGTAGAATTGCTGTTGATGCTTTTCAGTCGATCAACCAGATTGTTGAAATGCCATTTCGATTTACTGGATTTGCTGATGAAGCAGAAAAGACGTTACCTGGCCAGATTGCCACGCTCCGGGAAGTAGGTTGGTCTGCGATCGAGTTGCGACTTGTCGACGGAAAGAATGTTTGTGACCAATCTGAAGATGAATGGAAGTCCACTTGGGACGCATTACAGTCGTCGGCTATTTCGGTCGTCGGATTCGGCGGTCAGATCGGAAACTGGGCTCGGGCCATTAACACGGACTTTGAGTTGGACCTGAATGAGCTCAAGCGAGTCGCCCCGCGAATGCGCCAGGCGCACTGCCAGTTTCTAAGAATCATGTCGTACCCGAATTTGGGAGATTCGCCGTTGTCCGATAGTGAATGGAAAGCGGAGACTGTTCGCCGGATTCGTGAGCTTGCTATGATCGCTGAGGGGGAGGGGATTACCTTGGGGCATGAGAACTGCGCGGGTTACGGAGAGTCTGCCAGAGGATTTCTTGAGTTGGTCGAGGCGGTGGATAGTTCAGCTTTCAAACTGATATTTGATACGGGCAATAACAGTCTCCACGACAACTCGACTCAGGTTACTTGGGATTACTACGAGGCTTGCAAGGCGCACATCGCTCATGTACATATCAAGGCTGCTAAACCAGGGGCTGATGGATTTGTCACCTGCCACGTGGATGAAGACGGAGTTCAGGAGAGAATCCTTAGAGACCTCCATGCGAGTGGCTATGACGGTTGGTTGTCGATTGAGCCGCATATGAAAGCCGCTATTCACGCCGGGCAGGACATCGACGAGTCGGGAGAAGCCCGCAGTGTCTGGGTCGAGTATGCCGCCCGTTTGGAACGGTTGGTTTTGAACATTACCACCGAATGAGTCGCTTTCTAAAGTCGATCGGACCCGCGCTTATTGTGGCCGCGGTCGTTCTTGGCCCCGGTTCGATTTTGACAAGTTCGAAGGTGGGCGCTTCCTTTGGATTGCTTGGGTTGCCCGTGGTTATCGGAGCTGCGATCCTAATGATCGGCATGGTTGCCCTGTCAGCCCGTCTGGGTGCAGTTTACCAAAACAGTTTGTGTGATGAGTTGGCCTCTCGATTGGGTAGACCTGTCACGGTATTGGTAGGCTTGGTGTTGTTTACGCTGGTTGCGCTTTTTCAGTCGTCCAACAACATCGCATTAATCGGTGGTTTGGAGCCCATGATTTCTCCAGAGCCGCTCTCGGTAGTGTTAAGGATCCTGATTCTGGTCGTCTTTAATTTGCTCATTCTTGTCTGCCTGTATAAGATGCGGGACTTGTATCGGTTCGTTGAAGCCTTGATGAAGATTCTGATTGGTTTGATGAGTTTGGCGTTCCTGATAAACTTTCTGTTTGCGATGTTCAGTCCCCGTGAGTTTGAACCATTTGCTTCGGGAGATAGCCAGGATTTGCTGCCACTATTGGCGATGATTGGGACGACGTTTTCTGTGGCTGGCGCATTTTATCAGGCCTACCTGGTGAAGGAAAAAGGGTGGGGACTTTCAGAAGTGCGGCAGGGAGTTATCGATTCGGTGGTGAGTATTTCCGTGTTGGGAATATTGACTGCGCTGATTCTCTTGACGGCCTGGCGAGTCTTTTATGGAGACCCGCATCCTGTGACCCTTGCGTCTGTGGGCGACATTGCCAGACAGCTTGAACCGCTATTCGGGGCGTGGGCGAAAATTATTTTTTCGGCCGGTATTCTGGCCGGTGCTTTGAGCTCGTTCCTTGTGAACGCGCTGATAGGTGGGACCGTGATGTCCGATGCCCTCGGTAAAGGTGCAAAGTTAACAGATCGTTGGCCGGTTCACTTAACTGCGGTTGCTTTATTGGTGGGGATGCTGGTGTCTGTCATGTCTTTGTCAAAAGAAGGAAGTACGGTATTGCTCATCACATTCGCTCAAGCACTGACGGTGTTGGGTATCCCCGCATTGGCTGCGGCCTTGATATATCTAGGCACTAGAAAAGAACTTATGGGTGAACGTAAGGTGCCTTATGGGATACTCACTGTCGCGGTTATCGGATTTTTCGTTTCACTGGTGGTGGCGGGATTAACGGCAAATCGGGTTTATGGAAAACTGAAACCACCTGTAAATGAGGTCGTTATGGTTGTTAGCCCGTAAACGGGGGCGTTTCACTCCGTTTGTGGTCAGTGCATTTCCACGCCGCAACTACCGAGTCCACCTGCGAAATAGTGAAACTCTACGTTGGGATGATCCGCCAGGAGTGACATCGGTACAGCCGAGTCCGCGACTCCCTTGGATATCATCAGGGCTGTAAGTCTCTGTCCGAGTGGATTATCGTGCGTGCCGGCTTGCCAGATGGAAACTTTTTCGGAGAGCCAGGTTTCGATTGGACCCACGGTGATCGCTCTTTGTGGTACCATGGTGATGTTCCCTCCACCGGAAGTACGTGCGTTTTGGGACAGCGTAATTGGATGGAGTTCAACGATGCGTGTTCCGAGCTTTCTATATATTTCGGGTGGGGGCGGGGCGTCGATCCATAGGCCTTCGCGTTTCAGAGGATCATTAAATGCCCAGTGTTTGACTTCGCCTTGGCCTCCTTGCATCACCGAGCAACGTACACCATTGTGCCAGCTTTGTGAATACGAACTGACGTCGCCTTTGGGGAAGTGGAGGTTCTCCTCCGGCATGGCCAGCTTGGAGTCTATGAGATTGAAACAAAGCTCCCGGTCGGCTCGCTCGAAAGAAAGTGGATGAGAAAGAGGCACTTCTTTTCCAGTGGCGTCATCGAACCACTCATCCATTCCCCAGAAGTGCGCATTTTTAAGGGAGATGCCGAGTTCGTTGACTAACCGGGCGACCAGGGGTAACTGCTCGGTCGGACCGATCGGTCCACAGATGCCGACGGGGTTGTCCGCCGTAGCCTGTTTCCAGGCATGGATGTATTCCAATGCTTCCGCCAGGTAGAAGTCCTCGAGTGTATCGTGGAAGTGAACCGTAAATCCCGGGCGTGATAATTCCTTGAGTCTCTTTGCGTCCAAAGTCGCCGCCTCCTGTATGAGGTCGCTGTCCAAGGTTGTGTAGTCCCACCAATCCGGTGCGATTCGGCTGAGTTTTCTCGACATGATTATTGCGGGTTTGCGAGGTTTTGCTCGTAGATCTCGTCGATCAGGCAATGGTCTGCCAGCGCTACCGCCAATGGATCTTGGTCTCGACCACTGAAGCCCAGATGCAGGTGACGCCGCCAACCTTCTGCGTATAGATATTTTCCTGACAGTGTTCCTACGGCTTGTGAGAGTTCATCCATGGTTACCAGGTAGGAGTCCATCCCCTGGGTCGCGTCGAGGAAATTCTTTTGACTTTGGTGCTCTGCGAGCGCTTCCCGTTTGGTGCCATGAACGGAGGTCGTATCGACATAGAGTCCGGCGCGCACTTTTTGACGCATAGGTGTTTGCAGACCGTGGGGCATGGCGTGGTAAAGGGTGACGTCATTTTCAACCGCAGGAATGGAAGGATCCGAATCGTAGTTGCTCATCCCTCTCACAAATGCAGCGGAAAGCGTGAGGCGTGCCGTATTTTCGTGATCGATCATATAATCGCTCAAAGCATGCGTCAGGATAATGCTTGGGTTGGCTGTTCTGACTACCGCAGCAATCTTACGGATGGTTTCGAGCTTGTAGAGGATCTGCAAGTCGTTGCAGACCGGATCGTGAAAGGTGGCTCCGAGTATTTTGGCGGCGTCCTTTCCTTCCTGAATACGAATAGCCCGGGTGTCCTCGCGATTGTATTCCAGGCTTCCCAAGTCGCCACCGGATAAGTTCATGTAATGAATGTCCCAGCCCTGTTCCTTGAGTAGCAGAAGCGTGCCTGCTGCAACGAACTCGATGTCATCAGGATGGGCGAAAACGGCGAGTGCAGATTTTCGGTTAGCCATGGTTTCTGATTTCTTCTAAGGTTACGGTTCTACCTTCTGCTGCGGATAAATCGGCTGCGAAGATTACTTCAAAGGTATTCATGGCATCATTGAGGGATGTGAGTGGCATGTCTTCGCCTTTGTCCAACGCATCAAAGAAAGCCTGAAATTGAGCCTGGTAGGGATGGTCCGCCACGTCACCCGAGTCTGCCATAGCCATGGGGAGTTGTGCCCACTTCTTATCCCGCATGTGGAGTTTGTTGGAGTAGAGCTTGTTATCCAAGAGACTGCCTTCGCTGCCAACCAGATGGGTGTGGAAATAGTAGGGTTGAAAACAATCGATTACCGAGGCGACCTTACCGACTTTACCACTTTCAAATTGAAGCAATGTAACCGCCGTTGTAGGGTATTCGTATTTCGCAAATATTTCGTGGCTCGACTGAGAGGCCATGGAGGATACGGTGGTTACATCAGTTCCCATACACATCAACAAGGCGTCAAGGGCATGGCATCCGGCGGACAATAAACTACTACCTCCGTTTTCCTTTTTGATGTTCCAGCGGTAAGGGTTGTACCACGGCCCGACACCGTGGTAGTAGTCCACCTCGCCGTAGTGAATGTCGCCGATCAGGCCTTCCTCAATGATCTTCTTGGTCGATTGAAACTGACTGATCCAACGGACTTCGAAACAGATGCAGACCTTTACGCCTGCGTCTTCGACCGCCTTTTGAACCGCGTAGCAATCCTCCAGTGTCAGTGCCAATGGCTTCTCGATGATAATGTGCTTCCCTGCGCGTGCTGCGGCGATCGCCTGGTCCTTATGTTGGATGGGATAAGAAGTGATTGACACGGCATCCAATTCAGGATCCGCGAGCATTTCATCGACACTCCGGTAGGGTTTTATGTCGCTGCCGTGAGTCGCCTTCAGATCCGCGGCGTTCAGTTCACGGGAGGAGTAAACGGCTTTTACCGTCCCTTGGTTCGTTCCATTGATGGCATCGATGTGGGCAGTGGCCGCCCAGCCGTAGCCGATCACACCTACATTATATCGGGTATCTGACATAGTCTAATTTGGTTGGGTAAAATGGGTTCTTGGTTTCCCTGAAAATCAGTATTGAAAACTAAAGATCAGTCATTGCTGTCGGCAACTCTTATGCGTCGTAAAGTGGGGTTTACTCTATGACAGGTGGATCCAGGACAATCCGGTTATTCAGAGTATCAGCGATGTAGATGATCCCGTCCGGAGTGACCTCTATCCCTACGAATTTATGAAACAGGGCTTCGCTGCGATCTCCATTCTGATGTCCACCACCGCTGCCTGCGTAAGTGGTGAACAAGTACGTTGTGGGAAGGTCATCGTTTTTTTGAGTAGGATTTGAGTAACCAATGGTCAGGAGTAATGCGAGGAAATAAAAAGTACGCACGAACCGGAATTGTTCAGTTACTAAACTCCGAGGATCTTCAGCGGCGCTTGGGTCATCCACTTGCCCTTCGTGAAATCTGGAAAGTCGATGGGACGACTCCGGTTGACAACCGACCATTCACTCAAAGGAGCAACGGCACTCCAGGTGGCTGCATCGTAAACATTGTAGTCTGTGGGCTTCCCTTGGAGGAGGGCCTGGATGAGTCGGTAGTTTTCCAGAAAATCTCCTCCTTTGGATTCGGTGGCAGGGTTGTAGTGCCAGACCGTGTTCTTTCCGATGCGTCCGGTTTCTTTGGCCTTGGGTTCGTTGACGCCCGATTCGCGGAGAAATTTCCAGAGAGGATGCTCGTATCTTTCCACGTAAGGTTTCCCGTCTTCCCACTTGAATTGATGGCGGTAGGTGTCGTTAACCTGCGCTTCATCGATATCTTTCTCGAAACACGCCTTAAGTTCCGGGAATGCTCGCATGATTCCCCGAGTGCCTTGAATCATATTGATCCGGCTGTAAGGGCGAGGAAGATCCGTATCGTGTTTGATAACGATACTCTTCCCGCTCACGGTTTGTATCAGGCTGGTATTGACGTCTCCGTTGATGTAGCGGCGCTCCCGTTTGGGGTGTCCTGCAGGTAACTGTTCTGCGACGTATTGATCCATGCCCCGAGCGTTGCAACTCATCGATACCAGATAGTCGAGTCGATCCCCATGGTTGATGTCCAGATACATGGAGACCGGGCCCATTGCGTGGGGCGGGTATAGGTTACCGTTTCGTTGGGCGTGGTGATCTCCGAGCCACAGCCCGTCGCCAGTTTCCTTGATTTTTAAATACCGTGTGTCGTGGCAGTAACCAGCCTCAGCATGTTGCAGTTCGCCAAACATCCCCTCACGAATCATGCGCCACATGGCCATCTCGTTGGCCATGTAATTGACGTTTTCCATCATTACACAGTGCTTGCCGGTGCGTTCGGCAGTCTCCACCAGTTTCCAGCAATCGTCCATAGTATAGGCGGCGGGAATTTCGGTGGCAGCGTGTTTCCCGTTCTCCATGGCGGCAACGCAGACGGGTGTGTGCCATTTCCAAGGGGTCGCCGTGTAGACGAGATCCAGGTCCTCTTCTTCGCACATGCGGACAAAGTCCCATTCTCCCCGGTGGTAGCTGGTGGGTATCGGTTTGCCCAGGCGTTTTGCTTGTGCCTGTGCTTCTTTACATTGATCCTCCACTACGTCGCAGACAGCCACGATTTCCACGCCGTCCATATGCATGAGGATGCCGAGATGGCTACTGCCTTTGACTCCAATGCCGACAAAACCGACCCTTACGGTCTCGAGGGGTTTGGTGAGGTCGTTTTCTGTCTGAGCTTGAATAAGGTTGCTTCCCAGGGATAGTGCAGTGGCGGCAATCACGCCGGTCTTGATAAATTCTCTTCGAGTATTCATGGGGTAGAAATTATAGGTTCTGTTTTCACTATCCAGCTATTCGGTATTGGGAGAAGCTAAAACGGTTTCTGGTTTTGGGCCCAGACTATGGGATTGTAGAACTCGGGTCAACGGGGTCTTATTGGTGATTCAGATTTTAACTTTTGCGATTTCTTCACCAAGCGTACTAAGTGTTTATGTAATGCAAGTCTTCCCCTGTAAACTTCCTGAGTGCTCGAGCATCTCTTCGCCTGCGCTATTGGTTTATCCGGACAGGATTCAACGAAACATAGACCGGATGATTGAGATCGCGGGTGATGTGAATCGATTGCGCCCTCATATCAAGACTCATAAGAGCCGGGAAATCGTTCGTATGCAAATGGAAGCCGGAATCCGAAAGTTTAAATGTGCCACCTTGGCTGAAGCAGAGTTACTGGGGCAGGAAAAAGTGGCGGAAGCGCTTCTGGCCATTCAGCCTATCGGTCCGGATGTTCGACGATTTATCCAGCTGGTAAATGAGTTTCCGGATACCCATTTTGCTGCGGTGGTAGATAACGCGTCGGTGATCCATCAGCTGAATACCTGCTGCGAAAAACTGGGGGTTCGAGTAGGGGTGTTTCTCGATCTGAATGTCGGTATGGACCGAACTGGAATCAAACCGGGCATGGAGGCGCTTGCCCGCTATAAACTGCTTCATGAGATGCCTTTATTGGATGTCGAAGGTCTTCATGTCTATGACGGACATATTCACGTCGGGGATCTGGAAGAACGAACGGAGCATGTGGACGAGGCTTATGCTTTGGTGGATACCTTGGTTGGGCAGTTGGGCAAAATGGGCTTTGCGCCGCCCGTAATTGTAGCCGGGGGGTCACCGTCGTTTCCGATTCACGCGAATCGGCAAGGTGTCGAACTGAGTCCTGGAACCACGGTGCTTTGGGATTTTGGGATGGTGGATACCTTTAATGATATGCCCTTTGAGTGCGCAGCGTTTCTATTGACCCGGGTTGTGAGTAAACCGAATGCCGGATTATTGTGTTTTGATTTGGGGCACAAAGCAGTAGCTGCTGAGATGCCGCATCCGAGGGTTCGAATCTGGGGCTTGGAAGATTGTACGTTTGTCAGTCAAAACGAAGAGCACCTCGTGGTGCGAACCGGGCGATGGCATGAATTCCAAGTGGGAGATGCCTTTCTGGGAGTTCCTAAGCATATTTGCCCCACGGTGGCTTTGTATGACCATGTGAACGTGGTGGAAAACGAAACTGTCATCGGACGGTGGGAAACTGCAGCCAGACACCGTTTGTGATTTATTTTATACCGCAAGAATCGTTCTACACATAAAATGACCGGATCTCAAACTTATCGATTCGATTTTAGATTAACAAGTTTCCCTTCGAGAGTCATAATAACTTGGGGAGCGCCGTTTTGAGTATTTTGTGTGTCTTGTATTTAATCTTAATTTAGTGCTACCTTACCATCGTGTTTATTTTCGACGCCCATCTTGATCTCTCCATGAACGCTCTGGAATGGAACCGCGACCTGCGTTGGTCGGTGGAAGCCATTCGGAAGTCTGAGAAAGGCATGACGGACAAGAAAGACCGGGGTAACAATACGGTATCGCTGGCTGCGATGCGAAAGGGAAATGTCGGTTTGTGTGTTGCGACTCAGATTGCACGCTACGTAAAACTTGATAACTCTCTTCCCGGATGGAATTCGCCCGAACAGGCTTGGGCGCAGACCCAAGGACAACTTGCCTGGTATCGGGCAATGGAGGAAGCGGGCGAGATGAAACAGATCTGCGATGGATCGCAGTTGAAAGCACATATTCAAGCTTGGGGGAAAGACCCTCATAGGACTCCGATCGGATACGTGCTTAGTCTTGAAGGAGCCGATTCGATTATAACTTTGGAGCATCTCGAGCGTTCCTATGAGCAAGGACTTCGCGCAATCGGTCCTGCTCATTACGGGCCTGGCACTTATGCTCAGGGCACGGATGCCGAAGGGGGAATCGGTCAAAAGGGGCGGGAGTTGCTCAAGGAGGTGGAGCGTTTGAATATGATACTCGATGCCACACACCTTTGTGATGAAAGTTTTCGGGAAGCTTTGGATCACTTCGATGGCCACGTCTGGGCGAGCCATTCGAACTGTAGGGCCCTGGTCCCAAACAAACGTCAATTTACCGATGAGCAGTTGAATGAACTCATAGAACGGGGAGCTGTGATTGGGGCTGCCTTGGATGCCTGGATGATGGTTCCGGACTGGATCAAGAGAGTCTCAACGGTCGAAGAGCTTCATCCCCGGCTGGAACATATGGTGGATAATATCGACCGTGTTTGCCAGCTTGCTGGTAATTCTGAACATGCCGCGATCGGGACCGATCTCGATGGTGGGTTTGGTACGGAGCAATGTCCCGAAGATCTGGATACGATTGTAGATCTACAGAGCATATTTCCAATGTTGGAGGCCCGCGGCTATGGTCTCGAGGATATAGAGAATATCGCCTGGAAAAACTGGGTGAGGTTTTTAGACGATGCCTGGCTATAGTCAACGCTCGGCGAAGTGCCGAGCGTTGTCCTGCAGAGCTTCAATCTAAAATGGTCTTGCGGTCTACATGTACATTCCGCCGTTAACTCCAATGACCTGTCCGGTAATATAGCTTGCATCAGGGCTGGCGAGGAAGGTGACCGCCGATGCGATTTCATTGGGCTCGCCCATTCGTCCCATGGGAATCAGGGCCGTTATCTGCTTGGCTACCGCTTCCGGGATTCCGTTTGTCATATCCGTACTCGTGTAGCCGGGAGCCACTGCGTTGACCGTGACACCTTTCCGTGCGAACTCCCGAGCCAGCGTCATCGTTAGTGCGATGAGGCCACCTTTGGTCACTGAGTAGTTAGCCTGTCCGAAGTTTCCGGTTTGTCCACCCATGGAGGATATATTGATTACACGTCCCCAGCCTTTTTCTGCCATATGTGGTAATAAGCCGTGGGTGATGTTAAACGGACCGTTTAAGTTAACGCCCAGCACCTCATCCCACATTTCGCGAGTCATCTTTAAGAACGAACGATCCCGGTTGATTCCGGCATTGTTCACAAGTATGTCCACGCCTCCTTGTTCTTTCAGGATGTCGGCCACCATTTTATCAGCTTCGTCCGTTTTTGATACGTCCGCCTGATAGACAGTGCATTTGACTTTTTTCTTTTCGATTTCTGCCTTGGTTTCGAGCGCAGCCTCCTTGGAGTACTGGTAGTTCATGATGATGTCACAGCCGCTGTCTGCGAGAGCCAGTGCTATGGCCTTGCCTATTCCTCGGGAGGAGCCCGTCACTAAGGCAATTTTGCCTTTTAATCCATTTTTCATGGTCTGCTAGTGTTGATATTTGATACCTTATTAGATGTGTTTTGATTCTCTCCCCCAAAAAGTATCTAGCTCGCAGGTCTCCAGCCTGCATCCGCCCAAAGCTCACCGCTCATTGCAGCATTGGTAATCATGAAGCAAATTGCATCTGCAATCTCGAGAGGTTGGATGAGTCTTCGAAGTTGGGTCTGTGGAAGCACTTTATTTTGAATGTAATCTTCTCCGAGTGCGCGAACCATGGGAGTGTCTGTGAATCCGGGGTGTATTATGCTGCAACGGACGCCGTAAAACATCGCTTCCGCCATGAGTGTGGATGCTGCCCCTTCCAATCCGGCTTTGGTGGAGCTGTACGAGATCTGCCCCTTATTGCCAACTGAAGCAATGGAACCGATGAATACGACGGCTCCCTGTATGCCTTCATCCGGTGACCAGCGTTTGAGTCCGTCAGCCTTCCGTTTCGTTGCAACCCCTGCAACCATTTGCATAGCCCAGTAAATGGGAGCAATCATGTTTATCTCCACTACTTTTCTAAAATTTTCTATGGGGTAGATGCGGGCTTCTCCTGTCTCTTTATCAAATTTTACTGCCAGATCATCCCGGGTGATGCCCGCTGCAGGTACACATATATTGGGTGTTCCGATTTTCTCTGTCATATCGGCAAACACGTATTCGCGAAATTCCTCATTGGTCGTATCCCCTTCATAAGAAAATGCGATTTCACCACGCCCCGCTTGATTGCAGGCTGCCGCGACTTCTTTGACCCGTGGGCTAAAATCTACCAAGGCCAAACCCTGGATGCCCCTTTTTACAAGCTCTTCAGCTAGTGTTCCGCCTATACCACCGGCTGCCCCCGTGATCACAGCGACCTTGTTAGTCAGCGTGTCCATAATAATGTCCTTTCTCTGGGTTGAATGATCCGAAAGGTTAATGCCGACTGGCGATTAACCCAGTTTCAATTAACTGGGAAATGGGAGGGGGTCAAATGAACGATTGTGCAATCGCACTATATCAGGATGGATTATAGCCATTAGAAAATATAGTGATGATGAATGAGCTTTAGAGGCTCAATTCAGATCTCGAAGAGTTGCAATGAGGCGCAAATTATGAAAACTTGTGCTTTTGCAAAACAGATTATTTAGCCATGCCTGACTCCGAAAAACACTCAAAGGTTGTTGAAATCAAGAAGTATCAGAATCGTAGATACTACGATACTACGAACAGTCAGCACATCAGTCTTGAGAAGATTCATAAGCTGATTTGTCAGGGGTATGAGGTAAGAGTTATCGATGCCAAGTCCGAAGAGGATATCACGCCCCGGATACTTATGCAGATTTTGTTGGAATACGAACCTTTGAAGGTGGATTTCTTTTCGCCTTCTCTTCTTTCGCAGGTTATTCGACTCAATGACCTTGTTTTAAAGGATTTCTATGAAACTTATTTTAGTAAAGCCTTACGGGCATTTGTGAGCTCCAAAGATCAATTCGACCGCTTATTCCGTCAGTCGCAATCGCTGCCCTTTAACCACGCCAACTCAGGAAAGCGGGAAAGTCACAACCCGTTTGCAGCCTGGATGAGTATGAATCCATTCGCTTCGTCTGACAGTTCTCCGACCAAGAAGGTCAGTGATCTCGGGCAGGAAATGGAAGACCTGAAGCAACAGGTAACCGAATTGCAGGAATTACTAAAAAAGAAGACCGATTGATTGTGCAAAAGCAAAATAGAATGCTTAAGTGTTCTGCAGTCAGCGGGAAATTTTGCTATTAGAAGAATTTAATGTAGCCATTAAAATATAATAAAAATGAGCTATTTCTGTTATCGTGAGTGTTGGAGATCATTGTATCTAAGTATTATTTGTAAATTAACGCAATTGCACAAAAACGGTTTGACTTATTCCTAACTGCGTATTGATTACACTATAGTCCTGTAAGGGGCTTACCTAACATAGGGATTAGTCATAAGGCGAGTTGTTATGAGCGGCGAAACCGTCGCACACCGACTGGCTGAGGGACTCATCCCTAATTTTAAAGGATGAACTAAAACCCAAAAGGCAATGACGACAAAAAAAGCGACAACAGCCAAAGCAGCTGATTCTGCCCAAGACCTTATGAAGGATGCCATCAAGCTTTATGAAGAAGCACTAAAGAACGGCATCCAATTGCAGGAAGAGTCACTAGAGCTCTGGAAAGATATGCTCAAGCAGGTGGGAACTCCTGATGAGCTAAGAGAAAAAATTGAAAAAATGACCGGAGGTGTATTCCCCGAAACCCGCCAAAAAATGGAAGACATCTTAAAAGTATTTCAAGATAACACCGAGCAGAGTATGACTCTATTTAATAAGGCTATGAACGTTTATCAGTCCACCTCTTTTGAAGAAGGACAAGCAAGGGTTCAGGACCTCATGGAATCATCTTTGGGTGCAATGCGCACTAATGTGCAAACAGTACTGGATACCAACAGCAAAATGATGGCGTCCTGGACGGACTTCGTGGAAAAAACGACTTCGAAAACCTTCTGAAGTTTACCGCTTTGGAAAGCTAGAAAGCTATTATGAAATCAGAAGTATTCTTAGCGGGCAGTGTCCGCACGCCCTTGGGTAGCTTTTGCAGTGCATTCTCCAATGTCTCCGCAGTGGAGCTTGGGATTGCCGCTACGAAAGCTGCTGTCGAAAGATCAGGCATTCAGGGCACTGACATCGATGAAGCCATTATTGGTAATATCTTGAGCGGGGGCCTGAAGCCGAACGCTGCTCGCCAAATTGCTATCGGCGCAGGTCTTGGAAACGAGGTTCCTGCTACGACGATCAATATGCTCTGCGGATCCGGTATGAAAGCAATCATGCTCGCTGCGCAGTCTATCCAGAGTGGAGATAACGAAGCAGTCCTGGCGGGTGGTATCGAGAACATGTCCCGTGCTCCCTATCTGTTGGAAAGTGCCCGGACTGGTTATCGCCTCGGAAATGGAGAGATTTATGACTCTATGCTGAGGGACGCGCTTCTGGATGCGTTTGATGGTGCTCATATGGGTACTTGTGGTGACAAAGCGGCTGCCAAGTATGGATTCAGTCGTGAAGACCAGGACACCTACGCCATTGAAAGTTACAAACGTGCCCAAGCAGCTGCTGAAAAAGGCTACTTCAAATCAGAGATTGTTCCTTATGAAATAACAGATCGAAAAGGCAATATTACGGTTGTCGATACCGATGAGGAACCCGCTCGTTTCAACGAAGCGAAGTTTGTAAAGCTCCGACCTGCGTTTGGCAGGGAAGGAACCGTTACAGCTGGTAACGCGTCGAGCATCAATGATGGTGCTTCTGCGGTGGTTGTGCTCTCTGCGGCAAAGGCCCAGGAAGAGGGTATAAGGCCGGAAGCGCGCATACTGGGTTACTCGCAGCACGCGAATGAGCCTGAATGGTTTACTTTGGCTCCGATACAGGCGATTGCTAAATTGATGGAGAAGCTCAATTGGACGCCGGCTGATGTTGATCTCTTTGAGATTAATGAAGCCTTTTCGGTCGTGCCGATGGCGGCGATGAAGGACCTCAATATTCCGCACGACAAGGTAAATGTTCATGGCGGTGCGGTTTGTATGGGGCACCCAGTTGGTGCAAGTGGAACTCGCGTAGTTACAACCTTGATACATGCACTCAAGACGCATGGGAACTCAAAAGGTATCGCTTCGCTTTGTATCGGTGGCGGTCAATCTGTAGCTCTGGCTTTGGAACTCTGTTAACTCTAATCTGCCTTTGATGCGGGCTTCGATGACAAATCGAAGTCCGCTTTAAGGGCCAAACATATAAATCCCCTAGATCGATGGAAGAAAAATTCAAAGAATCATTTAAGCAGGCGGCTGCGTTTCAAAAAATGTGGATGGACTCCATGTCTGGTATGTCGAAAGTCTGGAGTGAATACTCCCCGCAGAATCCTCCACCAGAAGAATTGAAGAAGATGCGCAATGGGGTGCTCAGAGCTGTTTCACAAACCTGGGAAGAATATATGCGCACACCTGAATTCATGGAAATCATGAGGGATACCATGAACAATTCGGTGCAGTGGCAAAAGATGGCCAAGGAAAATACTAACAAAATGCACAAGGCTATGGGGAGTGCGACGAAGGATGACATCCAAGGGGTACTGGCTGCTATACACCACGTGGAACGTCGACTCTTGGATCACCTGGATGCTATGCAATCTAAGATTGAAGGAATGCAATCCGATCTAGATGGAGCGCAAACGAAGACGGCCAAGTCAGTTACGAAATACCAGGAGGAGGTCATGAAGCGCCTTGCGGAAATAGAGAAGGCGATGAAGGCCGCAGGTACAAAAACGACACCCGTCAAGGAAGCGTCCGCTTTCAAAAAGACCGTAGCAGCCAAAAAGGTGGCGAAGAAACAATCAGCCGCGAAGAAGGCGGTGGTACAACCGAAAACCCGTAAGGCAAAGAGATAATTACCATGAGCAACTCAACAGAAGAATCATTTAACATTTTTGATTGGCAGAAGTCTTTGGTTGAAGAGTCATTTGCCAATTTCCGCAGGCTCTCGAGCTTGCCTTCGCTCTATGATAAGGCGCAGCAGGTCCGCAAAGGGGTTACTCCTAAAGAGGTCGTTTATGAAGAAGATAAACTGACGATGTATCGTTACCTTGGGAAGGGAGATATTAAATATAAAACTCCCGTACTCTTCGTATTTGCATTGGTCAATCGCCCCTATATCGTAGACCTCAAGGAAGGCCGCAGTGTGGTGGCCAACTTCGTCGATGCAGGATTCGATACTTATATTATAGACTGGGGTGTTCCGAGTGAATCTGATCGCTTCCTGAGTTGTGATGACTATGTCAATGGATACATAGCCAATGCGGTTGATTATCTCTGTGAACGTACGGGAGCAGACAAAGCTACCTTGCTGGGTTACTGTATGGGGGGTGCGCTGAGTACGATGTTCACAGCACTACATCAAGATGTAGTCAAAAATCTAATACTGCTGGCCAGTGGCATCGACTACACGGACAAGCAGGGGCTCATCAGTTTGTGGTCCGACCCGAATTACTTCGATGTTGATCAATTCGTCGACACGGTGGGCAATGTCCCGGCAGAATTTCTGCAGGCAGCATTTCTTATGCTTAAACCAGTACAGAATCTGGTCGAAAAGCCTATTAGTTTTTGGGAAAATGCCGACAACGATCGCTTTGTGGATGACTTTCTTCATATGGAAACCTGGTTAAATGACAACATACCGGTCCCTGGTGAAGTGTATCGCGAATTCGCGAAGTATCTGTTTCAGCAGAATCTGCTTATTCAAAACAAAATGCCGGTCGGCAAACACATTGTGAACCTCGGTAATATTACCTGTCCGCTTATGAACCTGATGGCCACCAAGGATGACTTGGTCCCTCCCTGTCAGAGTAAGCCGCTCAACGATAAGGTGAGTTCGAAGGATAAAGAGATAATCGAATTTCCGGCAGGACATATAGGCTTAGCGGTTGGCGGAAAGGCGCAAAAGGTGCTTTGGCCAAAGGTTGTCGAATGGCTCGCCGAGCGGTCGGACAAGATTTGAAGATGAACCCATTTTTACCCCAGTAGTAGACAATTGCGGGATACTGTTCCTTGAAAGCGGTAGCAGTATCCCGCCCTCGTTATGGATGCACATATTAAAACTCTAAGGGATCACAAGAAAGTCGCTCTTCAGGGCGGCGGTGACGAACGAATCAAACGTCAAAAAGAGAAGGGTAAGCTCACGGCCCGTGAGCGTATTGATCTACTTCTTGATCCCGGTTCCTTTCGGGAACTGGATGCTTTTGCCACGGGTGGTCGATCGGGTGAGGGGATTTTAGTCGGTGATGGCGTTGTGACTGGCTACGGCACCGTCGACGGACGATTGATCTATGTCTTCTCACAGGACTTCACGGTGTATGGAGGCAGTTTGGGGTTGGGGCATGCAGAAAAGATTGTGAAGGTTCAAGATCTCGCGTTGAAGAACGGAGTGCCATTGGTCGGACTTAATGATTCTGGTGGTGCCCGTATTCAGGAGGGTGTTGTGAGTCTTGCCGGTTATGCGGACATCTTTTTGCGCAACGTATTAGCGAGTGGCGTGATTCCGCAAATTTCTTGTATCCTGGGTCCCTGCGCGGGTGGAGCCGTGTATTCACCAGCTATGACCGATTTCATCTTCATGACCGAGAAAAATAGCTATATGTTTGTAACGGGGCCTGAGGTTGTGAGGTCTGTGACGAACGAAGTGGTGTCTGCCGATGAGTTGGGTGGTGCCGCTACTCATAATGAAATTAGCGGTGTGGCGCATTTTTCAGGACAGTCCGAAGAGGATGTGCTCTACCGGGTAAGGGTGCTGCTGGGTTTTTTACCAAGTAATAATCTGGACACGTTACCGTATCAGGAAAGTAATGACGATCCGTTGCGCACGATTGAGGCACTGGATACCATCATTCCGGAAAACTCCAACAAGCCCTATGACATGCATGAGATCATTCGGGCAGTGGTGGACGATGCCTTTTTCTTTGAAGTGCACGAGGGCTTCGCCGCCAATATTATTGTCGGTTTCGCGAGATTGAATGGCAAAAGTGTGGGTATAGTTGCCAACCAACCTCAGGTGCTGGCGGGTGTGCTGGACATCAATGCATCTACCAAGGCAGCTCGTTTTGTTCGATTCTGTGATTGTTTCAATATTCCGATTGTTACTTTGGTCGATGTTCCGGGATTTCTTCCGGGAGTGGGGCAGGAGCATGGAGGGATTATCCGTCATGGAGCGAAGCTTCTCTATGCTTATGCCGAGGCAACGGTTCCGAAGGTTACGGTGATTACACGCAAAGCTTACGGGGGCGCCTATGACGTAATGAGTAGTAAGCACATTCGTGGTGATATTAACCTGGCTTGGCCTGCTGCTGAAATTGCGGTCATGGGTCCGGAAGGTGCGATCAATATCTTACACCGTAAGGCCATCGCCGAATCAGAAACTCCGGAGGAGACCCGTAAGCAATTGGCGGATGAATACCGAGCCAAGTATGCCAACCCTTATGTCGCAGCCAGTTACGGTTATCTCGACGATATTATCGAACCCTCTCAGACGAGACCTCGATTAATCAACGCACTCGAGATGCTCCAAAACAAACGCGACGAAAACCCGCCGAAGAAGCACGGAAATATTCCCCTTTGATGCCCCATGCCTGACGTAACCAAAGTTTTGATTGCCAATCGTGGTGAAATTGCAGTGCGGATTATCCGTGCTTGCAAGGAGATGGATTGCCGGACCGTCGCGGTCTTTTCGGAAGCGGACCGGATGCAGCCCTTTGTGCGCATGGCTGACGAAGCTTATTGTATCGGTCCTCCTCCGGCTCGGGAGAGTTACCTTGATGTTTCTAAGCTCTTGGATGTCGCTGCCCGTTCAGGGGCGGACGCTATACATCCAGGTTACGGATTTCTTGCGGAAAACGCTGAGGCTGCTGAAGCCTTTCTGAACGCAGGAGTGACGTGGATCGGACCACCGGTCGACGCCATTCGGCGGATGGGAGATAAACTGACTGCCCGTGAAACCGTCGAAGCAGCGGGTCTTCCCCTTGTCCCTGGAGTGGGGGATACTGCAGAAATGTCTATGGAGGATCTACTAGGAGCAGCCGAGGGTATGGGATACCCGGTGATTGTGAAGGCGGCCTCCGGTGGTGGTGGGAAGGGCATGCGTATCGTGAAATCAGCCGATGAGTTGAAGGAAAGTATCCGGATCGCTCGACTGGAATCCGAGTCTTCGTTTGGTGACTCGCGCGTCTATCTGGAGAAATTTATCACGGATGCCCGACACATTGAAATTCAGATTCTTGGAGACCAATTGGGAAATATTATCCACCTGGGTGAACGGGATTGTTCGCTACAGCGCAGGCATCAGAAACTTATTGAGGAAGCTCCATCGCCGGTAGTGGATGAGCCGTTGCGTCAACGCATGGGAGAGATGGCGGTGAAAGCGGCCCGTGAAGTGGGTTACTACTCTGCAGGCACCGTTGAATATGTCTTTGATAGTCTAACCCGTGAATTTTACTTTCTCGAAATGAACACCCGGCTCCAGGTTGAGCATACGATAACGGAGCGGGTCACTGGAATTGATATCGTAAAAGAGATGATTCGTATTGCGCGGGGTGAAGCGCTCAAGACGAAGCAGGAGGATGTCACGATTTCGGGGCATTCGATCGAGTGTCGAATTCTGGCGGAGGATCCATGGCAGGGTTTCATGCCGTCAATCGGCAATATTTCCGGCTTTAATTTGCCATCCGGGCCTGGTGTGCGAACGGATACCGGGGTTACTTTGGGTTCCGAGGTTTCGCCTTACTACGACTCGTTATTGGCTAAAATTATTATTTGGGACACCACACGGGAAGAGGCGGTCATTCGTACCCTTCTTGCTTTGGAAGAATTTCACATCACTGGTATCCAAACGACGATTCCTTTTTACATTCAGCTTTTGGCTTCGGAGGCATTTAAGACGGGTGCGTTTCATACGCGATTCCTGGAGGACGACCTGCTCTACAAGAAGAATGAAAACGAAGCCAACCGGCTGCCCTCGGCAATCGCTGCAACGTTACTGGCTCATCAACGTAACCGACAGGCATACGTCATGCCGAAAGTTACAGCGGAATCGGTTTGGAAGCTTCACGGGAAACGAGCTACGCTCGCACGCAGGCTATGAAATATATAACCACTATTGACGAAAAGCCAGTGACCATCGGTATCGACGATCGGGGGGTTCTTACGCTGGACGGTGAGGCGGTTGCCTATGATTTTCACCCGTCTTCGGACCCCACCTTGTTTTCACTGCTACTCAATAACCGGTCCTATGAATTGCGCATCCTGCCAGAAGAGGATGGTTATGCGGTTCAATTGGAGGGTTCCACGTTTAACGTAAAAGTCGAAGACGAGCGCACCCATCGGTTGGCTGGGGTAAAAGGCCGTCTCGCATCAGGAACCGGCGAAATCATTCTAAAATCACCCATGCCTGGTGTGATAATCGATCTCCTCGTCAACGTAGGCGATGCAGTTGAGCAGGGGCAAACGCTCCTGATTCTTGAATCGATGAAAATGCACAATGAGTTCAAGGCCCCTCGGAATGCCACCGTCAAAGAGGTCCGCGTGGCCATCGGCGACAACCTCAATCAAAAACAGGTTATGCTGGTTTTGGAGTAAAAGGGTGGAGCCAGGAATAAGTGTGCTTTATTTTTCGCTGAACGTTTTGATCAAGCGTTCAGCGACGTGACTGGGTAAAAGTTCGCCGCTAAGTACGGAGGCTTCCAGTTCGGGAATGAGTGCCTTTACACCTGGGTGTTGAAGGAATCGATTCTTGAGAGAATCATTGACGAGGGCATAGACCCATTCGAGGGATTGTTTTTGTCTTCGCTTTTCGAATACGCCGTTTGCCTGTGTGTCAGAGATGAATTGGAGCACGGTTTGCCATATCTCCCGAATGCCTGTTTGATGAAGCGCCGAACAATTCAGAACCGGAGTTTTCCAGCCTTCAGTGGCGGGTTGGAAATATTGGAGTACGTTTGCATACTGGCTCCGAGCGCGGTTGGCTGAGGTTTCAAAATCGCCATCGGCCTTGTTGACAACAAGTGCATCTGCGATTTCCACTACGCCTTTCTTGATACCTTGTAACTCGTCGCCGGCTCCGGGGAGGAGCAGGAGCATGAAAAAATCGACCAGGGAGCGGACGGTGATCTCGCTTTGACCCACGCCGACGGTCTCGATGAAGACCGTATCAAATCCGAAGGCTTCGCAGAGCAGCATAGTTTCGCGGGTTTTGTTGGCGACGCCCCCGAGCGTCCCGCTGGAGGGTGAGGGGCGAATAAAGGCGTTCGGGTGGCGTGCCAATAATTCCATCCGTGTCTTGTCGCCCAAAATACTGCCTTTGCTCAAAGCGCTTGAGGGGTCAATGGTGAGTACGGCCAGTCGCCGGCCTTCATCGCAGAGCTTGACCCCGAGCGTTTCGATAAAGGTGCTTTTCCCGACACCCGGGACTCCGGTGATGCCAATACGAATTGAATTGCCGGTGTGCGGTAACAGTCTGTTTAAGAGCTCTTGCGCGAGTGTGTGGTGGTGGGGTGCGTTGCTTTCGATGAGGGTGATTGCTTTGGCCAAGAGCATCCGGTTTCCGTTTAAAATGCCTGACGCATATTCATCTACCGAATGC
>CAYGQM010000075.1:0-31908 GCA_964352065.1 uncultured Opitutaceae bacterium
AATCATTGAAAAAGCTGTATCCAGGTTTAAATGACCGATTTGGGCAACAGCCCCTCAAGAACTGACGTCGTTAGGTCTGTTGATTTGCTACTTTCGCGACCAGTGGTAACTACCTGGGTCAAAATCATAGTCCCCCTTACGCGGAACTTCGGTCGCATAATTTCGGGGAAGCCAAGTTCTGAAGTGCTTTGCTAGTTCAGGATGGGTCGTAAAGAGGTTGGCCCACTCGTTAGGGTCGTTTACCAAGTCATAAAGTTCTTCTCCTTCGTTTCCCTCGGCGTAACGGATGTAGCGCCAGTCTTTAGTGCGGATGGCAGTATTGCCTGGTAAGAAGTCAATGATCGCAGGCATATTCCATTTCGAAGTTGGGTCTTTGAGCAGAGGACTGATATCCACACCGTCTAAATCACTGGGGGTTTTTAGTTTACAAAGGGCAGTCAGAGTTGGGTAAAGACAGGTTAGGTCAACTGGTTGATCGCAGGTGGTTCCAGGGGTAGTGATTCCTGGAGCAGATACAATGAACGGAACATGGGTTGAGCGTTCCCACAAGGTGTCTTTAGCCAAATGATTTTTCTCTCCAAAGTGGTAACCATGATCCGACCAAAATATGACGATGGTATTGTCTCGGTATTGGCTATTTTCGAAAGAATCCATAAGAATGCCAATAAGTGTATCCGCATGAGCAATACTTGCTAAGTAAGATTGTAAGCAATGTTTCAGTCCTCCGTGGTTTTCAATCATACGCAAGTCGTCCCTGCGGAGAGCTGCGAGTTTTTGCCCGCCTGCCGGAATATCATCGAGGTCATCGGCCTTATGGATGGGGAGCTTCACTTGGTCTAGAGGCAATGCGTCAAAGTATTTTTTAGGTGCGTAAAATGGGAGGTGGGGTTGAAACAAGCCGACTGCCAGAAAAAAAGGTTGCTCGTGTTTACGTTTCAAAAACTCTCTGGCCCAGTTTATTGTGTGTCCGTCGCCCATTTCCAAGTCGTCCACTTCCAAGGGCCCCCAATCGAGTGAACCATTGGGATGTCTCGGCATATCAGTGAGATACTCCCGGTTTTCACCGCGCTTATTCAGGTAATTTTTAATAAGGTCCTTGTCCTCAACCAACGGGAGGTATTCATGCCACTGATCGGGTGGATTGAAGCCTTCGGTGTGGTGGTGTACTTTTCCACCTCCTGCAACGTAATAACCGTTATTCTTGAAATAATGAGGCAAGGTGATCCAGTCTGGATACGCGGGGCGCCACCAGTGGCTATTGCTATAGAGCCCCGATGTAGAAGCTCGTCTTCCTGTGAGTATGGCCGCTCGACTGGGAGCACACTTGGGGCTGGGAGCGTGGGCGTTGGTAAAAAGTAGTCCTCGGGCAGCCAATGCGTCTATGTTGGGAGTCGGAACGCGGCTAGAGCCGAGGCACCCGATCCAATCGTTCATATCGTCTACAGATATGAAAAGAACGTTGGAGCGCTGTTCGTTGGCGGTAATCGACTCAACGAAAATTGCGAATATTAGGAATACGATGAGTAGTGGTTTCTTCACATGCTAGTTGGCAATTTTATCCAGTGGAATTTTTGCGAAAGCGATATTTTTGTCCTTCTCGTAGAGCAGTCCCACTTTACCATCGGATATTTTAGTCAATGACGAGTATGCAGCTGGCCCTTCGTAAACGACAAGACCCTCACTCCAGGTGGTTCCATCATCTTTACTGAGTCGGACCGTCATGTTTTCGCGGGGTCCGCGCTTGAGACTTACTGGGGGATTCGGATTAGAAAACAGAATGTGATCCTCGTCGTAGCGGATGATGCTGGCCTGGCAAATCGGGTCCCCGAGTTCGTTGTCGGAAATCGGGTCAGTCCAGCTTTCGCCGCCGTCGCTGCTGTAAGAGATGGATCGATACCCTAGGTAAGGCCGGATCGTTTGTGAAATACCTTGGGTTCGCATGTTCATCATCAGCCGTCCGTCTGAGAGTTCGATCACCTGACTTTCGTTCACCATGGGTTTTATAATGCCGCTCACATTCCAAGTCTCTCCACCATTGTCGCTGTAAAGCGTATGTGCGCCGTAGTAATCCTCCGTGGTGTGGTTGGCAGGGATGATGAGCCTTCCCTTGTTGGGGCCTTTTTCGAGCTGTATCCCGACACCGGGCCCGGTCGCATACCAGAACCAATCAGGCTTCTTGACTTCGGAGGTGATTTCCTCGGGCTCTGACCACGTGAGCCCATCGTCGTCGGAGTGGGTCTGGTAAACGCGACGGGTGTCCTCTGCCGTGCCTGCATGGAGGTCACGACCATGATCAGTCGCCAGATTCCAGCAGACGAGGTTTATAATACGGCCTGTCTTTTGATCAACGACCGGGCAAGGATTACCAGCAGTGTGATCACCCGCATCCCAGACAATATAAAGCTCTGACCAAGTCTTCCCATTATCGGTGGATCGCTTGGCTACGAGGTCAATATTTCCGCTGTCTCCACGGTGGTCTTTACGGGCTTCGCAAAAAGCTAGGAGGGAACCCTCTTTCGTTGTAATGAGAGAAGGGATACGATAGTTGGAGTAACCTTCTTCTCCGGATTTGAAGAGTGTCATTTCGGCTGCAGCGAATAGCGGTGAGCATAGAGCAGCGAGCAGGAAAGTTACTGGCAAACGGAATAGATTAAAGTAGGTAGTCATAAGTTCATCGATGAGGTAATACTTATAGAAAGTACTATATCGTAGCCGGACTCCAGAAGAAGCGTTCGGTATATCGAAGATACAGGTATGACGGCGGAAGGTTTCTCGAGAATTTGCAGTTAGACCCGGTTCTTTTGCGTGATGTCTATCTCTGTGCTTGGCTTTAATTATCTAATACAATTTCCAAATTATGGCCAGGTTTCATAGTCTAAGGGAATACGATGTTACGGAGGTGGGCAGCTATGATTGGGCAGAGAAAAAGGAATAACATCGGGATACCCATGTGACGGCCTTCGGGGCGATTGAAATCCCGTGGTTTTCGTTTCCACTTCATCTTGAGGATCACCCACACTCCACCGATCGCGAAACAAGATTTTACACTGTGCGGAGCTGTCCAAGGTCTCGATCAACTCCTCGCGACCGTCATAAAAGGTTAAACGTATCGTAGTAAAGAGCGTAGATTCTCGGGTATCGGCGGGGCGCGGGAAGATCGACTACGCTCTACAGCGCTTCGCTCGATTGCTTTCGACGGTTTTTTATGTCCGTTTGAATGCTTAAGACTTTTTCCTCGGTCAGCGAGTATCGAGGTAATAGCGCGAGGCCAATGATACCAATGGTTAGGAAGATGCCGCAGTAGATTAGTCGCAAGGAGAGAGCCGTTTGAGAGCTCTGTAATGCACCTTCTGTCTGATCAAAGCCGACCAGGAGAAGTACTATGCCAACCAAGGCGACTGCAATGGAAACACATAGTTTCTGAGTCCATGTTATGACTGCACCATACATGCCTTCCCGTCTGGTTCCATTATTCCACTCATCTTCATCGCAAATGTCGCTCGTCATAGAATGGAGCATCAAGTAGAAGGTCATATTTGCTACCGCACCGATTGAGTAGGCAATTACTTGAAGGTAGGGGTGATTCGGGGATATCAAAAACCAGGCTGTTACGACGTGTAAAAACTGGAGCGAAAATGAGATTCTTAAAATCCCCTTTTTGCCGATGGTTTTTGATAGGTGGGTTGCGACCGGTAGGGCGACGGCGACTGCTGTTGTTTGCACCAATCCCATCGAGCCTACCAGGATAGAGGACGCTTTCAAATCTCCTGGAAATACGTAGGAGACATTAATGAAGAGGATAATCGAGGTGGAGAAGGTCCATCCCGATAGCATCAGTACGGTAAACCCCAAAAGAAGCCTGAAAGATTTATCTTTCAAGGTGGTCAGTAATGAACGAAAGACTGGAAGTTGCTTCTTGATTGAAGCCGATTGCACCGCCGCTCGTTCTTTGATGAAGAATACGGGAGCGATACCGAAGAGTATAAACACCACGCCTGTAAGTGGTCCGATAAATCGCGCTCCCTGAAGCGTGCTGTCGAATATATTATGTTGGGTCCCTGCCAATAGCCATCCGGCGCAAATATTGCCTATCATATTAAAGAACATTCGATAGGACATCACGCTCGTCCGCTCATGGTAGTTTGGCGTCATTTCGTACCCGATGGCATGGTAGGGGACGGTGAATACGGTGAATGCGGTGTAGAACAGTAGTAGGAAACCTGTCAGAAATGCGAAGTAAGCAGTTCCGCTCCACCCAAGCGGTATCTGCCACATGAGAGCAAACGTGAGGCCCCCTAGTATTGCGCCTGAAAAGATGTAGGGTCTGCGTCTGCCGAATCGGGATCGCGTCCTATCTGAGATCGAGCCCATCAATGGATCCAGGAAGGCGTCCCAAATACGAGTAATACCTATCGCAATACTAACCAGTGCCGGGTTGACGCCGAGGGCCAAGGTGTAAACCGGCATGATCAGAGCCGTAGGTCCGTGAAAACCGATCATGTCCGCAGATGCACCCAATCCGTAGGCGAACTTCTGTAGCAGCGTAACCTTGCCTTCAGATTTGTCAGGAGTATCAATGATTTCCATACACCTAAAAGTCAGAGCGGGTTCCATTCATCAAAGAATGGCATGGTTCCGGTTTCGTCGACATCCTCGGCGTAACCAAATGTTTTCAACAATTCAACTCCCGGTACCAGATCATCTCCGTGTAGTTTCAGCTTCTGTGATAACTCGCTATCCAGTTCATCGATTAATCCGCGATTGGAAGGTTCGTGCACCAGGTTATTCAATTGATAAGGATCAGACTCGTTGTCGTACAAAAGCCATGGACCATTCAAGTCACGAACATAAGTGAAACGCTCCGTGCGAAGCCCTCTGTATTCACGCCCTCCGACGTTGCGGGTGAATTGACCGAACGGAGAATGGCAGGCCAGTAACGCCGATGAAGCAGGGGGCTGAAGCTTATTGGTTTCTCCGTCGGCTGATTGGGAGGCTTCGACAAAGTCCGAGATATGATTCGAATAATCGGTCCCGTCTATACTCTCGGGAATCTCAAGATCACAGAGGCCCAGTAGAGTGGGCAAAATGTCGGGCGTGTTTATAAAAGAAGGGATTTGAGTTCCCGTTCGGCCAAAACGTCTTGGGTAACGCAAGAGAAGCGGAACTCGAATCGACTCATCCCACGGTCGTTGTTTAAAGAGTTCTGCGTGGGACAAGAGCATGTCACCGTGGTCCGACCAGAATACAAGTATAGTTTCATCGGCCAGTCCTTGGTCTTCCAAGGTACTCATAAGCGCGTCGAGACAGTCGTCGAGTGCCAGGATATGCGCGTAGTATCCCTTCAGAAGTGACCTGGCCTCTGCGGCTTTTTCGGCAGGCACGTTTTCTCGTACTTCGATTGTGTCTTCATTGACACGATCGAGGTAACGTTGCGGGGCAGTCTCGTAAGGGTCGTGTGGAGGTCCCCAAGAAACAGTTAGCAAAAACGGCTTATCGTTGTCCCGTGATTTTATGAAATCTATGGCGTCTTCTGTTTGGGCGATCGCGTCGTACCCATCCCAGGTTTTCAGCTCCTCACTCGATCCTTCGTAGTAATGAGATTTGTTGTAATCGTGACTACACTCCAACGCTTTCCAGTAGTGAAATCCATGCTGTCGATCTACGGGAATAGGGGAGCTGCGACCGTTGGCGTTTACATGCCATTTTCCGATGTATCCCGTGTCATAGCCAGCTTTTGAAAATAGCTTACCCATAGTCTCCGCATCGGGATTCAATGAAACATCATTGATGATGACGCCGTGATGGTGCGGGTATTGTCCTGTCAAGAGCGAGGCTCGCGCGGGACAACACACAGGGGTTCCGGAAATCGCATTTTCGAAATCAACACTTTCTCCCGCAAGGCGATCCATGTGAGGCGTTTCAATATTTGTCTCTCCGCCAAATCCAGTTGCCTGTCGCCTGAATTGATCTGCAAATACAAATACGATGTTTGGTTTAGCTCCCATAGGTTAATTAATCTTTTCCGTCCCAAGCTTCGTCAGAAACCGGCGTGTAAGGTATTTAGCATTCAGAAGAACGTCGCTAGCTCAAAGTCCTTGGACAAGTTGAAATTCAATTATGGCAACCTTACTTGGCAATCGGGCGCACACTATTCAGATCGACCAGTTCACTCGAAATAAGGATGCTTCGCCGAAGGACTGGAATGCCTCTCGTGTTTGAGTTTAATCGGTCAGATATAACATCGACCGCTGCTCTAGCTAACATCTCGAGACTGACGTTATAATGACTATATTTTACGGTTTGCTCTATGAGTCCGCCCCAGATTGAAAACACACCGATGTCTTCCGGTATCCGAAGATTCTTACTTAGGAGCCAATCACCGACTTCGTTTCCTATTGTGATAATACAATCCGGCTTATGCTTAGAAAACCACTTGAAGAAGGAGGTCTTATTCCAGTTTTTTTCCTCCATATAGATCGGGAGTGATTCGCTCGAGGCCTGATCGAATTGATGGCCGAGATAGCTGGATGTCGGTAAGTGGGTTACTCGATCATCGAAGTCCGATCTCAGCGCAAGACCCACGCGTCGATACTTCCTCTCTTCCAGATCATGGAATAGCCGAACCAGATTCTCTCCATGATCAAACCCGATGCGATCCACCCGCGGATCTTTCAATGTATAACCGATACTGACGACTGCGAAGTCATTCCACTTAAACTCGATATGAGGAATGACTGTCGGACTCTCTCCAATGACAATTCCTTGAACATTGCGGCTGCGCAAAATTCGATATAGGCGATCAGGTTTTAGTTTAGGATCATTGTAAGGAAAGGGTTCCAATGCGAATCCAAGCTCATCCGCCCGTTCACTCGCAGCCGAGTACGACGGACGTGAATGGGGCAAGCCTCTGTTATGATCATAAAAATAGGCCAGGTTTGAAAGCAGGTTCTTTCTTCTAACTCCGCCCCGCATGTGGGTCATATTAGCCGTAACCAAAGGATTAGGCTTATAGCCCAATCCTTTCGCGATTTCAGTGATGCGTTTTATCGTTTTTGCCGAGCAGTTCGAGTTACCTCGAAGCGCCAAAGAGACCGTTGATTTTGAGACTCCCGCTTTTTCTGCGATGTCACGAATAGTTACCATACTAATCGAGTGGATCAGATGGGGGGATTTCTGTCATAGGAACCACGGGTAACGAATTATTTCAACTTGTCCAATTAAATAACTTTCGCTTCCAGAAAGTGCCACAGCTAAACGTCAGTCATTCTTATTTACCCGTCGGACAATTACGAATCTCAATCGCTGTCTGACAGCCTAATCTACAAACCTCCTAAACTATGATGAACTCTCCTAGCAACCGCTGGTTGACCGGGATACTTGCGCTAGTATCTCTGTCCTCACCCTCCCTCTTCGGGCAAGACGACAACACGTTTAATCTCGACCCATTCTCCGTCTACGAAGACAATAACAAAGGTTACGCGGCCACAAACTCGATCAGTGCCACTCGGATCAATACTGCGATCAAAGATGTCCCCGTTCCGATCAACATAATCACGGCGGATTTCATTAAAGATTTCGCCTACACTAAAGTAGAGGACGCGGTCGTTGCAGATGCAACCGTGACTAGAGTTGGACGCAATGAAGGTCAGTTTACCGAAAACTTTGTTATCCGTGGGTTTCGGTCATCATTGAACCTGCGAAACCGCATTCCTTACCGAGGCTTTACGGATGCATCGATGGTTGAAAGAATCGAAATTGTTAAGGGTCCGGCAGCGGTCCTTTACGGTCTTTCGGATCCGGGGGGTCTTGTAAACATTATTACCAAAAGGCCGTTGGCAGTTCGGCAGAGCAATATTGAACTCCGTGCAGGTTCGGAATCATTTGCACGCGTTCAGTGGGATACCACGGGACCGCTTGATGACGCCGGGAAATTTTTGTTTCGCGTAACGGGTTCCTATGAGTCAGCCGATGCACAGCGAGCAGGTGGTTGGCACAAACAGACTTTCATAACCCCTGCATTTACAATTCACGCCACTGAAACGACCAAGATCGATTTTGAGTATTCGTACCAGCAGCGTGACCACACATTTATGCGTCCCAGAAACCCTTTTGTAGGAAATGGATTCGCCCCGAATGACGCCTGGCAGCCTGTGGATCAGGACTACAGCACTATTACGGATAGAGACGAAACTGAGAATTCCGGGTGGTCCTATCAGATCGACCTGACACAGTCCTTTGGTGAGAACATGTTCCTGCGGCTCACAGCCAGTGAAACAGACCGGTTCACTGACATGTTCAACGTTGTAGGTTGTTGCACCGATGCCAACGATGTGTTCACCCCGATCAGTAATGTGGAAATTCTCAATAATGATAACAAAAATTACTACGCAGACTTTACCGCAACGGACATCGAAATCGCTAACACCCGACATACGTTTCTCTTGGGTGCTCAGCGCGATGAATCCACTGGAGCAACCGGGGTTTATCGGATGAATGGTGGGTCGGCAGCATTAAGGGCCGCCCTTGGCCGGTATCCAGTTACGCCCTACAACGTATTAACTGGCGCTGGGCGGAATCCGGATGGAACTGTGCAGATGAATGTAACACGTGCGGAAGCGGAGGCGCTTGCATCCAGATTCAGAGCCGAAGGAGTTGCTGGTGCGACTGCTAATCCAGGTAATCCCAGCACTCAAAAAGCGACCAGCTTTTTTGTCATGGACCAAATCAGAGCAATCGACGACAAGCTTAATGTTCTAGTCGGTGCACGTCGGGACAAAATCGAAAGTACCGGTCAAGATGAGGCGACAAATACTTCTATTCAGGCGGGATTCACCTACGAGATCACTCCAGGAATAAACTTCTACACCTTATATAGCGAATCGTTCGTGCCGAATGGTGATCGCACAGACAACCGAGTCGATCCACCGCTTGTTTTGACTTTTGCGCCATCACAAGGAGAAGGTACTGATATCGGGTTTAAGTTTGAATTGATAGAAAATAAGCTATCCGGTTCTGTAGCTTACTTCAATATCGATCGAACGAATATCCTGCAAAATAATCCGCTCCCGGAACCTCCAATCGACGAGCCGATCGCTTTTCTTTCCGGCCTGGAAAATAGTCAAGGCGTAGAGTTGCAAATGTTCTACACGCCTACGGACAATACTCAGTTTATTTTTAGCTATGCACACACCGATGCAGAGATCAAGGAGAGTCTGGTAGACGGATCCGTAGGTCTGAAATTGTTACAGACTGCGCCGGATGCATTATCCGTAACGGGAAGACATACCTTTGATAACGGATTTTTCTTTGGTGGCAACGTGCTCCACCGGAAGGGACCCATACATCAGTTTTCCATTCCCCGTAGAGAATGGGCCATTCAGGATACCTATACACGCACCGATTTGTTTGCCGGTTACAACACCGAATTCTGGGGTCGGAACCACTACTTCCGCTTGAATATTTCGAACGCGTCTGACGGCACTTTCTACGATCGCACTGAGACCTATGCTGTTGGGCGACAGGTCTTCTTCACCTGGGGAATGGATATCTAATTTAATAGTAGTTCTGTTTGTAGTTTTGAAGCCCGCCCTGATGGCGGGCTTTGCTGTATATGGGTGGGCGATTCGTCCTAAGTTCATTTTGATCTACCTCTCGTGATACCCTAGTAATCGAGGTGCAGGCTATTCCTGATTCAGCTTTGGCAGTTGACCGTATTAAAGCAGAAAATCATGGTTTTCTTTGATCCCGTCTTTGAGAATGACACTCATGAGAGGGCTTCGGGATTGTCGGAGAAAACCTCAAATCAACTTTCATAAGAAAAAGTGTATTATGAAAAATAGAAACTACGGAATGATTGCTTCGACGCCATTCGGATTGCTATCGCTTGGTCTGGTTCACACGAGCTACGAGCTTCCGATATGGTGAATGGTTGGAGGAGACGATGGAAATAACGTGATCGCTATCCAGAAGATGACGGACAACTTGCGAGCGGTAGGTAACCTCAATGTTAGGCATACTGCGTTTCCCGGTGCAAAACACTCTCAAGGCAATGCCGCCGTTTTTAGTTCGGTAGAGCTGGTTGAGTAGATGCTCTCGTTCTCGCTGCCTGAATAACTAGTATAGCAACCTTCGTAGGGTTGATCGGGTTGACGGTATTATACCACCGCTCCTCAAAGAATGATCGGATCGGTCAAGGTGATGCTTGCGCAGGGAGCCCCGAGTCTGATGTTGGTAATGAAGCTTTTCCGTAGAGCTCGGAATCCTAATTGAGAGGAAGCGCACCCATCCAACCCGCTTCGAGAATGCGTTGATGCTGAAACAGGGAAGCAGCGTGCTTGATATGTTCCGCGACGTTTACCATTTCATCAGGGTCTGTTCGGTGATCATAGAGTTCTTCATTGAGAATCTCTCCGTTCTTCCAATCCTTCCACTGAACGTAGCGGTAGTTTTCGGTGCGGACAGCGTAACCCATTACATCGCCGTGTCTCTTGTGCTTAATTTCGGTATAGTCTCTTGGATACTGGCTAAAAGCTGCGGTTTTCCAGGAACGGTCAGGATCGTCGAGTAGGGGTTTCATGCTCAGGCCTTCCAGCTTATCGGGTATGTCCAAACCGGATAGTTCGGCGAGGGTGGGGTAGATGTCGACCAGCTCCACTAATGCATTGGAGGTGGCACCCGGATTTGGTTGTCCGGGTATGGAGAATATCATGGGAACCCGGGCAGCCAGTTCGTAATTGTTGGCTTTGGTCCAGAGTCCTTGTTCTCCGAGGTGAAACCCGTGGTCGCCCCAGAGGCAAATGACGGTGTTGTCGGAGAGGTCGAGTGCTTCAAGTTTGTCTATGAGTCTTCCCAGCAATGCATCAATGTAGCTGATGCATGCGTAGTAACCGTGTCGGAGTTGATCGATTTTCTCATCTGGGATGGCTGTTAGGTCTTTTGGGATGTCTGTATAACCTTCTATTTCGTTCCAGGTCCGAGTGGCATATTCGGGGGCTCCCTGTGGATGGGTTCTGGTGGCTCGTTCCGGAATATCTTTTGGATCGTAGAGATCCCAGTATTTTTTCGGTGCGACAAACGGAAGGTGTGGTTTCCTAAAGCCCACTCCCAGGAAGAAAAGTTGCTCGTTTTTACTGAAAGTCTCCAGGGCTTCCTCGGCGGCATCGCATACCAATCCATCATAGAAGCTATTGTCGGGAACCTCTTCGCCTTCGGTGGCTTCGCGTTTGAGTGTGACGACCGCACGATTTTCAGGAGATGCATAACGCCATTCGTGTTTGCGTCCTCCGTCGTAGAGGGGTTCTTCTGACCAGGATGGCGGATCTTTCATTGATACGCCGCTTCCATGGTAAATTTTCCCGATGGATCGGGTATGGTAGCCGTGATTTTTGAAGAACTGAGGCAGGCTTACCAAGTCTGGTATGGTTTCCCGAAAGTGCGTGTTGAGATCCCACACCTGAATGGTATCGGGGCGCCTACCGGATAGCAGCGATAACCGGGAAGGGCCGCAAACCGCCAACTGACAATAGGCGCGATTAAAGACGGTTCCTTGAGCCGCCAAACGGTCGAAGTTGGGTGTAATAGCAATCTCGTCGCCATAACAACCAAGATTGGGTCGCAAGTCGTCGATGGCGATGAAGAGGATGTTCGGTTGCTTAGCCGCCAGGGACGGAAGGAAACTAACGGCACAAAATTCAAAGAGAACTATTAGGAGGCTCGGTAGAAATATTCTTATCGTGATCATGATCGTTTTTGTAATCCTCACCCAGCCTTAGTGATCACGACTACGATCAAGATCAGGATTGGAGAAGAAGTAGTCTGGGTAGGTGAGGGTGAGCTTCGCCTTGTCAGGAGTCCCATCTACGAAGCAGGCGTCAATTTCCGCTTTCAATCGAAGGACGTTTTCCGGATTCAGCATGGGGTCATTGGTTTCTTCGCGCCAGGTTTGCAGTGTCGTTTGAAGTTTTTCAAGAATTACCCTGTATTGCGGATCTTCTGCGAGATTGGAGAATTCATAAGGGTCCGTTTGTAGGTCATACAACTCGAACCGAACCGGGCGCTTCATGTTTAGGTAGGCTGATCGTATGGGCTCGGGGGCCTCTTCAATGGTTTGCGCGAGGCCTTCGAAAAAACGGTTATTGGTAAATTCATAGCCTGGGTTTTCTACGCCGGGCATGAGATTGAGGATGAGTTTGTAGCGATTATCCTGAACGGTTCTTTGAGGATAATAGTTGTGGGCTGAGTGTATGTGAAACTCCGTAAATAGGTAGTCCCGCCACTCAGAATCCTCACTGCTTAGAAGGGGGAGCAGAGACCGTCCCGGTAATCCAGGGATCGCATCCGTATCGGTAGCTTCAAGAAAGGTCGGAACCAGGTCGATGAGGGAAACGAGTTCGGTAGACACATGATTCGATTTTGTATGTCCAGGCCACCGAACGATCAATGGAACCCGTGTGCCTCCTTCGTAGGAGGTGCGCTTTCCACGTAACATATCGGCGCCATGGTCTCCGATATAGGCGATGATGGTATTGTTGGCTTTGCCGACTTTTTCTAGCGTTACTAACAGGTCACCAATCAAGGTATCCAGTCGACTCATACAGTTGTAGTAGTCGGCCGTTTGCTGGCGCAGTTCCGAGTTGTCGATACCGAAATAGGCGAGGGGTTGGACGTCCTTGCCTGTTAAGGGTTCAACTGGGACTCCCTCGACTTGCGGAATGAAAGGGCGGTGCGCATCTGGGTAGTTGATACTGAGAAAAAAAGGCGCTTCACCCGCACTCATGAATCGCTTGGCTTCTGACGCGTAGCTTTCCTGTTCATTGCGGTTGAAGTTGGCTGAAGGAATGGCTTTAAAATCGAACGGGAACGCCGATTCAGGATTCACGTGCAGCTTGCCTATGATCCCGGTTCGGTAACCAGCTTCTTTGAGGCTTCTTACGATATTCGGCGTGTCGTCGTCGTACAGTCTGAACTTCCAGGTGGCTAATCCGATTTGTCCGTTCTGGTGCGGGTAAAGTCCGGTGAGAAAGGAAGCCCGTGACTGGCTGCAGCCTGCTTGAGCCACGTAAGCGTTCTTGAAGAGTACGCCTTCAGACGCGAGCTTATCCAGAACCGGGGTTTGAACAAATGGTTCTCCGTAACAACCGAGTTCCTGACCGTTGTCTTCGGAGACGATCAGCAGAAGATTCGGTCGATCTTGGCTGATGACTATTTGGGACGAAAGGGCTAGGCAAGCAAAGATACCGACGAGGCGGAAAAGGAGATTCATTTTGACGGTATTTTGAATCGTAAACCGAGTTTCGCCAAGACGGAAAGTTACAGTATTATTTCCCGCCTTAATTAAGATGCTATTTTAGTAAATGATCGGCTGTAAAAGCTGTTAGCCTCAGAGGCTAACGCTAATGCCGGCAAGTGGAATGGACTCCCATATCGACTGGACGAAAACGAAGGAATTCGTCCTGAAACCAGGGCAGACGTTGTGTGAGCTCGGGATTACTTGAGATGCCCTCACTGACAATCAGTTTTCCTTCAACTCCGTTTCGCCGATATGAGACATAAAAATCTTGTGTCTGAGAACTGCAAATACGGCGAAATTCAATCAAAGGTATGGCCACATCCGGAACTGTAAATGATTTCAGCTTGGGGTGTGAGGTTTCAATGATTTCAACAAGGTCATCCTGATAATCAAATACCTTCATAGCCGATGGCATAAGGAAGTGGTTGGGGTTTACTTCGGTGCGTAGATTGCTATACATGGCCCAGCTAGTTTCCGTTTTCAATCCCAGGTAGGGGCACATACCGTTCAGGAATGTGCCTATGGGTATGATCCAGAGGGGCGCCCAGCGGGGGAGTAAGCAGAAGTCAGCCGGCATATTTTTGAGGAGTAACAAAGCAGGGCCGAACCATATGAGTACCCCCAGAAGCCAGAAATCCCAGTAGATCATTCCAACGTAGAGGAGTCTGATTTCGAAAAAGTAGGTGAGCATTTTTGTTAATACCAGGAGCAGGCAAACAGTGACTACAAGCGCATACCGGTGAAGGGACGGCCAGGGGAATTTCCCAAGGAGGTCGCGAAATCGACGGTCTATTTCAACGGTGAAACCCTTGGGGAGGAAGAGGAAATAGAAAGTAAAGATCATGGCTGCAAATCCGTGCAAGCCCCCGTATTGGGACAGGAATAGGTGGAATCCTGATCCAATCAGGAGACCTATATAGACCGTGCGTCTGAATAGCAGTAAGATGGGCACCACAAATTCAACAATAAGTGTGGTCCAAATGCTCACGACGATGGCCCAATTTGCCAGTGGAAGGATACGGTAGGACCGATTTATTAATTCCAGTACATACCCGGCGCAACTCACTTCGGGGTTCACGAAGTCAGCGTTGAGCTTGTGGAAAAATGTGAAGAAATAGACGATGATAAGGCTCAGGCATAAGGCGGGTGCAAAGGTACCTATTAGCTTCTCACGATCCAAGCTTCTGTCCCTTCCGGATGAGATGAACTTTGTTACGAAGTGACGTGCGATCGAAAGTAGGATAGCCGCATTCATAACGGCGATAATCAAACCATGGTTCCAGGGACTACTGGCTACGAGTGAGGCAAAAAAGATCTGAAAGGAAGCATAGACCGCTAGGCAGAGAATAGAATTAGGAAAAATGAAAAGAAGTGCCGAGGCAGCCAGTAAGCCTAAATCGAATCCTGATTCAGAGTGTCTCCAACGAACCCATTCGCAAAACCCTGCAACGGCCCAAAGATGATTGAAGATTGTGAACCGAGAAATGGACATAAACTGATGGGGTATACTTCTTTATCTAACAAATCAGCGTCAATCAAAACCAAGTATCGGACTGTCGGAATGGACTATGAAGGAGTGCTACGCGATTTAGGAATTGAAGTTTCGGACGAGAGACGAATTCTTCACCCTGATTGATGGAAATGGGAGGTATATGTGTGGATTAGGAAATGAATCAGAGGAGTATCCACTCACCTCTGTTCAAGTGGGGATGTTGATGCATTCATTGGCAACGCCTGGATCTGGGGTTTATCTCCAGCAACTGATAATTACTCTCAAAGAACCGCTGCATTTCAATGCGTGGCACCATGCGTGGAAGACGCTTGTCCAGCGTCACGAGGTATTGCGGATTCGGTTTAAACTCGAGGAATCGGAATGTCTGATGCAAGAGGTCTTAAGCGATGCAACGGGTTCCTTTGTCGAGCATGATTGGCAAGGTATTCCACCTGAAGAGTGCGAGACACAATTTGAAACGTTCTTGGAAAATGACCGTATTCGAGATTTCGATCTGTCTGATTTACCCCCTTGGCGATGGAATCTGTTCCGAATCAACGAGACAGAATCCAGATTGATTTGGTCTTCTCATCACGCTTTGTTCGACGGAAGGACCCGTTTAATTCTTATTGAGGAGTTGTTTACCCTTTATGATTCTTTCCGGGAAGGAAGACCATTAAAGCTAGGTCAACTTCGTCCGATCGGTGACTTCCAGCATTGGGTGACAGACCGAGATGATGACTCAGCAAAAAGCTATTGGGTAGGGCTGCTACGCGGCTTTTCACACGCCATACCTCTGCCTTCACCCGATTTACCAGCCTCCATTCCTGATAAAAAAGTGTCTCATCAGTCCCGAGAGCTTACTTTGTCAACGGCATTGACGAACGAATTGCAGATATTTGCTGAAGAAAATGACCTCACCCTCAATACCTTGCTTCAAGGAGCTTGGGCTCTATTGCTCGGTTATTATTCAGGGCGAAAGGATATCGTTTTTGGTGCGACACGGGCTTGTCGCCATACGCCGCTAGAGGGAGTTCAATCGATGACAGGTCTTCTCATCAATACGCTGCCGGTCCGTGCTCAGATAAACGGGGAAGTGGTGGTTCTAGACTGGCTACGGGATCTTCGTTCACAATGGATAAAGCTACGTGCTTATGAACACACTTCTCTCGCAAAAATTCAGAAATGGAGTGATATCGAAGGCGGAGAATCCTTGTTTGAGAGCATCGTCGTTTTCGAAAAATTTCGTCTGGAGGAAGCACTTTGGAAGCGGAATGATTCTTGGCGTTCCAGACGGCTCCAGTTGCGTGGTATTACTCACTATCCCATCGTCCTCGCAGGATATTTAGGCTCTACGCTTTCTCTTGAAATCTCCTTCGATCAAAGCCGAATTCATGGGCAAACGGTTGAAAAATTGCTGGGAAATCTGCAGGTGGCATTGCAAAACATGGTTCGAAATCCATTAGCTTCTTTATCCGATATCCCTTTGCTCCCAGCGCTTGAATATGAGAAGATAGCCCGCGTATGGAACCAGACTGAAGCGCCTTATCCCCGTGCTTCAATCTCACAATTATTTGAAGACCAGGCGGCGCGTAGACCAACCGACGTTGCCTTGATTAATGGAGATTTTCAGCTGTCTTATGAAGCTGTTAACGGATATGCGAATCGACTGGCCTATCGCTTGAGAGATTTGGGCGTGAAGCATGAAACTCCCGTAGCGGTTTGTAGTGAACGGACTCCTGAACTTATCATCGCCTTGCTAGCGATTTTAAAGGCGGGTGGAGTCTATGTTCCTTTGGAACCAGACAATCCCCAAGAACGCATGAGTTTGATTCTGAAGGATACGAAGGCACGAGTCTTGTTGTATCAACCGGGAATTGAGGTCGGGGATGCGGCCATGGGATTGGAGAGTATTTGCCTAGAGCCTATCAGGCCAGAGAAGACTTTCCCGCAAGTGGATAATCTTCCTTGTTTGTCCCATCCAGACAGTCAGGCCTACATTATTTATACCTCCGGTTCGACGGGATTTCCCAAAGGTGTCGTGATTTCCCATCGTGCAGTCGTCAGTCTGGTATTCAATTCATCTTATGCAAATCTGGAGCCGGGACGACGGATTGGGTGTGCTTCATCGATTGCTTTCGATGCTGCGACCTTTGAAATATGGGGTGCCTTGTTACGTGGTGGAACCTGTGTGCTGGTTCCAGGGCGATTTCCAAGCCTTGACGTGCTTGGACAAACACTTCGTGCGCAAGAAGTGGATACGCTTTTCCTCACTACAGCACTTTTCAATACGATTGTGGATGAACAACCTGCAGTGCTATCAGGCGTCCGACAATTGATGTTTGGGGGAGAGGCGCATTCAGTCGAACACGTATGCCGGGCAGTCGATGCATTGCCTGACGCATCGATTACTCATGTCTATGGTCCAACAGAAGCCACTACATTTGCATCCTCTTATCGTATACCTGGAAAACAATTTACTCAGTCAAGCCGATTACCGATCGGAAAGCCGATTGAAAATACGACTATCTATCTCATGGATGAACTTGGCCGCTTGGTTCCTCCGGGGGTTGTGGGAGAGATTTTTATAGGTGGACCTGGAGTAGCCGAAGGATACTTGAATCAACCGGAACTGACCGAGGAGCGGTTTGTCCCTGACCCATTCGATCCGCGTGCGTCGGCTCGATTATTTCGGACGGGAGACTTTGGTCGTTTCTTCTCCGATGGAAATATCGAGTTTCTGGGCAGATCGGATGACCAGGTAAAGGTACGGGGTTTTCGAGTAGAACTGGGTGAGATTGTTTCTGAGTTGGAACAACACGCGAAAGTAAGACTGTCTTTGGTCTTAGCGCAGGAGGATAAGGTAAGTGCTGGACGGAGATTGGTTGCCTATGTTGTTCCAAGTGTTCCCCTCGTTGAGATAACTTCATACGAACTTGCTGATTTCCTGAGAGATCGGGTGCCGCATTACATGGTCCCTTCAAGCTTTGTGTTTCTCGATGAACTACCGTTGTCGGCCAATGGAAAGGTGGATTATGAGCGATTGCCGGATACTGGAATCACTCGTTCACCAGAGAGTCCAGTAGAGAAGAAGTCTCCTCAAACGAAAGCGGAAAAGATCCTTGTCGATATCCTAAAGACGCTCATTGATCTCAAAGAAATTGGAATAAACGAAAGACTTGCCGAGCTGGGAATCGACTCGGTGATCGCTATGCGGGTGGTATCTCGCGTGAGAGCGCGTACCGGGAAAAAATTAAAAATTTCTGACTTATTTCACTTCGAAACGATTGGCCAGTTAGCCAAAAAACTTGAAAGCGAAGAGCGCTAGGATGGTAGGGCAATAGCCTCCGCTATGCCACAAACAACGGCACAGTGAGGACGCTGTAACCCTTCCTTGATTTAGAAGACCGAAGATTCTCATTATCGGGTAGCTTCTATCGGATTTGCACTGGACTCCGGCATCCACTTGGCAAGCTTATCCATGATCCTTCGACTGCCAGGATTGTTTGCAAGGTTAGTCCACTCATGGGGATCGTTTTCGGTGTCGTACAATTCTTCATCTCCGCCAGCGTATCGTATATACCGATACCGTTCATCACGAATAGCATGGTTGTCTTTGCCGTAGGTGATGATAGCCGGTTTCTTCTTAGCTTTGGGGTTCTTCAGTAAAGGAATGAGGCTTTCTCCTTCGAGGTGATCCGGCGCTGGCAATCCACACAGTTCCACGAGGGTCGGGTAGAGATCAATCAAGGTAACCGGACGGTAGCTGACCTGACCGTTTTTGAAACCGGGAGCCACGACGATGTAAGGGATGCGGGTGGCTTTTTCGTAGAGGACAAATTTTTCCCAGTGCTCTTTCTCGCCCAGGTGAAATCCGTGATCGGACCAAAGCACGATGATGGTGTTGTCCGACTTACCGCTTTGGTCGAGTGCATCGATCAACCGACCCACCTGGTAGTCGGCGAAACTTGACGCGGCTTGATAACCCCGAACCGCCTTCTCAAAAATTTTGGGATCGCGGGTCCGCTCAGCAGCGAAAGTACTCATAAATGATCGCGTGGGTGGATGAATCATTGCCTCGGCTTCCGCTGGTAGGTCATTGAGGTCTTCTACGTTTACGTCCGGCATCGTCAAACCCTGCATCGGGTATTGGTCGTACCAGGCCGGCGGCGCGTAGAACGGCATGTGTGGCCTGAAGATTCCTGCGGCGATAAAGAAAGGGCCTTCCTCTTTTTCGATTTTATCAATGGCCCAGTCCACGGTGCGGTTATCGATATGATAGTCTTCATTCGGAGGATAAACACCCCAGTCGAAATTCCGGCTTACATCGCCCTTTTTTCCATCGGGTCTTGTCCATTGGCTGACACCGTTTAGATTTCCTTGAGGGGGCATTGGACGATCTGGTTGTTTCGTGGGAAACTCTACGTACTCATCGAAAGCTTCATAACGATAGAACGCCGTTCCATGGTGGTGGAATATTTTACCCGAAGCATAAGTGCGATAGCCGTTATTCTTGAAATGCTGCGGCAGGATGGTGACGTCCGGCATGGCCTTGTTCCAGTTGCTGCTGTTGTTATAAACCCCACTGGTGGAGGGTCGTACGCCGCTGAGTATTGATGCGCGTGAAGGATTGCAGGCCGGTGAGTTGCAATAACCTCTGGCGAAAAATGTCCCTCGTTCTGCCAGGCGTTCCAGGTTGGGGGTCTGGATCGGATTGGATTGATCGAAGAGTGTCGTCCAATCGTTCATGTCGTCGATCGCGATGAAAAGAATATTGGGGGGGCGTGAAGTTCCATTTATTTCAGCGGCTCCTAAAAATGGTCGAAGGCAAAAGACGAAAGGTAAAACGGTGAGAATTGCGAGGTCTCTGAATGGGGACATATCTGTTGAAGATTCCTTTGAGGGAATGTGATGCGTTGTAGAAACGTTAGTATTTGCGACGGGCGTAATCGTCAATTTGCAACCTATCTAAATGGTAGACTTAACCGGTCGCTACGCACGGATTTTTTTTGGTCTATTGACTAAACCAGAAGCCTGAGTTCAGGATTGTTTCGGGAAGACTTTCCAGAGGGGCATTATACTCGTTTGATACACCGCAGCTTCGGTTACAGGCAGTTGATGTTTTTAGGCTGAGCGATGTCTTTTCTTTACGGCGCATTGTTCTCTTTACGATGAAAATACGGGATGTTCAATTCGTTCTGAATCTGCTTCTATGTTGAGAATCCCATTAACTAATCCCTTCCCCGTATGAAACTATCAAGTATCTGCTTTGTATCTATTCTCATTTCGTTGTATTCAACCCTGGTTTGTTGTGCGGTCGATTCGGACGGCGATCTGTTATCGGACTCAGATGAAATAAATACCTACCGGACCGATCCCTATCAGGCGGAATCGGATGGTGACGGAACACCAGATGGAATGGAAGTGGCCAAGGGACTGGACCCGAAGGATTCGTCAGAGAGACTTGAGCGGCCGAATATTATTTTCATTCTGGCCGATGATTTAGGCTATGGTGACATGGGGGTTCTTTGGCAGAATTCCAGGAATGGAACCAAAAAGTTTGCCACGCCTTATTTTGACCAAATGGCGGCGCAGGGAATGATACTGAACCAGCATTACACAGGGGCTCCGGTATGTGCTCCTGCACGCGGTACGCTCTTGGCTGGAGTGCATCAAGGACATGCTTTCATTCGTAATACCGACTTCGACGACGCCCTGGATCATAACCATACACTGGCAAGTACCCTTAAACAGGCAGGCTACGCTACAGCCCTTATTGGAAAATACGGCTTGCAGGGAAACGGTGACTCACCTGCCACCTGGTCTGCTTATCCTACCAAGCGAGGCTTCGATTTTTTCCATGGTTACGTACGTCATGTGGATGGGCATCAACACTACCCTGCCAACAGCTGGCCGCTGGGCAATAGCGAGTCCCATCGGAGCCCCAAGGAGCTGTATGAGAATGACCGGGAGATCTCGGCTAATCTCGACAAATGTTATACGCCCGACCTGTTTACTGCGCGCACCAAAAAATGGATTGTGGATCATGAGGACAGCACCACGAAACAACCCTTTTTTCTATACCTCGCATTTGATACGCCACACGCAGCACTCCAGCTTCCGACTTCCAGCTATCCGGCTGGTTTGGGGGTAAAGGGTGGGGTGCAGTGGATTGGATCTCCCGGGCATATGATCAATACGGCTCGAGGCAGCGTCGATTCTTGGAGGCATCCAGATGTTTTGGGTAAAGGATGGACGAATGAGGAAGAGCGTTTTGTTACGATGGTGCGGCGTATGGATGACTGTGTGGGCGATCTGCTCCAGACGCTGCGTGATCTCGACATCGATGATACCACCCTTGTCGTCTTTAGCGCAGACAACGGACCTCACAATGTTCATTACCTGGAGGGTGGAGCGTATGATGCCAGTGCCTTCGACTCGTTTGGCCCATTTGAGGGTATCAAACGCGACTGTTACGAGGGAGGCATTCGTCAGCCGACGCTGGTCTGGTGGCCAGACACCATCACCGCGGGTCAAAAGAATAACACGCCTTCCCAGTTTCAGGATTGGATGGCCACGTTTTGTGATTTGGCGCAACTACCAACGCCCGCCCGAAGTGACGGAGTTTCCCTTTTGCCGACTCTCACCGGAAAGGGCACCCAGCGAGAAGGCATCGTCTACATCGAATTCAATCAAGGCGGGAGTGTTCCGAAATACACTGAGTTTACGAACCATGCCGGAGACCCACGAGGGAATCAACAGGTCATTTTTCTCGATGGATACAAAGGGGTCCGTAACGGTATCAAATCGCATGCTGATGACTTCCAGGTTTACGATGTTCGTACGGATCTAGAGGAAGCGTCCAACTTTTTTCAGAATCCACCAGCTGGTAAGTCGACTTACTTTAATGAACTGCAACAACGTATGAAGGATCGTGTTCTCCGAGTACGCCAGATAGAAAGAGACGATCCGTTCGATCCAAGTTCTGACAAGACCCAGTCTCGTCCTTATGACGAAGAGCTTGTCCCTCCCGTTGTGGCTCGGGTTACATCTGGTGTTACCGTATCGAATTACGAAGGATTGTGGCCCTGGATTCCGGATTTCGATGCCCTGGATGCGCTGAGTTACAGAAAGGTTATGAACTTTGATGTGAATGCCCATCTTTCGCGCACGGAGAATGCAGGTCTTTGCTACCGTGGGTATCTGAAGGTTCCTGCCGATGGCTCCTGGACGTTTTACTCCACTTCAGATGCAGGTATTCATTTACGGGTACACGAGTCTCAAGTGATCGATGACGATTTCAACCATGACGGTTCTGAGGCCAGTGGAAGCATCCTACTTAAGGCGGGGCTACATCCATTTACACTCTACTATCGGACGACTGAAAACACACCGGAACTGAAGTTGCAATGGTCGGGGCCCGGTCATGCGAAACAAGGCATTCCTGAATCGACCCTGTTCGGAGCAGAACTCTGAGCGGTTATGCAGTTTTCGCCCGTAGAGATGTATCGAAGGGCTTCCGTAGTTGAAATACGCTATTTCCAATCAAACGTGTCTCTGCTTATCGTTTTACGATTCAAAGCCAATCTTTGGCTTTTGAATAAAGGTTCGTTTAACGGTGTATCGGTTTTAGGTAAGAAAACGGTTGAGTCTATGATGGGAAACCAGACCGGTTTTCTGGGCGACGGAAGGAAATCCAATAATTTGTCAGAAGCCTACGGATACGGTGGATCCGTGAAAATAGACACAGCTTATGAAAAAGACATGAGTAGCGTGGGCACCTTCGGTTGGGGAGGCGCGGCGACGACCTGGTATCGTATCGATCCGCAGGAGAACTTTATCGCCATGTTCTTCTCGCAACAGATCCCCATGGCCTCGGCCTTGGTTCCTCCCTTTGCGAACTCCGCCTGGCAAGCCATCATTGAATAGCCAGCTACCGGTTCTACCCTCTCTTTTTGTTACTCATCATTAGCATGCATCGGAGTCTGGTCATGATTGGTTTGTGGAATAAGCAAGGATGAAATCAACCCCACACCCACGCAAACGCCTATCCCTACCAGTCCGAAGAGGAGACCGTTGAGGTCCGTGAAGTATTTGGCGTAGATCAGGGCGATCAAACTACAGCTGACACCGATCCAAGCATGAATGGCGGCTGCTCGTTTTATGAAAAGACCTAGCAGGAATAGACCTGCAAGAGGACTCCCAATGAGTCCCATCAGGCCGATGAGAAAATCGAAAATATGACCGGTATCGATGGTGGACATAATGAGGGCTGCGCCGGTTCCCAGCACTCCCAAGCCCGCGACTAATTTGCGTGCAAAACTCAATTGGTTCTTGTCACTCCAGTCTTTCTTAAATCGTCCCACAAAATCGTTGGACACGGCGGTGCAGATCGAGTGCATGGAACTGTCCAAGCTGGACATAGCTGCTGCGAAAACTCCGGCGATGACAAGTCCTGCTAGACCTGCCGGCATTTGATGCGCCACAAACCAAGGTAGAATTTGATCGTTCTTTTGAAGAGGGCCGAGCAACTCAGGATTGGTTTTATAAAAAACGAACAGGGCTATGCCCATGACGGCAAAAATCAAGGTCGCAGGTATGGCGAGCAACGCATTGGCCCAGACTGCTTTTTGAGCTTCTTTATCTGAGCTGGTTGTCAGATAGCGCTGAACGACCGCTTGATCAGAAGTGTAGGGAACTAGTGCGTTGGAAAAGATGGCTCCGAGTATGAGCACCATGAATGAATCGGTTGCCCAGGACCATTCGATGGCGGGCATTTCGAATTTTCCGGCTTCTTTTCCGATGGAGACAAGTGCTGAGAACCCTCCGTCAAGATTCATGGCTATGAGGATCAACGCCATGAGCGCTCCTCCTATCAAAACAACAACCTGGATGACATCAGTCCAGATGACGGCCTTGATACCCCCAAATACGGTATAGACGGTGGCAATGAGCCCCATGAGGAGTATACAAAGTGTGAGGTTAAATCCTGTAACGGCTGCCAGAGCCAGGGCCGGGAGAAAGACCACGACTCCCATGCGGAAAAGTTGAAACACAATAAATGAAGCGCTTCCAAAGAGGCGAAGGCCCAAATCAAAGCGATCTTCCAGAAACTGGTAGGCCGTCACCGCATTGAGTTTTCGTAATCGTGGAATGTAAACATAGACGATCAAGGGAGCCACGATGAGTATTCCCGCGTTCAACAGGATAACGGACCAACTGGTTCCGTAGACCCGGGCTGGAAGAGCCAGGTAGGTGATCGCACTTAAGGTAGTACCGAAAATACTCATACCGGCTGCCCACCAGGGAATGGATTGTCCACCCAGGTAAAAATCGTTGGTCGACTGAGTTCCCTTCGCGCAGAGGAATCCGACGAAAAGCAAACCTCCCAGATACAGAAGCAAGGTGACCCAATTCAGGGTTCCGAACGATGCAGCGGCGGGTTTGGTGGAAACTTCCCAGATATTGGGTGTGCGGACACGCGGTCGAATCTCGCCGGACGCTATGATGTAATTATCTCCCCATTTTGCGATCTGAGTGGTGACATGGTTCTGAGGCATTTCGCCAGCCTTTTGCCAGGCATCGGTCAACGCGTTGTATCCCCAGATCTGTTTGGGAAATCCCGGGTGCTCATCCTTGAGGTCGTCCGCGATATGAAATAATGACCCATCCGCTCCACCGACTATCAGAATATGGTTTTCTCCTGCGGGGATTGCTTCGCCTGCCATAAAACAGGCCGGAGCATCGGCTATTCGTTTCCAGCTATTGGTCGAAGGACTGTAGGCGTAACCATCCTTGAGGAATTCCAACTCGCCGTTTTCGCCAACCCGTCGTCCACTGAGTACATAGATCAAATTTTCACGGCCGTTACTCTGAGTAACCACCAAGTTGAGTCCGCGTGTGGGTCCCGGCCAGGGCGGTAGCTCCCTCCATCCATTATCAACATTCGAAAGGTCCAGTTCCCAGAGATCGTTCAAGGCTGACGACAAGTCATTGGTTTCCGTTCCACCAGCGAGGTAGACTTTATTACCCAGAGTGGTCGCTGCAGTAAATGCGATGGTTTTGGGGAGACGGGGGAGAGTTTCCTGTTCGATCGTTTTCGTGGTCGGATTCCATTTTAAAAGATATACGTCATCGTAGGTTCTGGCTGCGTCGTTGCCGCCCATGCAAAGCACGCCGAGCTCCGTCGAAACCGACGCGCCATATCCCAAAGGTTTCGGAAGTTTTCCTCCCAAGGTCCACTCCAGCGAGTTTTCCAAGACCCAGATGTCGTCGTGCCAGGCTTTGTCTTCGCCCCAATAGGGTTTCGGGAAGTTGGCTCCCCCGGCTACGATGAGCGCGTCGTTGTGTACCCCCACGTAGGGTCCGGCAACGCCGAGCGATTCGGTTTGATTGCCCGATGGTGGCAGGTCGGCAATGTGTTTCCATTCCAGATAGTTTTTTGCAAAGGCAGAGGGCATAAGGATGAACGACAAAAGAATGGCTCGAGTTGCTATAAAGGTAGGGCAAAAGCCTCCGGCTGTGCCGAACAGTCGTGATTTGTGTCGGCGCACCGAGGACGCTGTCGCCCTACTTACATAGGCGAAAAATGATTCAATAGGCTTTCTGTTCATGGGCGCTTGGGGAGTGATAGGATCTGACCGTCGGCGAGGATGGTAGATCTCAGCTTGGCGTAGTCGACGTCTTGGATGGTCGTTCCTTGATCGATCATGTGGCAAGCGGCGGTCGCTGCGGATTGGGATAGCATCATGAGGGTAGGTTCCATGCGGATGGAGCCAAAGGCGACATGACTGGCTGATGCGGCAAAAGTGACGAGCAGGTTCGTGCATTCGGATGCTTTTGGAACGATGGCGTCGTATCCTATTCTGTAGGGTCGTACCCTGATACTGGCTGGACTCTTGCCTTCACGGACCACCATATCTTTGTAGGCGATCCGCTGGATCTCATGAATATCTACCGAATAGGAAGCCATGGCGACTGGTTTATCTGCTATGAGTTTACCCGTGCAGTGGTGTTCGGTCATGACCAGATCAGATACCATGCGACGCGCTTCGCGCACGTAGATCTGATAAGGCCAGCCACCATTGTCGACAAATTCATCTTTGCACAGACCGAATGTGCGAACTTCGTCGCGTAGTTTTTTTGGCACTACGGGGTCATTACCCAGAAAGTAGAGGAGACCGAGGTGGTAGTCTCGCTGATAGTCGTAGAGTTCCTTTCGGCGGTCCCAACCCGCATCCGGCCAATCCCAGCTTAACCCGGGGATATTGGAACCGAACGTAGCGGTGTTGAAGTCCCATTTGTCATTTACGAGAAGATCAAGCTTGGTGAACCAACGGATATCCATGTCGTCGCCTTGCAGTAAACAAGCCTGAATAAATCGACGTTGAATTTCGTAATTCCAGGGATCGTAATTATCTGGTTTGGTGATGGGAATGCGATTGTCCGGATTGTCAGTCATACAGAGGCGAAAGCAGTAGGCCTGCACGCCGATGGCCTCTTCCCCGTCTTGTTCGCCGTTGTAAGGATTGATGGTGGGTAGTAAGCCGCTGTCCCTATCGGTCGGGTCGATGTAAGGAGAAATAGGGATATCACGATCCCAGATGCCTTTGCCGCCTTCTCTTCGACCATTTTCACCCGGCACGCCCCAGTAAATGGAAGGGTGATATTTTTTGAGGCTGAATCCGTTACCGGTTTCGTTGTATGTGGCATTACTTTCCCGGGAGGTTGTGTAGCTGACACCGGCCTTGGCCAGTAGATCACCCTCGTAAGTGGCATCAATAAATACCTTGGCTTGGAAATGGGTTCCATCGGTCATGGTGATGGACTCAATCCGGGTCCCATTCATTTGAGCCGACCGAATACGCTTGTCGTAACGCACCGAAACGTCGGTCGCTTCCAGGTATTCCAGAAACAGTTTTTCCGCACCACTCGGTTCGATGACAAAGTCACCGCCAGTATGAGCGAAGTAGTTCTCAAATTTTAGTTCTTTTCCGTATCGGCCTGCCAATTCAGAAAAGTATTCCCGGGCAATACCACCAATCGTGGCTGGGTTTCCGACATCGAGCGCGCTGAGACCGTTCGAGGTCATCCCACCCACATTTTGATAGGGTTCCAGAAGTATGACGGACTTGCCCATGCGGTCGGCTTGTATAGCCGCTACAACTCCGCCGGAGGTAGCACCGTAGATGCAGACATCGTATTCCTTAGCGCGCAGCTGGGGAAGTATAATGACTAAGACGAGTAGGAGGCTAAGTGTCTTCATAGGGGTATTCTAAAGGAGGGATCTGAATTGATCTTACAATAGTTGAAAAAGAATTTCGCAGGCAACTCCACGCGTGACTGATTCTGATTTATCGGCCGAAGCAAGGTGGTTAGGGATTGTTAGATTCGCCTGGTTGAGCAGACTTATAAAGTCGGTGTAATTGGCAGGGTCTGATTGGTTCTCTTTCGCGATGCTTCGAACAAGATTCAGGCCCTTATGATGTCCTTCTCTAATATCCTTAACCGCATTTATCCATAGGCTCAGTGTTTGTTTGCTTACGGCCTGGTTGGTGTGTGCATCGTATTCATGGAAAAAACCTTGAGTGCCGAAGTATTGCACGGCGGGTATCCAAGAATCATCGTCATCGATATAAAAATCATTGAAGAACGTGATCAAGCTGCGCTTCTTCACCAAGGTGCGCTGAAGCTGATGGATATCGATTTTTGGGAGTGTCACCTTTTGATCTCTCGCTTGTAGAATGGCATAAGCGGCGGACTCGCCGACTTGCATCCAAGTGGGTTCCAGGCGTATCGCGCCCCAGGCGACGTGAGTCGAAGAGAGGCAGACGGGCACGATCAAGTTGTTTACTTCTTGGGCGAGGAGCGTTCGGTAAGGAAGTTGCCCAACAAACGTCTCCTTGTGAGGCATCATCTTTCCTTCGTGGAGTCCTCCTTGGGGTGACTTTCTCCAGGTACAGGCATGGGCATCCATATACCATTCTACAATTCCAATACTGTCCGAGTGAAGGGGCGCCCGGTCGTAATCCTTTTCCAGACTGAGGTCATTTTGCGAGTATACGTAAGGTCCTGTCAGTCGGCGTGCTTCTCTTACATATATATCGTAGGGGTTGTTATCGTTGTCCACGTACTCATCTTTAGCCAACCCCCAGTCCTTCCAGAGCTCGCGCATTCTTTCCGGGGCTGATGGATCGTGCTTAACGTAGTATACCATATCCCGTGTAACTCGAATATGTTCATCTACGATCTCTTTTCGGGTTGCCCAATTGCCTTCGACATACTTTTGATGCAACCCTACAAGTTGGGGGCGATTTACTCCCAGTTTGTTGTTCGGTTTAACCACATTGCCGGGCGTTTGAAATTCCAGCGTCCTGAGGTAGTCGGGGTCGTAATTGTCAGATGGCGAAATATCAATCTGATTATTCGGATCATTCGTTATGTAGTAACGCATGTTGTAAGCTTGCACATTAGTATCGGATTCATGGGTACTATCTGGATAGATGACGACCTGGTCTGTGCCAAAGTGACGAATGTTGAGCCGATCGAAGATTTGTGCCTTTCGTGAGTTAGGCTCTATGCGTTCTTTGACTGGTAGCATGTAGATGACGCCTGCAAGGGGTTCGCTGAATTCGTCCTTTGATTCTCTCCCGACACGGTAGCTGACACCGGCTACCGCCATAAGGTCTCCTTCGTAACTGCAATCCGCGAAGTGTGGTGCGGAGAAGGTCTTGGTGTTTGATCCGTCCATTTCGGTAAAGGTGACGGACTGCATTTCCTTTTGATGAACCTTCGCCGAGGTAGGGTAGTGGTTGTATAAAACAGCGATATTACTTTCGTTCGTTAACAGCTCTGTTATGAGCCTTTCAGCTACATGAGCTTCAAACGTTCCGTTGTTATGCCCGGTTTTTCCGGGTAGCGCTGTTTTGTATACCTCCGAATCTTCTCCGTAGGTTTCGCGGTAATAATCAAAAATAGACTGCCTGAGTTCGTTGTAAATGGGTGCGCGGTATCCTTCGTAAAGTGTATCCCAAACTCCGAGGCCGCTGGTTAGCATGCCACCAATCCGATTGCTGTAAGTTACCAGAAGAACATCCAGACCCTCCCGTGCTGACCGTACTGCACAGGCGACCCCACCGGGAGTCGCTCCATAGACGACCAAGTCATAGTCGTCGTGATCTTGCGTTTGATCCGTAGTGGTTGGCTTACATCCGAATTGAATAGCGCACAGGATGCTGGTCGCTGATAGGAGTTTGAGAATAGATGAACGCATAGGAGTCTTCGTTTAGAATTCTAGGGTAGAGTCATCAAAGGCTTCCGGAGCCCATCCCTTGGAGGCTTCATCCCCATATTTAAATGGCAGATTCGGGGCGTTGTAAGTCGGCAAAAGAGCGCGGTGAGCGGCGAGGGTTTGGGCGTAGGTTTGGTTGTCGGCAAGGTTGGTCCACTCGTTCGGGTCGCTGCGGTGGTCGTAGAGTTCCTCGTCACCATTGCGGTATCGGATATAGCGATACCGATCGGTACGGATCGCATGGTTGCCGGGGCCGTGGGTCATGAGTACGGGACGACCGCGCTCCGTGGTCTCGCCCCTCAGTACGGGGCCGAGGGTTAGGCCGTCGAGTTCATGGCTGTTAGGCTGCGGCAGGCCGGCGAGTTCGACCAGAGTGGGGTAGACGTCGAGAGACGAGACCGGGCTCGAAATTTGGGCGGGCTTGATGTCGGGGCCCGCTATCATGAACGGGACCTTGCTTGCGATTTCCCACAGGGCGAATTTGGACCAGTGATTCTTTTCACCGAGGTGGTAGCCATTGTCGGACATGAACACGATGACGGTATTCTCGGCTCGCGGGCTTTGTTCCAGTCCTTCCAATAGTCGCCCCAACATGTCATCCATGTAAGCCATGGAGGCGTAGTGGGCTTGGAGGCATTGTTTCCACAGGCCGCCTTTTACGATAAGATCGTGAAATCCCCGACGCATTGCAACCCAACGAGCGGGTTTGGGCAGGTCTTCCAGATCACCCGGCCGGTAGGATTCGGGGATGATAATTTCGCCGAGGGGAAACTGATCGAAATAGCGCTTAGGGACCGTCCAGGTAACGTGGGGACGATAGATGCCACAGGCGATGAACACCGATTGATCGGTAGGCGTATTTTGGAGCAGCGCGATGGAGCGGTCGACGTTGAGGGTGTCCTGCTGCATCTTGGTGGGGTCAGCGAGATCCCAGTCGTTAGGCAACTGACCCCAGTGATAGTTGGTCATACGCTCGCTGATCTCCACGCGGGTGCCTGGCAGAATATAGTCGAGCAGTCCAAAGTCCTTTTGGTTGGTGAAGGGCTCGAAATGACCTTCGGAGAACGAGCGTTGGTCTGGCCCGGCGAAGTGAAAGACCTTACCGTAGCCAGCTGCCAGGTAGCCCTGCTTTTGGAAGTGTCGTGGCAGGCTGTCGACATCGGCGATCCAGCCGCCGGATTCACGAAAGGAGTGTGTGTTGTAGTAGGAACCAGAACGGTGTGCCGCGACGCCGGTTAATAGCGCCGTACGAGAAGGTGCGCACGCTGGAACATTCACATAGGCATTTTTGAATCGCGCGGAACGAGCAGCAAGTCTTTCGAGATTGGGTGTGGGAACCGTGAGGTCACCGTCGAGGGAGTTTGCGAAAGGATTAGCATCATCGATTATGATGAGCAGGACATTGGGACGCGTGTTGGCTGAATAGATCATATCGCCGCAGAGTAGTACTGATCCTATAACTGTCAGGATGCAGATGTATCTGTGAAGTCGTTGTGTCATCGATTTACGAATACAGAAGTTATGAAAATGGTTCAGGGTTTGTAGGTATAGCCGGGTTGGAATACTTTGGGGTCCCAGCTTAGGTTTGAACGATTGTCTGACTCCGGTGTATTGATTGAAGGTAGTTGCGTTCTGAAAATTTCAATCTGAGGTATGTGTGAATCGTTGTGTGCTAGATTGGTAAATTCATGAGGATCAGATCTATGATCGTACAGTTCTTCTGAACCATCGCGATAACGAATATAGCGAAACGAGTCGTTGCGAAGAGAATGACACTGGTAGCCGTAGGTGGAAAGCACTGAACGCCCTCGAGACAAATTCGAATCCTTGAGAAGGGGAGTTAGATCAATGCCTTCCAGAGTCTGGCCTGTAGGTTGATCTAGGCCCGCGAGTGTAATGAGGGTCGGGTAAAGATCGATAAGCCCGACCGGTGAACGGGCTACTTGGGGGTTCTGATCGGGAAGCGCGATTAAGAACGGCACACGCAGGGTCTTTTCCCACAGACCGAATTTGGTCCAGTGATCTTTCTCTCCGAGGTGATAGCCATGGTCGCTTGCTACGATTATGATCGTGTTTGCTGCGTGATCGCTACTTTCGACAGCATCCAGTAGTCTTCCCAGTTGGTGGTCCATATAGGACATAGACGCCTGGTAAGCTTGGATCGCTGATTTCCAAGCACCGGTATCGTGTATCTCTTTTTGCAAATAACTTTCGCCGAGGTGATTTCCGGGAACTTGCTGGGCCATCCATTTGGCGCATTCAGGCAAGTCGTTCAGGTCGCCTTTCTGGTAACCTTCGGGTATAGAAATATCCTCCAGCGGATAGAGGTCAAAAAATCGCTGCGGGGCTACCCAGGGAAGGTGAGGACGAAGGAAACCGAGGGTAAAAAAGAAAGGGTTACTTAAAGGTTTGTTAAGAGCGTCGATGAGCAAGGTCGTGTTCTCGGTATCAATCAATGATCGTGTGTTTGTTTCCCAATTATCCGGCACCGGACCCCAAGCAAAATTACTACCTCCTTTGTAGCGATAGCTTGTTAAATCAGCTTTTACCGCTTCAGGAATGTTCGCCCAAAATCCGGTGTGTTCCGAAAAGTATCCCTCCGTGGTATACGATGAAATTTGCTCCCCCTTATTGGCCGTGTGAAATACCTTACCGTATAAACCGGTTGTGTAGCCGCTCCTTTTGAAATGTTCCGGCAGGTTGACTACTTCTTGCATCCAAGTTCGAGGATCCTGACGTTCTGGTTGTGAATTGTAATAAAGTCCGGAGGTAGATGGTAGTATGCCGGTTAATAAACTGGCTCGAGAAGGGCCGCAGGAGGGTGCGCTACAATAGGCG
>CAYGQM010000076.1:0-30786 GCA_964352065.1 uncultured Opitutaceae bacterium
TTGCCGCACGGGTAAACGGTCCATTTGCGCGGGGGCGGGCGGAATCGGTGGGCATGAATGGGGCTGAAGACGCGCCTATCCCCAATGGTATGGTCTGGAATATGATCTATGACGAGGATGCTCCGGCTGGTAATCTGGCTCCTGTTACACATACTGAGTTGTGGGAAAGACTGCGGTATTTTTTGGAGGAGATTTTACCGGTAGCCGACGAAGCGGGTGTCAAGATGGCGGCGCATCCCGATGATCCTCCTTGCGAGTTCGTAAGAGGCCAGCCGCGACTGGTTTATCAGCCCCAGCTCTACCAGAAACTTTTGAACTTGGTTCCTGGTGCGGCAAACTCGCTCGAGTTTTGTATTGGGAGTTTAGCGGAGATGACGGAAGGCGACATTTACGAAACGGTCGATGCCTACAGCTCGCAGGACAAGATCGGGTATATCCATTTTAGAAATGTCAGGGGTAAGGTTCCGACCTACAAAGAGACCTTCATCGATGAAGGGGATGTGGATATGATCCGCGTTCTGAAGATTCTGAAAAAGAATCAATATTCAGGGGTATTGATTCCGGATCACACCCCGCAGATGACATGTGATGCCCCGTGGCACGCGGGTATGGCCTATGCATTGGGTTATCTTAAGGCGGCTCTACGGGCAATTGGTGAATGAGCGCTGTCGCACAAATGGTCCTAAATACGGTTTGCTTTACTTGGGTGTGCTTGTAAACGGGGAACAGGGGCAGGAACGGTTTGTGCGATGTCGCGAAAAATGTGAAATCCGTCCGTAAGGCGACCGTAGAAAACGGATCCGCACATCGTTGGCTTGGATCAGGACGAGTTGTTAAACGTGATATCCTCCGATGAAGGTCGGCGACTCAACCCCATTGGAACAGACAGCTTTTTCCGAATCAATATAAGGAGTAAGGGAAAGGACAGTCTTTGATGGGATCTTCTTGCATTAAATAAGCGGATTCTGATGCGGATAGAACAGGTAGTACGGAGTTGCTCGAAGCAGTTCTGCCGTGATCGGCAACGATTTCGCTTTCCGGCGACAGACAAAGTCCGTTAGCTAGGGGGCTCTTCTTCAGCCTGGCTATTCTATGGATAAAAAATCGGTTTCGTTTCTCGTACTTGGTCTCGCGATCGGGTCAGTTCTTACTGCCCTCGTTTTTTCGATGATTATTGGAGCTTCCGGTTCTAGTGCTGGGCCTAACAAGGTGGTGTTAAAATTGGCGCACGTGCTACCTCAGTCTGCACCAACCCACAAGGCCATGGTGTTTATGGCTGAACGGGCTGCGGAAAAATCCGGGGGGCTGGTCGAGATCCAGGTGTTCCCTAATGGGCAACTCGGTTCTGAGACGGATACGACTGAACAACTTCAAAAGGGGGCGTTGGCAATGGCCAAAGCGTCCACCGCGCCTCTGGAGAATTTTATCCCTGAGATGGCGATTTTCAGCGTACCGTATCTTTTTCGCGATGAAGATCATTTCTGGAAGGTTCTGAACGGTGAAATAGGAAAGAGTATCCTGCTTAAAGGGGCTGAAGCCGGAATCCGGGGTGTCTGTTACTACGATAGTGGAGCCCGTAGCTTTTATACGGCTGATCGACCGGTGCTTAGTCCTTCAGATCTTAAAGGCATGAAAATCCGTGTGATGGATAGTAAAACCTCAATGGATATGGTCGACGTATTGGGGGGCTCTCCAACACCGATTCCGTTTGGAGATCTGTATTCGGCCCTCCAGCAAGGGATGGTCGACGGAGCCGAGAATAATCCCCCCAGTATGTATGATACGCGCCACTGGGAGGTGGCCAAACACTACAGTATGGACGAACACGCCCGTATCCCGGACATCATTCTCTTCAGTCAGAAAATTTGGGAAACGCTTTCACCTCAGGTGCAACAATGGGTGCAGGAAGCAGCTGACGAATCCCTCGAGTATCAACGGGAGATATGGAATGACTACGTGGCAGAGTGTCTCGAAAGTCTTGAGGCGGAAGGAGTGACTATCTATTACCCCGATAAGTCAGAGTTTCAACGCCTGGCAGCTAAGATGTATTCCAATTTTGACGGTACCGTTATTGAGCCACTTATCAAACGAATTCAAGCTATTGATTAGAAGTCTGTATTCATGAAGCCGTTACGTAATTTTCTGGTAAAGTCATTGGAGGTATTTCTAATACTGGCATTTACTGCCCTGACCTTGGATGTGCTCTGGGGGGTTTTTTCGCGTTTTGTTTTGGGTGCTCAGAGTCGTTGGACGGAGGTGTTGGCGATTTACCTGCTGATTTGGATATCCTTACTGGGTGCTAGTTTGACTTATGAAGAACAGGGCCATCTTGGAGTTGATTATTTTGTGGGAAAACTCCATCCGGATGCGCAGAAGGTCGGGGCGATATTCGTAGAGATGGTGGTGCTTTTTTTTGCGGGATTTGTCCTGTTGTATGGCGGGTGGAGACTCGTCTCTGAGACCTTGGCGGCCGGGCAATTGACGCCAGCCCTGGGTTGGCAAAAAGGTTATATGTATATGGCGGTGCCTATATCGGGGGTGTTCTTTGTTATCTTCAGTATAGAACATCTCATTTTGATCTTCACGGGAAAGAAACTCCCGAACGATCACGCCAAACTCGAAGGGGGGGATGTCTAGTGGATCCTCAAGTTCTCATACTGTTGGTGGTGTTCTTCGGTCTGCTGGTCATGAACGTACCGATTGCGGTGTGCATTGGCGTGGCAACCCTTGTGACGATTTTATCACTCGGTGATGTACCCACGGCCTACATCGTGTCGCAAAAGGTTTCCAATGGTATCGCCAGCTTCCCACTGCTCGCGATTCCGTTTTTTATTCTTTCAGGAGTCTTGATGGGAGAGGGTGGAATGGCTCGACGCCTCATGGATTTTGCGAGCTCTGTAATCGGGCGTTTTCATGGCGGACTGGCCTACGTGAATACCATGACCTGTATGATGTTTGGAGCCATATCGGGCTCTGCCGCAGCGGCTGTTTCTTCAATCGGAGGATTTATGATTCCTGAGATGGAACGGAAAAACTACGGACGTGATTTCAGCGTGGCACTGACGACCGCCTCCGCAACGACAGGGCTGTTGATTCCACCGAGTAATATCATGATCGTCTACGCCGTGGTGGCCGGTAATGTGTCCGTTGCCGGTTTGTTTCTAGGAGGTGTGATCCCCGGAATCGTCATGGGACTTTTAATCATGACTGCCTGTTTCTTTATGAACCGAAAACTGGCCGTCGGTACTGGCGAACCCGCATCGATGAAACAAATGATCGTATGTTTCGGGCATGCGTTTCCCAGTCTGTTGTTGGTATTAATCGTTATCGGAGGGATTCTCGGTGGTGTATTTTCTGCGACAGAGGCGTCAGCCGTCGCAGTACTTTATGCGCTCATCCTTGGAGTCGTTGTCTACCGCGAAGTGAAAATCACTGACTTGCCGCGCATTTTCCTGAAAGCATCCAAAACAACGTCGGTTGTTATGATCCTGGTTGGAGCCAGCCAGGCGATGGGGTGGATTCTGGCCTATGAGCAGATACCTCAGACGGTGAGTTCCGCGCTTTTGGCAATTTCTGAAAACAAGATTGTTATTCTGCTGATCATTAACCTGCTGCTACTCGTCGTGGGTACGTTTATGGATATGACTCCAGCGGTTCTGATTTTCACGCCGATTCTGTTACCCGTTGTTACCAAGCTTGGTTTGGAACCGGTTCATTTTGGCATATTCATGATCGCAAATCTGTGCATAGGCTTATGTACCCCTCCCGTGGGTACGTGCCTGTTTATTGGTTGTGGTGTAGGGAAAACAACGATTGCCAATGTCGTTCGTCCGTTAATTCCCATTTTCTTCGCCATGAGTATCGGTCTGATATTGATAACCTACGTTCCAGGCCTTTCAACCTGGTTGCCGGGTCTGTTCGGGCTTTAAATCGACACTATTTTTCGCTCAACCGGTAAAACACCTTCCGGTCAACGGGAGACGTCGAGTGGTAGTGTTTAGGTCCTTCAATGTCGAGATCAGTAAACTCGGCAACGGGTTTCCAGTCGGTTAGATCGTCGGATTTTTCCAGTTTGAAAATCGTCGGTTCATCTGAGGAAACTTCGATACTGACTTGATTGGATTCATCCAAAGTTAGCTGAGTCTCTGGTAGTGAGAATGGAGCTACCGTAACGTTATCCAACATGACGTATGTATAGTTTTCTCCTCCGGTTCCCGGGCTGTTTAGGGTAAAACGAATCTTAAGGGTTTTCCCGGAAAACTGATCCAGATTGAGCCGCATCCGTTTGAGTCCTGTATCTGCAAAGTCTGACCCAGTTTCAGGATGAAAGATAGCTCTGGTCATAATGGCGGGGTCACCATTTTCGTATTCGATATGCAAATCAAGTGGCGTTCCGCGGTTGGTGTTGAGAAGTTTAGAAGCTACTCGATAGTCGAAGCTCAGCGTCTGATTCCGACTCTCCCCGACGTGAATTGACTGGGAGAGTTCTATTTCGCCGCTCTCGTCGCCTTTGAATCCGAAAGTGAGAGCGGCGTTTCCTACGGATGGCTCCAAGTTGAAAAACGGTAGGACGGTTCCCTGGTCGAATACTTGTGGCCCGTACTCATAGGCATCACTCGAGTTCACGTCCCAGCCATTGAGATCCTGGGTTTCAAAGTTTCCATTTATGATCGGAGGAGTTCCGGATTGAACATTGCTGAGGAAAATCAGCACATTTTTATCCGAACCTTCCAGGATTGAGAATGCTTGTTTAGATTCAATTCCGTCTAGGTTAACGGTGGCTTCGTATTCGCCATAGAAGCTGCGTCGCCCAAATGTTCCTTTTTCGCTGCAGACGCCCGAAAAGTTGTTCCACCACTTATCAAGGACAAGATCTTGGTAAGCGAGGGCGGCTGGTTTCGGTGACCAGTCTGCTCGGTAGATTGCGCTACTGGTGTTAAAGATTTGATTTTCCCAGAAGCCCCATAGCTGTATACCGATGGTCTTCGGGTGGCTGAAGATCTGGGTAAAGAAATCCCGCAGGTAGTCGCCTTGCATCTCTTCATCATCGGTCGCGACGGTGAATTCCGTGATACGTATCTTCAGGTCCGGAAATTGGGTGGAGTAACGCTCTAATACTTCCCAGAGTGTATCGATACTGGTTGGCGAACTGCTAAAGTGGCCCTGCATTCCGATCGCTCCCATCGGGGCGTTGTTGTCGAGAAGAAATCTTATGGTATCTTCGAAGTGTTGCTGGTGGTCTGCATTGCGCCCTCCACCTGAGAGAATACCGTAGTCATTCAGGTAAAGGGTTTGATGGGGTAATACTTCACGGGCTTTGGTAAACCAATCGACCATAATGTCATCACCAAATGCATCCATAAGATAGTGGTTATCGAAGGGTTCGTTGATCACGTCCCATTCATCTATGTTCGGAGCGGTTGCTACTCCTATATCTACGATGTGATCGATGACTGCCTGCTTGGCCGCAGGATCTGCATTCGCGGGATCTCCATCCAGCAAAAAGTCCTGCATGCTGTTAGGTAGATTGCGTTTCGAAGGCCAGACCATGACATGACCTCTGGTAAAGAGATCGTGCTCCTTTAGCCAGCCGAGTGCCTCAAGGGCGATTTCCCGACCAAAGTCTAAACTTCCCCATTCACCATCCCAGGCACCCCATTTCAGCGCATTTTCAGGGCCGGCCTGATTGAATAGCTCGAGCACCTTAGAGCGATAGATTTCACCGTTGACGTCCTGACTCAAGAGTCGTGAGGCCGAGATGGCGGACCCGAAATGGTAGGCATGCTTTTTGAATGTGAGTGCTACCTCTGCATTCGGTACGGGTGTTCCATTTGCATCAAAGATATGGATACGTAGCGGGCCTTTCCGGTATCGTTCGATCCGTTCTTCAGCCTGCTTGCGCCAAGGGGCATCGGGTTCACGGCCGAGGTAGCTCGGTTTCGTCTGGGGCAGCTCGTCGAGGGTCTTGGTCTGTTTATAGTTGATCAGCTCAATCCCGCCAATTTCCCACTGTTGAGGATGAACACCGGCTCCAAGTCCAAAAAGGAGCGTGAGGTCTCCAGCTGGCAAAGACTCGGTCAACTTAAAGGGAAGCAGGTATTCGACCCATCCGGCGGCTTTAAATTCTGCGAGTTCTCGTGTCAGATACTTCGTGAAATCTGGTGCGGGGCTCTGAGGATAAACTGTGGTAAAGGAGGTTCCTGTTTCATCTTCAGTGTATATCGATCGAAAGAACACCCGGATCAGTAATACATCGTTTTCAGAAACGCCCTGAGTCGAAGCGATGGAAATCTGCCCGTTCCAAAATGCGCCGTTCGGATTCGTAATGGTAGCTCGAATGGCTTTGTCAAAGTCCGGGTGTTCGACCGCCACGATTTCACGGGATCCAACGGGTCCGTGGTTGTTTCCCGCCCAGAAAGTATGACTGGCTATAGGATCAGGAGGCAGAATCGAGATTCCACCTTCTGGAATCTCCGTGGCGGCATTTAATTTCAGTGCAGCAAAACCCAAGAGTAAACAGACCATTTTGACTGCTTGTTTGGGGTGGGGTAGCATACCTCTTTATTGTCGGCATAGTGTGGCCTCGATCTGCAAGTATTTCCTTGGAAAGTTTATGCAATTCAGCGTCTCGAAGATAAACTATTTTTCGAAGTTCAGCACGCGACGAAATCCGTCTATTCCCTCTATCGACTTAGCTCCACAGGTTTTCGCCGTATGACCAACCTTGCCGCACCGGTTCTTTGATAAGGTGATCCAGTCCCTGGATATTGGTAATCTTCATGGCTTTTGCATCCCATTCGATGCGGTGACCGAGCCGAATAGCGAGCGAGCCAAGCAGGATTACCTCGGTGAGTGGCGCGGCGTAGTCGAAATTGGATCCGGCTTGAGGGCCTTCTCCTTTGATCTCGCGAAACAACTCCAATCGGGGACCTCCGTCGACCCTGGGAATGGATTTCTGTTTCAGAAGCTCCTTGTAATCATACATTCTCTCGCGGGGCCACAGTTGGGGGCTCTTAGGTCGCATATCCGGATGGTAGACTGTTTCTTTGGAACCGATCATATACATGCCGTTGCTGGGCAGTCCCTCCATCCCTTCCAGTTTGGGCGGACGGGGCCTTCCCTCATACCAGTGAAGCGTTACCGGTGGCTTAGTACCTCTGGCGGGGAAATGATAGGTCACATGGGCACCAAATGGAGTAAACTGATCGTTGGCCGGTTCATCCAGACGCACATCGACGGCGGTCGGCATTCCTAAATCAAGTGTCCAGAATGGAGTATCTATACAGTGACAACCGATGTCTCCGAGACTTCCCACTCCATAGTCCCACCAGCCGCGCCATCGCTGGGTTACATACTCGGTGCTGAAAGAACGTTTCCGGGTAGGGCCCTGCCACAGGTCCCAGTCGACCAATCGAGGGGTCTTTTCTGGCGCTGGAGGAATGCTGTTTGGCTTTATAAACCAGGGCTCCATAGGGCGATCCGTCCAACAGTGTACCTCCCGCACGTCACCCAGAATTCCATTGTCGTACCATTCTTTGATAAGCCGGGCTCCTTCGAAAGTGTGCCCCTGGTTACCCATTACGGTTTTAACTCCATAGTGGTGAGCTGCCTTTTGCAGAGTGCGCAATTGCCAGATATTGTGAGCCAAGGGTTTTTGCACGAAGACGTGTTTCCCGTGTTCCATGGCCGCCATTGCTATGGGGAAGTGGGTGTGGTCCGGCGTAGATACCTGGACGACATCAATGTCTTTGTGCATCTTGTCCAACATTTTACGGTAGTCGGTAAACTGCTGGGCTTGTGGATGATCCGCTGCGGTCTTGGCGGGATTGCGGTCTCCCCAGATCGATTCATCAGGGCGCCAATCAACATCGCACAGGGCTACCATATTTTCAGTTAAAGCGTCTTTCACGGCAGCGTTTCCCATATGGCCAATACCGACGCAGGCTACATTGAGCTTACTCGCAACCGAGGCGTGGTGTCCTCCCTGGCTGACATAAGGGAATGCGAGAGCACCTGCTGAACCCAGCGCGAGGTTGGAGACAAATTTTCTACGAGTGATGGGGCTTTGCATACGGGATCGAAAGTAGGTGGGATTTAATGGTTTCCGCAGGTTCCTTGTCAAAGCATGAAAATTGGGCAGATAGATCCTGAACTTGATCATTATCTTAATCCTGATCTACTGCATCGAGAATCTAAAACCCTAGCGCATTATGAGTAGCATGAAAGCCCTTGAGCTCGTTGAGTACGAAAAGTTTGAATACAAAGAAGTCGATTTACCGGAAATAGCGGACAACGAGGTGTTGGTTCGTGTCGCAGCCTGTGGTATCTGTGGCAGCGATGTGCACGGTATGGATGGCTCCAGTGGGCGTCGCATACCGCCGATCATCATGGGCCATGAAGCAGCTGGGACCATCGCTAAACTGGGGCAATCAGTCGATACTTCAAAATGGGCAGAGGGAGATCGAGTCACATTCGATTCGATGATCTATTGCGGAAATTGTTATCACTGTAACCGGGGTGAAACGAACCTTTGCGACGATCGGATGGTTCTGGGAGTCTCTTGCGATGACTATCGGCGACATGGTGCATTCGCCGAATACGTCACGGTTCCGGATCACATTCTTTATGCGCTTCCTGAAGGAATCTCATTTGAACAGGCAGCCATGGTGGAGGCGGTTTCGGTAGCGGTACATGCGGTTTCTCGGACCCCCGTTCAGCTAAACGATTCTGTCGTGGTCATAGGTGCCGGAATGATAGGTCTGCTCTGCTTGCAAGCTATCAAAGCAGCTGGCTGCGGTAAAACGTTTGTAGTCGATCTTGACGAGTCCCGCCTCGAGGTAGCCAGGGAGTTTGGAGCTGATTTTTGCCTGAACCCTTCCAAAGTAAATGTGATTGAAACGGTTCAAGCCGAAACCCAAGGACGTGGGGCTGACCTTTCTATGGAAGCAGTGGGAATTACTGCGGCGACTCAGACGGCAATCCGTTGTTTGCGCAAAGGGGGTAGCTGCACCCTCGTTGGAAATATCGCGAAGACCGTGGAGATGCCGCTGCAAGAGGTGGTAACGCGGCAAATCAATTTGATCGGATCTTGTGCCTCGTCTGGTGAGTATCCGGCTTGCTTGGACCTAATCGCGAGTGGAAAGATCAATGTAGGTCCCCTTATTAGCCAAGTGCGCCCACTTGAAGAAGGTGGGGACTGGTTTGCCCGTCTACACAAAGGCGAAGCGGGTCTGACCAAAGTAATTTTAAACCCTTAAAATAAGCGGACTGGATCGCGATCAGGATTAGGATCACGATCAAGGCAAATCGTCGCTCCTCGCTCTTAATTTCTCACTACTAATGATAAATACCGGTATCATCGGAACTGGCAAGGTCGCTCACCTGCATGCTGCGGCTTTGGTCAACAATTCCCACAGTAATTTCTCGGCAGTTCTGGGAAGAACACCTGACCGAACCCAGGCATTTGCCGATCAGTATGGGGTAAAGGCGTTTACGGATCTGGAGGCTTATTTGCGAGAATCCGGAGTTCAAGCCTCGACGGTTTGTACGCCGCACCCGGCCCACGTCGATTCGGCGGTAGCTGCGCTGGAGTCTGGGATGCATTTGCTCATTGAAAAACCATTGGCCTCTTCTTTAGAGGATTGTGATGCGATGCTAGCTGCTGCGGAGAAAGGGAATGCGAAACTGGGTATGTGCTGTCAGCGCCGCTACTACGAACCGGTGATTCGGGTAAAAGAGGCGATTGAGGCGGGAAAGATAGGGAATCCAATTCTGGGTATGGTAACGATGCTCGGGTGGCGCGATCAGGATTACTATGATAGCGATCCCTGGCGAGGTACCTGGAGCGAAGAGGGGGGTGGCGTTTTGGTAAATCAGGCGGTTCACCAACTCGATCTTTTGCTGTGGTTTATGGGGGAAGTGGATCAGCTATGCGGAATGTGGGGGAATCTCAATCACCCAGGTATTGAAGTGGAGGATACCGCCGTCGCGTCGATCAGGTTTAAAAGTGGAGCCCTGGGCCATATTCTCGTCAGTAACTCGTTTAATCCTGCTTTATTCGGTAAAGTGAGTGTGTTGGGTAACACGGGTGCCAAGGTCGGTGTCCAAACGGATGGCGGGCAAATGTTCATCGCTGGTATGGCGGCGATAGAGGAGCCGCCGCTCAATGATTTCTGGACGGTTCCGGGAGAAGATCAGCTGCTTGAGGAGTTTCGAGCAGAGGACACCCAGCGCTTTAAGGAGATCAACGCGATGGAGTATTACCATTATCTTCAGATTTCCGACTTTATCGAAGCGGTTGAGAATGACCGCGATCCCAGCGTTACCGGTCAGGAAGGGCGTAATGCGGTGGAGCTATTCACAGCGATTTATCGAAGTGGCCGTGATGGTAAGACGATCCAGTTCCCGCTTCAACCAGAGATTGACCGCGATGACTTCGATGGAAGACTCAGCGAAGGCCGCTAGGTTTTTTAGTTTTTCAGTGTAAATCCCTCGACAAAATCACCTCTCAAAAGAGTCGTTCTGGGTTTTGTTAACTCACCCCTCTCGTTGTTATAGAGACGTTCGGAAACGATGTTCACCGCGACCTCAGCCATTTCTTCATGGCACTGTCGGTAGCCGGAGCAACCGTCCGTTTTGGAAGACCAATTGAGGACCATGTAGCCGAAGTCCTCCGGAACTTTGTAACCGAGTCCTTGAAAGAAATCCAAAATCTGAGATCGGAAAGCGATGACTACATCGGGCTTGTTTTTCTTATACCAAAAGTGCATGGACTCAAAATCGCTTGCCCCGAAAAGGAGCTCTGGTTTGGGAATCCGCAAGATCGGTACGCGGTCATTGGAGTCTACCACCCGGTTCTGATACTCAAGGAAACCAGCGTTCCAGAGATGACCGCCGCGCAGTTCGTTTTCTGAATCTGTGATAAAGCCGATACGGCGATATCCCCGTTTGGAGAGATACTCCAAGACGTCCTGCATACACCTGAAGTTATCATAGAACACACTCGGGATGTTGCCCAGCGTGTCGGAGAATCCGATCGATGAAACGGCAAATTTGGACCAGTCCAGATTGAGTTCCATATTTGAAAATCTTAAAGGCCCGAGTACGAGCCCTGAGACCCTCCTACTCATCAACACCTGCTGAATCCGGTCTCCAGAGTAATAGGCTAGATCAAACTCCAGGAAATCAAAATCAAAACCCAACTCTTCGGACCTGCGTTTTGCACCTTTAAGGAAACGACTTTGGATATGCCACTCAACCCGCTTGTCCTTCAGTTGTTCGTCTATAAAGGTGTTTAGCAGCCCGATGGTAGCTTTCGAAGCGCCGCGGGGCTTCGACCGTCGTATCTGAGCCATATTGGCCGACACCAAAGGATTCAATCGGTAACCCATTTTGAGTGCAATGTCCTTGATTCGGTCTCGGGTCTCAATCGGTATCCGGGGATTGTTCCGCATTGCCAGTGATACGGTGGCTTTGCATACACCTGCCTGTTTGGCGATATCAGCAAAAGTCGGGTGCTTGTCCGGCTTACGAATTTGGGGTTCTTTCATAAAACCAAGTGAGAACGGGGAGTGATTTTTGGGAGTTAGTTTTATGAAAGAGTAGGAAAGAGAAGGATGCAATCATTCATCTCTCTCAAAGTATCAGGCTGCGGTACCATTACTCGGATACCTTACTGTTTACATAGGTGCAATACGCTTCGAGCCAACGTTGGTTGTCAGATTAACATGGCTGTTAAAGCTCTCAAGGATGAGATGGTTCCTGATAACCTGATGGTTCGGATCATTCCATAAGTCGCGGTATTCCCAGGGGTCTTCTTCGAGGTCGTAAAGTTCGCCCAGGCTATGACTGTGATAGACTACCAGCTTATACCTGCTATTTCGGTACATGGTCGCAAAACTGCCTGTACCGCCGGTGAAATGTGGGTCCAAGGCGTCGAAGTATTCGCAGCGAACGGAATCCCGCAGGTGTTCACCGGAAACCTCACCTCTTAGAATGGGGATGAGACTTTTTCCCTGATGGTGTTCCGGTAGTTCGACTCCTGCTAGGTCGAGGAGAGTGGCCGAAAGATCGAGAAGTTCAACGAGTCCGTTACAGCGTAGGTCGGACTGCATCCGTAACGGAGCGGAAAAAACTAAAGGTACTTTTACCAGTCCCTCGTAAAATCGGCATCCTTTGAACATGAGACCGTGATCTCCAAGCGTTTCTCCGTGATCGGAAGTAAATATAATGACCGTGTTCTCCCGTTGGCCGGATTGATCCAATGCTTCGAGAATACGAGCAAACTGGTCATCTATAAGAGCGATCATGGCGTAGTATTTCGCTTGGGCAGACTGGGCGTTGTGTTCTTCGGGACGGCGTATCTCGTCCTGAAAATCGACGGCTTCCAAAGTTTTTTGGAATTTAATGTCGCTTTCTCTGAAATGGGGGCCTGGCATCTCCTCGGGCTTAAAACGGGCAGCGTATTTCGCGGGCGGGACAAAAGGAGGATGTGGATCATACACATTGATATTGAGCATCCAGGGTTGTTCATGGTCTCGGGATATAAAGTCGATCGCGCAATCGGATGCCCACTTGGTCTGATGAAATTCGGTTGGGACGTTTTCTTTAGAGTCACGAAGGGTATCCAGATCTTGCCCCTGGCTTTTCACCCAGTCTGCATAAGCATGCGTCCCTTCTGGCCAGTCATCCCTCGGTGCATGGGAGTGTTGCCAATAATCAAAGCCATCATCGAGTCGTGGCTCTGGGCGACGACCTGCACTGACCAGGTGAAATTTTCCGATAAGTCCGCAGGTATAACCAGAATCAGCGATTTGTTTGGAGATTAGGGGCGTATCTGTAGGAAACGTGTCATTGCCATTGCGCGTGTTGCGGGCGCGACTCGGATAAAGTCCGGTCATGATACTGGCCCGGCTGGGAGTGCATATGGGACTCTGGCAATAGCTATTGGTAAAACTCACCCCGGAACGAACGAGACTATCTATCGTCGGCGTTTCGACATGTGGGTTCCCGAGGGCGCCGATGGTATCAAAGCGTTGCTGATCGGTGCAGTACCAAAGGATATTGGGTCGTTTCATGAAGATCGGGGTGCGGTTGGAGATTTTCTGGAAGTAGGATAGAAGTCTTACGATGGGAACAAACAGGGCGTGTCAAACTGAATGCAGATAGAACCTGTTGAGGTATGTTGGGAGAATTTAGGATGAACAAATCAATTGCTGGTAAACGCGTTTAGCAGGAACCGCCTTGAGATTTCTGATCAAAAAGAGATTTTAGTCCGGGAACCTACCCCGAATGAATTACCAAATGACTTCATCTCGGTCATTCTACGGTGGTCATAAGCCTTCTTAATCAACTCATACAAATGAAACAGTTACTGCTTAATATACCAAGAACACCCATGGGTGTTCTGATGCTAGGACTTATCTTCTCCATCGCTCATTTATCTGCCCAGGAAGAAGAGGAAAATGTGTTTACGTTGAGTCCGTTCAGTGTCGATGAGTCTGAAACCCAAGGTTACCTGGCCACCAGCACTTTGGCGGGAACCCGGATCAAAACTGACCTGAAGGACCTGGGTTCGGCCATATCCGTGGTCACCGAGGAATTCATGGACGACGTGGGTGCTACAGATGCTCTATCGCTTTTGTCTTACACAGCGAACACAGAAGTTGGCGGCATCCAGGGGAATTTCTCAGGTGCGACAGATACTGGGGACGGTCGTTTCGTGCAAACGGATGCAAGAACCAATCCTCAGAATAATCAGAGAGTTCGCGGTTTGTTAAAGGCGGATTTGACCCGTGGTTACTTTCTAACGGACATCCCCTTTGACAGCTATAACACGGAACGCGTCACCGTTAGTAGAGGTCCCAATTCATTGCTCTTTGGTATTGGGAGCCCGGGTGGAGTTATCAATAACGGCACCAAGCAAGCCATTCATAACGACAATTTTGGAGAGATCGGTGTCCGCATGGATAATTATGGAAGCTGGCGTACGAACTTCGAATATAACAAGTCCCTCATAGAGGATCGCCTTGCCATCCGTGTCGCCATGCTCGAAGAAAGCCAGGAATATAAGCAGAAACCGGCTTACGAAGATCAGACGCGGTTTTACGCGGCTCTGGATTGGGTCGTGTTTGAAAGTGACAGCGCGCTCACGCGCGTGCGGGTTAATTTCGAAGACGGTCAACAATCAGGTTCTCCGGTGGAGATTGTTCCGCCGACCATTTCCTATGACACCTGGTTCGAGCCCATATTGCCCAATATTGCGCAATACACGGGCGTAGTGCCGGAGGCCCGTGTGCGGGCACCCAGTGATGGAGGAGGCACCTGGGAGTTTCAGGCTCTGCACGATCAACCTTTAAACAACGGCCATAACAGTATAAATACCAAGACCCGCCCACTGACGTTTCGTCATACGGGAATCTGGTACTCGGAAAGAGGTGCTACGAGTCCTGATGTTGGCATCCCCGGCATGGATCTCGGAGGTTACAATGGGATCTTCAACTGGAACGCCGGTAGAGATACCGCCGCTAGTACTGGCCTGATTAATACGCCCCTGGGCGCGGCTCTGGGTCTGGCCCCTGATTCGCCAGTCGCGACGATCCAGGATCACAGAACTGCCAGCGCTTATGGAGATTCTAGTTACGCTTTCGGTTTCGTCCCACCCACCTTACAAAACCGGGAGGTGTTTGATTTTTACAACCAGGTTTACAGCAACGGACTCGATTATGTTGAACGTGATTTTGATGCCTTCAACATCGCGCTGGAACAAACATTTTTTGATGGCAATGTCGGATTTGAATTCGCCTACGACGAGCAGAGCTACAGGACCTTCCAGGATTTTCTATTTGTCGGCGGTCAAAGCACCAGCTTGGCAGCGGCATCCGATATTACCGTCCACAATACGGTTTGGTTACCCAACGGCCAGCGCAATCCGAATTTGGGCCGGGCCATGAGTTGGGTTCGGAGACCGACACAAAGGACAGACTGGTCAGATCGTGAGACATTCCGCATCACGGCATTCGGTGAATTCGACTTCTCTGAGAACGACGGATTCCTGGGTTGGCTTGGCCGGCACCGGTTAACGGGCCTTTACAATGATTACTCTCGGGATACCTATCACAAAGCGACGGCATTGTTGACGCACAGTAATGAATTCAACATGGACTCTGCTCAATCCCACCGACTTGGTGGCGGTAACGGCGTGGGTGGTCGTCGTTCCCTCAACATAACAGCCTACACGAGTGAAGATAGCCTGATCGGCCTGCAATCCATGGACGACGTGCGGCTTCACCCCATTGATTTCACTAGGCCTCAGGCAGGGGACTCATTCAGCTTTTCCTATGTGGATAACCAAGGGGCTGGAGGGCTTAACAGTGGGGTGGCTGGCGATCGTACGATCCGCACTGGCACCGTCGACATAGTAAGATCTGATGTGCCTCCATTTGGAGGCCCGGATGGAGGTGGAATCAGCCAGACCAATATCGAAGCCAAAGCCCTTGCTTGGCAAAGTTACTTCCTGGATGAGCACATCGTGGCTTTGTATGGTTATCGTGAAGACGATACTGAAAACTATGCCATAAACACCGCAGCAGAAGCTTCTGTACCCCGGCAATTTGCTGACGAAACTTATAATCAGGAGTTCACCGCGCTTTCTCCCAATGCGAGACCGAAAGTGCAGGGACAGCCCAACGATACCCAAACCTGGAGTGTGGTTGCCCGTTTCCCGGAGGAATTGTTGGTGGATCTTCCCTTCGATCTGCGGGCCCATTGGGCTCAATCTGAGAATTTCAATCCGGTCGGTGTAAGAAGCAACATTCTAGGCAGACCAATCTTTGAGCCCGCTGGTAGCACGGAAGAATACGGATTCACTATCTCCACGGATGACAACAAGTATTCCGTTAAGTTCAATTGGTTCGAAACGAGAGTATCAAATGTCAATGCGGGTGTTGGTACGAATGTGGCTAGCAATGCGTTCGGTCGGATCAACCAATACCGGGATGCTGAGATTGTGAATGAAATACCCTTTTCCACTCAATTGGAGCTTTATCAGGGCGATGCGGCCAGCCACCCCATTCAAAGTTACGCTCAATTTTACGACCTAACTTTTAATGCGCTTCCTCAAGCTTTGGTTGACACGGTCAATCCGAGACAAGTGGACCTTAATGGTGACGGGGTCTGGGATGAGTATCAATGGGACAATATACCCAACCTTCAGGCTACACGGGATCTGCTCGCCGAAGGATTTGAGCTTGAATTTGTGGCCAATCCAACCGCCTCTTGGCGTATACTAGCCAATGTGAGCCAGCAGCAAACCACGTTTTCCAACACGGCTCCTTTGATGTTTGCGGTTACTCAGGCATATGTTCAAGACAGTATCGCTGCAAGATTGGGAGATTTACGGGAAGATCCTAATTTAGAACGAGATGCCGAACTCTTCGGAGTAAGCCTGCCTGCGATTTTGGGGCCTATTGCAGCGCAAAGAGCCAAGGATGGACAGCCATCCGACGAACAAAGGGAATGGCGCTTTACTGGAGTTTCTGCCTATGAATTCCAGGAAGGCGCTCTTAAAGGATTTGGAATTGGTGGAGCTGTCCGCTGGGAAGATGAAGCTGCAACCGGATTTGTCCAAATAATAGATTCGGAAACCGGAGCCATAATCCCGGATATCAGCCGTCCCTTCTTTGACGATGGCCTATTCAGTGGAGATGCGTGGATTACCTACCAACGGCCTATTTTGGACGGCAAGGTCGATTGGCGCGTTCAACTGAATGTCCGAAACCTTGTCGGAGAAAGTGGAAATATTCCGGTCAGGACCAATCCCGATGGAACGGTAGCTGTCATTCGCATTCCCAATCCACGGACCGTGTATCTCTCTAACACCTTTAAGTTCTAATTCGTAGTTAGTGTAGTTCATGATTTATTTGGCTCCGGATAGAAGTTGATTCTATTCGGAGCTAAATAGTTTAAATAGCTTCTAACAACTTTCTTAAATATTGAACCATCTCTATAATCGTTAAGTGATGACTCCTAAGAACCGCACGTTGCATCTGGCTCTGGTAGTATCAATGATAGTCTTCTTCGTCTCGTTTGACTTGGAGGGCAATGTTCAGGTTTTTCGTGTCGACGAGCAGCAGGAACCACCGACCTGGGCTCTCTATGAACGACAGTTGATCGATACGTTGAATCGGGCGGGAATTGAGTTTTACAATACTTATGTCTTGGAGGACGGTTCGCTCGAGTGGAAAGAGCGGTATGAAGGGGGAATGAATTCTTCCGACGATGCGTATGAAGCCTTTCGTGGGTTTTCGCTACTCACCGCCATGGGCGGTTCGGAGGAGATTGATCGTCATCACCGCCATGTGTGGGAAGGTATCACCAAACAATTTACCCGTTATGGGCAAATCTATCGCGAGTTCGATTCCAACTGGGACTGGATGCACCACGGTGAAGGTTATATATCGCTGTATCCCATGGGGATGGTAGAACCCAACGATGAGAGGTTTCGCGATCGTTCTGTGCGCTTCGCTGCCATGTATACCGGGGAGGATCCAGAATCACCCAATTGGGATCCTGTGCACAAAATTATCCGTTCAGTCATGAATGGGAGTCGCGGTCCCAAGATGGAGTGGACAAAGCGCGATTGGATTCCCACGAATGGAAACTTAACGTATTATCCGCTCCCGTATTTTGATATTCCTGGTGTGGAAGGCTCTACGGCATGGATTAACGATCATCCCGACAACGATCAATTCGGAAAACTGGTTCAAGCCATGAGCGATCGTATGGCCAAGGGAGACGTTCCCATAAATTTGGCTGCAACTGCATTGATCGCAAATGCCTACCTCTATACAGGAGACGAAACGTATGTTCAGTGGGTGAAAGACTATGTGGGAACCTGGGAACGATTAACTAAGGAAAATGGCGGAATAACGCCTGACAATGTGGGACTCTCCGGCAAGGTCGGCGAATATACCGGTTATTGGTGGGGCGGTTACTATGGCTGGGTATGGCCCCGTGGAGGCACAGATGTCGTATACGCTACCCTAACTTCGGCTAAAGTCGCTACGCTGCTGACCGGAGATAAAGGATATTCTGAGCTTCCAAGAAGTCAGATGGCTGTCATGCGCGAGCAAGGAAAATTAGAAGACGGTCGCTATGTGATGCCCATTCGCCATGACCAACGGGGCTGGTATCATTATTCGGGAGAAATTGCCTATCCGTATGTGAACCTTTGGTACCTTTATCATAATGAAGAGGATTGGAGTAATATCGAGCGTCTGGCGGAGGCTGAACTCAAGCGCGATGGCCGGATCAATGATCCTGATCTCGGATGGGCCTATTTTGTCCGCGGAAAAAATCCTGACTTTCCAGTGGAAGCTTTCCAGAGCGACTTCCGCTTTGTCGCCGATAAGATGGAGTCGATTCGCAATGAGAATGGAGATCCTGAAACGTGGGTAGATAACAAGTGGATCAATCATGATCCCGTAAGGATGGACAATCTTGTAAGATTAACGGTTGGCGCCATGCCTATTCACAAGCGAGGCGAGATGCTTCATGCGCAGGTTCGCTATTTTGATGGTGAGTATAAGCGAGCAGGGCTTCCCGCGGATGTGGCAGCTCTGGTTTCGCGGATCGAAGAAGATTGGATTCAAATTGAAATCAGTAACGTCAATCAATTTGAGCGCAGGCATTTGATGATCCAGGGAGGCACCTATGGTGAGCACCAAATAACTTCTGTGCGTATTGGCTCATCGAAGGAGGAAAAGGTCGACGCGCAGGCATTGACCCTCGACTTGGGGCCCGGGGCTGGCATCTCGGTTAAGCTAACTCTGGACCGTTATAAACATAAACCCAGTTATCAGTTTCCATGGAGCTCGCAGAAATGAAAAAGCGCATCTTGGTGTTATTGAGCATCTGTTGCCTGGGGCAATTTGCGTCCGCGCAGATGGGTTCTCCCGGTCATGGAGAAACTCAAGCGGTTGCTTTGCACCCGACGGATCCGATGATACTTTATGCCGGGGCCGCAAAAGGTCTTTGTAAAACTACCAAAGGAGGAAAAGACAATTGGCCTACGGTAGGGCTGGATACTTTTTCGCCACGGGCAATCGTGGTCGGTCAGAAGAACCCGGACATCATTTTCGCCGGTACCCATAAAGTCGGTGTTTATCGTTCTTCCGATGCTGGCGAAAGCTGGGTCGAAGTGAACAATGGTATCAGTTATCCGGATATGCGTGCGATGTTGATTCATCCGGGTAAGGATCAGGTGGTCTATGCCGGAACCGATGGAGGAGGCGTTTTTAAAACTGTGGATGGCGGTGAATCCTGGAAGGAGATTAACCATGGATTGATCGATAAGGTGATACGATCGATGGTGATGGATCCGCGCGATCCGGATGTTATTTATGCGGGGACTTGGCATGGCGTATACAAGACGATGGATGGAGGCAAAAATTGGTCGGCTGATCCTGAAGGGCTCTACGACGTCGATGTGCGCGCCATTGCCTTGGATCCTTCGAATCCGGACATCGTTTATGCCGGTACCCAGCCTCGAGGTGTTTATCGGTCTGAAGATGGAGGGAAAACGTGGGTGCGAGGTAGGGAACCTTTGATGGAGCACATTGAGTCGATGGCTATCGATCCAACAAATCCTGGCCACGTTTACGTTGGAACCCGGGCGGGCGTATTCGTGAGTACCGATAAAGCCGATACGTTTGTCACAGCTGGCCTTCGTTGGTCGAATATGGCTTGGACGTTGGTTTTCGACCCAAAGACCAATCCATCCACATTATACTATGGTGGTGTTGGAGGTGTTCTTAAGACCACGAATAAAGGGGTGCATTGGGACGTGACCGGACCGATTAGGCCCTGATTAGATTTAGCGCCGGTCATGCAGCACGCTTCAGCAGCCTACCAAACACTTTTGCGTTTATTTTATCCGGTCCGCAGGTTCGTTCAAATCAAGACTGCTTGCCTGGCATTTACGGTGGTCATTTATCCAGGATTATTTAGTGCCACTGCTTCAGATCGTTTCGACCTCTCAACGATTCGCTGCGATGCCCAAGTAGCACCGCCCGAATGGGCGTTACTCGAACGACACCTTATTGATACTCTCAACAGAGCTGGAGTAGAGTTTTACAATACTTACGTTGCTGAAGACGGATCGGTGAGGTATAAAGAACGCTATGAAGGTGGTATGAATTCTTCGGATGACTTGTATGAGGGATTCAAAGGGTTCTCTCTTCACACTGCGTTAGGCGGATCCGCCGAGTTGAATCGCCTACATCTGAACGCATGGGAAGGGATTACTAAACAGTTCACGCGCTACGGACAAATCTATCGGGAATTTGATTCCAATTGGGATTGGATGCATCACGGTGAAGGCTATGTGGATTTTTACACCTTGGGATTTGTTAATCCGAAGGATGCTTTTTTTCGGGACCGCTCTGTTCGCTTTGCGGCCATGTTCATTGGAGAAGATCCGGAGGCTCCTAACTGGGATCCCGAACTGAAACAGATGCGTGCATCCATGACGGGTAGCCGCGGACCACTCATGGAATGGACCAAGCGGGATTGGATTCCAACTAACGCCAACTTGGTCTACCGACACTTGCCTTTTACTGACATCCCGGGTGTCGACACAACCTCAGCCTGGATAAATGATCACCCCGAGAATGACCTGTTTGCCAAGATCGTAAAGGTCATGAGTGACCGGATGGCCAAGGGGGACATTCCGCTGAACCTGACCGCTACTCCCCTGATCGCGAATGCCTACTTATACACAGGGGATGAAAAATACATCCAGTGGGTAAAGGACTACATAAGCAGATGGGAAGAATTAACCGAAAAGAACAATGGTATCACCCCTGACAACGTAGGCCTATCTGGAGAAATTGGTGAATATACAAACGGCAATTGGTGGGGTGGCTATTACGGCTGGTATTGGGTAAGCGGTGGCTCGCACATCGTTCGAGCTCAACTGACTTCCGGCAAAGTGGCCACCACATTGACGGGCGACACTCGCTGGATGGACTTACCTCGAAGCCAGCTGGCAATGATGCGCAAGAATGGGAAAGTGTCCGATGGCGAATTTCAGGTACCCATCCGTTACAACGAAGTTGGGTGGCATCATTTCAGACAGGAAAGTCCATCCGACTATCTACATCTCTGGTTTATGACACAGAGTGAGAGTGATTGGGCCGAGATTGAGCAATTGATCGAGGCGCACAAAAAGTCGAGAGGCCGTATCACCGACCAGGATCTGGAATGGGCTCAGTTTGTTAAGGGGCGTAACCCTGGTTTTGCCGAGCGTGCTTTGAGGGATGAATTGAAAACGGTTATCCGCAAAATCGAATTCATTCAAAAAGAACACGGAGACCCCGAAACGTTCGTCGATAACAAGTGGATTCTCGTCGACCCGATGAAACTCGATAGTCTGGTCCGCCTGTCCGTTGGTGGATTACCCGTTAAAGTGCAGGGAGAAATGCTGTATTCACAAGTTCGCTATTTCGATGGTGAACGCAGAACTGCCGGATTGCCGCCCGACGTGGCGGCTTTGGTGACTCATATCGAAAAGGATTTGATCGAGTTGGAAGTTATCAACCTCAACGCCGCTGAGTCGCGACAATTGGTTGTTCAGGCTGGGGCCTATGGCGAGCACTCCTTTGAGTCTGTCGCATTTACGCAAGTAGCGGAGGTACAGCCACCGGTTCGAGATGTAAGAAACCCCAGAAACGGTATGATTGATCAAGCCCTCACGGAAGTCCAAAAAGAATTAAATGCCCGCGCGTTTACTGTGGACTTGGCACCTGGTTCGGGATCCAAATTAAGCATCAAGATTAACCGCTATACCAGCCAGCCGAGTTTCGATTTTCCATGGGATCGCTAGGTAAAATGGTGCACTTAAATCCGAGGACTTGGGTATCTATCCTTTTTATAAAGATCGGTAGCTTGCTGCCGATCTTATTCATGTCGACCCTCCTAAGCCATCAGTTACCCGCCCAAATGGGTTCCCCGGGGCATGGAGAGACGCAGGCGATAGCGCTGCATCCGACCGATCCGAAGATTATATATGCGGGCGCAGCAAAGGGGTTCTGCAAAACCTTGGAAGGTGGAAACGATAACTGGCCAGTATACGGTCTGGATACGTTTTCACCACGAGTTATTGCGGTTAGCCAATCCAATCCAGAAATCATTTACGCGGGAACCTACGAGATGGGGGTCCACAAATCCATAAATGGAGCCAGTAGTTGGAAGGCGGTAAATAATGGCATTGCTGATCTCAGAATTCGGGCGCTCGTATTGCACCCTCAGGATGATCAAATCGTTTTCGCGGGGACAGAAGGGAATGGAGTCTTTAAGACCGTCGATGGAGGTAATTCGTGGGAGGAAACGAATAGCGGACTTTTCGATAAAGTGATTCGAACGCTGGTAATCGATCCGGAAGCCCCCGATAGGCTCTATGCAGGTACCTGGCATGGAGTTTACACCACGCAAGATGGTGCAAAGAATTGGTCAGTCGATCCAGATGGGTTATACGATGTCGATGTACGAGCGCTGGCTTTGGATCCCATGGATTCTAAAATCATTTACGCCGGCACCCAACCGCGCGGCGTATTCCGAAGCAGGGATGGAGGCAAAACGTGGACTGCAGGCGCTGAACCATTAACAGAACATATCGAATCTATGGCCATCGATCCCGCAAACCCCAGTCATGTCTATGTGGGTACCAAAGCGGGTGTATACATCAGCAAGGATCGAGGAGATCACTTTACATCTGCCGGATTGCGTTGGTCTAACCATGCATGGTGTTTGGTTTTTGATCCAAAGACTTCACCTCCGACTCTTTATTATGGGGGAGTCGGTGGTGTTCTCAAAACGATCAATGAAGGCCATTGGTGGGAAGTGACCGGACCCAAAATTCGATGATGATGGGTATGACCACGGTTCAGAAAAATGTTCTAATGCATGCCAGCATCGTTGGGTTGATACTTCTGTCTGTTTACCAATACCTGAAGGTCGGGTCGTTTGGGGGAGATGAATACCCGCGGAAACCGATTCGGGTAGTTGTTCCCTTTGCACCTGGCGGTGGGTCTGATACCTTTGTGCGAATCGTTCAAAAGGCAATTAATGACTATGAACTGATGCCTCAACCCCTGGTGGTGGTGAATAAGCCGGGCGGTGGAACCTCCATCGGTAGCAGTTATGCCAAAGACGCTCGTCCTGATGGGTATACGGTGCTCTGCCTGCATGAGGCCTTGATGGTTGCGAAGTCGACGGGGCAGTCCCCTAACGGACCGGATGATTATGAAGCCGCCGCGGCCACGGGGGAATTTGGAGTCTTGTTGCTTGTGTCGGAGGATTCCCCTTATCAGTCGTTGGGTGCACTCATGGATGCCGCCAAAGCCGAACCGGAGACGGTGAAATTCGGGGTGAACCTGAATACCCCTTCTCACTTTTCGGCCATCATGCTTGAGAACACCTTGCCGGGGTCTCGGTTTAGGTTCGTAGCAACGGGAGGGGGGGCGCACCGCCTGGCCGGAGTGATGGGAGGCCATCTCGACGTGATTATACTTTCGGTCGGAGAATATGTCAGGTTTCGGCAGAACGGATTGAAGGCGATAGCGTATTTAGGCGAAGAGCGTGTGGAAGCAATCCCGGAGGTTCCTACGGGCGAAGAACTTGGGTTTCCGGTTTACAGCGATAACCTTCATTATTGGTGGTTTCCCAAAGATACTCCGTCGGAGATTGTCGACTATTTTGCGGGGGTGATGAAGCAGGTCATGGAGACCGAGTACGTTCGAAAGCGTGCGGATGAGCTGCAGATTCTTCCCAAAATTATTCTGGGGGATGCCTTGAATCAACGTATCAAGACCAGAATGGAATCGTTTGGAGAAATTAAACCTCAAAGTCGGGTTAAGTTGCCCAATTTTGCGGCGTGGACGCTAGGTTCGGTAGTCGTCTTCAGTGTGATCGTTTTTGGAAAACGGTCTTTCATACCGCCTCCTGCTACCGGAAGTATAGGCAAGGAGAATTTGCGTTATGATTTTGCATTCGGCACTTTGGCAATGACGGTCGTCTACGTGCTGTTGATGGGACTGGGGCTTCTGCCCTTCGTTTGGTCGACCATTGCATTCATCATGGCAAGTGGGTTGTTCCTCACTCACTTCGATAAACGCAAGTGGGTCTCAATCGTGGAAGTGGCTTTGTTGATGTCCTTCGGGCTTCATTTCGTTTTCACTCAACTTTTCAGCATCGATTTGCCCTAGGGATTATTAATGGAAGCACTTCAATCAGCATCGGCCTATCTGTTTAGCGTCCAGGGAATTCTTTTGGTAGTCATTGGAACGGTACTCGGCATCACGATGGGTGCGATTCCTGGTTTGACCGGTGCTATGTTGATCGCGTTGACCCTGCCGCTTACATTCAACATGGATCCGGTAAACGCCTTTATTTTACTCATCAGCATGTATGTGGGGGCGGTGAGTGGAGGGCTTATTACCGCGACACTGTTGCGGATGCCGGGGACTCCGGCCTCGATCATGACGACACTGGATGGCTATCCGATGGCCAAGGCCGGACATCCGGGACGTGCGTTGGGGTTGGGGATAACAGCATCTTTTGTGGGAGGATTAATCTCCTGGCTGTTCCTGATTTCGCTCTCTGGTCCCATCGCTCATTATTCGACGAAGTTGGGGCCTTTCGACTTCTTTGCTCTCGTGCTACTCGCCTTGGTGCTCATCGCTTCGATAGGAGGCAAGTCCATGAGTCGGGCGTTTTTGTCGGCTTCTCTTGGGGTGCTTGCGTCCCTGCCCGGTATAGACCAGGCAACGGGAACCTTACGGTTGACCTTCGGATTTGAAGAACTCAACGGCGGACTCAAATTGCTACCCGTACTCATTGGGATGTTTGCGATTAGTCAGATCATTTCTGACCTGAGTCGTCTCGAAGAAAAGATTACGATTATTCCGCTCAAGCGAACCCGGGATATGCTGTTTAGCTTGAAGGACTGGAAGGACCAGGCGTTTAATCTGATTCGGTCTTCTGTGATTGGAACCTGGATTGGAATCCTTCCGGGCATCGGTGCCAACATTGGTTCTGTATCGGCCTACAGCGCGGCAAAATCGATGGCGAAACCGGAGGAGAAAGCCAAGTTTGGAAAAGGGTCTGAAATTGGTATCGTAGCTGCCGAGTCAGCGAATAATGCAACGATTGGGGGATCGCTGATTCCGTTAATCGCTCTGGGAATTCCAGGAAGTGTCATTGACGCGATTCTGCTGGGAGGACTTCTCATTCATGGACTACAACCGGGGCCACTACTATTTCAGCAGAATCCTGAAATGGTCTACACGATCATGGGAGCTATGTTCGTTTCGAATGTCTTCATGTTTCTCTTTATGCTGGTAGCGGTTCGCTACATTGCGCGTCTGGCGTCTTTGCCGAGGAGTTTGCTGATGCCAGTAATCCTTGTTTTTTGTATCATCGGTTCCTTTGCTCTTTCTACTCGCATGTTTGATGTATGGACCATGCTTTTCTTTGGCTTTCTAGGGTTTGGTTTTGAGCGTCTCAAGATTCCACTAGCTCCCTTTGTTATCGGATTTATTCTGGCGCCGATTGCAGAGGAGAATCTCCAAATGGGACTCATGGCTTCAAACGGAAGTTTTCTACCTTTGATCCAGCGTCCTGTTGCCTTATTGTTTGTTGTTTCATCGATCATCTTATTGTCAATCCCACTGTATAAGAGATATCGATACGGACCTTCCAGTGAATGATGTATGCTTGCTATCACTAAAATAACGACCTCGGTGAAAGCCTTTCCTCTTAAGGAGGGAGATGGCACGGATTCGATTCATAGCGATCCGGTGTATTCGTATGCCATAACCCATTTGCTTACCGATGGAGGGGTAAGCGGGACGGGAATCGTGTTTACCATCGGGGCTGGAAATAACGAAATTTGTTCGCTTATCGAAGGACTGGCAGCCTGCCTCGTTGGTCGAGAAATCGATGAGCTAATGTCTCAATTTGGCGTGACATTCAGACAGATGGCCGATCATCCTCAGTATCGCTGGCTTGGGCCGCACAAAGGTATGGTCCATTTGGCTCTGGCTTCGATTACGAACGCTTGTTTTGACTTGTGGGCCAAGAGCCGTGGCGTTCCCTTATGGCGCTTGTTGCTGGACCTGTCGCCTGAGCAAGTTGTCAACACCCTTGATCTCAGCTACCTGGAGGAAGTCCTGACCAAAGATGACGCTCTTAGGTTGCTGACGGGCCATCAGAATGACCGTTCATTGAGAGAAGGCGTGCTGGATGCTGGCTATCCTGGCTACGATACCTCCATCGGGTGGTTCAATTACTCCGATGAACAGGTTAAGGAAAATGTCAGGAAAGCCGTCGCCGCCGGATTTACGGCTATGAAGTTGAAAGTGGGTTCTGCAGATACCAAACGGGATATACGTCGGGCGTATTTGGTTCGAGAAGGCGCAGGCGCAAATGCCAGAGTGATGCTGGATGTGAACCAGAACTGGACTTTGCCTCAGGCTATTTCGACGTCGAAAGCTTTGGAGGATATGTCTCCCTTCTGGATTGAGGAGCCTACGCAGCCGGATGATGTGCTTGCGCACCGGACCTTGGCCCGCGAGATTGCGCCGATCGACATAGCCTTGGGCGAGCATGTATCGAATCGCATTCTCTTTAAAAACTTTATGCAGGCGCAGGCTGTAAAGTTTGTCCAGGTCGACTGTACGCGTGTGGGGGGTGTCAGTGAGTTTATTACGGTGAGTTTGCTGGCTCGTAAATTCGGATTACCAGTAGTGCCGCATGTGGGTGACATGGGCCAGATTCACCAGCACCTGGTATTGTTTAACCATATTGCCTTGGGGCATGAGGCTTTATTCCTCGAACACATACCGCATCTGCGGGAACATTTTTTGCATCCAGCGATCGTGACAGATGGGATTTATAAAACCCCTCAGGAACCTGGATCTAGTTCTGACTTTGTGTGAATTTCTAATCCGTGTGGTCCCGAATCTAAATCAACATCAGTAAAATTAAAATGAGCTCTAATATCATTAATCGAATCGTAGTTTTCCTAGCCTGTCTGTTTCTTGGCATTTCGTTCGTGTCAGCCATGCCATTTTCCTTAGACAGGGAAGCGATGATCAAATTCACACCTCAGTGGGAAGGAGAACGTTTCCCCAATGGTCGTCCAAAGGTGTCTGATAGTATTCTCGAACGCATGAAACTTGTAGATATCGAAGCTGCCTGGGTCGTTTTGAGAAACGAAGGCTACGAATATCAATTTGAGGAAGGTTGGGAGCACGTTCATCCCGGTGAGGTGCTTTGCGGTCGTGCAATGACGGCAATGTACATGCCTTTAAGGAAAGACGTCAATGAAGTGGTAGACATGCAAGCTGAAGAGGACGGTCGTGTCGGAGCTCAGGTTACTTGGCCCATCGACATGTTACAGCAGGGGGACGTGTATGTCGCAGATGTATACAACAACCAGAGTGACGGTGGCCCGATTATTGGAGCGAGTTTAGGAACGACGATTTTTTCAAATTCAGGAAATGGAGTGCTTTTCAATGGAGTGGCTCGCGATCTGGAGCAGTTGGAGAAAATCGAAGGATTCAACGGGTTTGTGCGTGGTTGGAATCCCAGCTTCTACTGGGCCTCGATGATCACGGGAATCAACGTTCCGGTAAATGTTGGGGGCGTAACCGTCATGCCGGGCGATGTTATTCTAGGAAAGCGCTCCGGCGTTATCGTTATTCCCGCACATTTGGCAGAGAAAGTCGTGAAAACGTCAGAGCTTATTCGCCTGCGCGATCAATTTGGCTTCGAACGGTTGAAAGCAGGCATTTATACCGCAGGTCAAATCGACGCTCGCTGGACAGATCCCATTGAAAAAGACTTTTCCAAGTGGTTGGAGGATCACATGGATCGGCTCCCGGTTCCCAAAGAGCAAATTCAGGAGCTCTTGAAAGAGAGGACTTGGTAGAAGACGTTATATTCGTTCGGCATTCATTCGACGAGAATCAAGTCTGTGTTGCCAAAATTAAGATTAATCAGGTTACAAACTTCAACTCGTTACTCACCATCTCCTATAAAGGTTTGACATTGATCGAAACCTTTAGAGTTTTGTCGGCTTTTGTGTGCCTCCTTAGCTCAATTGGTAGAGCAGTTGACTCTTAATCAAGCTTTAAGGGTTACGGGGATTGACTGAGCGTGACGAATGCCCGTTTTATGCGGGTTTTAGCGGCTTTGGTTTTTCTGAGAATGTCAGAAAATGACTACTTTTAGGGATTGGTCGTAGAAAAGGGGTTGTAGGCGCTGCAAATTGGTGGGCAGGAAAAAGCCTGCACCAAGAGAGTCCCGGCGCAGGCTTTAACTTCTTGATCAGTTACCCCCAAAGAGGGTGCTATTCGGCTTCTCGACCTCATGGAGCACCCGCACACCTCTTTTTGGCTAGTACTAAAACCTTAAGGAGTAGTAAACTCATGATGTCCTTAACACGTGAGTTTTTCGGCACTCCAAATTAAATCTGCCTCTGAAGTGACAGGAAAAAAAGAATACGCTGAACACCAAAGCGCGACGGACGAAGAAATGAAAGAACTGACCAGTCAAATGACTGTTTGAAATAGCCAACCACGACAACCCATGAAAAAGAAAAATACCAATCTGAGCGAAGACTCACCTCGACGCCTCCTATGGTTTTTAATTGAAGAAACCATCCTTAAAACCCGCAACACTTTCAGAGGTAAGCCGCTGGACACTGGAATATTTAAAGGCTCTGCCAGTGACTTGTTTAAGGCGCTCAACGACCCACACAACGGGCTTACGGACCGGGAGAGGGCATCGCTACCGCCAGCGAACACAATGGCTAAATATTTAAAAACCCTTTCTGAGGCACCTTCCCACACCGGAATGATCGCACAGAGCCGGACCGGCAAAGGTCGCTTTTGGGTGCTGCTAAGCGAAGATCGCGCCCAAACCCTGAGCCTGGCTGAAGTATTTAATCCAGATAGAACAACCTACCTATCGCCTCAAGCTCGACTTTGGGCGCTGATCGAGCTCAAACTCTTAAAGGCTCCTGAGGTGCAAAGAAACCCTGCAGAGCCGCGAGGTGCATGGGTCGGCTCTGCCAGTGAACTGTGGCAGGCATTGAACGCGTTCTGTATGGGGTTGACGAATCGAGAGAGGAAGGAGCTGCCGCCGGCAAACACTATCGCGAAATACCTTAAATGGCTGTCTCAGGCTCCAGGCTACGAGCGCCAGATTAATTTTCGCCGCACCGGCAAATCGCGCTACTGGATACTTATGACCAAGGACCGTGCCGCTAACGCCTTTGCAATGGATTCCCCGCAACGGGAGTTCAATTTCAGGATAGGTGACAGAAGTAAGGAGTCTTTAAGGAAAACGTGTCACCTTTAATACCCGCATGAACGCAGGGTTAATCGCCTTAGGTGACGGGTATGACGCGTATTTAAGTGGTATATGGGGTTTATACATAATGCCTCTTAAACCGTATATATGTGAATGTGTATATTTACCTGTCAACGTGTCACTAACAAATAATAAGCATACTAAAACCCCGAAAACAAGCGGGTTACAGCGATTTGATATAGGTGACACGCAGGTCGAGAACGAACAAAGTCCGCGTCACCTGGCTATCCGGTTGCCGTTCAGGGTCTCGAGCTTCAACCCTGAACGGCGAGCCTTTGAAAGATCGGAATCAATGCTCACTCCTGGTCGACGAGCGAAAGGCTATCGACCGGGAGGTAGGGGGGGGGCAAATTCCTAGAGACTTTCCCGTTCACACCGGTCAGCAGCTTTCAAAAAAATATCGCAAAACTGGGGAAAAAGCCGATTGGCGGCAGGATCCTAGGGGATTCTCGGAAAAAAGGGCGGATTGGTGACACGCCCGCCGAAAGCCTTCTACTTGCTAGTTCGATTTGGGCGGTCAAAAGGCGCAGGCACTTTCCCGCGCCCCTTCAAGAGCCCCGCCTGGCTCATCGCGTGATCCATCCTCACATGCCCGTAGGTTCGCAGGAGCATTGCTCCATTGTCCGCGTGCCCCATCCAGTCGGCTAAGACCCGGACGCTGACGCCCTGCTCGAGACAGTGCGTGCAGAAAAAATGCCGCATATCGTAGTGGGTTAGTCGCGGAATCCCTACCACCTCACATGCCCGCGTCAACGACCGCTTGAACGTCTTGTATTTAAACAACGGCTCACCTGCCACCAGCCCCCCGTGCTTTGGCTATGGCCGTCACGCCCGCAGTGGCTCACTCATCGGTAGCTACCGGTCGCGCGCCTTGCGCCTCGCGCTTCGTGCCACGGATATGCACCAGCCCCTTGGGAAAGTAGACATCACGCTTGCGCACCTTGCTCGGCTCATCCGGCCCCGTTCCCGTCCACGCCATGAATTCGCACAGCCAGGCCAACTCAAACACCCGGCTATTCGAGCCAAGCCGGATCGCATCGATCACCGCATACAATTCCTCCAGCGAGGGCACAAAAAACACCTTTGCCCGAGTCACCTTCGAACGCTTTAGAATCAACGCCGGGTTGTCCGCCCGAAGTCCAAGCCGGATCGGCACCTCAAACGCCCCCCGTAACGCATCCAAAGACTTAGTTAATAACTGTCCTGAATAAAACCGAATCCCGTAAAATTCAACTTACCATGCAAGCAACGGGATATTTAAGTCCCCTTTTCGTCATTCCTTATTTCAAGCAACAAGCGGCGTGGGCAAAGCCATTCCGGGCTTGGAAAGAACGTGGAGGTAAATTTGCG
>CAYGQM010000077.1:0-30560 GCA_964352065.1 uncultured Opitutaceae bacterium
TCCCTCGTCTGAATAGCAATCTCACTTTGGCTGATGATGGTGCGCTTGCTCTTATGGGAGTGGGCGAAGGGAAATTATGGGGCACCAACGGAAAAGCCAACCGGCCTAACCCCCATCCGGTTCCATTCCGGTTTTACCTCGCAGTGGAAGATGGGCAAATGAAGATCATTCGCGAAAAGCCCGGCCGTCCGAAAGTTATTATTTACGAAACCAAAAAACCTAAAAACGCGGGCTCCTATAAACTGGGAATCACGGTATCCAAACGACTGGTCGTTTATAGTGAGTACGGAGGAAACGTAAATACCGTTTGGATGAGTCCTGCGAGAAGCTGATCCTCTCTTTAGGGATTTCGATCTGCCTACGTAAAAGCCTCGAGTGAAATCGCTTTCCTGAGTTGTTTATAGGAAGGTTTTGCGCAAGTTGTTCGTCTAAACGGTTTTTCACAACTATTTGTCGATTCTATTAGATTGCGAACAAGGGTTCGGACTGTCATGTCATCTGTTATGAAAGCAACGAATTACGGGTGGCTCCTACTGCTAACGTCCCTGCTGATAACGAGTGTGTCGGCAAAGAATGTGATGATCCAAACGGATGAGCTTTTGGTGGAGGATCCGCTGACAGCTGAGACTTGGGAGGCGCATTGGAAGCCACTGGTTGGAACCTGGAAGTGGGAAGGGGATTCCATCAAAGGTATTGAAATACTGGAGCAGAAACACCACGCAGGTGCTGGGCGGATAGAGCCCATGACTTCTGGCGTGCTCGAATTGGAATTCCGCATGGATGACTCCCGCCAACTGCAGTTTGGTTACGACTACTACACCGAAGAGAAAAAAGACCATATGATGCGCGCAGTGATCGAACCCGATGGACTATCGGTCCGCGCCGGCAAAGGCTGGGCGAAGGAAACGAAGATGCAATACGTCGGCACAAAAATACCCATGACCTTTGAGCCCGGAAAATGGTATCACGGGAAGATCGAGTTTCATAAGGATCACCTGATCGTTCACATCGACGACCAAATGCTGTTTTATGGTGTCGCCCTGATCAGTCAGGAAGCTCCCAAGAATCGTATCACACTGACCGCCCGCGGTACGGCTTCTTTCCGCAATGTAAAACTCTACTCAGGAAAACCCAAAGCCAATTGGGACAAGACTGAAAAAGCTTTGGCCAAAAAATTCCCACCTGCAAAACCGAAAGCGTAAAAGAGCTCGTTTGTGAGAGTTCCTCATGACCCATGTTCGGGAGGTTGCCGGTCAGTATGATAACTATACCTTGTCTGGGTGTTTTACGCAATGAGTACGAGCCAATAGCCTGGATAGGAAGCTCTAATTAATTAACGGATTGTAAATTGTTCGGGAGCCTATCGCTTGGCATTGTGTCACTTATTCCATAGTATGGCATTCCCAAGATGAACAGTCCCGAAGAGTTAGAAAACAAGTTTGAGAAAGTCCTCAGTCAAGTAAGGCAGATAAATCCCAATTTTGCTGTATTATCCCGAATCTCCAACAGTCTGAATAACCCGGACTCAGACATGGACGATATTGCCAAACTAATCAAAAGCGAGTCGTCGCTCACGACGGATATCATCCGTATCAGCAACAGTTCTTACTACGGTGCCAGCTTTGTATGCGTGGACGTTGAAACGGCTTTGACCCGAATCGGCTTTAACGATGTCCTGAGAGTGGTTTCGCTCATCTTGTCGAAGGCTATTTGCAGCAAGCGACTTGAATACTACGATCTGAGTCCCCATCAAATGTGGTCTCAGGGAGTAACCGTTTCATTTTTTATGGAAGGATTTTCCAAGTTAGCGGGTTTGAATAAATCCAAGGCGGCCACCTCAGGGGTTTTACACAATGTAGGGCGTATACTCACTGACAGCCTATTAACGATGTTTGGCCATCAAACGGAGTGGGATGACAGCGATCAGCTTCTCGCAGAATGGGAAGAAGAGCAAATCGGTATCCATTACGGCGAAGCGGGTGCCCGTTTCTTGAAAGACATGGAATTCCCCGAAGAAATTCAGTATATCATACGTCACCACGTTTATCCTGGAGCAGCATTGCGGGAAAATCCACTGTGCCAATTGCTTCGTTACAGCGTACTTCTTCTTGAAAGAGTTGGTCTGGGATTTTCAAATCCCGAATACGAAATTCCCGACCTCTCCAACCTCCGTCCTCAAATAGACATTACAGAAGAAGACGTTGTAGCAGTAATAGAGGATGCAAATACACGGTATAAGGAAATCAACATGAAGGTGTTGACCGGCGCTTAAGTGGATAACGGGTCAGCGCTTGGTTTTGTCGAAGAGGCATGCCAGCGTTGGCGTTCTTTCGAAGAATATCGCGATAGTTTATAGGCACAGTGTTCAAGATGCAGGTGCTGTTGGTTTACTCATTATATGATTCCAGGTGCGATTCCCCTCGAGCACCGCAATCAAGTTCAACGTGAAAACTGAAGAATTGGATTGAGCTGCCCGTGAGTTTAAAAGGGCGTGGAAGAATCGTATTACTCTGACCGCCCGCGGTACGGCTTCTTTCCGCAATGTAAAACTCTACTCAGGAAAACCCAAAGCCAATTGGGACAAGACTGAAAAAGCTTTGGCCAAAAAACTCCCTCCTGCAAAACCGAAGGCGTAGAAGCGGTATTTTGCGGAGGCTCCTTCGCAGTCTATAATTAAAGGTCGGCTTTCTTTGATCTTTGGGAGTATTGTTTCTGGAGCGTTAGGATGAGAATTTGGTGTGCTCAGAGATCCACATCTATTAATGAATCCATAATTTAGGTTTCGTAGCTGTCTACTGAGGAAGCTTCGTATGTCATTTGCTTGTCGTTCCTGCTGTCACGATTTTTTCCGAAAAAGATAAAAAGTTGGGCCGATATCAAGGTGTGAGGGAGTATGGGGTGTAGCCTTTCTGTTACCCCATAAAATGCCCAACCCCCAGCGACAGCTCAGCAAAGCGTTCGATGTATCGCTTGTTCTAACCGAAGCAACGATGTGTTTCGGCATGTACTGCCCGAATTCCGTTTTAGCCTGTCTCTGCGATGCTCTGAAGGGCTCAAGTAATAATCTCATTGATAAGAGGGCTGCGATGGTCGGGTCCGCGAAGACTCTCGTCTTTGCGTTCCTAGTGAAGACCCCTCGTTTCGAAGTATTTTTCCAGGACAAAAACGAACACCTAATAACTGACTACAATGAACAACAACTATATCAACTGGTTTAGAAGACTGGCTGCAGTCTTGATAGCGGGCTTCACTATCGGGCAGTACCAGCTTGTCGCCCAAGTCGCCGCTGATAGCGAAAACGACGTGTATGAGTTAACGCCGTTCGAAGTTAAAACCGACGGCGATATGGGATATTCGGCAGCCAACACGCTCTCGGGTACCCGTCTCAATTCCAGCTTGCGCGATACGGCTGCCTCGATCTCGGTTTGGACCCAGGAGTTTATGGAAGACACGGGGTTCGATAACGTTGAAGAAATGACTGCCTACTCGCTGAATTCCGTAGTCGATACCGGAGATGCTGGTTCTGGTGGATTTTTCAACACCTTCACTAATGCGGCGAGAGTAACCCAGCTAATCCGCACCCGAGGGATAGCCGCTTCCAGGTCCATCGATTATTTTAAGGCGATTATTCCGAACGACTCTTATCGCGTAGGTCGTTACGATGATGCACGCGGCCCTAACGGTGTGCTTTTTGGAGTTAGCTCTGCCGGTGGATTGGTTAACCAGTCGTCATTACAGGCCCGATTAGATGATAACTATGGGGAAGTCAGTTACAGATTTGGTAGCAACGACCGAAACCGCACCGAATTAAATCATAACCAGGTATTGGTTGAAGATCGTTGGGCATTAACCGTGGCCGGACTTTACCAGGATAACGGTCACTGGCGCGATTTTGCCACCGATGAAAAAGAGCGTATCTATTTTGCTACGACTTGGAAAGTTAATGATAAAATCCGGATCCGGGCCAACTACGAAAACGGATTTGATCACGTGACGACGGTCCAGCCTACTGCCCCGGTGGACGAGGGCTTACCCTTTCTGGACAATCTACTGGCCTTTGGCGTGGATGCCGTAACTTTCGAACCCACCGGAGGAAATCCCACGAACGCGATGAGAGCATTGGGGGTTACGAATCGCGATGGTAATCCTCAACTGAGTAACGGAGCTTTCAGGGCCAATTCTCAGATGCGTTGGACCTATTCTGTAAATGACAGTGTTTTCTATAATGCGACGGGAACGTTCAGAACGGATGGCTATGATGACGTTCGAGTACGTCACCCCGATGGAAGCCCAGGGCTTGGTGGTCAGCGGCTGCGGATTAACGATCCAGGGTTCATGGCTCCTGAGCGTTTCCTACCCGGTCCAGACCATTTCCGTGAAACGGATTTAGAGATGTTCAGCGTATTTGCCGACATCGAGATAACTCCAGAATGGTTTCTTAACATTCAAGCCGCCACCCAGGTAGCGGATATCGAGACATATTCCCTTGCAGGTCCGCGTCCTGAATTATTTGGGGATCCCAACACCACTCGAGGCCTCCCCCAATTGGGCGGTCAGACCAACCCTTATGCCGGACAGATGTATTTGGATGGGGAATGGACTCATGATACCAGCTTGAACGATTATGAGGAGATACGCGCCTCGACTTCTTACCGGCTCGATACGGGAAATAAGTGGCTTGGTTATCACCAATTGGCGCTTTCGCTTTCCAAGACAGAGGAAACACAGGAGCGTAACCAGAAACAGCATGTGCTCGGTGGTAACCCCGCGGGACGTGGCACTTTCATTGACCGAGAGGGAAATCGCTATACCACCGCCGACTACGGGCATGCTGATAATCGGATTCAAGTCCGTAACTACATCGATCTGGATGACACCAGCACTTGGAGAGCAGGGGGGTGGAGTGAATTACCCGCTACCCTTAGCACCGACCGTTGGACCCCCGGAGATACGAGTGAATACCCCACTGTTTGGGCCTATTCTACTCCCGGTAATCTGAACTACCTGGCGGATTTTACCACGGATTCGTCGCTTGCGGTGACTCAGAGCTATTTTTGGGATAGCCGCTTGGTCGTGACCTTGGGGTATCGCAAGGACGAGGTGAATATCACTCGCTATGGGCATCAACGCGATCCGATTGTCGGTTGGGTTCCCGACAAATCAATCACTGAGACTACTGAGGCGACCGACGACATTATCCCGGCTTCTCCCGAAGTGGATTTTTCCGGAACTGTTCGAACCTCCGGTCTTGTGTTCCACTTGACCGATAATTTTTCCTTGATAGCCAATGAGGCCACTAACATCGGGATTCCCGATTTTAGGCGGACGGTATTCCCTGACGGATTAAACGCTGCCCCTTCCGACGGTGAGGGCTCCGATTTAGGGTTCGCTTTTAACCTCTTGGATAATCGGGTCAGTGGCCGCATGGTTTATTACGAGACCTCATCTATTGGTGAAGCCTCGGGAGGCCGTAATGGCACTGCTCAGATGGAAAATATTTATGATCTCTACGAGAGCTTCCTGACCGGACCTGCTCTGGAAGAACTGCTTAGTCGTCGTCAGGAACTACGACCTGAGGTAAATGGGAAAATATCGGATAACTTTTCTGAAGGATATGAATTTCAGCTGACGGCAAACATCACTTCAAATTGGCGGGTAACCTTGAATGCCTCCCACATCGATCAACAGGTCCAAAACCTATACAGGGAGTCGCAAGCCCACCTCGGATTAATTAAAGGGGCAGACGGTCTGGTCCAGCAGGGTGCGACCTTTGCGGATGATGTTGAAGATCCGAATGATCCCGGCAGCACGATTGAGGCATATAACATTGATCCTTCTGCCTACGCTCCGGATGGTGTCGTTGGCGCGTTTCTTGATTTTGAAAATGACCTCCCAGAGGGATTCAATATTCAGAATACGGGTATCTCATTTCAATTGTGGGATATGGTCGACGACATGAACGACCGGATCGAACAGGACGAAAAACGCTGGGGGCTACGCCCGTGGCGGTTTAATGTCTTTACTGCTTATGACTTTAACGAAGGAGTTCTTAAAGACTGGTCAGTCGGTGGAGGTTACCGGTGGCAGTCGGCAAATGTTATCGGTGAAGATCCTGATCGTAATGAGGTTAAGGGTAATGAGTTAGGCCAAGCCGATATGTTCATTCGTTATCGGACCAAACGGTTCAGTCCTCTCAAGGACGGTCGGTGGACCTTTCAGATGAATGTTTATAATCTATTTGATAATCGTGACCTCATACCTGGGAATCTCGCGGGGGATGGATTCTCATTCCAGACAATTCCCGGAGGCCGTGGCGTTGCGTATCAGCGCTTCGATTATGTTCCGCCACGCGAGTTCCGCTTTAGCGTTACTTTGGATTATTGATTCTTTGTAGTAAAGATAGCGGTTCCCTTGCCGACATCTAGTCGGCAGGGGACTCATCCCTTTTTTCCGTACTTTACGGTTGCGGGTAATGATATAGGATTAGGCGGTCTTCATATTTAGCCCAAAAATCTCGGTTATTTCAGGAGGTATCTTCTGAGAAGGCCTTCGTAAAACCGGTAGGAATAATTACCAAACGCAAAAACAATCATTTCTGAAAAAAATCCAGACTATGTGGGGCCGATATCGGGAACGGTGGGAGTAAGTTTATTTAAATGTATTTTCTCCGGAAATATGCCTGAAGCCCAACGCAAGACCGACAAGACCTTTGACGAGCTGTTTATCCAGTGCGAATCGATCTTTCGCGCCTATGCGCGCAGTTTACTACCCACTTGGGATGCCGTGGATGAAGTGTTACAATCGGCCAGTCTTATTATGTGGCGCAAATTAGACCAAGTGGATTTGCCGGAGGGATTCCTTCCTTGGGGGAAGTGCATTGTGCGTTTCGAAGCGCAGAAGTATTGTCGATCAAAAGCACGAGATGTGCATGTGTTTGATCCTGAGCTTGTCGAGATTCTCGCGGATCATCAGGACGAGGGGGTAGGTCCTGATTTGGATCTGCAGCAATCCGCCCTTGAGAAATGTCTGGCGCAAATTAGTGAGGCAAATCGTCGGCTTGTGTTGGCGCCCTACCGTGGGCATGGCTATCTCACACAGTTGGCTGAGGCGAGTGACAGGTCACGTAACAGTCTCTATAAACAAATTCGACGTATCCGTCATAAACTTGAGGCCTGTGTGGCCTCAAATCTTGGGAAATTGGTACCGGAAAGATGAGTTTCGAGAAAAAAGATAATTGGCGAGTCTTGATCGACAGCTATCTGGATGGGACGATCGACGATCAAGGCTTTGCGAGATTAAAAGATGGACTGCGCAGCGATCCTGGCTGTCGCGACGCCTATCTCTCCGCCGTGCGAACTGACACACTGTTGCGAGAGATCGCTGGAAAAAAAGAGCATATTGTTAGCGAAGTTTTATCAAACTCAGATTCCCGTCGGCCTATCCTCTGGATGGTCGGTGCTGTTGCAGCCTGCTTTATGGGCCTGGTTTTGGTAATCGCATCCCTCTCGAATCCAAGCGAAGCCGAGATCAGCAAAACATCGGGCGCTGAGTGGCTGATTGAAGCCCGCCAACCTGGAGAAGCTCTTCAGGTTGGGGACACAGTCGAACTTGCGTCGGGAAGTGTTGAGATCCTTTTCCGCTCAGGTGCTGAGACTCGTTTACATGGTCCAGCGAGATTCGAGATCACGTCCTCAAACGGCGGATTCCTGCATTATGGAGAGGCTGATTCACGTGCTGACTCGCTGCAATCGGAGGGCTTTAGTATTCAGACACTATCGGGTCGTTTTATCGATCAAGGGACTGAGTTCCTCATGACAGCCAGTAGAGATGGCTTCAGTCAGATGCATGTAAATTCAGGGACGGTCGATGTTGAAGTGGCTGGTTTTTCTCGACAGCGCTTTGAGCAAGGGAGTGGACTGGGTGTTGAACCCGGTGAGCATCCTGTCATGATCCGAATCGAAGCCGGTGACGAATCATCTGCGTTCCAATTTCCTACTATTCCTCCACCCAGCGATTTAGATTGGGCAGACCAGCGCCAGGGTCAAAGTACTGTCGAATTAATAAGTGAAGATCGGAAAGGGCGTGTGAATCTCCCTCATCCCAACAGTGGCGATCAAGTGCGTCTCATCGACGGGCTGGGGCAGACGGGGCCCGACAAGCCTAATGAATCCCTCTATTTCTTCGATGGTGCGAAAGGAAATATACTCATCGACTTGGGAGATGAAGTCCCGGTAGCCAGAGTTCATACCTACTCATGGCACCTTAATGCTGAATTCCCCGACATCCGACGCAGGGCAGTACAACGCTACACACTCTGGGGTGCGACCAAAAACAAGCCTGAGGGGATTCCCTCAGAGACGGATACCGGAGGCTGGACGCGAATCGCCCGGGTCGATACGGATGCCTTCTTCAACGTTGAAAGGGAACCCGATCGGCCGGCGCAGCAGGCGTGTGAGATCCTGTCCAGTACACCTGCAATCGGGGATTTCCGTTACCTTCTTTTCCAAGTTATTCCTACTCCGATGCCTGAGGGGAAGGCGGCGAGGCACACCTTTTTTAGTGAGATTGATGTTTTCACGGCCGATGACTCACTTAGACCGGATACGCTCTAAGCGGGTTTATCTGGCAATCTTTAAACCAAGAAAAATACCCTTCTGTGAAACGAATTATCCTTACATTCATTATGGCGCTGGCAGCTGGAGTCAGTGTAACCGCGACGAAACCCAACATTGTCCTGTTTTATATCGATGACTGGGCGTGGAACGGCTCCCCGGTTGCCATGGATGACTCGATGGAGAATTCATTTATGCCAATCCTGGAAATGCCGAATGTGGAACGGTTGGCCTCGGAAGGAATGAAGTTTCGCAACGCCTATGGCTCGCCGCAGTGTTCCCCGGCCCGTGTGTGTATTCAAACTGGGCAGTCTTCGCCGCGCAATGGGTTCACGGTGTATCTCAACTCCAAAGATCCCTACTATAACACTCAAAAGGAATACGAGAAATTTCCCGTAATCTCCAACGTATCTGATACGGAGATCGATCAGGAAGCGGTCACGATTCCTGAAGCTCTGAAACCGCTTGGCTATGTCAGTGCACACATTGGGAAATGGCATATGCGGGGGGATCCAGGGGAGCATGGTTATACCGTGCACGACGGTGATACCAACAACAACCAAGGCAACACTTTGAAGTTCGGTCTGCCGAAAGACGCGCCCACACCCAAGCGACTGCCTAAGGACATGGCTGATCCGAAATCCATGTTCAGTGTGACTGAGAAAGCCATCGGCTTTATGGAAGATCAGGCAAAGTCGGGTCATCCGTTCTACCTTCAGATTTCTCACTACGCCTTCCATGCGGGTTCGGAGTGTCTCGATAAAACGCGTGAGAAGTATGTGGATCATCCACTCGTTCAGGCTTGGTATAAGAAAAACAAAAAGCATCCGGATACGGTTAACCGAAATGACGATCCTGCTGTTTGGATGGCCATGGGCGAAGACCTCGATGGACGGATTGGTGCGGTGCTCGAGAAGGCCGCAGAACTGGGAATCGGCGAAAACACCTATTTCATCGTTGTCGCCGACAACGGTTACCGTCACGAGGAACTCCAACTCACTGCGGGGCTCACACAACCGCTACACGCACGCAAGTGGTGGGTGTGGGATGGTGGCATTCGGGTGCCGATGATTGTCAAAGGTCCGGGGATCGAAGCGAGTTCCCAGTTTACCGGTAATGTGGTGAACTATGATTTTCTACCCACCTTCGTGGACTGGGCGGGCGGTGACCCCAATGCGTTGCCGGATATCGACGGAGTCAGCCTTGCCGGTTACATGGCGGGCGAGGAGCCGGATAGCTCGTTTCTAAATCGAAACCTTTATTTTCATTATCCTCATTACCGATCTTCCATGCCGCATTCGGCCATGATATCGGGGTCTTCCAAGGTGATGCATTTTTACGAACAACCGGATATCCCGGTGCTGTTCGATCTTTCGGAGGATATGGGGGAGGTTCATAACATCGCGCGGCAGCAGCCGGAAACGCATCGCAAACTTTACGACGAGATGATGGACTATTTCAAAGAAGTCGGTGCACGATTCCCCAAGGTAAACCCGAATTATGACCCGGTACACTACCAGAGCCTGAAAGACTATAAGGAACGTTCAATGTGGGGACCTTTTGAAGGAACCCGCCCTTTGGAGCAGGATGAAATCTAGACCGAAGAGAGTTTATATGAGTATAACTCTTACGGAAGGATCGCGGCACGGCTCAAAACAAGCGCATCTTAATTTAATCTTCACAATCCGTATATGAACAAACTCACTCGCAGAAATTTTCTAAAAACAAGCGTTCTTGCTTCGGGCCCATTCATCCTTCCTGGGGTGAGTAGGGGGCAGGCAGTTAAGTCTGCAGCAAACAAGCTCAACGTTGCTTTGATTGGTGGCGGTGGTATAGCCAAAACCGCCTTCGGGGAATGCCGGGATCACAACGTAGTGGCCATTGCCGATGTGGATGACGTCTCCGGGGCGATCGGGTTTGAGGCATTTCCCGCGGCCAAAAAATACCGGGACTTCAGAAAACTGCTGGACAAGCATTACAAAGAGCTGGATGCCGTGATCGTTAGCACACCGGATCACACGCATTTCCCCGCCACCTATGCAGCGATGGAACGGGGGATAGCGGTTCATACGCAAAAACCACTGACTCACAACCTTTGGCAGGCCAGGACACTGCAGAAAGCCTATCACAAATTCGGGGTGCAAACTGTCATGGGGAATCAGGGACATAACTTCGAAGGGATGAAGTTAATCCGTGAATGGTATGAAGCGGGAGTGATCGGGGAGGTGAACGAGGTTCATGCCTGGACCAACCGTTCTACGCCTAATAATTTTAACGCACAGAATCCGCTTCCTGCTGAATCCATTCCTGAAACTCTTGACTGGGATCTCTGGACCGGACCCGCCGAGATGGGAAACTACAACAGCGAGATCTGCCCGAAGGGTTGGCGCTGGTGGTGGAGCTATGGTTCGGGCGGACTGGGCGATATCGGGTGTCACACTCTGGACATTCCGAAATACACCTTGGGACTCGGGCACCCGGTATCGGTGCATGTCGATAATCGTATAAACTTCAGCCATGAGTTGCATGACGCCAAACCAAAGGTCGGGGCTACAACCTACATCTATGAATTTGAGCGCCCGGGGAAAAATAATCTTAAGGTATTCTGGTATGAAGGTGGGCATTTGCCCAGGTTGCCTAAGACGCTCAAAGAGTCGGCCAAAGATCCCAAAGACCTGGCGCAGGGATGTCTGCTTGTTGGCGGCAAGAACTCCATCTTCTCGCCTGGCATGCGCCCAACCAGTCCACGTCTGGTAGAAAACTGGATGGAGCTTCGCAAAGAGCTGCCTCCGAAAACATTGCCAAGAGCCGTTGGAAATCCTGTTAAAGAACTTTTCGCGGCTATCCAAGGTGACATTCCCCAATGTGGATCTAATTTCGACTACTCTGTTCCCTTAACCGAGATGGTATTGCTCGGAACCATTGCCAATCGTTCCGGGAAGAAGGTGGAATACCTTCCGAAAACGATGACCTTTAAGGACAGTTCCTTAAATGACTATATCAAAGAACCCGTCCGCAAAGGCTGGGAATATGGGGAATCGATCTAGGCAAAGTTAATCAAGATGGGGGCTGACTGTGAAATTGAATAGATTGGTTAAAATGTCTTTTCCTCATATAGGAGTAACTGTTTGCCTTCACGCATCTGAAGCGGAGTTGAGTGAACCGCGCTTTTTATCGGGACGAACCTCGGTGGACGGTAGACAGAATTCCTTTCGATTTGAATACCAGGGAAGCCATGATGTTAGATATTAATAAAATTATAGTTGTCAGCCTGTTAGCCATTTTTTGCGCCTTGGGTGCAGCAGCTGCTGACAAACCGAATGTTGTCATCATATTTAACGATGATCAGGGATATCAGGACCTGGGCTGCTTTGGCTCGCCTGATATTAAGACTCCACGGGTTGATCAGATGGCTCGGGAGGGCATGAGGTTTACCGACTTCTATGTGGCCGCGCCGGTCTGTTCCGCATCGCGTTCAGCACTGATGACCGGTTGTTATCCGCAGCGAGTGGGTGTTCAGGGCGTGTTCTTCCCGAATCGTGGCCATCAAGGTATGGACCCCAAATACGTAACGATCGCTGAAACGCTAAAGAGTGCGGGTTATGCCACGGCGGCGATTGGCAAGTGGCATTTGGGGGATGCAGAAGAATTCCTGCCGACCAACCAGGGTTTCGATTCCTACTACGGCATTCCCTATAGCAACGACATGCATCCGGCCAAGGATATGAAATACGCCGACGATTGTCTGTTCCGCGAAGGGCAGAGTCTCCAGACATTGAAAGCGGCTTTTGCAGGCGAATTGAAAAATGGTTCTCCGAAGTCGCTCAAGAACAAGGTGCCGTTGATGCGCAACACCGAGTGTATTGAGTTTCCGGCAGACCAGACTAGCATCACCCGTCGTTTTGCCGATGAAGGCATTCAATTCATTTCAGGGAGTGTAACATCGGGTAAGCCGTTTTTCCTCTATTTGGCTAATTCCATGCCGCACACTCCATTGTACGCATCGGCTCAATTTATAGGCAAGAGTCAGCGAGGTCTCTACGGGGATGTGATTGAAGAGATCGACTTTAATACCGGACGTATACTGGATCACTTGAAACAATTGGGAGTTGAGGAAAACACCATCGTGATTTTCTCTTCTGACAATGGTCCTTGGCTGGTAAAAGGAGACCATTCTGGATCGGCGCTGCCATTATTTGAAGGCAAATTCACTTCCTGGGAAGGCGGGTGCCGCGTTCCATGCGTTATCAAATGGCCTGCCAGGATTCCGGCCGGGAGCGTTTGTTCCGAGCTGGCTTCCACCATCGATTTGCATCCGACGCTTGCGCGTCTTGCCGGAGCAGAGTTGCCGCAAATGGAACTTGATGGTAAAAACATCATTGATCTGATGACCGCTCAGAAAGGTGCAAAGACTCCACACGATTATTTCTTTTACGTTCAACGGGGAGAGGCTGTTCGTTCCGGGGATTGGAAATACCACAAGAAAAAGCATTTTACGACCATGGGTGACGGACGAGACAAGGTGGAACCCGCGCTTTACCATCTAAAGGATGACATCGGGGAGACCGAGAGCCTGATAGGCGAGTATCCAGAAATAGCGGCACGAATGGCCCGGGCGTTGGAAGAACATCTTCAACGAGTCGGTCAGAAAAAGTAGCCCAGGAATTGAGATCAAGAACCTTGTTATGATAAAATTTAAAGGACATCGATTATATCTGTTACTGGCCATTTCCATGGTCCTTCTTTTGTGTGCCCATAGCAATGCGTGTGCATCGACTTCGGATAAACCGCTGAATGTGCTCTTCCTAGTGATCGATGACTTAAATACCTGGTTGTTGGGTGATACCGATCGCTACAATGGAAAGGTAATTGCGCCTAATATCCGGCGGTTGGCTGATAGCGGTGTACTTTTCAAGCGTGCCTACACCGCCAGTCCGTATTGCTCCCCGTCGAGAACCGCATTATTGTCGGGCGTCAGCCCCTGGAAATCAGGGGTCTATGATAACGGCGTAAATACCAGTGATAGTCCTGCGCTGCAGAATGCCACTTCTTTGCCAGAGCTCTTCAAGCAGGCCGGGTACTATACGGCGTCGTATGGGAAAATTTCACATGGTTTCGACACCCGGGAATCCTGGGATGAACGCATCCCTCACAAGCGGGATCCGGTTCCGCCTGATGCACCCTTTCTGCCATTCACCAGAGGTGAACAGGATTGGGGGGCTACCCATCTCGAAGAAAGAGAGATGGGAGACACGACCTATGCCGATGCGGCCATCAAACAGTTAGAGAAAATGCATGACAGACCCTTCCTGGTTGCCTGCGGTCTCTTCCATCCACACATGCCCTGGTATGTGCCGCAGAAATATTTTGATATGTTTCCTCTGGATGAGGTCACGACGCCGGAGCTCATGGAGAATGATTTGGATGATATCCCGCCACTTGGCCGTGCAGTAACGGAGGGTAAAAGAAAGTTTGTCGATCAGGTGCTTGAGCATGGCGTTCACAAAGAGGGAGTGCGGGCTTACCTCGCGACAACCGCTTACGCGGATGCCCAGATGGGTCGAGTTCTGGACGCGCTGGAAAAGAGCCCTTATCGAGATAACACCATCGTCGTGCTAATGAGTGACCACGGGTTTCATTTGGGTGAGAAAAATCATTGGCAGAAAGCCACCCTTTGGGAGGAAGCTACGCATTGTCTGCTAATGTTTCGAGTGCCTGGGGTAACGCCTGAGGGTGGGGTGAGTAAACGGTTTGTTTCGCTACAGGATATTTATCCGACTTTAGCGGAACTGTGTGGTCTGAAGGCCCCGGACTATGTGGATGGGCGTTCGTTGGTCCCCCTGCTCAAACAACCGGACGCCGAGTGGAAGAGCACGGCCATCTCTGCTCTGTATGATAGGTTCATAAGTATTAGAACTGAACAATTTCGCTACACCCGTTACAGTAAAGATCAAGAGGAGTTCTATGACTATTCCAATGATCCGCACCAGTGGATCAATCAGATCAATAATCCGGAATATACGACCGCCATCAAGCGGCTACAAGCTCAGCTCCCCACGCATGCCGAGATGTATCCGAAGATACCCTCGAGAAAGGACAGCAAGTAATGACCTCACTCATAAAAACATCTGGGTTCGGCCAATTGTGGGGCCTGACCTTTCAGGCGAGGGGTGCGGCTCTGTTCCCTCGAGAGAATGGCCGGCTTGGCTGGAGCCCTGGCGGGAAGCGGGTGGGTCCGGATGACTGGGCAACTACCGCTTTGACGCTTTCGTTTTTCGCCAAGATAGGTATCGCCTACGCTTCGGCAACGGAGGACCTGAGCGGCAACTTCAGTCGAACGCTCAAAGACTTTTTAGTACGGGTTGGGTTGAGCCAGCTTCTGGTCCCCAAAGTGTCGATACGAACGCCGTCGCTTCTGCTTCGAAAAATGAGCATTGTCTTATGAGAGGCGTATTATAGCAACAACCGTATGTGTTATCAGTTTTCCCTTTGCCCTACCTTATGAAAATCAAAACCGGACTCCTTTTTGCTCTCAGCCTACTGGTCTTCGCCGCAGCTGCTGAAGCCACATACAAAGCCTTGATCGTGGACGGCCAGAACAACCATGTCGTGTGGCCCAAGTCGACCATCATGATGAAGCAATACCTCGAGGAATCCGGGCTCTTTCAGGTCGATGTCGACCGCACCCGTTTTACCTGGAAGGGCGAAACGAGAGAAGGCACCTGGCTGCCCCTAGCGGGTGCAGGCATGACGGCAGACTTACCGGAAACGAGGGAGGATCCGGAGTTTAAGCCTTCCTTTGCGGACTACGATGTGGTGATTAGCAACTTCGGTAACAATGCCGCGGATTGGCCGGTTGAAACACGGCGCGCTTTCGAAACCTACATGAAAACTGGAGGGGGTTTTGTCTCCGTGCACGCGGCGAATAACTCGTTTGGTCAGTGGGATGAATATAACAGGATGATTGGCCTCGGTGGGTGGGGCGGACGAAAAGCCGCCCATGGTGTTCACGTATTCTACAACGATGCAGGTGAACTCGTGCGGGATGCGACTGGTTCCGGTAAATCCGGAGCCCATGGGGCGCGTCACGAATTTCAGATCACGGTTCGGAACAGCGATCACCCGATCACCCGTGGGTTGCCGAAGCAATGGCTCACGGCCGAAGACGAGTGCTATGCCACGTTGCGCGGACCCGCTGAAAACATGACGGTGCTCGCCACTGGCAAGGATCTCTCGGATAAAGCGCCGACCGACCGCCACGAACCCATGCTGATGGTGATCGACTATGGCAAGGGCCGGACGTTTCACACCACACTCGGACACGATACCGCCGCTATCGAAGGGGTCAGCTTTATAACCACCTTCCTGCGGGGTGCTGAATGGGCAGCGAGTGGGAAAGTCACTCAGTCCATCCCGGCAGACTTCCCGACTACAGAAAAAGCCACGAAGCGAACCTTTAAACTTAAAGACTAGTTTCTTAGATCGCTAAAGAATCAGCTTGTTACACGACAAACTATCTGAATGTTAGCCCCATGGATTATCGTACTAAGGCAGAGTATTTTATTAAAGGAATCACCGGTGGCTTCGTGGGCGCTGAGGAAGTTATCGCATGGTCAGACGAAGTGCTCGTCGAGGCTGAAAAAACCGAGGACTGGATGATCGAAATTTCGACGAGCGGCCCGGGTGACCGACTGACGATTCTGAGCCACCTGAATACGATCACCGGAACCGTCGACGAGGCGGCGTTGGCTGCGCTGCTCGAGGGTAAAATTTAGCCTGTCAGTAGGGGTAGAGGGCTTTCGTCCCTATTTAGTCGAACCCACAAGGTGGCAGGTTAATCATTTATTCCATATTGGGAATTTAAGGAGTTACGCCATAAGATTGCTCTTGTTCTCTACGGATGTTGACCCCGTTGCGAATATTTGAAACTATTTTTAGGGGTTACCTGACGACCATTCGTTTTAAACAGTTAGGCTAGTCAGGACGATAAATGATTCTTCGTTTGTCATCCAGTCCTGACCTTTAGAAAATATTGATACTTTGTCATCCATGCCCCACTTTGATAAACAAGAAAACGACTGGTTTCTTGAGGAACTTTATCCTCACGAGGAGATGCTGCGTGCATGGCTAGCCAGTCGGTTTCCCACTATCAGCGACTTTGAGGACCTCATTCAGGAGGCCTACATCCGCACGGTGAAACGTAGTCGGACCAAGCACCTGGTCGCACCCAAGGCCTTTCTTTTTGCGAGTAGTTCCTGGTAGTTCGTTTGCCGGTTTCTGAAGGTCGATGGTTTCAGGATACCTCCGTCCGGATACCCGCGCTATCTGCTTACCGGAGTCGACTGAAAGTGCAGAATCTCTTCCGTGTTTTCGGCAATAGGCTGGCCTACCTCCGCGATCCTTTATCCAGGGGCGAGAATCCCAAAACGTGGACGTTCAAGGTATTACCCGCCGGAACGAACTTTAATCTGAAAACACGCGGAGTGGATGAGTGACTGTATTTGAAGTACAATCTAACTGTATACTTGGCGAGTGACTCTTTTAAAAACGAAGAATGGAACCCTTTAGTCTTCCAGGAATCTGCAAAGAGCTCCTCTGGATATTTGAACTGTTTCAATGAATCATCCTATGAAAATACTCGCGAAAATATTAGAGAGCGCAGAGACTAACATTTCGTGATGCAGTCGACTTTAAAGTAGGCAATAACAGTAAGATTCTGTAAGAAAAGAATCTTTGATAAGAGGCTTTTGCCCCGATTACCCAAACTCAGTAATACTTATGATCCGGATATACGTATTCATTTTTCTTTTCTTGCTACCGTTCCTTCTTGTTGGAGCCGATCGGCCGAATGTAATCCTTATCATGACCGATGACCAGGGTTTTGGTGATGTGGGCTTTCACGGTAATACCGAACTGGATACACCGTATCTGGATCGATTGGCCCGAGAAAGTACTGAGCTCACTCATTTTTACGTCCAACCCCTCTGCACACCCACGCGGGCGGCTCTGCTCACGGGGCGTTATCCTGAGAGGACCGGTGCCGTCGAAGTCAACTATGGCCGCAGTATCATTCGTGAGACGGAAACGACGATCGCTGAGGATCTGAAAGCCGCAGGGTACCGTACCGGAATTTTTGGTAAATGGCACTTGGGAGACAATTTTCCCGTGCGTCCCTCAGATAAAGGTTTTGAGGAGTGTCTTCATCACACCGCCGGTGGAGTCGGGCAGGCAGGAGATCCCCCTGGAAACAGTTACTTCGATCCCATACTCCGACACAACAACGTCCCGAAACAATACGAAGGTTACTGTAATGATATATTCTTCCGTGAAGCGATGGACTTCGCGGAAACCCATAAAGACGAATCGTTCTTTATATATCTGGCGACGAATCTTCCGCACTTGCCACTCCAGGTGGCGGAGAAGTATGTAGAACCTTACCGCAAATATGGGGTCAACGAGATCAATGCCAAAACTTACGGTATGATCGCAAATATTGATGAGAATGTGGGGTTCCTTATGAAGCGATTGAAAGCCCTTGATCTGGAAGAAAACACCATCGTGATTTTTCTCTCTGACAATGGTCCCAGGACTTCCCGACAGAAGAATGACCTCTATCCCGATCGCTACAATGCCGGCCTGCGCGGAACGAAATCGAGTATGTACGAAGGCGGTATTCGGGTGCCTTTTCTTATTCGTTGGCCCGAAAAAATAAAGGCAGGGGCAAAGCTACCGCAGATTGCAGCACACATCGATATCCTACCAACACTACTGGAAGCTTGCGGAGTCGAAACAACGGATAGGGACCGCATTGTGGATGGGAGAAGTCTGTTACCTCTCCTCACCGGTTCTCAGCACGATTGGCCCGATCGCACCCTGTTCTTTCAGCACAATGCGAATCATGAGCCTCTTATGTATAGCCATTTTGCAGTGCGGTCTCAGCACTACAAGCTGGTACAGCCGTTTCCGAATCCTCGTGACTCGGCTCTCGATATCGGAGAATACGATATACGCGCGCAGCTTGCAAATCTGGAGTTATACGCCATCGAAAAAGATCCGAGCGAAATTAACAATATCGCCCGATCCAACCCGGAAGTGGTAACGTCTATGGTGGCGTCCTACGAGGACTGGTATCGCGATGTCACTGCCGAATTGAATTACTGGGATCCCCAACGCATCTATCTGGGGGCTCCGGAAGAGAACCCCACTCAGCTCAGTCAATTCGACCTGCAATCGATGACCCGCTTACCATACTGGAGTGCGCGGGTAACCCGGGCTGGGCGGTACCGTTTTACGCTGACATTTCAACGGGCTGCCGAAGACTGCACGGCGAGTATACGATTCGGAACGGTGCAGGTGTCTCAACCCATTTCCGCAGGGGCGACCAGCTGTGTGTTTGATTCGGTGATGCTACCCAGTGGTGACGGTCGACTGGAGGCATGGCTAAAAACAGGGTTGGAGTCGCGGTCGGTTAATTTCCTGGTAGCTGAACACCTGTAGATTCAATGAGGGATTATCGGGGCTGAAACCGATTGAAGGCTATGGCAGCCATACCTTTGTCAGAAGGCTTCAAACCCTTTTGTGAGAGGTTCTCTGCGCATTTTTAGGGGGATTCTCTATGTTCTAAAAATGTCGTGGTTGTTTTCTGAACTGTTTCAAACCCTTTAGGCTTTTTAACGGGCAGACGAGTTGCATTATCTATTCGGACTGGACGAGGCTGGACGCACCCCTTGTCCAATCCAGGATACTCCACCCCATTATAAACCCGCTTTGACCCCAAACTATGAATAAAATGATCTCATCAAGAACCTATTGTACTGTGCTTATGGTTGTTCTGGCCTCGGTGCAGTTGCATGCCCAATCGGAACGCGAGGATGAAGACGTCTTTGATCTAAGTCCTTTTGTTATCTCTGAAGAAGAAACGATCGGCTATCAGGCGACCACCACGCTTGCCGGATCCAGACTGAAAACGAATCTCAGAGATGTGGGTGCCGCCGTTTCGGTAGTGACCAAGGAGATTTTCGACGACACAGGGGCTACCGATGCGTCGACTATTCTATCGTATATGGCAAATACTGAGGTAAGTGGGCCGAATGGTAACTTTGCAGATGTCTCCTTTTCGGGGGGGCAACCGAATCCATCCGAGCAACAACGCATGCCGCAGAACTCTCAACGGGTGAGAGGACTGGCTAAAGCTTCCTTGACCCGGGGATTCTTTCTTACCGATATTCCTTTCGATAGTTACAATAGCGACCGGGTCACCGTAAATCGGGGACCCAATTCCTTGCTCTTTGGTATTGGTGAGCCGGGAGGTGTTATCAATAACGCTGTGAATGGCGCATCGCTGGGCCAGGATTTCGGAGAAATTTCTGTCCGCGTCGGGGAACGAGGATCTTACCGAACCACCTTCGATTATAACAAGGTGCTCATTGAAGACCGCCTCGCGCTTCGATTTTCCGCGTTGAATGAGAATACCGAGTTTAAGCAGCGTCCGACCTATGAGTCGGACGAACGCTTCTATCTGGCACTCAATTTAACTTTATTTAAGAATGAGGGTTCCGATTTCTTGGACAAGACCGTCATTCGTGGAAATTTTGAAACGGGTGAAATTGAAGGAAATCCACCGAGTATCATACCGCCAGCTGAAGGTATCTCCAATTGGTTTTCTCTACCGAGTCGTAGTTCCATAGAGTCTATCACAGGTAGCACGCTGCCTGCGTATTGGGATGACGGAAGTTGGTCATCGAAGTTGATCGTGGATACGCAGTGGGGGGCGGATTTTAATCGAGTCCCTGCTCCGGTGGGAGACTATGTTACCATTCAAATGCCTTTGGTATACCGTGACCTGAATGCCAAGACTCCCTCTGTGGGGTTGGCCAGCGACTCCAGCATCGTGGGTACGATGGGACGTGTCGTCTGGGTGAACGGTCGTGATCCAGGTTTTCTTGCTCGTTTCGACACGATCGGTTCCCGTTCACCGGTTGTCAGAGGTCTTTACCCGGGATTTACGGCCGGCACTATTAACGACACCCAAGTCTTCGATAACCGAGAGCTATCGCTCGCCGGCACTTTAAATTACGTCCTATCCGATTTTGACGCTACCAACATTGCGCTTGAGCAGACGTTTTGGAAAGGAAAGGCCGGCATCGAGTTGGTATTTGATTCCCAGAACTACGAAAACTTTGCCAGACTCCCATTTGATGCGGGTTCGGGAAGCAATGGTTCGGCCTTGGACCTTTGGGTGGACATGAACACGCATTTATCGAATCAGGAGCCGAACCCGAATGTGGGTCGGGTAGCGATCCGAAATCGCGGCACCCCGAAGAGAACCACGATTTCAGACCGCGAGGCCACTCGTCTAACCGCCTTTGCGGATATCGATCTTACCGAGAAGGACGGCTGGTTGCGGCACTTGGGTCGACACGTATTAACAGGCCTTTATAATAAGCAGGAGATCGATTCGGATGTAAGGAATCGGCAGCTTACGTGGGGAGACGCATCCCCTGCCACAGACGTCGCTGACATTTTGTTCTCAAGCAAATCACAGGGCCGTATTATCGTGCCATCGATTTATTACGTTACGGACTCTCTGTTAGACCCATCGATACAGAATTTCAGTGATGTTCGTATTAACGGCTATATCGACGCTGGATTTCCTAGTGTAGGGGAGGTCTATAAAACGCATTATAATACCAGACCTCCGGTGATCAATGCCGATGGGAGCGTTGGTTTTATAAACGAGTTTATTACCGAAGATACGCTTTGGAGTGGCAATCGTACCCTACGGGAAATTGAGTCTCAAGCTGCCAGTTGGCAGAGTTACTTTTTCGATGGCACAGTGGTCGGTTTGCTCGGTTGGCGTCGCGATGAAGCAAAGAATTTCGAGCGAGTGGGACTTAATCCCACACTGCGTCTTCCAAGCGGTGAGCTGGACCCGGCCGGATTCGCATTGCGTTCAGATCCTTCGACGGTTGTGGAGGAAGATACTCTTACCAAAAGCGTAGTGGTGCATTTACCGTTCGATCTTCCTGGAGGCACGGAGATTTCCGTTCATTATAATACGTCCGAGAACTTCGAGCCAGCTGGCATTCGTAGAGATGCGCGGAATCAGTTGATAGCTAATCCGGTCGGAGAAACTGAGGATTATGGATTCACTATCAGTTTGCTGGATAGGAGGCTTTCAGCTCGGTTCAATTGGTTCGAAACGGTTAACAATTTCGCTACCACCTCCATTGGCGGATCGAGCGGAGGTGTCGCCTATATTGTCAATACTTCGACAGGCTTTTATCGACGCGATGCGGATTTGAGAGGCGGGCTGACGGCACCGGAGGCAACCGAGGGACTCTTTGATACCTGGCCTGAATTTTACGCCGCAGTCGAAGCGCTGGTTCCGCCCGACGTGTGGGCCGCCTATGAGGTGGACTATAACGCAAATAATTTAGAGGGTTTCAGCTCAAGTGGCATTCAGGGTTTGACTGCCACCCAGGATTTCCAGTCCGAGGGATTCGAATTCGAGCTCACCGGCGCGATCACCGACAATTGGAATGTCTATTTCAACCTCTCGGAACAGGAGACCGTATTGTCGAATGTGGCGACACCGGCCTTCGAGCTTGTGAACGAAATTATTGCGAAGGCCCAAGCTAATGGAATGATTAACCTGACACAATCGCCATCGGTTGGCAGTACGATCACTTGGGGACAACAGTTGATTAACAATAATCTCGTTCCACTGGCGGGTGCCAAGACCAAGGAAGGGACTGTTTCTGCTGAGCAACGCAAGTGGCGCTGGAATCTGGTGTCTACTTACAATTTCGATGAAGGGGCTTTGAAAGGTTTCGGTCTTGGTGGCGGACTTCGTTGGCAGGACAGCGCTGCTACCGGTTACCAGTTAAACATTAACGCAGATGGTGTTCAGGTTCCAGATCTCAGCCGTCCGTTCTTTGGTCCTTCAGAACTCAATGGGGATATTTGGGTGAATTACAGCCGCCCAATCATGGACGGAAAAATTGATTGGAAGATTCAACTCAATGCCCGGAATCTGATTGGCGATGACGACATGATTCCGGTGGTTACGAACCCCGATGGAATGGTGGCAATTACTCGCAATCCGAATCCGCAGGAGTTCTTCATCTCCAATACCTTCAGTTTCTGATATCCATTTCCTGATTCGTTTAGTTGTGTTTTGTTTGTAGTTCTGAGTGTGCTCTCCGATAGGCTATCGGAGCACACGGTTCGAGGTCTTTGGGGCGATCACGTGTAGACGTGATCGCCCCACCTCTTTATTGGCACTGAGACTGAGTTTGATGGTATGTCCGCAATGAAATAGCGGACTTCATGATCGCCAGAGAGAAGGTTCCGGTGAATCTGATTTCTGCTTCCTGTCCAACCTGTGTCGTCAGGCTTGTAAGTTATTTGACCGTTTTATCCGATTACCGAAACACGAGGAAGATGGTAAACTTCGTCCGAAAAATATTCAGAAACAGTCTTAGCCGAAATAAGAGACTCAGCTTTTCTTGATTAACTCTGCTAACGCATCCAATTTCTTGTCACTCAGGTAAGCGTAGCGATTAATCCACAAACGGTCTTTTGAAACCGCAAGTACAGCATTCGCCCGTGCTGTAAAGTCATCGATGGGTCCATAGCTATGGGCAAGGGGCCAAATGGGCGTGTCTTTGGCTTTTTCCAGAACGGATTTAAATTTTCTGGATAGTGACAGCAGGTCAACCGGATGTCTTTCGTCAGGTTCGGGGTAGTTGAAGTCATCAGTCGTATCAGGAATGGGGGAAGCCGCTTCAAAAGCCTTAGCCAGGCAGGCAGCCAGAAGTTGTTTTGAAAGTCCCGGGTTTTTCCGCGTAAGGGAATCAGAATAATTTCTCAGCATCATCGGCCAATGCATCGTATAGAACTTACAACTGACCGCAGTGCAATGTTCGCTGGCCGATGCGTAGTCAAAACCGCTCAGGAAATTCCAGGGTGGGGGGAACGCACTGGGTATGAATGCCTTCTCAGGACCCCCTGCGTCGTTTACCGTTTTGTGAAAGCGTGCCAATAAATTGGATACGGTGAAAGTCTTAAACTGGAGCCATTCACGGCAGCCTGTCCAGCGATCGAGAAAGGCTTCCGGTGATTTGAGGTAGGTTTCCAGATCGTGATCGTTCAGTTCTTCAGTGAGATACTGATAGAGTGAACCTGCCTCACGGCGCATCGTTTCAAAATCGAATCCGTTTTCCTTCGCCAATTGCTTGGCATGGTGACTGAAATCCAGAAAGATGGTTTCGAGGAAGTAGGGAGGGTATTCCGGCCAATCTACACGCAGCCCGTCGATGTCGGGATATTGTGTCAGTAAATCCCGTATGAGCGCTTCACTATAGGCTAATATATGTGGGCTGGCTATGGATCCATTGTTATCCAGATTTTTTTCCGGGATGGATCCGTCCGGTAGGCGTGGCATATCGTCTTCCTCCGGTCCACCGAATTGCACGCGATAGCCAGGGGGTATCGCTGCCTGTATCTGGAAATACACTTTAATGTTTCTGTCATGAGCCGCGGCGATGAACGCGGCGATAACCTTGCCCTCTCGTCGGGTGAGATCTGTGGGCTCCTGGGGTTGGTATCGAAGGCCTTGATACAAGGATAGATCAGGGGTAAAACTGGGAGCAGCGGTTACCCAAACCTCGCGCTTGCCCCACAAGGGACGATCAAGCAGCCGTGCCAGACCTTTGTCGGAGTCGGCGGGTGGTTCACGCTCGCCGCCCTTTTCCGGTGGGCATTCCTCCATGACGTAGGGAGAAATAGAAACCGCCGTCAGTGGAAAGCGTTCTAATAGGTTATCCAGCAGTGCTTCAGAGCCTTCGCTTTGAATGTATTCAGGAAATATGGTGATACCGAGCATCGTATTAGGCTATAAATTTAAAGTAGAATCCGAACAGTCCGGCCGCGAGCAGGGCGAATCCGGTGGTTATAAGGGCCGACAACATCGCGGGATGCATGCGGTAGGTTTCCGGGAGATTCCGTCGGTCGGCCCAGGCGACTCCCAGGCACCAGACGCCGCAGCCGGTGGTCCCACCAAGCAACGCGGGTATGCTGACTATCGTCACAGGATTGGAGATGGGTTCCCAATAATAACCGATCCAGATTACTACTATACCAATAACTGAGGTGCTAAGGATTATCCACTTCTTGAGTTTAGCAACCGAAAGGACTTTTTCTGATTTTTGCAGCGGCAATATGCTTTCGTAGACACTCTTTGTCCACACATCGAATGTAGCAAACAAGGTGCCTCCAATCGCCGCAATGATGCCAATCCGGTAAAGGATCAATAAGTAGGGGCTGAGCGCAGTCAGGAATCTCTCCTGGTGAGTTAGCAGATCCAATTGGTCGGGAATCAAATGGTCGCTGTGGAGAATGACGGCCCCCAGTACCATAAAGGACGACGAGAAAATAAATATAGCGAGGAAGGATCCGCCTACATCGATTTTGATGGCTCGTAACCAATGTTTGATGTTGCTCCGGTTTTCCTCACCGGTGTCAATTTCCGCAAATCCCGTTTTAGTGGAGTTGTGGTAAATCTCTTGCTGGGAAAAGAGCCCCCATTGTTTGTCTCGCAGGAAACCGAAGTAACCAATGTAGGCGGGTAGGCCACCTCCTATGATCCCGATATAAGTTACCAATTCGATCCAAGGTGCTTTTGCAGCAATATTGGGGTAGGTTACCCGAATCCAATCCTGATAGCTGGGTATCTTCGGGACCAGCATGCCTTTGACCAATGCCGGCAAGTCGGGACGGCAGGCGATTGCGGCTATCACCACGGATATAAGCAGTACCCCTACGATTATCGTCTGTGTCGTTTCAAGGCGCTTGTAGGTTTGATTCCAGCTAAAAGCAGCGGCTACCAGAATGAGACCGGTGGCCCAGAGACGGACTGTTCTCTCCGACAAGGCGCCAGACCCCAGCATCCAGGAGATAATAGAGCCGACGGATATGGACAACGCGGCCAAAAGAAAGGGCAAACAGACGGCGGTGACAAAAAGCAGACCGATCGGCAACCACCCTCGTGGGCCCGGCAGCATCATCCAGCTCTGCATCGGGTGCTCGCCCGATATCATCATATACCGGGAGGAGGTGTAGATCTGTACGGCCTTTAGTAACAACCCGATGCTAAAGCACCACAAGATAGCGTAGCCGAAGATAGCCCCTCCCCGGGAAGCGAAAATCGTTTCTCCAGTTCCAATTGAGACTGAAGCGATGATGATACCCGGTCCCAGGAAACCTACCGACCTCCACCAGGCTTTGGTTCTCAATTGATCAGGAGGTTTTGGGTAGGTTATTGCTGGCATTGAAGCTGTGGAAGCGATTATTGTTTTAGAGGGAATATACCCCACTAACCAATGAATGAGAAGGTCTGAGAACTATCTTTTTGCCCTAGACGCTGGATGCGACGAATTATTATTTGAAACAGTTCAATAATCTTCCATGATACCCGTTTTTCTACCCCACCAACCGCTAAATCCTCTTAAATCGAAATGAACCCCCTTAGACGAGTTCGACTGAAGGATATCGCCGAAGCAGCGAATCTGAGCGTGGCGGCGGTCTCGATGGCCTTGAAGAATGATTCAACGATGGCTCCTAAAACAATCGAGCGGGTAAAGAAGCTTGCCAAGTCGATGGGTTACGCACCGGATCCCGCGCTTTCCGCGCTATCTGCTTACCGCAGTCGACTGAAAGTGCAGAATCAGTTCTCGGTTATAGGGCTGGTCTCAAACTGGAGTAATAAGAACAGTTGGACTGGCAAAGCCAATCAGAAGGAGGTTATTCGTGGTGCCGAAGCCCGGGCCCAGCAGCTGGGGTATTCGCTGCAGCATTTTTGGGCTCGCGAACAGGGTATCTCTCCGAGGCGCTTCAGCGAAATTCTTCGGGCGCGGGGTATTCGCGGACTTATTCTGGCCCCCTTTGAAGACAATGACGATCAGCTCGATCTGGAATGGAAACATTTTTCGGTCGTCACGATTAGTCGGCCTACCCATTACACGCTCTTTCACCATGTAGTGCAGAATCACTACATGGACATGCTCAAGTGCTGGGAAAAATTGGCTGAGCGGGGTTACAAGCGTGTAGGGCTGGTGGTACAACAGGAGATTGATCAGCGATGGAGCAACCAATGGGACGCAGCGCACATTTTCTCTCAGCAGCAAGTGGGAAATCCGTCGGATGCTATCCCGATCTTGAGAGTGAAAGGAGACGATGATTTGCAGAGCATCCGGGAGTGGTTAAGGCAGCACCGCCCTCAGGTGGTGATCAGTCGCTGTCACCATTTCCTCGACGCGGTGAAGCGGGAAAGACTGCGTATCCCGGACGATATTGCCTACATCAGCCTGAACGTTAATGAGGACATTAAAAATGCGACCGGTATTCGTTATCGAAGAGATGTGTTGGGTGCGAGTGCGGTGGATGTATTGAATAGTCTGCTTCAACGGAATCACAAGGGTCCCAACGATGTTTCTTTGGGAACTCAGGTGGATGGCATCTGGCAGGAGGGAGAAACGCTGCCGCATTTAGCCCTGTGAATGATTTCCAAGCGCTCGAATTTAAGTGAAACTTTTGGATTAATTTCGGTTAATAGTGATGCGGTCTCACAGTAAACCTGTTCGCCTCATTGAATAATGAAAACTATACCTAATAGCCTATTCTTTATTGTGTTGGTGCTAGCTTTGACTCCGGCTCGGGCTGCCAACGAGGTTCACAATAAGTCGCTTCCAATATTTCCAGAATGTGCCCTATGGTCCGCATAAAAAGGTAGGTATTCGATATCTGGACACTACCCTCTCAATTCGGGGCGCCAACGCCATGGATCGTCTATATTCATGGAGGTGGATTCAGGGCAGAAAATAAGAACTCGATAAAAGCCCGCTCGCTTCAACCATTTTTGGATGCGGGAATGTCGGTGGCGGCGATTCGTTACCGCCCCTCAGCTGAGGGGCCCTATCCAATCATGATGGAGGATGCGGCCTGCTGCCTTCAAACCCTGCGCAGTTGAGCTGAGGTATGGAATCTGGATCCCGAAAATGGTTTAGTGTTACGGCGGCTCCGCAGGGTCTGGTATTACTCTTTGGCTCGCTCTTCATGCTCAAGATCCTTCCTGCTGGCAGTTATCATTTGAAAAGCAACAGGGATCGGAGGTTGGAGCTTTTTCACTCCCAGACACCTTCAGCTCATTTAGGTCCAGAACCAGCGAATGCCCTGGATTTCTTCTCCGACCGATATAAGGTAATCGTATCTGAGATTTTTGCAGGTGTCGTTGGTATTGTTCGAAAGCAGCTTGGTCTTAGGTCGGGGATGTTATTTCTTCGCAGCTTTATGCACAGGGAAAGAAAGCATCCACTCGACTAGTTCAGTCGAACTAAATACGGCGGCATTTCCTTTGGAGTGATTGGCACCGGGAAACGCGGTGTGCCGGACATTCGTATTCCCGGCAGCTCTCAGGTTGTCGACCATGGTTTGGATAGCGGCGACATTGTTTCCGTCCTCACCCCCCACCATGCCCCAAATTGGAAGCGTGGAAAGTTTGTCCAATCCAGCGGGGTTGGTGCCACTTGAAAACCCGCAAGGAGCGGCAGCTACAAAACGGTCAGCGGATTGGTGTATCCAATTCCAGGAACCCGTACCGCCCATGCTGTGGCCCATGACGAACACGCGGTCTTCATCGATTTCTGGATAGGTTTCGAGTATGTAGTCCAGCATGCGATCGAGAGTATTGGGATCCCAACTGTCGGCGGAGTTCGGTTCCAGCAAAATCAGGTCTTTCGCCGCCAGTTCAGCCAGTGCAAGGCCCTTTACTTGCGCAGATCTCACGAGTTGTTTCGTAAGGCTCATCTGTTTCCCACCGGCTCCATGTAGGGTGATAAGCAATGGAAGCTTCCCGGACGTCTTTTTTGCCGGGGAGGATATGAAGGCGATCCGCTTTAAATTCCCCAACTGCTTTTGCAGATTGTCCGGCCAATGAATCAGTTTTACTTCGGTGTTTGTAAACTCACGATTTATTTTCGTAAGCGCTGTTGTGATTTCAGCATCTGAATTTCCGGTCTCATGCGTCGCGGCGGAGGTTGAACTGCTAATAAGAAACAGTGGAAAACAGAACAAAGCGAATAGGGCTATTGAACGAGTTCTTTGGACTTTCATAGAGAACATCTTTTGAGATTGATGGGGCGTCGCAATCTCATTGCGTTTTCTTCACCGCTACAAGCAATAAAGCGAAGCCGGATGCTCCGTGCGTATCTCGCGAGCTTAGCGCGGAAGGGCGGGACTCTTCACTCGTCAAGTAGACCATCCATTTCTTTCTGCCATTCCCCCAAGACTCTGAGGATAGCGCCCACTTCACCTCCGCGGGCCAGTAGTTGGGCTCCTTGACTTCTGCGCTTTTTTATAGCTTCGGCTGAAGCGGTTGGTAGTCCCCAAGCCTTGTTGTGTTTTTTAGCCGCAGCAGCTACTTTTTCGATACATTCCTCAAGCGTTGGAGCACCCACAGTCTGCTTTAAACGAAATCCTAAATCCCCCGATCCCACGAACAATCCATCGACGCCTGGAGTCGCGGCAATGGCATCCACATTTTCAACGGCCTCAGGTGTTTCGATCTGCACGACGAGAAATGTCTCAGCATTGGTCCGCGCAGGATAGTCATCGTCGAACAACATGAACTCGTTATCCATGCCAGCCCCATCCAGACCTCGATCGCCGAGCGGAGGGAACTTGCAGGCATCCACCAGGGCCTTGGCCTTCTCCGCTGTCGAAACATGAGGCACCATAAGTCCGGCAGCACCATCCTCCAGATACCGGTAAAGTTTTGCTTTTTCGAGCGTGGATACCCGCAACATACAATCGATGTCAAACTTATGGAAGAAGGCCATTAATGCCTGAACTTCACGATCGTTCATTGCACGGTGTTCGAGATCCAGCCAAATACAGTCGAAGCCGAAGTTCGCTGCATACTTTACGTAAGCTGGGATGTAGTGACCCAGAGCGCAGATACGAACCGGCTCTCCTTTGCGTATGCGTGTGAGTGTCTTACTGGTTCTCATAATTGTATTTCAAAAGGTGTATTCTCAATAGGGATCCGCTATCGAAGCAGGTTAAGATAAACAATTCTTATGCAAGGGATTTATCAGATTTTCCGGGAAACAATTTACAGGCAATGGAACCCACTACAACACCAACAGTCAACGCAGCTGGTGATATCCACTGAAAGCTAACCGGATCCAGCCCCGTATCGGTCATTCCGAAGATCGGTCCGGAGAACGAAATCGAAACGGCCGTGATGATACTGGAGGTTACTCCCACCCAGACCCCCTTGGCATTGGCAAACGGCACGAAAAGCGCGAAAAAGAAGAGGATGAATATCGGAACCGTCAGGAGGTTTACCGTCTTAGTCGTCACTGCAGTAATATTTCCCGGAACATACTCCATCAAGGTACTTCCGAGTACGACCAACACCCCAATTCCGATCGCCATACCTCGCCCGATTAAAACCTGCTTACGGTCCGATGAGGGCTTTTTTCCAAACCGTTTAAGAAAATCAGTCATAACGACCGCGGTGATCGAGTTAACTCCGGAATCAACACTGGACATCGCGGCAGCAAACAACCCTGCCAATACCAATCCTGAAACGACGGGTGGAAGGTGAAATGCGATAAAGTGGGGAAAAATTTTATCCGCATTTTCATTGAGCGTCATACCCACCGGCAGGAGTTCTGGACTAGCCTGAAAATAACCGAGCAACGCAAATCCAGTGATACCGAGGGTAACTCCTACGATGATCGCAACGGTAAGCTGCATCGCGATCGCCTTTCTGGCGGTCTTCGCATCTTTGGTGGCCATAAAACGCTGAATCGACACCTGATCGCCACCCGAAGGTTCTTTCCCCGATCCAGCGTTTGGGAAGTACTTTAAACTTCGAAGCTT
>CAYGQM010000078.1:0-7108 GCA_964352065.1 uncultured Opitutaceae bacterium
AATCCGTAGCAGTGTATCCAGTTTTAAATGACCGATTTGGGCAACACGCCCTTGACTCCTGACCCTATCGGCTATCCTCTAAAAGAAAAACTTGAAACTATCTTTAATCAAAAAGCTTCATTACATCATACGAATAATCAAAGGTAGACCCGAAAACGATATTAGACAAAATACCTTCCTCGTCAAAAGAAAACCAAACCTGATGCGCCAGAAAATAGTTATCCTGAGGGAAGTATAATGAAACTGTTAACTTATTTGACTGGTTAACTATGTGCTTATTTATGATAGTATCCTTTCCGCTGAACTTTTCCAATAACCCTTCCTTAGAGATGCCATGATACCTCTCTAGCAACCGACCTGATACTTTCCTTGGGTTCGTTGAATTCGAAACATCCATTTCAGAAATTTCAAAGTAATCAAGGAACACTTTCCAACAGTACTCACAGCCTTGGAAGTTCTCGGCTTTAGTAGTCATCGAAACAAGTAGCATTCCAGAAAGCACTAAATACGATATTTTTTTGCTCATTATCTTGCTTTGTTATACTTATTTTGCGCAGTGGTCTTCATATTCCTAAGAGCATTATGTAGTTGAACCGTATTATTACGAGTACAGGAATGCAAGTTTCCATCACATCCAGAGTTTCGTATCATTTGCGTAACATCGTCCCGCAACATATTAGTAGCATTAGGAAGATACACGTAGTTAATCCCAACATCGTCGGTGAATCCATGGGCAACAACTTCATAATGTGTAATATTATCATATGAGTTCATTTGAGAAGCTAACGAGTTCTTATCGCTAAACGTTACCAACCTAACCCTAACATTGCTGCCTTTCATTTCAGATGTTAGGTTTAATTTCCTGATTTCTTGCTCAAAGAATTCCTTTAACGTAAGCTTGTCTCCATACTTATTCGTAGCCTGAGTCTCGTTAAGTAGCATTGCAGGGCTACCAAGACAGCCAATGGGGTCAAAAGACAGCCAATGGGGTCAATGGTCTATTGTCAATAACGCCTCCAAATTGATTATTGAGTATTGATCCTCTATCCCTTGCTAAACAATGAAAAGTAGCTCCATAGTGATTGTCCTCTTTCTAGTAGGAATAGCGGCACTATTAGCTGGAAAAAATGAGGATCCGAAAAAATGAGCCTCGAATGTGAATTTGTCGAGGTAGTTAAAAATGGTGTGCGCATTAGCGACCTTTTTGAAGGTGATATGAGCTATGACGTAATGATTTTGAAAGCGATTCGTCCAGAGAGATTTAAGGACAAAAGAATCCAAGTAGCATTACAAGATGAGAAAGAAGGTATTCACACTAGCGATTCAAAAAGAGGGAGGATCTGCACTTTTCAAATCGAAGAAGACCGTGTAGGTCGATCATTTCCAAATATGCTATGGGAGTCAGATATCAGCAGTTTTATTTGGTTAGACGAAAAAGACTCTTCTAAAAAACCACAATAACCCTCTGAAATCCAAACCCTGAATACACCGCTGACGTCTTCGGCTAAACGGCACCAGCTCCCTTCGGTCGGCCTTCGGCCCGTGCCAGCAATAGCTGTCACGGCTCGTGCTGATGTCCGCCGGCACAGGCCCGCAAACTGCGTCCCTTCCACGCCTCTGTCCATTGGCTAGCATCCCACCCGGCTGCTTCGCGTCCTTCCCCGGGACCCGTCGTCGCTTGGCCCTCCCGTTGGTCGGGCGCCGCCTTTCCTCGGGTGCCATAGGGTTCTTAATTTTTTTCGTGAATATCTAAAAGGTTGAAGTAAGCGCGTGATTAAACCGAGGTTCTGGAATATCATATTTAAATATTATACGCTAACCCCTGACTGTAAATCCACGCCTATTTAGGACCGGTTCAATTACTGGCTGAAGATATAAACAAACAGATTCACGCCAAGCCGCGTATAGAAGGTGTGCGCGTAGTCACTGATCTCCTGGCTGTGGTAGTAACGAAAAACCCGCCAGTCTCCATTGGGCTCTTCGACCCAGGCTGGAGTCCCTGGAACTTCACAATAAATCACATCCGACAACCCATCTTCGCGGGTCGTTTCGTAGCTCTCACCTCCGAATGACGCCTCACTCAATCGCTCAGCCAACCCTTCGGCGCCTTCCCGTACCCGAAATCCGATACGCGTGGTCCATTGTCCGAACTCGGACTTGCCCCACCCCATCGCCATGATAGGCATGGCCATAACCGCAACGCGCCCTTCGTGCTTCAATACCATAGACGAGTAGGTTCCCTGTGGCCACTTCTCATTAATGATGAATTCACGAATAGCCTCGGGTAATGGGGAAGCGTCTGGCAATCCCGCATAGAAGGACTTGAAGAACGGGTCACTGCGCGGAAGCGGCTCAAACCGCCTGTCGGGAAACACTTGCTTGAGAGCAGCATCGACTTCGGGAGACACCTCCCAATCCGCAAAGCTGTGCATCTGCCCATGGCGGGTGTTTCCCCGTAGAAAGGAAGCATTGATACCGGCATCGATAAACAAAAATCCGCCCCGTTCGATAAACGCTTTTAAGTTTTTAACTTCACCCGGACTCAGCTCCCAGATGGGCCGATCCGCAAAGTTCACATATAAGACGGGATGCTTAAAGATGATCTCATCTTCGAAGGAATCGATATAAATGGGGAATGGGTCGACGTTAAGGGTCGTGCGGGTTCGTAATTCTTCCAACAAGCTTGGCAAAGCGTCGGCGTATTGACGCTGCATGGCATCCCCTTGAATCAATTGAACCACCTTCAGGTAAGGGACCTCTTTGGGAGGGAGTTTCGTTTCCGCCATTTCTTCCCCGACCTCAACGACTGAAAACAGAGGTTGAGCTACCATTGCGAAGCATACAAAAATTATCAATCTAGTCACTACAGGTATCATAATTGAACACCCAGGCGTTTAAGCATCTGGTCTTTGATATAAAGGGACAAGGAGCTATCTGGCTCTTTATCGACGATCGATTTCAGCAAATTCAATTCTTCAGGGTCGTTCAGGCCGATCAAGTGGGTAACCGCGCGCCGCTGTATGAGCCAGTCATTATCCTCAAGTGACAAATGGAGGGTCTCCCTCACATCTGGTGACCCTCGACGGACCAACTCATCGATTGCCATCATTCGCAGGCGTGACTCCTCATCGATCAGGAAATCAAACAACAAGGGCTCCGCATCTTCATTCGAAAAGAAGCGGGTAAGATTGAGCGCCGTTTCCCGCACTTTGGCATCGCGGGCATACGAAAGTCCTTCAATGAGTTTCGGCGGTACCTGGTCACGACTACCGCGCAGAAAATTGAGGACCTGTATACGAACCCTCTCAGACTTGTCATCGGCCAAAGCAAGGATTCGATCGGTATCCTTACGAAGATCCGCGTATCCTAAGTAGATTCTCAATGCTTCGAGACGATAGGTCGGGTTTTCAGACTCCAGAAGTTGATCCACCAAACCGTGGGCTCGTTCGCGCAGTAGTGCTAGCGTTTGAATGAAGGTCGTTCCCTGCTCCTGATTAAGCTGCCCTGCAAGAACCCGTTCGGTCAACGTTTTTGCAGCCTGAAAGTCGGGGCGCAAACGAAATGCAGACAACTCGGCTTCATGCACGACCTCGATATCTTCGTCCTTGAGCACGACCTCCAACCATTTCTCTGCCTGGGGAGTCCGATCGTTTCCAAGCATGTTTGTAAACAACATCCTGATACTTTTTACAGGATCCACCGAGAGCCTTTCTGCTTGTTTGATAACCGTATCGAATCGAGTGATACGAATACACAGCCGGAGGGCCTCAAGCCGCACCATGTCATCGTCATCATCGAGCAACGAAATCAAAATGGTTTCGGGAAGCTGAATGCCGAGAAAGAAATAGTAGCTTAACATGTTTCGTCGAACGACCACATCCTCGTCAAGGAAGGCATTGATGAATCGCTGGCGAATGTTGAGAGGCATACCGAGCGGTGTTGGAAAGATCTGATTCCCCCGATTGTAAGAGTTCCAGAGGTTTATCAACATCGCTAGACTCGAAGAAACCATCCTGCGGATCTCTGCATCGTCATCCCCCAGCATCATGATGATAGGTTCCACTGCGGTCGGAGGCATCCCTGCCTGAATCTCAATCAAGGAGACCAAAGATGCCCGCCGCACCCTGACATGGGGGTCTCTAAGACCCTGGACGACGCCATTCAAGGCAAGTAAGTCTTCATACTTTCCCAGTAACATGATAGATCCCACCCGGGTATCGACATTGTCGGAACCCAGGTCTTCCAATGCCCTGGAAATCGTCTCGGAACGCGATAGCTGCTGAGAATCCGGAGCATCTTCTGCCAAAGGTGGCGTCTGACCGTTCAAGGACAGGCAAAGTGACGCCAGCAAGCTCAAGCTACTAAATATCGTTCTCAACCGCTTCATTTCAGTCCAAGAATTCTCCTTCGATACCATTCGCCAAGCAAAAATAAAGCAAGTACCGCAAAGTAGGGCCAACTATGCGCCCAATAAACACGCCGCTGAACCACAGGAATGTGGTCGGCCACCGGAATTCTATCGATGGATCGCCAATCCCGGTAAGACGTGTAGATACCACCGGTTAGGCGAGCCACATCCCTCAATAAGGATTCTTTAAACGAAGTGTCTGACAATTCAGGTCCGGTTGGAGATACAGCAAAAAATGCATCGTGCTCGAGTAACTCGCCATCGCCATACTCAACAGAATAACGCACATGAAACTCTCCCGCTTCGCCGGCCAGAAAATCTGCCTCGTATTTACCCGGTAAAGTCAGTGACGGATTCAGTAAGACCTCTGAACGTTCACCACTGGGTTTCTCAATCGTAGCGGTCACCCGCGCTTCCGACTCGGGGCCAAAATCCTGAGCCCGCACCTTGAGATCCAGATCCACCTGACTATCGAGCGATTGGACCGTTCCCTGAAGTGGCATATCCAGACGTTCCTTACCGCCGCTGGCCAACCAGAATAACAGTTGCTGCCAGAACAATCCATGCTGCTCCATTCCCTTGTCTGACTCCATACGCCAACGCCAGGTGTTCTCCGTCCCGAGGTAGGCGGTACTGCCAGCACCAAACGCCTGAACCACCAGGATAGGATTTTCGCGGCCCTTGGTGCTGGCCGATGCCCGCCCGCCACGGCTCATATTCGTTCCAAGGTAGACGGGGGTGTTTTCTGGAAGAAACGGGCCAGGGTTTTGGAACAAAGAGCCACCTTTGCTTCCCGTAAAGACCGGATCCGCTTCCAAATCGAGGTATCGCTTATCCTTATACACTATCGTCTCTGCTTCTTTCACCGGTAACATCGAAGTGAGAATCTTGGGAGACTTATCCATAGGGCCAAGCGCCAATAGGCCTGCACCCCGTCGCGTAACCACGTTTCGCAACGCTTGCAGCACCTCCTCGCTCAAAAGAGGGGTCAGTCGTGTGTCGACGATGATAGCATCGTATTCGAAATAATAGGATGCTTCCTGCGGAAGCTCCGTCAGGGGTGTGGGCTCATCGTCAGCCGCCCGGTTCTGTAAATAAGATTTCGGTCCCGTTCTTATGAAACTGTCCAATTGAAACCTAGCATCGTCCTTGAGTGCTTGTTTAAGAAACCGAAACTCCCAATGCAACTGAGATCCCAGATACAGTAACTTGTACTCGTCCGGTTTTTTAATCTCCATCGTGGCGAAATCCACGTCAGATGCCGGATTCGTATCTTCAACCAAAGGTTCAACTCTCAGGCGATAGGTTCGCACACCGGCATATTCGGCTTCGTCTTCAAAGACGACTTCCCGTTCTTCACCAGCGCTCAGCGTTAGCACTTTATCCTGTATGAACTCTCCTCCACGGAACAGCTGCACCGTAACGGTCTTGTCCGTATTGAATGCGTTAACCACTTTGCCCCGCACCCTGACGATTTCACCAACTTCAGCTTCCAGTTGTGAGTCCGTAAAACGAATACTCACATCACCCGGTGGCGCATTTTCACCAACCCCAATTACTGAAACAGGAATCGCGGCATCTCGGAACTGACGCGCTGCTTCGATCAATAAGGTGCCTGAGTTTTCGTGGCCGTCGGTGATCAACAATACGCCCCCCAGTGAACGACCCCGATCCTGGCTTTGTGTTAAGACCTGAAGGAGACTATCAGCAGGCGCGCTTTGTCCACCAAGTTCATACCTACCACCCAACCGCCACGGTAAAATCGTTTCCTGAAAGAGATAAGGATTTACCGGATAATCTGCCAGGGGTCCCTGGAACAAATTTTCCTCTTCCTCAAAACTGATCATTGCCTGAACCACTTCCGCCCGGTTTGTCGCCCGCTCTGTATCCGGAGTTTCCATACTTCCGGATGCATCAGCCAAAACGACCAGCTCGAACGCATCCGGGTCTGGGTCTTCTTTTACGAAATAAGGATTCAATAGAGCGAGAAACAGTGCGAGCAAGGCCGCTCCGCGGAGCACAGCCAAGACCATCCGATTCTTAAAAGGAATCCAGGCTTGCAAGCGCAACGCGCTCCAAACCAAAGCAATACCCGCCAGTCCAACGGCTAGCAGTATAACCCAAATCGAAATCGGAAGGTCAAAACGCATGATCTGTTAAGAATTACCGGAACCCTCCTCGGCCAATTGCTCAAAGTACTTTTCCACTTGAGAGCGATACTGCTCAGGCGGATCGCTGGACTGCCTCAACATATCGAGTTGCATTTCCCGAATATCTGAACGTAGACGCTCCAACAACACCTGTCCGGCTTTCCCGATTACCTCTTCCGTGGCACGAACGCCACCCGACCAGTTTTGATCTTGTTCTTCCAAATTTAATTCGCCTGCAAATTCCCGAAGTTCAGGATCGTCCAAACGGTTGGCCAAATCGGAGAGCATATCACCGATTTCTCCCTGCATCGCACGGAGGCCTTGGCGCCCCGCTTCCGATTCACCCTCAGCTTGCATGCCTTCCAGTGTTTGCTGGGCTTCTTGCAATTCTGCCAGCGCTTCCCGCACCGCGGAATCCGCCAGTTGGGGCATTCCCGATGCAGCCTCCTCGATGCCTTCCGCAAGGCTTTCCATCGACTGGGCGAGCTCATCCTGAATAGGTGCTGCCCGACCGAAACGACGATAATGCAATGCGTTTTCTGCCCGGGAC
>CAYGQM010000078.1:7118-28956 GCA_964352065.1 uncultured Opitutaceae bacterium
GTTTTCCTCATCAGCTTGCTCACCAATGCCATCCAACTCCGAAGCCGCTTCAGGAAACTGTTCTCTTAGCTGGTTAGCCGTCTGGGCAAGGCGATCCTGCCACGCTTCAAAGTCTTCTGCGATCCCTTCCTGCTGCGCCTTGAGTTCTGCCCGCTCTTCCTCATTCAGTTCACCTTCATCAGCCTGACGACTTTGACTGGCTGCCTGGTTCTGCCGTGAGGCCAATTGCTGCCCTTGTCCGGCAAGTCCCTGCATCATCTGCTGCGCCACCTGGTTAATACCCTGCTCTAGCAAGGTCGCTGCGTTCATAAGCCCCTGCTGCGCCCGCTGACCACTACCCTGCGCCATACCGGGTTGACCCTCTTCCAACTGTCCGGCGCCCTGAGCCATCTCTCCCGCTGCCTGATCCACTGATGGTGCAGAGGGGTTCCCGGGCATCAAACGTTCCAACTGATCGCGCATTTCAACCGCATCTTTAGACAGCTGAGACTGTTGCTCCGCCAATGCTTTTAAATCTTCCTCCGTTGCATTGCGCCGTTCGGCCCGCTCGATCTCGTTGTTCAATTCACTCTGACGGTCAATCAATGAATTTAAATCGTCCAACGCTTTTGGTAACTCAGCGAAATTTGGCGCTTCACTCGGGTTTTGATTTTGCTCTCCTTCGGATGGTGGTTGCTGACTCTGTGACTGCCCTTCCGACTCAGATTCACTTTGGCTCTCAGAATTCGACTGATTACGACTGAGTTCCGCTTCAAAAGAAACCAATTCCGCAAGTGCCTGCTCTTCGGGGGCGATCGCAAGATCCGTCGCGTTGCTGTTGATCATGGTTTCTGCCTTTTCCATACCCTCACGGGCACGTATCAAAAACTCCATCAAATGCTCCTGCCCCTGCTGAGTCAAAATAGGTGCCGCTTGAACCATCACCGCTTCGATCACCGTTCGGAGCGAGGCTAGTTGGGTCCCAATTTCCTGATTAGCAAACTGATTTTCTTCTGGAGGCAACCCTAGCGCAGCGTAGGTATCGCGGATGATCTTCTTGAGCTCAATCACAAGCGCGCGCACATCCACTTCCTCCGTTTCGCCTTCGCCATCCATCCCTTCGAGTTCGATGGGCTCCTTCTCAACACGCACTTCAATAAAGAACACTTCTGAGCGAACAATATTGGGCTCAGGCTCCTTATTATCCATGGCGGTTGCCGAGTAGGAGATGACATCGCCATCCAAGACCTCCAATTCGAAGAGGTCCAGAGACTCAAACAAGTTAAGCTCAATCGCACCGGGTTCCCGACCCTCTTCTCCCTGATGAAGCGCTATGGATCGCTGCCGGGTTCCAGAAATCGATAGATTGAGGATCACCGCATTCAATCCGAAATCATCCGCCACGAAAAGTTCGAGCGGTATGAGGTCGTCCGGCTTTACCGTAATATCCTCTCCCGGCTTGATCCACTCAAGCACCGGTTTCTCATCGGGAAACACCGTCAACTGTACTGTCTCCGTTTGCGCGCGGTGTCCCGTCTCATTAAACATGACGAATCGTAATGAAGACGACTCATCCAAACGAATATCGAACCCAAACGTGCCGGCCTCATTTTTCATGAGCGGCAGTGACTCTTCGCCGAACTCAACGTTGAGCTCTGTTATCATGGAGCCCGCTAAATCGAAAGACAGTCGAGTGCCTTCGAGCATCTCCAAATCTTTCAGGGCATCGTAGGACTCGGATTCAAAACCCGAGTAGGCCGGCGGATCCACGAAGAGTTGGAACAGATCGATGACCGGTGGATCGTAGGCAACCACCGTATACCAGGGAGACGTCAAAGAAGCAGTCTGAATGCGAAATTGAAAATCTTCCCCTACATCGTAAAACACGAAGTCTGACCGCCCGTCCCCAGCACTATTCATGGGGTAGGAAAGCAACTCCCCAGCTTCACGAAACTCGATCACGCATTGAGAATCCCAACGACGCGGACTTGCATAAATCCTCAGGTCGTCGCCCCGCGCGACTTCCAGAGGTTTGGGAGCAATATAAAACGCAGTCGATTCCCCACGCACCCAATCACCCAGTTGGTACCGGAATTTTTGTGACACGTCGAAGAAATGAGCGAAGGACAGGAAAGCTACAGCCACCACAAAAAGGCCTGATAGCGTGTAGAAACGAAGCCGTTTTGGAATCAGCAGTTTCTCCAGATCGTACGAGGCAGTCTTCTCCGCTACCGAAGAAATTAATAACTGTTCGATGGTCGTGCGCTTGGAAGCAGGGATACTGGATACTTCGACGGCCGCATTGAAACTGTCCATGAGTTCTGGATGCGCTTCCTCTACCCGGTTGGATAGCTCCATCAACTTCGGTTGGTTCCGATAGACCCGAAACAATCCCAACAGGAGCACAATCCCGCATACTCCTATGAAAGCCAGATTGAGCCACACTGCAGTTGTTTCCTTAAATACCAAGGTCTTCTCCAGTAGCTCCAATCCACAGAATGCGATTCCCAGTCCAATAACGCAAAGCGCAGCCCAACCAGCCAAGCGTAAGAGCAGGAGCCGGAAGGCAATCGGTTTCAGTGTGTCAGCGACAGGTTGCATATCAAACCGGTTCGGGTTTTCTCAAGGGAGAGGGTTGAGCGGTGTCTTTGATTCCAGTTAAGAGAGATTCCAGGAAAATACAAATGAGCGCAATCATAAGCAACCAGGGCCAAATATCAGTCCGGGTGCCCGATTCGCCAGGCAAAGTACCCGCTCCTGCAACCGCATTTGAGTAGAGGGGTTTTTGAGACAGCAATGCCGGCAACCATTGCTCCGTATCGACCGTCCCACTCACAGATTCGCTGGGATTTACATTCACTTCCCAATAGTGTCCATCCTGCTCAAAAGCCGATGGTTCATTGACGGGTTCTGCAAAGGAATGCGTCTCTTCGACAAAGAACTGCCTGCGAAGTCGATCCGTATTAAAACCTTCCTGCACGAGCTCACGCACGAGTGGGAGAAATGAATTCCTCAACGGCAGGTCTGTCCAGGATGGATCGAACGCGAACGTGCTGGCATAGAGGGTTCCTTGTCCAACCGCCAGAGCGAGGAGCGCCGGTTCCCCGTTTTCAAAAGAGATCAAGGTGGTATCCTGATCCGAGGCCTGAAGACGAACATAACGGTACACATTGACCAGAAATAAGTCTTTCGATGCTGCGTCCGCAAAGGTTTGAGAGAGGCGACTGGATGGATTGAGAGCGCCCAGATGATAGGGTGTTTGGCGTTCGTTGGTATTCCCTGCTAATCCCAGAAAACGAGACTGCATCATCCCGCTCTTTTCCAATGAACGGAACTGGCTGGGAAACGATTCCCCCGGAAGCATGATGGCGGTACGGCCCATTTCCAAATACGCTCTCAAGTCATCCCACTGTTCCTCCCGCAAGTAGGCACCCGCTGCAGGAACGACGACTACATCCGCCTCTTCCAAAAGCGACGATTCAAAAAACCCACGGTCCAGCGCAGTCACTTCGAAGCGAACCCAATCGGCCTCCGACTCGACTTCAAGAGCGGTTTGGAAAAAGTAAAACGCATTGGCGGCCTGAGGTTCGTCCAAATTTGGGAGGAATGCGTAGACGCGGACGACGGGTGGTGGTGCGATCCAAAAATGCCAGGTGTTATCACGATTGTAGGAATCGGCCGGCAGGTTAGCGGTCATAGGTCGCGGTTCATCGACCTCCAGGGTAAAGGTCACATTGGCAAGCTGACCCGCTCCAACGTTGACCAACTTTTCTTCGGATCCCATTTCACCATTCAGACTGACTGGGACTGATTGTCCTTCAGCACCGTTGTTGCGGAGGGTGACTAGCACCCGTGCCTGATTCTTACCCACCGGTACCGTATTCACATTCACGATACCTATGTTAATTGAATCACTCACCTTCGGTCTCAGAAATACCAGTTCCATCATTTCCGGGACGCCTGGTAGATCCCGCTGCCAGTCGGTCTCCTGGAAGTCAGAAACAAAAACCAGTCGGCTTTCTCCTTCGGGGCTGAATAGACGAACCGCCGTATCAATCGCAGGCCCGGGATTCCCGGCAGAAAAACTGGGCACTAATTCCTGAAGGTAGTTTTCCACAGCGTCGCGGTCCGCTGAGGGGGGAATCTGAGTCAGGACTCTATCGGCATACACCACGAGTCCGGTTTCGTCGGCATCTGAGCTGGAAAGATCATCAAGTAGGGCTCCTTGCGAAGCCAGCCAATTACTCCCGCGGGCCATACTGGACGACGCATCCAATACGTAGATGGTCTGATTCAGCGTGGTTCCCGCTGCAACCGTGGCTGCAGGCGTAACCCAAACGGGTTTCGCGAAAGCCAACACAATGGCAGCAAACAATAACAGGCGCAGCGCGAGCAAGAGCAAGTCACGCAGCTTTCGTTTTTCGCGACGAGGCAACTGAGAACGGTCTATGAAACGAATCGACGGGAATTTCAGGTTCACCGCCAATTCCCGGTTAATCAGGTGCAGAATAATCGGCACCGCCAATCCGGCCAAGCCCAGCAGAAAAAGACTGTTTCCAAACGTGAGCATCTAGGTAAGCGCCTCTCGGTGGTGCAAGTATTGGCTGAGCGCATGCCCCAGATGGTCCGTCGTCAAAAGAGGCTTGAAATCAACTTGTGCCCTGCGAAACCCCTGTTTCAAATCGCCCATAAACTGATCCATCGATTCCTGGTAATTGGCTCTTACCGTATCAGCAAAGGTCGTCACCTCCTTGCCCGTTTCTGAATCGACATAACGAGCTGGGTAGGCGTGGGGAAGGTCCCGTTCGTCTGGGTCCAGAACTTGAAGGGCCAAGACGTCGCAGTGTTGGAACTGTAAATTCTGAAGCAGCCGAGGCAGCGAGTTTTCGGCTTCAAGCATATCCGATAAATACACAACGAGTCCCCGGCTCCGCATATGGTGAGTCATTGCTTTGAGCAAACGCTCGTGATTCGCCTGACCCTCGGGTTTCAAGCGAGTGAGTGCTTGCAGGAAACGGTGCAGTTGTCCGTTTCTGTGCCCCGGTTCCAGAGCCTCGATGATAGAATCCTGGTAGGCGAACAATGAAATATTATCCCCTTGTCGTGTAGCGAGGTATGCCAGACTCGCGGCAATCATACACGAATAGCGGAGTTTGGAGCAGGCAGCCCGGTCACCCTGGTAGTGGTGAGAGGCACTGGCATCGACCACGAAGTAACAGTTCATCGAAGTTTCTTCCTGGTACACCTTGGTCACCAACTCGTCTCGCTTGGCATAGACCTTCCAGTCGAGGTATTTAAGATCCTCTCCCGGAACGTAATTGCGGTATTGCAGAAACTCGGTGCCGAAACCATGAAAGACTGACCGGTGCATTCCCGACAAAAACCCCTCGACAGCCGCTTTAGCCATGAGGGCATAGTTTTCGATGCGCGAAAGGTGCGCAGGGTCCAGCAGATCTTTGTAGGCAACGGCCATCGGAGGTCGTTATTCTTTGATCGTTTCCAAGAGACGTTGAATCACTTTATCAGCAGTGATCCCCTCAGCCTCTGCATGAAAATTGGGAATGATACGATGCCTGAGCACGGGGATCGCCAATGCCTGAACATCCTCAATCGCTACCGTATAGCGACCATTGAGCAACGCCCTTGCCTTGCCGGCCAGGATGAGTGCTTGAGAAGCCCGTGAACCCGCACCCCATTTGATCTGGTCCTTAATAAAATCGGGCGAAGATTCGACGCTCGGCCGAGTCGCTCCGGCCAGGCGAACCGCATAACTGACCACATGTTCCGAAACCGGCACCTGACGGACCCATTCCTGAATCTCAAGAATTTCCTCTGCCGAAAACACGGGTTGAGGAGATTCTTTCTGGATGGCGGTCGTTTCGGTGACCATCCGGATTTCGTCCGCTTGCGGCAGATAATCCATCACCACGTTCAGAAGAAAACGGTCGAGCTGGGCTTCCGGTAATGGATAAGTGCCTTCAAGCTCTATGGGGTTCTGCGTGGCCAACACAAAAAAGGGAGGTTCCAATTCGAAGGTCTGGCCTGCCGCGGTAACCTGCCGTTCTCCCATGGATTCGAGGAGAGCAGCCTGTGTTTTTGGAGGCGTTCGGTTGATCTCATCGGCCAGAACCATATTTGCAAAAATCGGGCCCTGTACGAATCGAAACAGGCGTTTCCCGGTCGTTTTGTCCTCTTCGACCACTTCTGTTCCAAGAATATCCGCCGGCATCAGGTCTGGCGTAAACTGGATTCGTTTGAAGGAAAGTGAGAAGGTCTGAGCGATCGACTTCACCAAGAGTGTTTTTCCGAGACCCGGAACACCGGTCAGAAGCGCATGCCCACGGGCCATCAATCCGATGATCATTTGCTCAATAATTGTCTCTTGGCCGATAATTACCTTGCTGAGTTCTGCGGAAATGCGCTCACGGGCGTTTTCGATTTTACTGAGAATCTCGGTTTCGTTCGATTCGCTCATATTGGGTATAAACAAGGGCTGGTGTTAAAAAAGGCGGTTGGGCAAAAGACTGCTGACAGTCACAAATTTCAGTAGACCAAACGATTATGCATTCGTTTCCTGAATGCGAACGAAACTTGCAAATAAATTTACCGCTACCCTCTTCAAACGATAGGGGCCCTACTTCTGCTTTGGTCGAAAGATCTTCATGACCTTCGGATCGGACTCCAAATGAGGGCCCCCGATCAAATCGATGCAATAGGGTATCGCCGGAAATACAATTTGGAGACATTCTTCGATTGCCTTGGGCTTGCCAGGTAAATTCACAATCAGGCAACTCCCCCGCGTACCAGCCACCTGCCGTGACAAAATCGCCGTCGGTACGATCTTCAATGACTCAGAGCGCATCGCTTCACCAAACCCCGGAAGCATCTTTTCGCACACGGCTTCGGTAGCCTCCGGCGTGACATCCCGCGGGGCCGGACCCGTTCCACCCGTAGTAACCACGAGGCAACAGCCAGCCTCGTCAGCGAGAAATTTCATGGTTTCCTCAAGCTGATCCTGCTCATCCGGAATCACCCGGTAAACCGGTTCAAATTCCGTAATCAAATAGTCGCGAAGCAATCGCACCGCTTCCTTGCCAGGAATGTCTTCGTAGATGCCCTGACTCGCGCGGTCAGACACATTAATAACGCCTATTTTAACCATGATGCAAAAATTAGGTAGCAAACTGCACAGAGCAATAATGGAATGGCGATTCGCCACACCTCAACTCGCAACACCTCAACTCGCAACACACTTAAGAGCAACACTTAGGAAACGAAGGCTAAGGCACTGGAGTAACTGAGGTGAGTTTGCAGCGAAGGCTAGACAAGAATGTCTAGCTATAGCCAGATTAGTGACTAACCCTTCACTCTTTTGACCACCCAGTCGACGATGGCCTGATCGTTATCTTCATTTTCCCAAACGACCCGGAGGAATTCTGCCGCATGAATATCGTTGGTTTTCAAAAAATTGCGGTCTCCTCCACAGCTATACATCACGTCGGGATGGAGTTCGCCGCGTAGTTTGGCTTTGGCCTTTGGTATGATGCGGGGCAACCAGCGGATACCTTCAGCTTGAGAGTCCTTGGCTGGCAAGGTACTCGGATCGAGCATTTCCGTTGATGGCGTATTATTTTGGCGTTCGCGGAAATAAGCGCGGCGCACATCATGTATCATGGCAACCGCGGTGAAATCAGGTTCTCCGCCCCTTACAAAGTCCTCCGCAAAGTCGAACATCTCTTGAGCGTTCGCTCCGATTGACGCAAGGAAGGTTAATTCTCCCTCATCAAAATAGGTGGAAACGTCGGCATTGCCAGACCGGTAAAGATCGACTGCTTTCTGCCAAATGGCATGGAATGTTTTCTGATAATCGTAGTGACTCATCTTTTCTGTCTTTCAGTTTCTTTTACCGGTGAGTGGGCCGCCGGCCCTAAACCTTACAGACAGCAGACAAGGGAGGTGTATCCGTACGTTTCATACCCAACTGATGGAAACACTTTTCGGTAATATTCAAATATCGCAGAAACTCGACCTGAGGATTGACCCAGCCGATGTGTATTTTTACCTTCAGCCATCATGAAGAAACGTAAGTTTGGGGGTAACGTTTGGGGAATCGTTTTGGGGTGCATATTCCTGCTGTCGGCGAGTGCCGATGACACCTACAAGACACTACAATCCGGACCTATGCTCGGCTACGTGACCATGTCTGAGGTCCTGATTTGGGTTCAGACAACCGGTCCCGCAGAGGTGGAGGTCCACTATTGGCATAAGGGCGATCCTGGGAAACGGTGGTCGACCGATCCCATAAAGACAGAAAAAGAGACCGCATACGTCGCCAAGTGTCTTGCCGATGAAGTGCAGTCCAATAGCAGCTACGGATACGAGGTCTTTATAGACGGCCAAAAAGTTACCCCAGCATTTCGAAAAGAATATCGGGACGGCGCCCCCATTCCGCTCGAGTTTTCAACGCCAAAGAACTGGCGATTCAGGGAAGAAGGGCACCGCATTTTCGATTTCTCCGTCGGATTCGGTAGTTGTGCCTACATCAATCAGGAAGGCGGTTACGACCGACTGGGAGGTAATCCCTACGGCGGAGATTATGAAATCTTTGAAAGCATTTACGAAGAGGACCCGGATGTATTCATCTGGTTGGGAGACGCCATCTACCTAAACGAACCCGACTGGACATCCTGGACAGGCATCCTCCAACGGTGGACCCATTCAAGGTCCCTACCTCATATGCGGGGCATGCTTGCTACCATTCCCCAATACGCGATCTGGGACGACCATGATTACGGACCGAACAATGCCGGGTGGGATTTCTGGAATAAGGCTAAAACCACGGAGGCGTTTACGCTCTTCAATGGGAACCCTTCAGCGGGCTTACCTGAGACGCCCGGGATATTTTCGTTTTTCAACTATGGTGACGCAAATTTTTACCTCCTCGACAACCGGTCCTACCGGGACGGTCTCGAACATTTGAAGGCATTCGACCGCGAAAAAGACCTTCTGGGAAAAGTTCAGGTCGACTGGTTAATAAGTGCACTCAAATATAATCAAGGTCAGGCAACGGACGGTTTTGCTCCCAGCTACCCGGCCACATTCAATATCATCTGCATTGGAAATACCGTGCTAGGTGACAATGGAGCAGGTGACAGCTACCGGCTCTTCGACCAGGAATGGCAATACCTGATAGACCGCATTATGGAAGAAGGGATCGATGGGGTGGTTTTCCTGAGCGGAGATGTTCATTTTTCAGAAGTCAATATGGTAGAATTCACAGGTGGCGGTAAACCGGGTATACCCGGAAAAGCCGGTCTCAAGGGCGAGACCTACCGCTTCATCGAGTTCACCAGCAGCCCTCTAACTGCCGGAAGCTTCCGGGGACCTAATGAAACGAGTACCCGCTACGATATTTTTCCAGGGGAGATGAATCACGTAAAACAACGTAATTTTGCGACTCTTGAGTTCTCGGGGCCACTCGATGATCGGAGGATGGTCATCAAATACTTCGACTCCCACGGGAAGCTGCTGAATCAGAAAGAAAATGCTCTAGAAGGAACCGTCACTGATGCTTCGATTATTCCTGCGAGTTGGTTGAAAGCACCGAAAAAGAAAAAGTAATCCTTGGGGCAACCGAAGGCTGAGGGACGAGTCCCAACTTTTAAGCGCCCAAAGAAGAAAGAATCTTCCTATCCAGCAAAGGGAACTGCGGGAAGTCCTTTTGCACCGGGACGACAACGGAACAAAGCCCCGGCATGGGGTTGCTCCTTGAGTTGTTCTTCGGATTCGTCAACAGACGCAGTCGTAATATAAAGATCTTTAAGGTCCTCTCCGCCGAACCAACAGGCAGTTACCTTGCGCACAGGCACGTCTATCTGCTCTAGCACTTTGCCCGTCTTCGGCTCGATACATAAAACCCCATTACCCGTCCAACGCGCCACCCAAAGACGGCCCTCCGTGTCGATGGTCATTCCATCATAAATAGGAGGATTTTTACCTTCCGGCGTATCGGCAATGATCCGCTGATTTGAAATATCGCCTGAATGGGCGTCGAAATCATAGGCTTCGATACGGTTCTTAAAGCTGTCGATATAATAAAAGGTGGAGGAGTCTTTGGTCCAGGTCAGTCCGTTGGAACAACCGATTCCATTCTGGATAATCTCACATTGGAAGTCCGCATCGAGCCGATAAAGACTGCCGATGGCAACTCCATCCCGACTGGCCATCGTTCCGGCCCAAAAACGGCCCTGAGGGTCACACTTTCCATCATTGAACCGTCCCGCCAAGGTCTCGGCTGGTGGGTTAGGCAGCCGAGTCAACCGCTCTTTCTTTGGATCGAAGAGCGCAAATCCGTTTTCCATGGCCAACACCAATCCGCCAGATTTGCGAGGAACGACAGTCCCTACTTTACCCGGTAATTGGAAAGTCTCTTTCTTATCCTCCTTGGGATGATAAATATGGACCCGCCCTTCGTCGATATCGACCCAGTGGAGTTTACTATTATACCAAATCGGACCCTCACCTAACGTGGCGCCCGCGTCCCAGACTACTTCTAATTCCATGTGGAATCAGCAAACCGCAGTTTTTTGTAATTGGACAGAAAATTGAGCACCTTTTTCCGGCAAATTTTCGGCATAGATATCACCCCCATGGGCCTCCATAACCTTCTTGCAGATATTCAGCCCAAGCCCCGTACTGGTCTCTCCGCCCGTGGGTTTCACAGAGGTCTTCGAAAAACTTCCAAACAACTGGTCGAACTCTCCTTCCGGTATCCCGGGACCCTCATCCGCCACTCGAAAGAATATCCAGTCACTATTACTTTCCAGAATGACCGTTATCGTGGTTTCGGGCTGAGAAAATTTTATCGCGTTACTGAGCAAATTATCTACAACCCGACGAACTTGTCGTTTGTCACACCGTACCTTCGGCGGAAAGTCTCTTTCAATAAACTTGATTTCAATATTCTTCTTTTCAGCCGTAACCCGGTAGAGATTCACTGATGTTCTCACTACTGAGTACAAATCTACCTCGTCAATTTCGACGCTCAATTGGCCCGTTTCTATCAGCGCCACATCGAACAGATCGTTGACCAATGCCAACATCGCTTCAGAAGCTTCAAAAATACTCGAAGCCATCTCGGCCTGAGTCGCACTTAATGCCCCAAATTTTCCAGAGGCTAGAAAACTCGCCAGTCCATTGATCGAAACCAAAGGGTTCTTTAAATCGTGGGAGGCAATTCCGAGGAATTTTGATTTTTCGGTATTCGCTTTGGTAAGTGCCTGGATAAACGCTTTATGCTGCTGAAGAAGACTCCTAACTTTTAGATGAGTCTCGATACGGGCAAGCGCTTCTTTGATCCGATAAGGTTTGGTGATGTAATCTGAAGCACCCTCAGAGAATGCCTGCAGAATCGAATCAGAGTCTGTCTTACCGGTCATGAAGATAATCGCCACATTCTCACATTCGGGCAACGCCTTCAATCGTTCACAGGTTTCCAGTCCGTCCATTCCCTCCATCATAATGTCCAGAAGTATCAAATCCGGTAGAACAGATCCGACCATCGATAGAGCCTCCTCTCCACTGCCCGCTGAGAACACCTTATAACTTTGGCGTTCAAGGACTTTGGAGATTAACTTTCGATCCAAGGGACTGTCGTCAATAACTAGAATCACCTTGTTCGAAATATCGATGGATTCTTCCTGAATCATGGGATGAGATGGATGCTAAATTTGATAGGAAATCTTTTTAGTTAAGATACCCCTAGTTTTCACCCTCATTCCGCCCATTTCCCGCAATATAATAGCGAGATCGAAGAATTTTACATCGATTATACGGAGACACGCATAGTGAGCGGAAGATTCGCAGGTCCCACCGGAAAAGAAAATTACGCAACCCCAGATTGGGCTAGGCCCTTCCGAAGATCTTCTTCACCGAAGCAACCGCATATTCCCGGTTCATCTGCGCTATAAAATCTAGACTGATGCCCTTCGGGCAAACGGCTTGGCACTCACCATAATTCGTGCAATTGCCGAAACCCGCTTCGTCCATAGCCGCCACCATGTTCAATACACGGCGATCCTTCTCTGGCTTTCCTTGAGGCAAGCTGTTTAACTGGGACGTCTTTGCAGCTGTAAACAACATAGCAGAAGCATTCTTGCAAGCGGCTACACAGGCGCCGCAGCCGATACAGGCCGCAGCGTCCATCGCGTAATCGGCGACCTCCTTTGAAATAGGAATTGCATTTCCATCAGGGGAGCTACCCGTTCTCACCGAGATAAATCCACCTGCTTGCTGAATCGTATCCATGGGAGAGCGGTCCACCACCAAATCCTGCAAAACAGGAAATGGCTTCGCCCGCCAAGGTTCCACCGTGATCGTTTCTCCATCGCTGAAATGCCGCATATGCAGCTGACAAGCCGTCGTCATACGCTCCGGACCGTGAGGGATACCGTTAATCGTCAACGAACACATTCCACAAATCCCTTCGCGACAATCATGATCGAATGCGATCGGTTCATCGCCGCTCTCGATCAAGTCTTCGTTGAGCAAATCGAGCATTTCGAGAAACGATGAATCAGGTGATACATCGTCCATCTTGTAGTCCACCAAACGGCCGGACCCGTTTGGTCCATCCTGTCTCCAAATACGTAAAGTAAGTTTCATGAAATTGTTCTCCGACTACTTGTAACTGCGAGTTGCCATCTTGACTGATTCGTAAACCAGATCTTCCTTATGCTTAACGGGGGCGGCATCCGCACCCATACTTTCCCAAACCGATACATGGGAGAAGTTTTCATCATCCCGAACTGCTTCTCCCTCATCTGTCTGGTGCTCTGCGCGGAAGTGTCCTCCGCAGGATTCATCGCGGTTGAGGGCATCATGACACATGAGTTCTGCAAATTCCAAGTGATCAGCCACCCGGCCCGCACGCTCCAGCTCGATATTGAGTTGTTCACCCTTGCCCGGCACTCGCACGTTGCTCCAAAACTCCTGTCGCAGCTCAGGAATCAGAGTGAGCGCCTTCTTAAGCCCTTCTTCGGTCCGCGACATGCCACAGTACTCCCACATAATGCGGCCCAATTCAATGTGAATAGACCGTGCCGAACGCTTACCCTGAATACTCATGAGTTTATTCATGCGACCGACAACCTCTGCCTTCGCTTCACGAAACGCCGGGCCATCGGGATCGGGAACGCCAGCGCCAACCTGGGCCAGATAGTTGGCTACTGTGTAAGGAGCGACGAAATAACCATCGGCCAGGCCTTGCATAAGAGCACTAGCTCCCAGGCGATTGGCACCATGGTCGGAGAAATTGGCCTCCCCTAATACAAACAATCCTTCAATATTACTCATCAGGTTATAATCTACCCAGAGCCCGCCCATGGTATAATGCGGAGCTGGGTATATCATCATGGGAGTCTCATACCCACTCTCCCCGGAAATGCGCTGATACATATCGAAAAGGTTTCCGTACCGTTCCGCTATTGCAGGTTGTCCCAGACGATCGATCGCGTCCTCAAAATCCAAATACACCCCAAATCCCGTCGCCGAGATACCCCGACCTTCATCGCAGGCTTCCTTGGCTGAGCGGCTTGAGATATCCCGCGGCGCGAGATTGCCAAAACTAGGGTATTTACGCTCCAAGAAGTAGTCACGGTCGGCTTCAGCGACATCGCGCGGACGAATCTCTTTCTTCCGCAACTTCTCGGCCACTTTGGGATCCTTGGGAACCCACACCCGTCCGTCGTTGCGAAGCGACTCAGACATCAAGGTCAGCTTGGACTGGTGATCTCCCTCTTGGGGAATACAGGTCGGGTGAATCTGAGTGTAGCACGGATTCGCGAATCCTGCGCCCTTTTTATAAGACCGAAACGCCCCAGTTACATTTACACCCGCTGCGCAGGTTGATAGAAAAAACACCGTGCTGTAACCGCCCGTGGCTAAGACCACTACGTCCGCACTCCAGGATTCAATCGCCCCATTAACCAAATTACGGGTTATAATCCCTTTGGCATGACCATCTACCTTCACAAGATCGAGCATCTCATGACGGTTATACATCTTCACCTGACCAGCAGCGATCTGCTGATTTAGAGCGGAGTAAGCGCCGAGCAGCAGTTGTTGCCCTGTCTGACCGCGGGCATAAAAGGTTCTGGATACTTGTGCACCACCAAAAGAACGATTGGCCAGCAATCCGCCATACTCTCGGGCAAACGGCACCCCTTGGGCTACACACTGGTCGATAATATTTCCACTGACTTCAGCCAAGCGGTAGACGTTGGCCTCACGAGAACGAAAATCGCCACCTTTGATCGTGTCATAGAAAAGTCGATACACGCTGTCGCCGTCATTCTGGTAATTTTTTGACGCATTGATACCTCCTTGAGCGGCGATGGAGTGCGCCCGACGGGGACTATCCTGATAGCAAAAGCACTTTACGTTGAAACCTAGCTGCCCAAGAGAAGCGGCAGCGGCCCCGCCTGCGAGTCCTGAACCCACAACGATGATATTGTATTTTCGCTTGTTGGCAGGATTCACCAGCTTGTTACTGAACTTGTGATTACGCCATTTGTCTTCGAGGGGACCGTCTGGAATTTTTGAGTCTAATATCATGACTTAAATATGTCTCGTTTGTGATTTATACGGATGCATTAACGACCCCGAACCAAATACCTAGGGGGATGGAAGCATATCCCAAGAATGTTACCCATCCATAAACCATGGCAATTCGATCCAAGCGATAGCGCCACGTTTCGTTTCGCAAACCCAGGGATTGAAACATACTGCTGACTCCATGGGAAAGGTGCATACAGAGCAGGTAAACTCCAATTATGTAAAAAATGGAAATTAACGGGTAAGAAAATCCGGCGATCATCATACCGTGGACATTATGGACGATAAGCGGGTCGCCATAGGCATCCACTTTTGTTTTCCCATCATGGACCAAAGCTACTTCTGCCGGGTATTCTGTTCCGTCGCTCGCGATGATCGCATGATTATACTCATGCCCGGGAACTGCTCTCACCGTGTAATGCAAAAGGTGGAAAATCAGAAACGACAAAATGATCAGCCCAGACATGATCATCGTTCTGGATGCTAACGATGCTTGAACCGTGGCTTTTGCTTCATAGTCCTGCGGCCGAGCTCTCTTGTTTTGAATCTTTAGCGTGATCGCAGCCCAGATATGGGCGACTACACAGAGCAAAAGGAATAATCTGACAACCCAAAGTAGCCCATAAGGAAGGTTTTGGAGTTTGTAACCGTAAGCGTTAATCAGATACGGGTCCCCAAAAACTTGAAGATTCCCGACCATATGACCGAGCACGAACAAGGAAAGCACCAGTCCAGACAACGCCATGACGTATTTCTTACCTAGAGAAGAAGCAAGTAGGCTCATAAAAGAGATTCAGTAGAATTAGTTAGCAAAAAGCTGTTAAGCTAACGCTAAGAAGTCTTCAACAGAAAATAAAGTCGAGCAAGATAAGAGTCTATTGGTCTCCCGCCTTATAAGTATCACTTTACCAGGGTATTACAAATGCTCTAAAGAGTGGAAAATTCAGGATATTTTGCCCTAACCTTGTTCAGGTATCTCAAGAACCGGCTCCCAAATGTCCGGCGACGGGGCCCTACCCGTTTCCTGCTGAAGAAAATTCCAGAAAAATTCTTCTTCCGATTGCCCCTTTTGGTGCAACGTCGCGAGTATTTTCTCCTCTTGCCTCGGAAGCAGCTGTAACAGATTCATCTTCCACAATCCTTTCTCTTTTACAAACTCAAGGCGTTCGTCGGGGATGATGCTATTTACGATGATATCCGCCATCGCCTCATTTCCACCCGGCATTATGTCTATATAATCGATGCGGACCTCTGGCTTATCTCCTACAAAGAACCACCCCTGCAAGACAGCTTGTTTGAACAAACCCTCTTCGGTCATATCGGTCAATTCCTGACGGTCCTTTATATGGCGCAGGGCCAGAACTTGGAATCGATCAATCGGCTTAAGTTTTTCAATGACCTCTCGATCAGCTGTCAGGGCCAAATTCTTAAGGTCGGAGAAGTAACTCCACGTCGCTTGATCAGCCAAGGCCAACACTGTTCCTGACTCATATTTTCTCAAAGCCCTAAGCATCGTATAGAAAGTCTGCTCAACTTGTTTCTCAGCTCCTACGACAGGTTCAGGTTGGGTTTCTTCGATCTGCCTTGGCGCAACAGGCAGTGAAACCGGGCTAGGTTCAGAGCGCTGTGCAATATCTTTAGGCACTTTAGGTAAGGCACGAAGCGGATTCGCATCTATATATTCGTATATAAACGCCATACTTTGCCTAAATCCGCGAGGGGCATTCTTGAAGGCAGACAGCCAAAATGCCGTCACTAACAAGGTTGAGAAACAGAAAGCAACTGTTGTAATCCAAGGTCGGCGTTCAAGTTGCAGCCAGACTACTACCGCCACAACCCAGGCAAATATTAAATCTATTAAAATCCTTACAAATACGGGTTTCGCATACACCCACCCCGCTTCTTCGAAGTAGGCAAGACCCAAGATCACCTTTGGAATGGCGAGTGCGACAAAGAGCACGGCCCCGATGGTTATGGGAATAAGCAAACGTTTCATGAAGAGATTATCTAATACCTAAGACTTGAATACCCGCTAAACATTCAAAATAAGCAGCAGCTATTTACGACACCGCATCTGAGTGGAGTTTTACTCCATCGGATATTTCCGAAAGTAATAATGTAACGCACAAACGCTTAGGGAATGGAGAAACTCCCCGTTTGCCAACACATCCGGGATATTTTTTAATGGAATCAAGCGAGTCTGTATCTCCTCATGCTCATCCCAGTCGAGCCCCGTAACCGGTTCAGCGTTGCTAATCTCTACGATGAAACACCGATTGTTCTGGATAGCCGGATTAGGGTAAACCCACCCCAATAGCTCTGGGTGTTGTCCAACAAACCCAGTCTCCTCACGGAGCTCCCTCACTCCCGTTTCCAAGGGATCTTCTCCTGGCTCAACCATGCCTGCAGGGACCTCCAACGATAATGCTTCGATTCCATAACGAAACTGGTTTACGGCCACCAGCTCGCTTTGGGGAGTTATCGCGACCACCGTCACCCAATCAGGAGCATCGATAACAAAAAAGTCTCCATCCACTTCACGCAGAGAATGGGAAAATCTAGATTTTAAGACCTTAAAGACCCGACAGTCTGCCTGCAACTCGGTATCTTTCTTAACCCATATACTGGGATTATCGGGGCCAGACATCCAGCTTAACGGATCCCTATTCAGGAATTACGATCTTTTGTCCTACTCGCAGGTAACGGGGTTGAACTCCGGGATTTGCAGCTAGCAACTTATCCAAGCTGATTCCAAAACTGCTTGCTACCTTGCCAAGCGTGTCGCCAGACTGGATAACATAGTCTTCCCCCCCAGCTGCCACCAACGATGTATTACTATCAGACGGGCTCTCACTGGAGTCTGCCGAGCCGGAGGAACTTGTCGAAGCTACCGGCCTCGGAGTCGCCTTTACAGTTACGCCTTGGGCTAACTTCGTTTCGAGTTCTGCGATTTTGATAGAATCCGTCCGGCTTTGGGTCCTAAGCTTGGTAAGTTGCTCGGTGATTGTGTTGAAAGCAGACTGGGTCGAATTCGCGAATTCTTTCAGGTTGGTAACGGTCGAGTATTTTTTCGAAAGGCCTGACATCTCCTCCTGAAGGCTTGCCACGCTCCCACTTATCGTGGAGTTCGCATCCTTAATCGCAACAATCTCATCCATTTGAGAAGTCTTCTGAAAAGCGATGATACCTAGAATCAACCCTACGACAGCACACACCAAGGCTGCGATCGCGATGAACGGAGTTGCTTTTGCCAAATTATCCATGTTCTCACTAAAGAGAGAATTATGGTTCAATTCAAGCAGGGAGTGCAGCCATTCTTAGGCAAATAGTATTTTCATTCGAACGGATCCAGCCCATGGAAAATCCCGGAGCAAAACCGCCCCCGGTTCCACCCCGTCCAATAAAAAGCCCCCGATATTCGCGGAGGCAAAACCTTTATATAGCTTGGGGTATATTGAATGGTCGGGGTGGACGGATTCGAACCGCCGACTTCCTGCTCCCAAAGCAGGCGCTCTAGCCAGGCTGAACTACACCCCGATATCAAAGAGGGCGTAATCACACGGCTTTTCAGATCTTTGTCAAACGGTTATTTTAAGCAAAGATCCGCCCGAAAGTAAGCCTCCGACTAAGTGAGTTGCCCATAGCCAGGGAGTCCATCGATGCTTGTTTGATTCTTTTCCTGCCGATATGCCGCGACACCCTCCGGTCCTTTGGCGATCGCCCATTTATCCAACATATCACGATGGTCGACAAATTTAAAATAGGGCACCGAGAAACCACAGGACACCGACGCTCTTTCGATAGAGACTTCGATGATTGAACGTAGACCTGGATTTTCAGGCAGTAGAGCTGAGTATTCCTCGAACGAACCTGCCCCAGGAAAATGAGCAACTCCCCTTCCGTGAAGACGCATGATTCGTGGTGGACCTTCAAACGAACACAGCATGATCAGTATCCGTCCATTCTCATGAAGATGGGCGATCGTCTCGTTTCCACTACCCGTGTAGTCCGCGTAAATAAACGTTTCACGGTTCGCAAAAGCGAAACAATCGCCCCCTTTCGGAGAACAATTGATGTGGCCTTCGTTACTAAGCGGCGCAGTAGAAACGAAAAACAGCTTTTGATCCATGGCCCATTCTATATGTTTATCAGTCAAAGATTCTAATAAATCCCCCATATCCCCATTCAGTAGTGGAAGTGATCGCCTAAGAAAAGAAGAACATTGGTTTGCCTTCACAATTGCCGCTTTTTAAGAATCAACACTTCTCTCCGATGCCCGTCATTCTCAGAAGTTTATATCGGTTAAGTAATCTGTTACTGATCTTGGGTTCCTTCACTCTCACAAAAGAGTCGAGGGGACAGGATCCATTTGCTGGTTTAATATTCCGAGACGCTTTTGAGGTTTGTCTCCGAGCCGTGAACTCGGGCGAGTTAGAGAAAGCAGCTACCTCGTTTCAGGAATTGAAGAACGTCTTCGGCCAGGAAGAGGAATACCGGAGCGAGGAAATCCAACGAAAGATTTTGCCACTTCAGGGGCTGGCTGAACTTGGCGCCGGGCAGTATCATGAAGCAGCACAAACCCTGGAAGAATTCCGTACCAAATTTCCTGATGCGTTACTTCAAAACGCATCGCTACTGTACGGCCTTGCCCAAGCTCATCGAGGCTCGAGCAACCTTACAAGGGCCCGAGAAGTCTTGCTTACTTATGTTATCCAGTTCGCTGGAACCGTTGAAGCCGGGTTAGCCTTCCTTGAGCGAGCCGATTTATTCTTTCATGAGCAACTCGTTGACGAGGGTCTGGCAGCAATTGACGGATTTCTAGCATCGGAGGCACCGGAATCACTGAAGGCACAAGGAAGGCTCAAAGCTGTTCAGGCATGCTTGCAGGACAACCGGCTGGTTGAAGCCACATCGAGAATGCTCGAAACCCGTTGGTCAGTCACGACTATGCCAGAGCTCGCTCAACTTGCATTTTCTGCATTACGTTGCGGGGAATTCTCCATGCAAGCGGGCAACTATAGATCCGCTCTAAAGCTATTCCAGCTCATCCCTCCGAAGCAACAACTCATCCGATTGCAGACTGAAAAGTTGGAGGAATTGAATACGCGCCTGAACACTTTTTCAGGCAATTCTGTTACGAGTAGCAACCGGCATCAACGCACCTACCTTCAGACACTGAAAAGTCGGCTCTCGCGTCAGCTTGAGGGACTTGATCAATCCCCAGATTACACTCCCAGCCTTTACCTCCACTATGGCCAATGCCTGCTGTTCGATTCTCAGCCCCACAGAGCCTGGTTGGTTTTTGAATATATAGCGCTCCAAGAAGACTATCCGATAGGCATCAGAGAAGAAGCCCACTATCGTTGGGTTGTATGCGCACACCAACTGGAGGACTGGGAGGAGGCTCTCACCATCGCACGCAACTTCGTCGATCGTTATCCGGAATCAGCGCTCGCTCCCCAAGCTCTTTACTTGATCGCAAAATCTCACCTTGAACAGCGCCGCTATCCGGAGAGCGTCGAAGTATTGAGTGATCTGATCGAGCGATTCCCAACCCACCCTCTACACGGGCGCTGGGTGTTTACAAGGGGGTTTAATCAGGTGGTGATGGAAAAGTTCCCACGAGCAAGGGACGACTTCGAACTCTATGAAAGCCGCTATCCGGAGGGTCGATTAATCACGAACACGAAACTCTGGAAGGCGCAGACTTATTTCTTCGAACGTAACTATGAAACCTGCATCGAATTGCTCAGCTCGCTTCTCCAAATAGATAGTCGCCAACCACTGTACCCAGAAATACTGTACCGTCTAGCATCCGCATACTACTCCGCACGAAATTTCGATTCTGCATTGGAAGTCATAGATCGCTATTTGAAATCTTTTGGGCGGCACCAACGCGCTGACGAAGCCAAGGTGCTCAAAGGTGATATCCTCATGGGACTAGGAGAACTGGACAACGCTGTCGCTTTATTCCAATCTGTAAGTTTAGAAAATTCAGATCTCTACCTTTACAGTATTTTCCAGATCGGGAAAATACTCCGAGCACAAGAGGCGTATGAACCATTGATCTCCCATCTCAATGAGTTTCTAGAGAACGGGGACGCACCCAGGATTCGCATCAGCGAGGCTCTATACTGGCTTGGGTGGGCTTACCAGCAGTTAGAGGAAACAACGAAGGCATTCCCAGTATTTGAGGAAGCATTACAACAGTTCGGCAACGATAGACAAGCCGCAGAAACTCAGTCCATCCTGCAAGCGCTGGAAAAACTCAAGAGAAACGCTACCGGCAGCCTAAGTAGCGGATCAAGTGAACTTGCAAAAGCCCCTGATTTCAGGACTTGGCTTAGCTCTGAAATAGTGCGGGCGAACAAGACGAATCTGCTAACTTATCTTTCACGACTAGTATTATTCTACAACTTGCGTTATACCAAGGAGACCCCTTCAGTACTTTCGTTCCTTGATATTGTCGATCGAGTACCCCTGGATCTCATGGATCCCGAAGCCCTCGGAAGAACTGCATTAGTTCTGGAACAGACTAATGACTCACGATCATACGAATACAGTCTATATTTGATCGAAACGTTTCCTAAGTCAGCCACACGAGCAATGGGTTTTCTGGCGTTAGCAAACTACTACAACAAAACTGCTCAATACGAAGAATCAAGACACTGGTTAATGAAATGCGAAGACGAAGTTCCCATGCACCCTCACCTGAATGATGTCAGGTTGCTCCTCGGGAAGGTTGAAGCACAGCTCGGAAACTATGAATCCTCTATCGGAACCTACGAAAGCCTTCTGAAACTGAAGTCTGCGCGCGGAAGAACGCACGCACTTGCGCTGGCGGGCATCGCAGAAGCTTATCGTATATCCGGCAATCTGGAAAAAGCGACGGCCTTTTACCAGCGCATCTTTAATATGTATCGCGCCTACCCTGACTTGGTAGCGTCCGCTTATTGGAAGAGCGCCCAAACATTTGAATCCATGGAAAAACGTGTCGAGGCAGTTCGAACGCTTGAGGAGATGCTTAGTCAACCCGAGCTCGCTCACTTCCCCGAATGGAAACTGGCAAACCAATCCCTTCCCGTTTGGAAGGCTCAGATCCCAGACGAAGTAACTCAGGAGAACGTGGAGGCTTCCCGTGATTAGGCCCGCCTACCCACTTATTTGGGCTCTTCTGCTTTGGATGGTCGGCTCTGGAAAAGTACTCTCTGTGGAAGCGATTGTAACCAATATCGATGGACGGTCT
>CAYGQM010000079.1:0-28866 GCA_964352065.1 uncultured Opitutaceae bacterium
AACCCATCGGAACACTCAACAACGCGAAGGCGTTTTTAGCCACCGTGTCTAAGAGTAACTACTTCAACTTATCCAGATTCCGGGTTGCCTTGATGGTTTGATCGAGTTCGTTCGAATTGTTATTCTGCGTATTTTTGGGAAGTTCTGGCACGGCATTTTTCGGAATTGATTTTTTGAGGTACTCAATGACTTGGGCTGCCATACGATGCTTGGATACGATCAGGTTTTTATGCTCCAACGGATCTGACTTAAGGTTATACAACTCATTCGTCCCATCCAAGCGTTCAATATAATGCCAGTCCTCGTATACAACCGAATGATTACCAAATCCTCCTGTGGTCACAGTCGGGTAAGGCCACTGCTGCTTTGGATCCTGCAGCAAGGGCACGATACTGCGGCCATCAATGGCTTCACGCTTCGGTAATCCGCACAGTTCGATCAGAGTCGGGTGAAGATCGAGGAGGTTTACGGCATGAAGACAGTCTTCCCTGGCTGTCATATCGGGCAGGCGAATCAACATGGGCGCCCGGGTTGATTCAGCCCAGAGAGTCGCTTTTCGATACCTTAGTTTTTCTCCGAGGTGCCATCCATGATCTCCCCACAACACTACGATCGTATTATCACGGTGTGGACTCTTTTCCAAACCGTCCAAAATAACCCCTACGCAGTCATCGGCAAACGAACTGGATGCCATGTAGGCTCGGGTAGCCCGCTTGAACATATCTTCGCTCTGAGTAGACCAAAGATAGTCCAAAGTCGGCGAATCAGCTGGCTCACCGTTTTTATCCAAAATGTCGTCGAAGTCGTTTTCATTCACGATGGGAGGCACCACGTCTTCTAATGGATAGCGGTCAAAGTACTCTTGAGGCACGTACCAGGGCAAGTGTGGCTTGGAGATACCAACTGCCAGAAAGAATGGTTTTTCAGTCGGTTGCTGCAGTACCTCAGCTGCCCATTCAGCCGTCTTGTAATCCGACATGTCTTCCTTGCCACCGACAGTAGGACCCCAGCCGAATTCACTTCCCCGTGGATCCGAGTAAGGCGCGTCCTCCACTTTTTTACCCCCGAAAATACCCTGTCGCCGCGAATAGAATTTGCTCTTGTCCACGGGCGTTCCTCCTGAGCCTGGCACATAAACATCCCAAGCCCACTGCCCTCGATCCGTTCCGTTCTCCGTGGAGTGGGCATGGTAGATCTTTCCACGCGTGATCGTAAGGTACCCGTGTTGAGAAAAATATTCAGGCAATGTTGCATATTCCTGAACCAGCGCAGACTTCAGCATGTTATTGCTGTTTCCGTAGGCTCCGGTCCGATCCGGCATAAACCCAGACATCATAGCCGATCTCGACGGGCCGCACACCGGCCCGGCGCACTGCGTATTCTGAAACACGACCGATCCAGACGCTGCCAAGCGATCGATATGCGGTGTCAGCATCTGAGGATTACCGCCAAATGGGCCTGCCCAATCGTTCAAATCGTCAATCGAGATAAAGAGGATATTCGGTTGTGATAATTGACCGCTTGCTGGGCAGACACCCGTCGTGAGTAAGCCCAAATAAAGTATTAATGAAATGCGCATAAGGAGCGGGGGATTAGAAATAAGTGAGGTGGGAAAACCATCGATTGACCCAACTCTCGTTCACAATAAATAATCAGACTCGATTAACGTGTATACTCACCATTGACCATACGCCAGATCCCGGAAGGATTTCCATCTTTGAGCTCATCAGGAAGCAGCGATTGCGGACTGCTTTGGTAAGCCACCAAACGAATAAAACGTTCGATCGCATAGGTGCCAACAGACGTGCTCTTCCCATCGGAGGTCGCTGGGAAAGGTCCGCCGTGAACCATCGACGGGCAAACCTCCACGCCGGTCGGGAATCCGTTATACACGATACGGCCAACTTTTCTTTCCAGAATCGCAATTAGATCCGCATACTCCTCAAAATCTTCGTCCGTTCCGTGAACGGTTGCCGTTAGTTGACCTTCCAGATCTTCCGCCACCGCAAGCAGGTCCTGCTTCGTCTTCCAACGCACCAAGGTCGTTTCAGGCCCAAAGATCTCCTCCCCCAAAGATTCATCTTCGAGGAAAGTATCTGCAGTAACTTCGAATACCGCTGCCGCGCCGGGGCATCCTGAAGAGTCCCCAAGGTTTGCAACCAGGGTCTTCACTTTTGCGTTTTCACTTCTTTCCGAAACGCCAGAGGTATAAGCCTTATGAATGGAAGGATTGAGCATCGTTGCATTCGGCGCTTTGCTCATATGGCCCACAAAGGCATCCACAACTTCGTCTCCTGAATCCGAAGACTCTACCAACGCAATTCCCGGATTGGTGCAAAACTGCCCCACACCCATAGTCGCTGATACTTGTAAGCCCATGGCCAGTCCTGCAGCGTTCTTCGCTGCAGCTCCCGGCAGAATAAAGAGCGGATTCACGCTCCCCATCTCAGCAAAAACCGGAATCGGTTGCGGACGCTCGGATGCGAGTTTCATCAGAGCAAGTCCTCCCGCCGTAGAGCCGGTAAAACCGACTGCCTGGATGGATGGATGCGTCACGAGGGCTGCCCCCACAACCCGCCCACTTCCATGCAGGAGACTGAACGTACCCGTTGGCATACCCGTTTCTTTGATCGCCGCCAGAATGGCCTGCCCAACCAATTCAGAGGTTCCTGGATGGGACGAGTGGGCTTTCACGATTACCGGGCAACCCGCTGCCAAAGCAGAGGCGGTATCGCCCCCAGCCACTGAGAACGCTAGAGGAAAATTACTGGCAGCAAACACCGCAACCGGACCGAGAGGTCGCTTCATGGAGCGAATATCCGGCTTGGGGAGTGGCTGACGGTTTGGCTCAGCCGTATCTATTCGGGCTTCCACCCAGGATCCCTCCTCTGCAACGGTCGCAAATAAACGTAACTGCCCCGTAGTCCGGCCCGTCTCTCCTTTGATCCGACCTTCGGGGAGTCCTGTTTCAATCATCGCTCGTTGGGTCAGGGTATCGCCCAACGCTTCGATCTGATCGGCGATCGCCCGCAGAAACGCAGCCCTTTCAGCGCCCGATGTACGGCTGTATTTCAAAAACGCGGATTGGGCCAAGTCTGCAGCCCGATTGGTCTCGTCGGCCGTGGCGGCATAAAAGGAAGGTTCGATTTCCTGAGCCGTCGATGGATCAATCGCTTTGAAAGAAGAGTCGGTTTGAGCACCGGTTGAAGAACCGATTAAAGATAATCCGTTTATTAGCATAGTAGTTGAGTGTGGGGATTGAATATTAATTTACAACAGGAACTCCCAGGTCGGCGTGTTTTATTCCAGTCTTGGACATCAGCGCATCGGGAAACTCGCGTTGGATCAGATCGTAAACCAGCTTGCTGCGACGAACCCGCTCACAACTCAGGTTGAGGGCAAGCGTCTCAATATGCTTTCCGCTCGGGTAGATATCCGGGGAATTGCGTAAGCCAAGCTTCACATAGATCGGAGCGGCGAAGCGGATCATATCGGGCGTTTCAAAATGCCGCACAAAACCACCGATTCCATCGGGGGCCTCAATGTAAATATCCAAAGGTACGTTTACGACCTGACGAATCGAACTGAGTTGAGCGACTGAAAGATCCGTAGATACGTTCACTGTATCAGAACCGAGTTCCTCCATCAGCTTCGCCGAAACCGGATTGGCCGGCATGATCACCGCCGAGGACTTGATGATCAGGTCGGATGGAAGATCGCCTGCACTCCTTAGATCACTCACCACCTTGATCAAACCGATATCGGCCAGCAAGAAACTGCGAATCCCCAGATCGGCAGCGCGAAACACATCGTCCAGACTATAACGCAATTGATCCGCACCTCGGACTTGCCACTGGATGAATTTGCCTGCCGGAGCATTCCAGGCACCCCCAATATCAAAACCAGCACGTGGGGTTGTAAACAAACAGACCTCAATATTCCGATCCGCACCGATATGAGACATCTCGCGAATCTCGTAGTCACTAAGCATCTGGATACCACTACCCTGACTCACCCGGTGTACAGGACAATTGAGCCTATCAGCTTCGTCAAGGACGGTTCTAAATGCCAAAGGGCCCTCAGTACTGGGAATCTCAATACGATATTGAGCTCCATCTTTGAATGTCGCGGAGGACAGTGTGTTTTCATCAACCAACGGAAGGTTGAGTTTTTTAAGAGCGTCTTCAGAAGACTTCATAGCTAATAAATCAGGGGAATGGTGTTAACAGGAGCCGTTTCGTCGTTTTTCAAATCTACTCCTCACCTACCGGAGTTTTTGACTATCAGAAAGGCTCAGCATGATCTAGATTACCGCTTTGCCGTTCAAGCTCTTTTACCAAGGGCTATCCTTCCCTTAGGCCTAATGATGGCTACGAGCTGCGCTATGACTGGGAATACGAGAAACAGCTCCGAGGTCTCAGAAATTCTTTACCGTAAAGCCGACTAAGGGAATTAACTCAGAAAGGACAGCTTCTAATCCAAACAAGGTCATACTACCGTGTGCCCGTTTACCATTTAGGGATCAGAACCGGGGTATCCTTTTTGTAAGCCTCATAGTCGTCCTGGCCGCCCCATTTGGAATCGGCCTTCTTCTCAAGCATGGGTACGCCACTGATCTTTGTGAGTAGCAGCGTTACAAACACCGGCGATACAAGTGTCACATACTGCCAACCTTGCAAAACCGGGAAAGCAATGAGGGCGACGCCGATCCACAAGACGATTTCACCAAAATAATTCGGATGCCGAGACTTTGACCAGAGTCCCGATTGAATGAACTTCCTCTTATTTTTAGAATCCGCTTTAAAAGCACTTTTCTGAGCATCCGCCACCGCCTCGATGCCAAAGCCAATAAACCAAATGATCAGCCCTAACAGGGTAAACCAGCCCAACTCTTTTCTGATTGGCGTCGTGATCGCAGCCAATGCCGCCGCCAAAGTAAAAGTCACCCACAATCCCTGTAAGGTCCATGCCAGCAGGAAGCGCAGAAAGGAGGTCTTGATGTTATCGAAGCGGTCATCCTTGCCTGCTTTATGGATCCTCCGAAACAGGAAGCTTGCTAAGCGCAGTGCCCAGATGGAAATGAGTGTCGCCAGGAGAATGGATCGACTATCAATAACTGGACTGAAATATACGGCGGATAGAGCAACCAACAGATAGGTCGCCCCACCTGTAAGGTCATAGTATTTTTCAGTCTGACAAAGGAACGCTGGAATGAATACGACCCATTGGACCACAAACGCCAGACACACAGCGAAGGCATAGACCGGTAATCCCATCACCCCATTGTAGCCGACACTCCCGGCAGCAGCGAAGCCAACGCCGATCAAAATGACAATGGGCATGGAAATAAGAGCAATCCGTTCGTCTTTAGTCATAAACGTAGAAAGGCTTATCTAAGCTATTTTACAGTATCGTGCAACAGAGTCACCGAATTTGCATCTAACCTCAACGGATACGGATGACTTTCAACGAGGAGGCATTATCATTCCATCCCTGAGATAGGCGCCGAAAGCTCGGCTGGTCTTTATCGAACGTCACGGATCCTCCCCGGAAATTTGAGTCCTTGAACAAGACTACCTCGAAACCTTCCTCCACCATGATTGAGGAGGCTTCATCGTTCCAACTCCACTCGCGGAGGTTGTGAATGACTTGCCCCTCATAGAGCTTGAAATACTCCCCTGAAAAATTGTCGTTTTCATACAAACTACCTGCATAGTTCTTACGCCTGGATCCTCGACTTCCGCTCCTACCCTTTCTTTCAAACTCGATCGACGAAACTGCGTTACCCCAACGCGTGCTTCCACCGTTAGAACGTCGGATATTACTCAAATCATCGATCGATTCATCTATGACAAGCGGATCTCCCTGAAAGTCAGTATCCTTATACAGATACACTGTAAAAGGACCTTGGATGTAGATTGAAGAGATCTTGTCGTTCCACCGGCGATAGGCTTTGTAGAGCTGATTCAGGTTAGCAGCTGGCTCCAGACCGTCGAAGACATAGGAGTAACCTCCGAAGTTGGGTTCGGAATAGATCACAACCCCACCCTCATCACCCAAGTCAGGCAGATTCTCTATTTGAGGACTGACCGGCCCTCCTATTGGCGAGTGTTTTTCATCATCTCGGTGGTAGGTTTTCAGCGAGTTGATGCGTCCACCCCAATTCTGCCTAGCAGGAGGGAGGTTTCTGAGATCAGTGGAGCTATTTGATAGTACAACGGATTGACCTCGAAAGTTATTGTTGCTCCAAAGCTCAACAATGATGTCCCCCCGCAATTCAATCGACCGAATCGTTTCGAATTGAAAAGACACCAAACCATTGTCCAGGTCGGCCTTTCTCCCTGCTTCTTCCACGGGAAACATGCGGTAAGAATCTCCACGGAAATTCTCCTCTGTATACAGAATCGCGTAGCCCTCGTGACTGCCGTTATGCCCCTGGAGCAGGACGGTGTAAGAACTGATAAGGAGAAGCGAAAGGATAACGAATCGTATCATAGCAACATTGGTTTCAGATTATCGGACTCAGGATTTAAACTAGGGCTTCCAGGTTCCTAAGGGATCGAAGATTGCAGGTTTCAATTGGGACTCCCACGCCTCGAACTCTTTCTTCAAAGATTGAACCTTGTCTTTTTCTTTTGAAGACAGGTCGTCTGATTCTCCGACGTCATCGGAAAGCTGATACAGCTCAACAAAACCCTCTTTCTCCATGACCACAAGCTTATCATTTCCGCTTCTGACCGCACCATGCTCCTTATCGAACATCTTCCAAAAGAGCATGTCGTGGGGCGGCCCCTCTTGCTTTCCCGTGAGAAAGGGCATGAGACTTACACCGTCGAGCGGTCGATCGGCGGCGATTTCGACACCAGTCAAATCCACCATGGTCCCAAGAATATCCATTGAACTTACCGGATAGTCATAGTCGATACCAGCGGGAATCTTACCCGGCCAGCGAAAGGCAAAAGGGACCCGCATACCGCCCTCATAAATGGTGCCCTTATTCGCACGAAGCGGCGTATTGATTGATCCGTTATTACTTGCACCTCCGTTGTCAGAAAGAAAGAACACCAATGTATTATCGGTCAGGCCAAGTTCGTCGAGCGTGTCGAGGAGACGCCCCACTCCATCGTCCACGGCACTCACCATGGCGGCATAAGTGCGCCGAAGCGGATCTTCGATGTGGGTAAACCGGTCCAAGTACTTCCTCGAAGCCTGCATGGGCGTATGGGGCGCATTGTAAGCCAGGTAGAGAAAAAACGGCTTTGTTTGATTTCTTAAGACGAAGTCTACCGCCTCGTTTGACAGTTCATCTGTTAAATACTCGTCAGTCTCAATCCGGGTTTCGTTTCTAAGAAGCTTTGTATTGTACCAGCCACCAGCGCGATCAACTGATTCGATATCTGGAATCGTTAGGTCCTCAGGGAAGTAACGATGTCCGCCAGCAACGAAGCCATAAAACTCATGAAAGCCGCGCTTATTCGGACGAAATTTTGGGTGCGTTCCCAAATGCCATTTACCGATGATACCATTGTGATAGCCAACCTTTTTCAAAATCTCCGCCATGTTCTCCTCCTCCAAAGGCAACCCCGCCATCGGGTCGAATGGATTGAGCGTGGGATTCCTGCGATAACCGAAGCGCCCTTGATAACGGCCGGTGATCAAGCCTGCACGACTCGGCGAACAAACGGGATAGGTTACATAACCATTCGTAAACCGAACCCCCTCATGCGCGATACGATCTATGTGAGGCGTAGGAATATCGTGGCACCCGTTGAACCCGACATCGGAATACCCCTGATCATCGGTGAGTATGAGAACCAGATTCGGTTGCGGATTTTTCGCTGTTGCCAGTCCAGAAAGCACCCAGAAAAAAGCGAAAAAAGAAAATAACGGTAGTCGATTGAATAAACTCATTGGCCAAAGGTCCTAACAGATCCTTTGGAAATTAAAAAGCCGGAAGCGTTGGCCCCTTTAGCGATCAAAGAAACCACTGACTTTTAAATTCCTTAGCGGCCTGGTTTGAAATGAGTTCCGTTTTTTTACCCGCAAAACCATCGAAGACCTTTCGGTGTTCCGCCAATGAATACTCGTCAGTCCGATTTTCATAAGTTCCCACCCAGTCGAGTAGCATTCCCAGGTTTTTGTCCTGGTCCACTTTCGATGGATATTTATGAGGCTCCCAAGGACGATTTCGGCAATTCTCTTTACAGGCTTCGATGCCCGGGTTCAAGAAAACCATTTCCGAACATCGAGGACTTACGTGGCTCATGAATTTCGCATAACACCCTTCAATCACCCAATTGGAGTGGGTATCCATAAATTCATTCAACTGAGAAATACTCTCCGCTTGCTCCACTCTTACCCCTGGCTGGTCCGCACGCCAGGCGACCGCGTCCAGATCCAAAATCGGCAGACCGAATTTTTCACCGTAAGCTTTTGCTAGGGTCGATTTGCCAGAACCAGAATTGCCTAGCACTCCCACACACATAATTTTATTCATTTTTTGAACAGTGTGCTTCAAACTCTCGAGAAAGGAAGCCCAAGACACCGTGGAACCAGAATGAATTTCGGTCACAAAAAAGCGAACCCACACGGGTTCGCTTCTCTGCTTTAGGGGCATCTAGACAAAATTATCCGCGCATCTGCTTGATGAGCCGTTTGACGGAGTCGCTGGCATTATCGAGATCACCGCGATCAGATTCTCCCGCAAGGCGGCGTGCTTCTTCTGCATTCTCGGCCATCTCCTCGATCGACTTCACTTCCAGGCGAGCGGCGCCCTGGTAGCCTTCCTTCGTTGGGATGGGCCAGCCCATAGCTTCGCGGTGGGTTTTGATTTTGGCGATCTGCTCCTTGTATTGTGGCATCCAAGGTTCAAGAGCGATGAGCATTTCATCCGCCATCTGCCAAACCTCAGGAGGGTTACAGATCGCGCCAGTCAAAGGATCCAATAGCATCGCTTGTTTTAGTAGGTTCACATCTCCATGAACAGCTGCTTCGACTGCCAACCGTTGAACCGTGATACTGTTGTTACAGATCCCTGCCAGCCCCAACGGAAGATCTCCAACGATCGGCATGTTGATACCATTCGCATCGACATAACCAGGAGCTTCAATAATCGCATCATCCGGCAAATTGGTAATCACGCCGTTGTTAACGACATTAAAATGCCCGCGATAAACCCGCCCGGTTTCCAAACCTTCGATGATCCAACTTCCGTGTTCATGGGAACGCGCTTCTTCTTTATAATCGAATGGTGGTTCTTTGAGCCAATTTGGGAAATCTGTTTCGAACCAGTTGCGAGACTCCGTACAAACTCTCAGATATCCACCCGTTTCACCGAGTATCCAGCGGTTGAGGCTGATCCAGTCATTGATTTCCTCAGGGCGCTTGCGGTACCAAGCCAAGTATTCGCTTACGTGGCCGTTGGACTCAGTGCAGAAATAACCGAAGCGTTTCAATATATCGATCCGCAGTTTTTCCTCCTCGCGAATCACGGGATCGTTCTCCATCGCTTCGAGTAGTTTGGGAGTAAGGTCTTCGCCTTGATGCTTCAGTCCAACAAACCAGGTCTGGTGATTGATTCCCGCACAGATGACATCCAACTCTTCCGTCGGAATCCCAAAGGCCTTGGCGATCAACTTGGTATCGTTTTGCACCCCGTGGCAAAGTCCGATCGTACGAACACCACCGTACTGATTGCAGGCCCAAGTATTCATTGCCATAGGATTGGCATAATTGAGCAGCAAACAGTCTGGAGCTGATACTTCCCTGATGTCCTTACAAAATTCCAAAAGCGCGTGGATACCACGCTGAGCATAGAAAATCCCTCCCGTGCAAAGCGTATCACCTACACATTGGTCGACCCCGTACTTCAAAGGAATATCCACGTCGTGCTGAAACGCTTCCAATCCGCCGATACGGACCACACAAATGACGTATTTAGCGTCTTTGAGTGCCTCCCGCCGATCCGTCGTCGACTCGATTTTAATATCCAATCCATTGGCTTCGATATCGCGCTGCGCCAACTGCGTCACCATGTCCAGATTGTGCTCTGACACGTCGGTAAAAGCGATGCGGATGTTCCTAAATTCAGGGACCGCCAGGGTATCGCGAAGAATTTTACGTGTGAAGCCTACGCTTCCAGCTCCGATGAAAGTAATTTTAAATTCTTTTGGGGACATAAACGCATACCTTAACTCATCCAGGCCGATTTTTCATTTGAAAAATTGTGTCTTTGCACTTTTGTGCGGTCTATGCGACTAAGAAATGTTCAGTTTTTCTCCGGATCTACACTCAAGCTACCGGTATTCTGGCAAGCGGTGGGTCATGAACGCATAACCAGCGAAAAATATAGGTTCGAAGGTATCAAACGCCCGTATCTAAAACTCCTGTGGCAACTCACCCTTTCCGGGACCGGCACCCTGCAGGTGGCAAACCACAAACCGGTCCTCTTGCCCAAAGGTGCGAGTTTCATCGCTCAGTTCCCCAGTGACCACAACTACTACTTTTCCAAAGGGCACGATCACTGGGAATTTGTTTATATTATCCTGGCTGGACCCGCCATGCCAGAGCTTCTTAAACCCATTCGCAACCGTCCTGTTATGATTTTCCAACGGGAATTGGATCCACGGATACAGGACTCTGTTATCAAGCTGACGAAAAAAGAAGAAGATATCTCTGACGATCCATGGCAATGTATGGCCGAGGCTGGTGAGGTGTTAGCTCTGCTTTTGAGAGAGGCCAGTCTGAACGAAGACCGAATCAGCACCAGTCGCAGAATTCCGAATGACCCACAGATACTGGAACCCATCGTAAAAAACCCTGGCCTCACCATCGACAAAAACGGTTGGGCTCAAGAAAAACGCCAATCCCGCTTTCAGCTCTACCGTCAAGTGAAAGCCATCACAGGCATCAGTCCCAAAGACGTCAGGAACCAGCAGCGGTTGAAAGAGGCTCTCCGCTTCATGCGCCGCCCCGGAATCGCGATCAAGGACGTATCCACATTAGCAGGTTTCCGTGATCAGGCCTATTTTTGCCGATTCTTCAAAAAGCAGACCGGTTTCACGCCGACTCAGTGGCGCCAGCAATTCACGGACGTAGTCGAGTAACAAAACCGTCAGTCAAAAAAAAGCCGCCTCAGAATGAGACGGCTTTCATAAATAAAAGATTCAGCGGTTACTTACTCTCTTCAAGGCTTTTCGCAGCGTTGATGATCTCGCAGAATGACTTGGCATCTAAAGCGGCACCCCCAATGAGTCCGCCGTCAATATCTTGTTGGGACAGCAGTTCCTTGGCGTTTCCAGGCTTCATTGATCCGCCGTATTGAATACGGATTTTTTGTGCGATCTCATCTCCAAACAGATCCACCAGAATCGCACGGATTGCTGCGTGAACTTCCTGCGCCATTTCAGGTGTGGCTGTCTTGCCTGTGCCGATCGCCCAGACCGGTTCGTAGGCGACGACCAATGACTCGGCGTCTTTGGCAGAAACATTCACCAGACCGCCCCGGGTTTGTGTATCGACCACAGGGATCGTATTGCCCGCTTCCCGCTCTTCCAATGTCTCTCCGACACATAGAATCGGTTTCAAGTTAGCGTTAAACGCGGCGAGCACTTTTTCGTTAATGAATGCATCTGTTTCCTTGAAATATTGGCGTCTCTCACTGTGTCCCAGGATGACGTAAGATGCGTAAAAATAACGAAGCATTTCGGCAGAAATCTCGCCCGTGTAGGCTCCACTCGCTGCCGGATGCATATTCTGCCCGCCGAGCTTGAGCGGAGTTTCTTCCAAGACTGTGGCCACGGCATCCAGGGATGTCGCTGGCGGACAAAGAACCACGTCAACCACCGTCTGGTCTCCGAGTTCTTTGGCGATACCTTCGGCGAGTTCAACAGACTCGCCGGCGGTTTTGTTCATTTTCCAATTTCCAGCAATGATGTATTTGCGGTGTTTTTCCATGATTAAAACGAGTTAAGATTCTAAAGTGTCGAGGGCTGAAACGCCGGGAAGTTCTTTACCTTCGAGAAAGTTCAAGCTCGCTCCTCCTCCGGTACTGATAAAGGAGACTTTTTCTCCGTTGCCACTATTCTTTATGGCTTTTACAGAGTCACCGCCACCGATGATCGAGATCGCATCCTGATTGGCCGCAACCGCATCGGCAACTGCGAAAGTACCCTTTGAACAAGCTTCAATCTCGAATACGCCCATCGGCCCATTCCAAAGAACCGTCTTCGATTCTGCAACCACTTGTTTATAGAGCTCGATAGTCTTGGGACCAATATCAACACCTTCCCAACCATCTGGAATATCTCCCTCGACAATCTCCAAAGAACCTACTGAACGAGAACCGAAATCCAGGCTGTCAGTGATAGCAGTATCTACCGGCAGCAGAAATCGTACGCCCTTTTCTTTAGCTTTATCCAAAGCCGCTTGCGCTACATCCACCTTATCCGGTTCTGACAAACTATCGCCAACCTTCATTCCTTTCGCCAGAGCGAAGGTATAGGCCATAGCGCCCCCGATAAGAATCGTGTCCGCCTTTTCAAGCAGACGGTCTATTACTTTGATCTTATCGGACACTTTAGCCCCGCCAAGAATAACCGTGAAGGGTTTCACCGGGTCATTCGTTTTGTCACCCAGAAACGCGAGTTCTTTTTCGATCAGGAAGCCACACACACTGGACTCCACGAAGGCCGTGATTCCGGCCGTTGACGCATGGGCACGGTGGGCAGTTCCAAACGCATCGTTTACGAAGATGTCAGCCAGCGCTCCCAGTTGCTTGGCAAACCCGGGATCGTTACTCTCTTCGCCTGTATGGAAACGTACATTCTCGAGGAGCAACACGGACCCTGATTCCAATGAATTCACGGCCGCCTCGACATCAGGTCCGATACAGTCCTCGGCAAACTGAACTGGCTTGCCTAATTGGGCGGCAAGTTCTTCAGCAGCCGGTTTCAGGCTGAAAAGAGGGTTCACTTGCCCTTTGGGTCGCCCTAAGTGACTGGCCAGGATAACCTTGGCTCCAGCGTCCAAAAGGTAGGTGATCGTAGGGAGAGCACCGACAATGCGAGTGTTGTCACTCACCTTGCCGTTCTCATCAAGTGGTACATTAAAATCTACCCGTACAAAGACTCGTTTGTCCTGTACATCGATATCGCGGATGGTTTTCGTTTTTGCCATTTAGCAAGTGGGTGAAGGTTTCTTTCTAGTTGTAGTTCTAACCGAGAATAAAATTAGCCCGGTCAATAAAGAAGCCGCGATCCAAGTGTATGGTTCGCGGCTTCTCATTGATCTTAAAGGGTTAGAGGTAAGTAGCTACCTTTTTAAGCAGGTCTACACAACGATTGGAGTAACCCCACTCATTGTCATACCAGGAGACGAGCTTAAAGAACGTGTCAGACAGACCGATACCTGATCCGGCATCAAAGATTGAAGACGCTGGACAGTGAATAAAGTCACTGGAAACGACTTGGTCTTCGGTGTATTCCAAAATGCCCTTCAAAGGACCTTCTGCTGCGGCCTTCATAGTCGCACAGATTTCTTCATAAGAAGTAGCCTTTTCAGTCTTCACAGTCAGATCCACAACCGAGACGGTTGGAGTTGGAACACGGAAAGCCATACCTGTCAGTTTTCCCTGAACTTCTGGAATGACCAAGCCCACGGCTTTCGCAGCCCCCGTTGAAGAAGGGATGATATTCAATGCAGCGGTGCGGCCACCCTTCATGTCTTTCGGAGAAGGACCATCTACCGTTTTCTGAGTAGCGGTGTAGCTGTGAACGGTCGTCATTAGGCCTTCAGCGATACCGAAGTTTTCCAGCACAACCTTGGTGATGGGCGCGAGACAGTTTGTCGTGCAAGACGCATTCGAGATAAGATGGTCGTCGGCAGTAAGCGTCTCGTCATTCACACCGATCACAACGGTCTTCACAGCACCTTTGCCGGGAGCAGAAATAATCACCTTCTTGGCACCTGCGTCGATGTGACCTTGTGCCTTCTCAGCCGCTACGAAAAGTCCGGTTGATTCGATAACAACGTCCACTCCGAGCTCACCCCAAGGGAGTGCTGCCGGGCCTTCGCGTACTGAAAGAACTTTGATGTTCTGACCGTTCACGACAATGTTATCGCCGTCAGCTTCCACAGTGCCATTAAAGCGGCCCTGAGTTGAATCATATTTAAGTAGGTAAGCCAGGTTTTCCGCAGGAACGAGATCGTTGATCGCAACGACGTTGAATTCCGTTCCCAGGAGGCCCTGGTCAACGAGTGCTCTGAATACCAGGCGGCCGATACGGCCAAACCCATTAATTCCAATATTTACTGCCATGGTTAGCTATTTTTTTAGGTTCTATTTCTAGGAAATGGATGGTCAAAATGTGAAGGCGATACTTATGAACTTCCTATGCACAGCATTGCAAGAGTTTATCTAACCGCAATCTGGCAAAATAAGTAAGTTTGCAAAGCCTCATCAAAAGCTCCGCTAATGACGCGATAAATACCTCCGTTTTAGAGTATTTTTCCTACTCCGACCCGCGAGAATATCAGGAGACCCATAGGGCGCATGAAACCGGAGGCAATTTCAACTTTGGGGTCAGTTTGACCAATGCCGTGGTTAGACCTGAGGAATCAAAACGTTCGGAATCGGCAATCTGCCTCCACTCCCGCCCCAGATCGAGTCCTTGAATTTTGATGGCGCAGGCAAAAGTCATTGGATTTATGGCAAACAACAACTGTCTATTCCCCGCGATATTTGTGCTATTGTACAGAGCGACTAGTCCCCCGCCGGATCCTGCCGGAAAGAACTCAAAGAAACTATCGCCGGGAAATGTGTCCAGACGCAGACACTCTCCAAGCTCAGATTTACGGAATTCCATCCAAGACCGAAAATACTCATGCGTTCCCGAATAATCGATCAATCGTTGGTAATCCAAAGCGTTAATGTCTCCTCTCTGGTAGGTATTGGACACTCCCCATTTTGAGCGCAGAAAGTCCTGTCCCTGCGCGATCATCGGTGTACCCAAACTCATAAACAAAATACTGGCCATGAGATGGGTTCGCCGACGATCCAATGGACTGGGATAATAGGCGTTGTTACCTGGATTTTGAGTAATGTCGTCCAGCCAAGTCCGGTCGTCATGAGATTCCGTGTAGTTGACAGACTGAAACGGCCTTCCCACTCCATCTGGAGATCCAGCCAAGAAATACTGCAAGCCACGATGATCTCCTTTTCCCGTAACGAAATGTTTCACGAAGTCTCTGAAGCCATCATTCCAGGAAAGGTAATGCGTATGCTTGAGGTCCGAACCCAAATGCCCTCGAAAACTCCAGGGCTCGGCTATAAGGATGATATCGGGATGCCTGGCCTTGACCACCGATTCGATCTCCAGGAGGGAGTCCAGGCCAATCAGTTCAGCCAAATCAAAACGAAAGCCATCGACACCATAGAATTCGATAAGGTGGAGCAGGCTATCGATGATAAGCCGTTTCCCCATGGGAGTACCGCAGCGCAGATCGTTTCCGCAACCACTCCAATTCGACAAAGAACCATCAGAAGAAAGCTCAAAATAGTAGAGCTTATCGATAAACAGTAAATGCGCCGGTTCCCCTACGTGATTATAGACTACATCCAAAATGACTGCCAATCCAGCTTCGTGGAGCGCATCGACCAAAGCCTTAAACTCTTCGATCTGACTGGCCTTCAAAGGATCCGTTGCATAACTGCTTTCGGGAGAGAAGAAATTAGCCGTCATATACCCCCAATGATATTCTTCCTTCGAATGAGCGTCATTCTCCTGAATCGGTTGCAACTCAACCGCATTAATCCCCCATTCCTTGAGGTAACAACTTTCAGATTTAAGGTATTCGGTGAGTCCCGCAAACCCAAGGCGATCACGATCCGAAAGTGGGATTGGTGCCTTTGCAATCAGATCCCGAACATGGACCTCTCCAATAATCAAATCCTTCTCCTTCGGTGCCTTAAAGGGCTGCGGTTTAGCATATACCGAAGGATCCACCACGATGGCCGGTCCTAGGCGGTTGACTACCGCCAAGGCATAAGGATCCAGAATCCTGACGTCCGGATCAAAGTGGGAAAAACCCGACTGCGCAGGTCCGTCCATCATGTACCAGTAATATTTACCCGTCAGATTCTGTTCTGCAACGAACTCCCAAATCCCGTTGTCCAGCTGCGTCAAAGCATGCGTGACCGCCGACTCCACATCCTCAGGACGGTCCAATACCATCAGTTTCACTTTGGAAGCTCGCGGGGCAAAAATTCTAAAAAGAGTCCGATCTCCCTGGGGTATCGCTCCCAAGCTGAGGTCAGAACCCGTATCAAGAAAGAACTTTCCAGGGGCAACGGCAACCGCGCACTCGTGCTGCTGAGTCTTCATTACGAGGAAATGGTCTTCCGATAGTTTGACTGCGTCCGGGGTTTCAACAATCATCAAGTGTCTGCCCGAACGCTGACGGTCTATAAAATAGTTCGAATTGCCACTATTGTCGAGATAGGTGTTCGTCGCTTCAGCCGGAACTGAAAACCAGTGCCCCTCGTGGGACACAAACTTGAATCCCGTACCATTGCTCAAATCCAAGTGCTCCATAGCCACCGACAACAAGAGCCCTTTCCTTTCAGGCTCGTTTACGGCGTGCATACACCAGTCAGCAACACCGATCGCTTTATCCCAACCACTGAAGTCTCCGGCGACATAAACCGGGTCATCCATACCGAGCTGATTTTGAGCTAACACCTTTTGGCAACAAAAGAAATGCACCCACCCGTTTTCTATAAAATAGGCACTCGATTCTGCAAAATCCCAAAGGTCAGCCGCCCGAACAGACACAGGTTCGCTGTGTCCGGGGTCGAGAAAAAAGAAAGGCATTCTCGATTGTTTCCAATCAACAGACAATTCCGCCTGGATCACTCGAGGGGCCTGAAGTACCGCGCTTAGTAAGCTGATAGTTTGCATAGATTTTAAGAGATAGCAAAACAGCTGCCAAAGACAGAGCAAGTAACGAAACCTACATTTGATAGAAATTTCATGGTTGCGGATCCCGTATGGAGTCGCGAAAAACTAGGCCCCATGCCCGTCGCTGATAGACAGCTGATCCACTCTTACCCCAAAGTTCACCTTCTCGCTCTCTCTTTGTCATTATTTACCTGTACCCTGTTTTTGGCGACAGCGTGCAAAGGCCCACATCACCAGGGTGTAAAATACAGAAAGGGAAAGCCACTTACTTACATAGAAGATCAGTTCGGAAATCGCATACCCGATTATTCAACTGCAGGCTATGCCAGCGGAAAACCGATTCCAGAAGTAAGCACCGTTAAAACTCTTTCCCCTCAAACGAATCGCGAAGATGACACCGCACGAATACAAGCAGCAATCGATCAACTCAGCTCGGCTTCAGCCAATGCAAACGGTCTGCGAGGCGCCCTCCTATTGGAAGCGGGTGATTATTATGTGAGCGGCACCATTCACATAAGACAGTCGGGGGTGGTCCTTCGTGGAGAAGGTCAGTTTGACGGAGGCACCGTTATACATGCGACCGGCACCGTCCAAAGGTCCTTGATTTTCATTTCCGGAGAGGATCCCGAACACGATGCATTGACAAAAAACCAGAACCCCGAGTTTCACTACCAAAATGAAAGTTCATCGACCTGGGAAGTTATAGACGAGTATGTCCCGTCCGGTAAGCGATTGGTCCAAGTATCCCCCGTGAGGGGCCTGGCAGCGGGTGATACGGTCATCCTCGAACAGCGTATGAATCAAGCATGGGTTGAAACACTCGGTATGAATGATTTTCCCGATCGTCCTGATGGTAAAGCAAGTCCACCATGGGATCCTGCCGACTTCCGATTTCAGTTCGAGAGAACCATTGAAAAGATCGATGGAGGTCGAATTCACTTCAAAGAACCCTTGGTAAATCCGGTCTTTGCCCGTTTTGGATCCTCGATACTCTTCAAACCCATTTTGCCTAAAAGAGTCGAAAACGTCGGACTGGAAAACCTCAGATTGATATCTGAGTATCAGCCAACAGACAACCATTCCGACGAAGCTCACGCAAGGAACGGAATCGAATTTCAGCGTGCAAAGGACAGTTGGGTCCGCGGAGTAACCGCCGTTCATTTCGGAAATACGACGGTTACAGCTGGCAGGCAGAGCCTACAACTCACGATCGAAGATTGCGCCTTCCTTAAGCCCATCGCCCGCTACGGCTACGGCAGACGCCACGGCTTTTTCAATGCAGGACAGCAAATCCTCATACAACGTTGTTACGCGGAAGATTCCAGCTTTCCGTTTTTCGTTCCCGGCAAGACGGCTGGCCCCAACGTATTTCTGGATTGTTATGCCAGTGGTGACAAAGTGATCATCGGTCCTTGGCGATACTGGGCGATGGGAACTTTGTGGGATAATGTCCACGGAGATAAATTCATGATCCGCAACCGTGGTTACGAAGGCGATAATTGGGGCTGGTCGGGCATCAACCAGTTGTTCTGGAGTTGCACGGCATTCGATTGGATATCGGTTCAAAGCCCGATCAATGGCTGGAACTGGGCAATCGGAAATAAAGGAGACCGCGTAGGCGGCGCGTTCCAGGGGCTCACCGGACACATAAGCGACCATGAAAAGCGCGTGAACCCCAGAAGCCTTTACATGAAACAATTAGAGGACCGAATTGGCGTGAATGCGGCCAGCCCCGTCTTTTCGGAAAACCAATTCAACGGAGCGGTTCTGTTTCACGTAAGAGATACCCTTTCCGAAAAGTAGCGTAGGCCAGACCTACAGGGAGCTCCGAACCCCCATTAAGGGATACGCCTTAGGGGATTTTTGAAATATGAGGGGAACCACTATGCGAGTTTCTACCATGCCACTATATACAGAAACCACTATAATTGATACCATGTTAATACTCTAGCTCCCAAACTAACCACCATAGTATCACATAATAAGTTCAAATAGTATGAAAGTAACCAAATTAGTTCTGATAGGATTAGCTTCCCTCATGATGGCGTCCTCGGTCCAAGCCAATTTCTTCAGTTGGAGCCGCAATGACGACAACAAGGAGAAAATCAAAAACACAATCCAGGATATCTTTAATAAAATTAAAGACCAACAACCGCCCCAGAGAATAATGGCCCCTAAATTACCTGATCTCGGCGATATCTGGAAAAAACTCTGCGGCGATCGAGAAGGAAAGTGGAACTTCGAGCGCGAACGCGACCAGGATCATTTCGGAGAGATCATGAAAAAATTTAAAAAGATCTGCGGTGATCGGCCCGACGTTAATGACTTTTGCGAAAAAATAATCCGCAAGGAAAACGTCTACCACAATGGTGAGCGTTACTGCCCACGTCCTCCCAGTGGCGGCGCAGTACCGGAACCCTCCACCTATGGATTGATCGGTGCTGGTGCCTTGCTCGGACTCGTAGCAATGAGACGCTTCAAGAGAAAAGCCCCTAAAAATTAACCCACAATGACACGTTACCTCCATCCAGAGTAACGATAGTAAAAGGAAGGCCACGGAATGTTGGCCTTCCTTTTTTTTATTTGGCTAGACGGGAAGGATCAATTCGGTCCTTGATGGTTTTCGCTGACTCTACCCAAACTATGGATTTGATGCCTACCCGCCTCCACAACCCGCTACTCCTAGGCCTTGTTCTCATAGTGAGCGTCTGCCTAGTGATCTACCAAGGGTGGGATATGGTCGCGCAAGACGGAGAGCCCATCCTTCAAGGCAATGATGACACCGGTTACTTCTTATGGCTCAACTCATGGGTGGTGGATCGGGACAACGATCTGGTTAACAACCTGACCGAACTAGAGACTCTCTCCGATGAGAGACGCACCGAATGGATATCGGAAACCCATCCATCTACCGGGAAAGTTTTAAATAAATACCCTGTAGGATGGGCACTCTTAAACTGGCCGATCTACGAAACGACCCACTGGATCTATGGATTTTTTAACCCGCATGCCACAGGGACTGAGCCCATCTACTTTTTATCAATATGGGCCTTTCAGTTATTGCTGGCCGGATCCAGCCTTGGATTCGCCTACCAAATCCTAACCCACTTCTTATCCAAGGACTCGGCTCAATGGGCGATTTTGACAACTTGGCTGGCGAGTCCACTGGTTTACTATCAGACCGCAAGGCTTGGACTCATACACAACCAGGCCTTCTTTCTGACCACTGTCATGATATGGCTCAGTTTAAGGCTAAAAAGTAATCAGAGTTATACCTCATGGTTGGCTTTAGGTTTCGCATCGAGCTTGTTGATTATCACGAGACCCACTTCGATCGCTTACGTAATCATCCCCGCCTACTTCGGCATTCTGAGAGTTCTTTTGCAACCTAAGCAGGCATTCCGTTATCTCCTGGCAGGTATTCTGGCAGGGTGTATTCCAATCAGTGTTCAGTTGCTAGTATGGAAAGATGTTTATGGAAGCTGGCTTGTATTTTCCTACCACGGAGAACCCTTCTTTTTAATGAATCCGAATTTTTGGGGATCCTTATTCTCAGACCGACACGGCCTCTTCAATTGGCACCCCTACCTACTTCTAGGAGCCGTCGGGTGGATCTACGGATCCCTGTTCAAGCAAGTCCTTCCCAAAGTCTGGATTGCGAGTTTTGCCGTCATAGTTTATCTAAATAGCGCCTGGTGGTGCTGGTGGTTCGGTTCGTCATTCGGCAACCGGGCATACGAAGGTGCCATCCTCTTTTTCATGGCAGGGATCGGCTATTTATTCCAGAGTCTGGAAGGCACCAAATGGCCGCGGATGGCCCTCCTATCGCTTTCAACCAGTGCAATCGCCTGGAACCTGCTCCTGCTGTATCAATACCTCGTTCAACGGTTCGATCGATCGTTACCGGTAAGCTACCTTGAACGACTGTTGGGTTGATTTTAGTCAAGGGCACAATGGCTACCGGACTCGCAGTCTGCCCCAGACACCAACACCGAAGAAATTGGCGGATCGTAAGGCTTTATTGCCCGCCGTTGAGTAAGAACTTGAATCTGTCGAAGTTAACGCCTTACTCCCTTGCACTATGAAACGTATACTCGTAGCGATGTCCGGAGGTGTGGACAGCAGTGTGGCTGCCTACTTGTTAAAACAAGCGGGGGAATACGAGATCGAAGGCTGCTACATGAAGATCTGGCTCGACGAAACTGATGTGTTCGGGGAATGCCCATGGCAGCAAGACATTGACGACGCAAGAGCTGTAGCCGATCAGTTGGACATCCCCTTCAAAATCGTCAACCTGATCGAGGAATACCGTAACCGTGTCGTAGACTACATGATCTCAGGTTATCGATCGGGATTAACCCCCAATCCAGACGTCATGTGTAACCGAGAGATTAAATTCGGAGCATTTGTGGAATACGCGCAAAAAGAAGGTTTCGATAGCGTCGCGACCGGACATTACGTACAATCAAAACCCAATTCCCACGGCAAAACGGAACTCTGGGAGGGAGCCGATAAGAACAAGGATCAAAGCTACTTCCTTGCACTGCTGGATCAAAGTCAGGCTGCAAAAGGGATCTTTCCCGTAGGCGGGATTCCCAAGCCCAAGCTTCGCGAGATCGCCAAACAAGCTGGACTCGTCAACGCAGAAAAAAAAGACAGCCAAGGTATCTGTTTTATCGGAAAGATTAAGATTGGTGACTTCTTGCACGAATACATTCCGGACCACCCTGGACCGATTGTTAATGCCGCAGGGACATACCTCGGCGAACACCAAGGACTGCACCGGTTTACACTGGGTCAACGCAAGGGACTCGGTATTCCCTCAAACACCGACAACAAATTCTACGTCGTCATTTCCAAAGACTACATGAAGAATGAACTCGTAGTTGCATTCGAAGCCCCAGACACTCCCCATCTTTATAGTAAGGAAGTTATCATACGGGACGTTGTCTGGAACGGCCGCGCTATTCAAGAGCCACAAGACATTCTCGTAAAACCGCGTTACAGAGATCCATCCCAGAACGCGCGGATCACACCGGAACAACAAAAATTCCGCATTCACTTTGAACGTCCTCAACGGGCCCTCACTCCCGGTCAGATCGCTGCGATCTACGATGGAGAACGCCTACTGGGCGGAGGGGTATACGAGACGATTCACTGACCAATCATTTATCTTCTCACTTCGCGTGCGCTTCAGCCAAGTCTTTTTCGGCTTCAGACTGCCTGCTCAATTCCATATCAGGCGGAACGGTTGAGACAGACTCTTCCATCGTTGTAATTCCTTCCTGAACTTTCAGCATGCTGTCCTGATGCAAGGTTTTCATATTGTTGCGCATTGCAATCTGCTTAATAACCGCAGTTTCCACCTGAGCATTGATACCGTTGACCAGTTCTTTGCTAGTGGGCATTAGCTCATGAATACCTACTCGGCCCTTATACCCGCTATTATTACAGTTCGGGCAGCCATTCGGATTCGCCCGCCTTATCTGACCGGTCCAGCCGATGGCATTATTCAATAGCTCTTCCTCACGGCTCGTGGGAGAATGCACCTGTCCGCAGGTCTTACAAACACGCCTCATTAATCTCTGAGCACAAATACAAACTAAAGAGGCAGAGATCATAAAAGGTTCTATACCCATCTCAGTCAGACGGGCAACGGTACTGGGGGCATCATTCGTGTGCAACGTACTAAATAACATGTGTCCTGTCAGGGCAGCCTCGACGGCTATACCTGCCGTCTCCCTATCCCGGATTTCTCCGACAAGAATGATATCTGGATCCTGTCGCAGGAAAGAACGTAACGCAGCCGCAAAGGTCAACCCGATCTTGCGATTCATCTGCATCTGGCAGAGACCATCCAACGTATACTCAATCGGATCCTCTGCAGTGCGTATAACCGTTTCAGGTGAATTAATTTCATTCAACGCCGAATAGAGCGTCATCGATTTACCAGAACCAGTAGGTCCACAGTGCAAAATCATCCCATAAGGACGCCGTATTAGACTTCGATACATCGATAGATTATCCGCAGAAAATCCCAAGGCAGGCAGTGGTAGCGTCGACTTCTGCTTATCAAGAATCCGCATTACGATGCCCTCTCCGTGATTCAAAGGAGCCGAAGATACCCGCAAATCAATATCCAAAGGTTTTCTCGTAAACTGCTTGAAAATGATTCTTCCATCCTGCGGCTTCCTCTTTTCAGCAATATCAAGATCTGCCATGACTTTGAGGCGAGCGATTAATGAACCCGTTACTTTTTTTGGTAGCGTCAACTTGTTTTGGCAAACCCCGTCAACGCGGACCCGTACCCGGCATTCGTTCTCTGAAGGTTCGATATGAATATCACTTCCTCCCGAGAAATAAGCGTCCTCTATGATTCGGTTTGCCAACTGGATAATCGGAGCCGATTCCTCATCTGAAAGATCCTCGTCATCCAATTCTTCATCAGCCTTATACTCTATTCCAAGAGCATCGACAACATCACCATACTCAATAGACTGCTTCTCCTGCTCTTCTTCTAAATTGTTAAGAATGTCAGATTCAAGCGCTAAGAAGCGCATCACCTTCCGTTTGGTTTTACTTTGAACCTGGCTGATGATCGATAACTCAAACGGATTCGCGATCGCAATCAAAACGTAATTTCCAACATTCCCGATCGGAAGTATCTTTTTTTCGATACAAAAATCCTTATCGAGATTCTCGAAAGTACGGTCGATCATGCGATACTGTTTTGCTCGAAACGGAGGGAGCCCAAAAGTATGAGACTTAGCGATAAGTAATTGAAACTCACTTACCTGGTATTCTTTTAGCAAAACGCCATCCAGCTCTTCGCCCGTATAATCTGTTGGTGAAGCTTTGAGCTCTTCAAACTGGTCGTCAGCCAGCCATTCCATTTCATGCAGCTTTGCAACGATCCTGAGTTGTACTCTTCCAATAGCCATGATATATAAAAAGTGCTAAGCGTGAGCCGTTTCTGATTTCAATTCGTGATCTGCATTTTCCAACATGGTAGAAATACCACCGAGGCTTGTGACAAACCACTGAACTCTGCCTTGTAGCTTTTCTTCCCAATACTTCACAACCGGCTGACTCATGTAATAGGCCGTTGCCAAGAAGAAAAATCCGTTCTCTTCATCGAACGGAACTGTCCAGGTCGCCCAACATTCTTCAATCGTGCAATATTCCTCCATATTTGGGAGGAGTGAGTAAAATCCGAGATCGACCAAAGCCAATTCATCATGATTCACCTGATACTCTATAAGATCCGCTTCATCAAGTATATCAAGCTCCCACATTAAAATGCGCAACAAGGATGCTTCATGCATATTCTCATCGTCAATTTTGTCGAGTAACACATTGTTGGCCTCCTCCAGCTGATTGAGGCTTATGAGCTCATTATTGACTAGGTTATTTCCTAGAAAACGGTTGGAACGGAGAATGATCGGATTTATCATAGCAGGAGCAAATTTTACCAGAGATCGGGTTATCAATCGCCTAAGCAGAACGGGGTTCAATTCCGGCTTTTTTTAAATTTTTCATTTAACACGGTTTTGACCGAAGCCCTCCTCCGTTTTAACGGGTTTAATCCTACCCCCTATTGGTGAAATTCATAAGTGTAAAATTACATTTAAAAAACGAAGGCTAACAAATATGAACCGACGTCAATGCCATCACCAGTCTGTGTTTTGTTACCTTCGGAGCCCCATCTAGAAGAGAACTTACCTGATCCACAGAAAACATGATGTTCTCATTACCATATCCGAATCCGGCTATTCGAAGTAGGCGGCCCAAAAACCGGAAGAATGGATTTACGGCGGTTGAAGTCGTGATAGGAGCCGTTCTCATGACCATGCTTATAACCAGTATGCTGCATGTGATCAAACAGGGCACCTACCTGGTTGAACTGGCCCGGGACCACACCCGCGTCACTCAATTACTGCAAAGTGAAATCGAAGACATGAGGACCTACCGGTGGACAGACCTTTCCGAAGAAGGGATCCTTGAACAATTCCAACCGGAAGGAAACTTCGCTAACTCATTTGCAAGTGATTATTACTGCTACACCTGGAACTGGAACTTGGTCGCTGGAGAGAAGAAAGAAGTTTATGTCTACATATCCTGGAAGGATTCCATGAATCGCTGGCATGTCACCTATTACGTAACCCGATTTACAAAGGACGGTCTCAATGATTACTACTACCGCGCAGTCTAAACCAGGAAGCCTAAAGAAGGGGTTCACTCTCATCGAGGTCATAATCACTATGGGCCTGTTGACGATGATTATAGCGGTTGGGCTCAGTGCCATCACTTTTATCAGTCAAAGTAGCACGGCCCTGACCAACTATACGCTCATGAGTACTAACGGACGACAAGCGTTGGAAACTCTGGCGCGAGACTTGAGAATGGGCTATGACGTAAACTCCGCAACATCCAAGATTTTCGATTTCCAAATCTACGGAAAAGCCGGAGCCAATGACCGGGTCCGCTACGAATATAACGAGAGTGACGACATTTTATACAGAGCGGTGAATGCCGGAACCCAGGAAGTCGTAATGGATAACCTCGTCAGTTTCGGATTCAACTACTATAATTTACGCAGAGAATCAACCACGGCAGAAATATCTATCAAAGAAGTACAAATCGAAGGCCTTCTGAAACGATCCTCACTGAGAATAAATAATACCAACCATATTATCTCTGCCCGCTTCATGCTCAGAAACCGCTCCGTGAGCAACTAAACCAATAAATACAGCCTGATGAAGGATCCAAGAAAATTACGCAAGGGCTCGGTTATACTTCCCACGCTGCTTATCATAATGATCATAGTGGGCACAGGAAGCACCTACCTCGCTCTTTCGTTTAACGAATTCAAGTTAGCGAATCGTAATGCCAATCTTCAAAGTTCAATAAACCTCGCAGAGGCTGGCATTGAAGAAGCAATGTTATCAATTCGAAAAGACGATTGGTCGGACTGGACCACTGTAACGACGGATCATTATTACCGAGTATTCCCTCACATCGGACTCGGAAGCGGCAAACAAGGTCTTATCAAAGTGTATGTAAGTGTGCTGGACTCGTCAGCCCCCATCATTTTCGCAGAGGGCCGGGTCTTGTCTGATTATGGTAATATAAAAAAACAGATTCGGCTCGATCTTACTCAAAAGGGACTGTTTGCCAATGGGCTGACTGCCAAAGAGCAAGTCACCTTCAACGGCAATAAAATTGATATCGACAGTTATAATTCTGACAACGGTGACTACAATTACAGTACTAATCGTAATGATAAGGGTACTGTCGGAAGTCTGGCTTTGGCGTTTGGCTCCGTAAATGTTGGAAACGCCGATATCTGGGGCTACGTGGCTACCGGCGGCGGACAACCAGACGTCGGTAATCAAGGATCCATACGCGGGAATAATTCTCCCTCTGGCTCTTATATTGATTGGGACCGGGTCGCCCTGGATTTCTACGCCGACTTCGCTGATATTTCGGCTCCCAATCCCCCCTCACCCAACACCACGTTGCCGAGTAGCGGGAATATCGGAACTCCAAGTGCCTTGTCACCTACCTATTATAAAGTATCAAGTTACAGTAGCCAATCCCAGGATACGCTTATCATCGATGGACCCGTAGTCATCATCATTGATGGGAGTATGACTACAAAAGGAACCATCGAGATTACCTCTACTGGTTCTGTAGAATTCTATGTAGCAGGCGACGTGGATATCGGCGGAAATGGCATGGTCAACACCTCCAACATTCCATCCAAAACGATGATCTTTGGAACCGCTTCCACCCCTGGTTCTCAGTCTATAAAATTGGCAGGTAACGGAGCACTAAGAGCCGGCGTGTATGCTCCCAATGCTGATCTGAATCTACTGGGTAGCGGATCCGGCGGGGAATTCATGGGAGCCGCGGTAGCCAATAATATTACGATGACCGGTAACTTTGACTTTCACTACGACGAAGCCCTCGACTCTTATTCTCTCGACAAAGGCTATAAGATCAATCGTTGGCGTGAGCTCATCTACAGCGACGAAAAAGTACCTCTCGATTATCCGACAGAAATGGTGGGATACGCAGTTAGCTACGATACGCAGCCCGTATTCAATCAGCCCTCAAATCTCTGAATTTATAGCACTCAAGAAAGACTGTGTTGAAAATAATTGATTCAAAAAAGGGATCAGCGATCCTCCCCACCCTTCTCATCATTATGATCATTATGGGAACTGGGGCCACGTACCTGAGTATGGCATTCAATGAATTCAAACTATCATTCAGAAACCAAGACCTTCAAGGAGCACTCAATCTCGCAGAAGCAGGAATAGAGGAAGCCATGAACACCATGAAACACAATAAATGGAGTAGCGACGGATGGACAAAGATAGCTACAGGTAACTATTATCAAGAATTCAAGGACATGAATCTTCGAATCGGAGGAAACGGTTTGAACTCTCCTGGAGGAAGAAGTGGGAGCGTCAAAGTATACGCAACCATTCTCAACGAAGACAATCCCATCATTTTCGCGGAAGGCCAGATTACTTCCCAATACGGGACTATCAAGAAACAGATCAGGACCGACCTTCGGAGAAAAGGGTTATTTCTCAATGGAATGACTGCTAAAGACAGAGTCGTTTTCAACGGTAACAAAATATCAATTGACAGCTACAACTCCAACAATGGTCTCTACAATGTCGGAGGTAACCGCATGGCCAATGGAACTATCGGAAGCCTATCAACCAGCACGGGAGCGCTCTATTCCGGAAACGCCAATGTCTTTGGCAAAATGGCCACCGGCGGCGGGGACCCATCCATTGGCGCACAAGGAATTCTCTCTAAAAATCTAAATGCTTCCGCTGGCACGGTCGACACCTCCCTCATAGCCAAAGACTTTATCGCTGATTTTCCGGATGCAACGGTCCCCAGTGGCGCTGGCATGCCTATCCCTATAACGACTTTACCTTCATCAGACACCATTGGGGTTGCCGGTGGAACCACATATTATGAAGTAAACAGTTTCTCTTCCAAAAGCACAGACCTTCTTAAGATTGAAGGAGAAGTCATCATCGTTGTCACAGGTGATGTGAGCACTAAAGGAGAAATTCAAGTTCAGCATAATCAGATCGGTGGAACTCCAGATCCGACCGATGGTTCGGTGAAATTTTACGTGCGCGGCGACGTAGACATCGGCGGAAACGGCGTCGTAAACATGAGCAATATACCTGAAAACTTCCAACTCTTTGGCACCGCATCCGCGGGCAGTAGCCAGACTATCAAAGTATCAGGAAATGGAGCTATTCAAGCGGCGATCTATGCACCCAACGCAGATATCGAGCTGAAAGGCAGTGGTTCAGGCGGAGTCTTCCTGGGCGCCGCTGTGGGTGAAAATATCACCATGACCGGAAACTTTGAATTTCGCTACGATGAAGCACTGGCGAACTTTAACATCGATAAAAGCTACCGAATTTCTAGATGGCGAGAACTTATCGAAAGTGACGAAAAGGTTCCTATGGATACCCCAAAAACATGGTTAGCTATGCTGTGAGTAACTAGGGAATTATCCCTAATGTGTCATAAATTGGTTTTTCGATAAACCACATTCAGAAAAACCGCACCAATTACCAGAGCCAGTAAATACCAGTATTTTCCGTCGGATAGCTCTCCTCAATACGTGTGAAATATTTGTTAATCTTGTGAAATCACGCCTTCCTAAAATGGAAATCGGCGTGATTTTTTTTGCATTTTCCCTTGGTTATCGGCGCAGACCCTTGAGTGCCTATACTTATTCAGAGCGTTCTTGAACTGATAATCGGCAATAGAAACAATCGAATATTATAAATAAGATAACAAGGCTTACATCTTAGGTGAGTTGAACAAGAAAAAAGATTAGAAAAATGGTTTCATAGAGAGC
>CAYGQM010000080.1:0-28649 GCA_964352065.1 uncultured Opitutaceae bacterium
GCTTGAAGTTATCGAACCCAACTTAGTTCTTCGAGCTGCTGCTGATACACAGCTGGATGTGGGATTTCCAAGATTAGCTTCTTGGAGGGTCGCGACGGATACGTCAGCGGTCGGATCATCTTCTGTGGTGGTAGGTGCTACTGCGGCAAATGATTCTCAGTCTTTGTTTTCTCATGTGGAAGGCGAAGGTGTTTTGTCCTTTTATTGGAAAGTATCATCGGAAAAGGATTATGACTTTCTAAACTTCAAGGTTAATGGTGAAGTCGTTGAGCGAATTTCTGGTGAGAAAGCCTGGGAAAAGATTGATATTCCGTTGTCAGGTGAAGGGGTGAAGATTCTCCAATGGGAGTATTTGAAAGATGCGGCGATTTCAGAGCATTCAGACAATGCACACGTGGATGGAATTGAATGGTTTCCTGCAGGCTTCAGCAGACCTTTGATTGATGACGAACCAAGGTCGCGATCAGTGAGTGTGGGATCTACAGCGACTTTCGAAGTTGTCGCACTGGGTGAAAACTTGGTCTACCAGTGGTTTAAAGATGGTCTGCAGCTGGAGGAAGCCGATACTTCAATTCTGGAGCTTCAGAATGTGATGGCTGAAGACGCTGGTTTCTACCGGGTAGAAGTATCAAACGCCTTTGGATTTGTAAAATCCAAGCCTGTCCAGTTGCGGGTGGGTGATTTCGCGGCGGAAATAGTTTTGCATCCGTCTAATCTTCGCGTTCGAGAAGGGGTGGATGCGTCCTTCGAGGTTTTGGCCACGGGCACAGAACCAATTTCCTATCAGTGGTACAAAAATGAAAATGCAGTACCCGGGGAATTTTCTTCCGAACTGAAGTTGTCTGACGTGGCTGCGGTCGATGAGGGAATTTATTACGTAAGTGTATCAAATGCGTTCACAGTAGAACCGGTGGCTAGCGATACGGTCAGTCTCGAGCTAGATTCAGGGTTCATTGGACCAAGAATTGTCAAACAATCAACCAGCTTTTTTGTGCCTGCTGGTCAGCCCGCGAGATTGGATGTCTTAGCTGTAGGATCGTACCCCCTCCATTATCAGTGGTATCAAGAAGGGGTTGCTCTGGGGAATGAAACAGCGTCGGCCTTACTGATTCCAGTGATCGATGGAACTCATGTCGGGGACTACTATTGTGAGGTGTGGAATGAGTTTGGTACGGCGCGCTCAGAGACGATCACAGTTTCAGTAATCGATAATATTGGAAACGCGATAGAAGCGCCTTTGCTTCAATGGGAAACCAACCATCCTGAACAAGTAATTTCCATAACGGACCCAACCCACGATGGCGTGGACGCTCTTAAGATTTCTGCAGGGCTAGATGGAAGTCCAACCTACATAAAAACAACGGTGGAGGGGCCGGCCGCTATTTCATTTCGGCATATGAACGATAAGATCTCCGAAGGCGGAGATATGCAGCTTGCGGTCAATGGAATTCCCAGAAATCTACCTACCTGGACTTACGGGTGGTTTGGTGAGGAACTGTTAGAGATTAGTGAGCCGGGTAAGCATGAAATTCTGATTTTGGTTTCCAACAGTTTTACGAATGCCAGCCTCCTTGTGGACCAGTTTGAAGTTAAGAATCTACCCATACTCAGTTTTGAGACGACGCGTGTGGGACTGCCCTTGGGGGTTGACCATACTATACCTCTTTCAATTCTTTCCAAGGAACCGTATTTGATAGAGTGGTACAAAAATGGAGTTCTCTTGCCAATTGGAGATCGAGACCATCTTCGCCTCGTAAATATCAGCGCTGATGATGCAGGCACATACCATGCTATTGTGACTAATGAGTTTGGTCCCAGCCAAAGTGAGGATTTTGAAGTTCATGTAGTAACTGAGGCTGCTGGGACAACCTTGGATATTGAAGGTCAGACGTTTCGGTTTGAAGGAGAAGGGTATTGGTTCCCTCAAGACCAGATAGTTTGGAAGGGGAACACCGCCCTTGAATCTCCACCTTTCGTCTCAGGACCCTCTTCAATTGTTACTAAAGTGAATGGTCCTATTTCATTGGAGTATCTGGCTTCTTGGGGAATTAATTTTGAAACGAACGGTGAATTCAATTATCGTGAGGAGGATGAAGGCGAGTGGAGAAGGTGGAAGATCGATCTTCTTGAAGATAGAGAATATGAGTTTGCGTGGATTAATTCGGAGTATGCGGATGTTGGTTACCTAGATAATATAAGCTTATATCCACTCTTCGTTTTCGAAAATGAAATCGAGGGCACCATTCGACTTCTCCCGGGAGAAGAAAAAGTTTTGAACGTACGGGTTTCGGGAAATGAATATACACGCTATCAGTGGATTAAGAATGATGAGCCTATGTCTGGGAAAACCACTCGGTCACTTGGATTAAAACATCAGGATGTTGCGACTGGAGATCGCTTTTATATTCAGGCTCAACGTGGGGAGCGTTATATCTCTAGTGGAGAAGTTATAATACTGAGGGAAGAGAGTCCCAATGGGAGTGAAGTACACACCTTCGAGTACGAGGGATTGACCTTCTACTCTCAAGGTGACGGCCAATGGGTGGAAACGAATATTGAACCGACGGGTTCTGGTGGTCTTGTTTTGTTTCCTGGGATTATCCCTGGGGACTTTGATGGTCATGACTTTACCACTTGGTTGTATTTATTGGCGGAAGGTCCAGGCGTGCTTAGTTTCAGGGTGTTAAATGAACATACCTCGACCAACCTATTAGTCTATGAAGGTGAGAAGGACTTGAGCGTGTTTGAGACGCTCAATTTTCGTGCGACTTCGCAGTGGGCCGAATACACGCATCGGTTTCGAAAGGATGGGATTCATCGATTAAATTTTGAGAGTTATAATCCCAGCCCCGATAGTTATGGGGGTTATATGCACAATTTTTTGGATGACATTACCTTCAAGAGAGCACCTGTCCTGAGAGAAGAATTGCAGGATGCCTATGTGAGTCTGGGATCCAATTTTGATATTAGCATCGACCCCATCTCGATAAATGGACCTGTTTCGGTAAGCTGGTATCACAACGGAGAACATTTGAGTGACTTCGATAATGCGCTTCGTTTCTCGATTGATACTCTGGAGGGAAGCCATGCTGGCACCTATGAGGTTCGCTTGTCCGAACCGGATGGTCTGGAGTCGTCTGAGGATTTCGAGATCGTTCCGATCATTCCTCTTGCTGGAGTACTCAACTCACCGGTGGAAGACTATATGACATCGTTTGAAGACGATTGGGAGGTTGTCGAGCTCGACATGGCTGAAGGAGAATTAGTACTTGTCGGCGACGAACGCAAAGGACCTAGAGGGTTTCTCGACGGATATGACGATGGAAGAATTTTTATTTCAACAAAGGCTCAGGATGCAGGTATCCTTCGCCTGCGAATGAAGGTAGACCGCTACTTTGACTACTCACGGAGATATCCAGTAGTCACTCTCGTGGTTGATGGCGTAGACGTTTGGGAATACAAATTTAGGTCTCTCGATTGGATTGAACATGAAATGGAATTTACTGAGATTGGAAGTAAGCATATCGAATTAAAATCTCGGGCGGCTTGGGATAATGGTTATGAGTCTAAACTTTTCCTGGATGAGTTTTCCTTCACTCCCGATTTACTTGTATCGAATGCGCCTAAATCTAAGTTTGTGTATCCAGGAGATTCAGTGGCCTACGATTTAGCTCCAGTCCTTTATCCTGATGATAAGCTATTCTACACCTGGTCAAAAGGCGGTGCAATTTTAGAGACAAATATTGATGGAAGATTTTCGATTTTTTCCATGGAGCTTGAAGATTTTGGAGAGTACTTACTAAAAGTGGAGTCCGATAAAGGATTGTTCAATGAGTACCCTTTCCAGCTGGTGGACGCTTCCATTTTAAACGAATCTTTGAAGGTTCCTGATTTGAAATTCTTCGGCGAATTTTCGGGCTTGATTAAATTGTCCAAGGACGACGCTCCTGAACATCCAGGATTTTTAAAGATGCAGACGCTAAATACAGAATTCGCTGCGACGGGCTCATTCTCTGCGATCGTTAAAAGTCCTTTTACCCTTCGGATGGATGCAGCCCATTCTGGGGGAGGTTGGATAACTCCGTTAAAGATGAAAATTTTCGACGAGGAAATTTGGAGTATTGCTTCGGAAGATTGGCATACGGTTGAAACCCATAACGGGAAGAATGGTGATTTACAAGTGGACTGGGAGTTCAACCTTGGGGTGGGTGAAGTTGCTAATGCCGTATCCTTGGATCGATTACAGATCGACAATTTGCCTTCTATTTTGGCGCAATCGCTCTCTGAGGAAATTGTAACTGAATCTCCGTTGATGTTATCAGTAAATGTTTCAGGGACAGACGAAACAGAAGTTCAATGGTTCAAGGATGGCGAATTGCTGGTTGGGCAGAAACAACCCTATCTACTTATAACGTCGTCAAGAACTGCTGAGACCGGTAATTACCAACTCATTGCGCAGAATGATTCTGGTGAAGTTATGAGTGAGACTATTCAGCTGCTTGTTCAAGATGACTTCGGGAGTGTATTCCCGTTTCAATCCTGGAATTGGAGAACACTTGACCGGGATTACCTATCGGTCGATGAGGAGACTCGTTTCAAAGAAAGAACAACCGTTCGTGTTCGCGCACCGATGAATTCGAATATTAAACCGGGGCTTAAGTTTAATATCTTGGGACCCCGAACCATTGACCTCACGTCACTTATTCCCGGCGCCCAAGGAAACTACTTCTCCCTGAAGTCAGGCGAGGGGAACAGTCAAAGCGGTTTGTTGAGTTCAGTAGCGTGGGGGCGTTCCTCCCTGCAAGTCTATGGTTTCGGAATTAATGAAGTTACTCTCGAATTCAACAACAGTAGAAATACTACTTCCCTTGGCGAGTTTGACGAAAGCCTCGGATGGATCGGATCGATAAATGTGAGATGGCCCGAAGATAGTTCAATGACTCGTTGGATAAAATGGGCTCTACCCTATACTTGGGATACTATTACTGATTTAGATTTGATGTTTGGGGATGCGGATAGCGACGGAGTCCAGAATATTTTTGAGTATGCGACGCTCTCATCTGCCACGGTTCCAGGTTCGAATATTTGGGTAGCAAGAGATCCTAACGGGTTGGATGAAAGCCTCTATTTTTATCAACCAATTGTTGGGGACTTTCCATTTGAGTATGCCTTAGAGGCAAGCTCAAACCTAGTCGACTGGGAACGAATTCCTCATATACTGGAGCAAGACGATACTATTGATGAGTTCGAACCAATCGATTTTTCTGATGATAGCTACAGAGTCTTGTGTAGCATACGACCGAAAAACCAGGTGGATTCGCACGAACATCGTTACTTTCTTCGTTTGGTGATATCGTCCGACTTTTACTTACCGCAGCCGGATAGTAACTAGGTCGCAGATCTGAGGTATTGGGAAACGTCTTTTGTTTGTTTCTTGCCGGATTGTGGGCCTCCTTCAATTCTTCAAGTATGCCGCATATCCGAGACGCTCTTGCTTCATTCCACCCACTCATTCGCGATTGGTTTGAGAAGGAGTTGGGGCAGCCAACGGATGTGCAGTCGGAGACTTGGCCGGAGATCGCGGCAGGGGGGCACGTGTTGGCCACAGCTCCAACCGGGAGTGGTAAGACATTGATGGCGTTCCTTTAGGCATTGAATCAATTGATCTCAAGCCATTGTTTTAGCGGGCATTTTTTTGGTTGGATGGCTTTCTGTCCCAATTAATACCTCTGCTGATATACCGAGCTGTTTGTTAAGTCGGCGAATCATGGAAATGGATAAGGGACGTTTTCGGTTGAGAACTTCGGAAACCTTGGATCGGCTCCCTAGAATGGGTTCCAGATCTTTGTTGGTTAGCCCCTGTAGGTCCATGCGAAATCGGATGGCTTTAACCGGGTAGGGAAGGTCACGTTCGAAGTGTTCCTTTTCATAGCTCTCCACGAGAATCGCGAGGACTTCCAGTTCGTTGTCTTCGTCGGAGACGGGCGCGGGATCAATGTCCATGAGCTCCGAAATTCGCGTCATCGAAGCTTTTTGGTCTGCTAGTGTTGTAAACGGTAACATTCAATCGAATGGTCTATTTGAGAAGTTCTAGAAAAATGTAGGAGCGGTTTTAACCGCTAAGCCAAGACAAAATGAATCGCCGTTTAAAGTTCTCCTTCAGATAGGTTATTTAAAGCGAACGGTCCAAAATTAGCGGAACGGTTAATTACCTTAGTTATTTCAAAGTTTCTCAGCATGGGTTTAACAACGCGCAAAGAATTCCGAATAAACTTGTGAGTTCCGGGCAAAGCTCGGGAAGATACGCCACGAACAACGTATTGATCTGTGAAAGTAGGCATTCCAAAAGAAATTAAGCAGGGCGAGACGCGGGTGGCTGCGCGCCCGAGTACGTGTAAGCGGTTGGTGCAATTGGGGGCCGACGTGATCGTTCAATCCAGTGCCGGTAACCTTTGTGGGTATGTCGACGAGGAGTATGTTAAGGCCGGTGCCACCATTGTCGAAAAGGCCGAGACGGTCTATGAAGAGGCGGACTTAGTGGTGAAGGTAAAAGAGCCCCTCGAGCAGGAATATCCGTTGCTCAGAAAAGATCTCACCTTATTCTGTTACCTTCACCTTGCGGCGGTGCCAGGACTGGCCTCGCGGCTAAAAGAGTCGGGCACGCTGGCGGTCTGTTATGAAACCATCGAAGCAAAGGATGGTTCCTTGCCGCTCTTAAAGCCCATGTCCCAGGTGGCGGGTCGTTTATCGGTGCAATTGGGAGCGTATTATTTACAGAGCCCCAATGGAGGTTCTGGAGTGTTGCTAGGAGGCGTTCCAGGGACGGCTTCAGGGCATGTGGTGGTTGTAGGATCTGGTACTGCTGGTACGCATGCCTGCGAAATGGCCATTGGTCTGGGAGCCCGCGTGACCGTCCTGGATGTGAATCAGTCAAGACTGGAGCGCATTGACGAACTTTACGGAGGCCGAGTTGCGACCCTTGTAGCCAACCCATCCAATCTGGAAAATTATGCGGCTGATGCCGATCTCCTGGTAGGTGCGGTTCTGGTTCCAGGTGGATTAGCGCCTAACGTGGTTCATGCTCAAACTGTTAAAAATATGCGGGAAGGAAGCGTCGTGGTGGACATCGCTATTGATCAGGGAGGGTGTGTCGAAACGATACGCCCCACTTCCCATGAAAACCCGATCTACAATGAGTATGGAGTTATCCACTACGCTGTCCCCAATATGCCGGCATTGGTTGGAAGAACCTCTACGATTGCGTTGACTCAGGCAACCGAACCCTACTTGGCCAAACTGGTCGAGCTGGGTATCGAGAGGGCTTTTGAGGAGGATGAATCCCTGCGGGATGGCATCAACGTAAGAAACGGTGAAGTAGTGCATCCGGTAGTGCGCGAATCTTTGAAAAAAGCACCCTGATTCGTAGCCTGGCGCCGGTCAGGCTGCTAGTTGTGAAAGACCAACGACTTGTTCTTGCCCAGCGGGAGTTGCGATCAGAAGGTTGAATCATGTCCCAGGTTCACGATGTACTTGCTCCCTTCCACCCACTCATTCGTGAGTGGTTTGCAACGGAGTTGGGGCAGCCGACGGATGTGCAGGCGAAGGCGTGGCCGGAGATCGCTGCGGGGAGGCATGTGCTGGCTACCGCGCCGACGGGAAGCGGGAAGACGTTGACGGCATTTTTGTGGGCGCTGAATCAGTTGATCTCCGGCGAGTGGGAGTTGGGGCAAACGCGAGTGTTGTATATTTCGCCGTTGAAGGCGCTGAACAATGATATCCAGCGAAACTTAATTCACCCGCTCGAGGCGCTGAAAAATAAGTGGGAGGAGGCTGGCGAGGAGTTTCCGGAGATCCGGGTGCAGACGCGTAGTGGGGATACCTCGCAAACGGATCGTCGCCGGATGTTGAGGCATCCACCAGAGATATTGGTCACTACGCCGGAGAGTTTGAACCTGTTGCTCAGCTCGGTGCATGGACGGCAGATGCTGACGGGTTTGAAGTCAGTGATCCTGGATGAAATCCATGGGGTGATTGGAGGCCGGCGTGGAACTTACTTACTAACGGCTGTGGATCGTCTGGTGCCGTTGTCAGGTGAGTTTCAACGGGTGGCTTTATCGGCGACGGTGAAGCCGTTGGAAACCGTGGCGGCGTTTGTCGGAGGATTGATCCGAGAGGGGGATCGTTATGTGCCGCGTGAGGTGGTGCAGATCGACTCGGCTATTGAGAAGGAATACCAGCTGCGTGTGTTCTTTCCGTCAGGCACCGATGAGCGGGGGTCGGACGAATCGCTCTGGGATCCTTTGGTCGAACAGTTTAAGGACATCATCGAGAAGAACACCTCGACCCTGTTCTTCGTAAATAATCGTCGGCTCTGTGAGAAGCTGGCCTACAAGATCAATCTCAATCAGCCGGCTCCGTTAGCCTATGCCCACCACGGATCCTTGTCGCGGGAGATTCGTGAGGAGGTGGAGAGTAAACTCAAGGCCGGCGAGCTGAAAGCCATCATTGCGACCAACTCGCTGGAGATGGGTATTGATATTGGAAGTCTCGACGAAGTGGTGCTGGTACAGTCTCCTCCGGGTATTGCCTCGGCGATTCAACGGATCGGCAGAGCCGGTCACCAGGTGGGGGAGGTGAGTCGCGGATTGCTCATTCCGACACATTCGAGAGATTTTCTTGAATCAGCGGTGCTGGCTAAAAACATACGATCGCGAAACATCGAACCGCTCAAGCCACTCGATGCCCCGCTCGATGTGCTGGCCCAGGTGCTCCTGAGCATGGTGGGTATCGAGGAATGGGACCTGGATGACTTGTATGATTTTATTCGGACGAGTTACCCTTACCGTGATCTGGGGCGGAAGGAATTCGAACTGGTATTGGAAATGTTAGCCGGGCGTTATGCGGATAGTCGACTTCGTGAACTCAAACCGCGCATATCGATTGATCGTTTGGATAACACGGCGCGAGCGCGACCGGGAGCCTTGATGGCGCTCTACCTTTCGGGCGGCGTGATTCCGGATCGAGGCTATTTTAACCTGCGTCACGAGAAATCGAATGCACGGATTGGCGAGCTGGACGAAGAGTTTGTCTGGGAGGCACGGGTCGGGCAGAATTTTACGCTCGGTGCTCAATCGTGGAAGATCATGAAGATCACGCACAACGATGTCCTGGTGGTACCGGCTGCTAAAGGGGGGAGTAATTTCCCGTTCTGGATAGCCGAGGACAATAGTCGCGATTTCCACTTCTCAGAAGCTATCGGAACGTTTTTGGAAGAGGCGCAGAGCAACCTGGCGTCGTCCGAATGGACTAGTCATCTTTCCGATGAGCTTCAGTTGAATACTGTATCCGTAGATCAATTGTTGGATTTTCTTAAACGTCAGCAGAAGCAAACGGGTAGAGCGCTTCCTCATCGACACCACATATTGGTGGAGCATGTGAACTCCGGTCCTGGCACTCAGGAAGGTAATCAAGTGGTCATCCATACCGGCTGGGGAGGAAAATTGAATCGACCTTACGCCATGGCGCTGGATGCGGCCTGGGAGAAACGCTTTGGTCACCGCTTGGAGGTGCACGTCAGTAACGATTGTGTGGTGCTGATGGTTCCGGCGGACGTATCGTCGGCAGAGCTGTTGTCGCTGGTGACTCCTTCGAACGTTCAGGACCTGATTCGGCAGCGTCTTGAAGGGAGTGGGTTTTTTGGAGCACGATTTCGTGAGTGTGCGGGCCGGGCACTGTTGGTAACACGCTCGCGGGCAAATCAGCGGATGCCGTTGTGGATGAATCGGCTGAAGTCGCAAAAGGTAATGGAGTCGGTCATGCAGTACGAGGACTTCCCCATTCTGCTGGAAACCTGGAGGACCTGTTTCCGGGACGAGTTCGACATGGTTCATCTGCAACAGGTGCTGGAAGAATTTGAGGCAGGAGAGATCACTTGGAGTGAATGCTCGATGGAGATGGCTTCACCTTTTGCAGCCAATGCGGCGTGGCGGCAGATTAACCAATACATGTACGAGCGGGACGACCCGTCGGTGGATAAATCATCAAAGCTCAACAAGAACCTATTGAAGGAGGTTGTGTTTGACTCCGGGCTTCGGTTGCCGATTCCGAAGACTATTATTCGGGGGTTTGAGCAAAAACGTCAGCGGCTGTTTCCCGGGTATCTACCGTCGAGCACTCAGGAGCTACTAGACTGGGTAGTTGAACGGATTTTGATTCCGAAAGAAGAATGGAAAGGGTTGATTGCCGCTGGACATAATGAGGATCTCAATCTCCCGGAGTTGATTGAGGAAATTTCAGCCAAAGTTGTCTGGGTCGAGGTGAGTGGCCTGAAGAGTTTGTCCGCGCTGGAAAGTCTGGGACGGATACGGGCGCTCCATGGCGAAGGTAACCCGGGGATTTTGGATTGGACTGGCAATCCATTGCGGCTGACGGAAAGGGTTTCGGGTGAGTTGGATGGCGTCGAGGCTTTTGGTGAATGGCTTTCCTTCTACGGTCCGGTCACCGAAGAACAAATACAGGGAAAACTGGGCCTGACGGAAACGCGTATCACCTGGTTGCTTGAGGAGCTTGCCGACACGGAACGCCTTGTGGCGGGTGAACTTGTCGAGGATTGCCCTGATCGGTTTATCTGCGACGCGCAGAATTATGAGTTTCTGCTTCGCTTGAAACGGGCTGCGGCTAAGCCTCATTTTGAGCCGTTGCCGATCGAGTCACTGGGATTGTTTCTGGCCGACTACCAGGGATTGATAAAACGCGCTTTGTCGTTGGACGATCTTTACCCTTTGGTGGAGCAGTTTCTTTGTTATCCAGTTGGAGCGGCGCTTTGGGAAGAGGAGGTTTTCCCGGCACGGTTTTCCGAATACCAACCTTCGTGGATGGATACGGCCTTTCAGGAGAGCGATCTGCGCTGGTTTGGTAGTGACGGACAGAAAGTAGGGTTTGGATTTGATGAAGATTTGGAACTGATCAAGTCGGAAGGCATTCTGAAAGAAAATGTCTTGCTCGATAAGCTTGTTCCCAACGGTAGCAAACGTGACTTTTCCGGACTGCTGAAGAAATTCGACGGTGGCAGCGCCGAACTCAATGACTGGGTCTGGCATTCCGTTTGGGAGGGGAGTATAACGAGTGACTCCATGGTCTCGTTGAGAAAAGGGATTCTGAATAAGTTCACGCTTCCAAAAGATCTACCTGCACGTTCACCGAATCATCCTCGCCACCGAGGCCGTTCCACCGGGTCACGCGGCAAACGCTGGAAAGGGGCGCTCCCATTAACAGGAAATTGGCAGCGGTTGCAACGACCAGAAGAAGAGCCCGGATTGATCGAAAAGGAAGAACAAAAGAAAGAACGCATTCGCATTCTCATGGACCGTTACGGCATCCTGTTTCGCGAGTTACTGGGAAAAGAACTCCTTGGTTTTAAGTGGGCTGATCTCTTCCGCTCACTTCGACTGATGGAGCTCTCCGGTGAAGTGTTGTCTGGTTCGTTTTTTGAAGGGATTCCCGGCCCGCAATTTATTTCCCATGAAGCCTTTCGACGCTTGCAGCGAAAGCTCCCTGAGAAATCCATCTGCTGGATGAACGCCCAGGACCCGGCATCGCTCTGTGGACTCGGACTCGAATCCCTGAAAGGTAAACTGCCATCGCGACTGGCGTCCAATCATCTGGTTTTCCGGGGAGGCGAACTGGTATTGGAATCCCAGCGACAAGGAAAAATATTGAGGTTTCTCGTCGAGCCGAATGATCCCGATCTTGCTGAGATCTGCGGACTGTTTCGCCATCTGCTCACACGACGATTTAATCCTCTCAAGAAAATAAAAGTGGAGACGATCAATGACGAACCTGCCTCTAAGAGTCCGTTTGTGGATGCTTTGCGCTTAGTAGTGAATGTTCGAACAAGTTTGGATCAGGTCGTTCTGGAAAAGAACTATCAGCTTTAATCTGATCTGGAATCGATCTCTGTGTTTTATCTTTACGAATTTTGGGGTCTCCTATGAAATCTCTAAATGGGTCTCCGTTCAATTGTACTTGTGTCTGTATTTCTAGTAGGTTTTCAAATCCTGCGTGCAAGTAGCTTCGAACTTCTTTGGAGTGATGATGCTGAATTCAGTGGTCCCGCCACGGGGCTGATGGAAGAGACTTGGACGGGTGAAGGTGCCCCCAGATTCAATTCAGATGGGAACTTTTTTGGTGGCGGTGGCTTTTCCGGAACAGAGGCTGTTGAAGGTTTACCGTTTCCCGTATTCGTGGAGGGAGGGGCGATCCTCAAGCTTACAGGAACGAATGCCTGGAATGCTACTTATGCTGACAGAGATTTTGGAGTTGTTGATGCGGTATACCCTTTTGATGGTGGTGGTTTAATCCTGGAAGCGAACCCCATTATTTACCTGTCAGAAGGTGGTATTGGTACTCCTTCAGATCTAGGTAAAGACTCTCTTGCAATTCTTGGAGTAGGTCAAAACAATGGAAGGGTCATTTTCCAGGAAAAGCAAGAAGGCCCATTGGCAAATATCTCAGCTTTTTTACCATCTGAAGCAACCAGATTGGTTGCCGTTGAGAATGGCCCCGCTCCTGGAACAACGGCAACGATTGCAGAGTTCCTGCAATTCCCTCAACGGCTGCATTACAATCGAGATGGGCGGGTAGCATTTTTTGCAAGACTTGAAGGAGAGGGTGTTACCTTCATGAATGATCGGGCCATATTCTTTGAATCGGAAACGTTTGAATTAGAAATGCTGGTTCGCAGCGGAGACATATTTCCAACTAGTGGAATCCCTGGTTCGGATGGCGCCGTGTTCATCGATGCAGTTCCCCTTATGGGCCTGAATGATGAAGGACGTGTAGCGTTCATGGGCACGGTAACCACAAACGTGGTTCCAAGTGGTCGTATTGACTCTCTTTGGGAAATTTCTCCAACCGGTGAGAAATCACTGGTGGTAGCGGATCGGGTGCCCATGGAAACCGCGTCCGGTGGAGAGGTCACATTTTCTGGATTGTTCCAAAATCTGGAACAACCCATTGTCGACCAATTAGGAAATATTTATTTTTCGGGTAACTCTCTCACTGCAGATGGACTTAGTACTGAAAAGACGTTGTGGAGAAAGGAATCGGCTGGGCTGGTGAAGTTACTTACATTCGATAATGATTCGCTATCCTTGCCTGCATCGCGTTTGTCCATTGATAACGGGGATGGGACTATCACAAAGTTTACTGTCGTCTACGAACGCCTGAAAAGTATGCAAGTGAGTGACGATGGACGGGTAGCGTTTGTCGCCGACTTTGAAGAATTGGAGCGACGGTTGGACAGTGATGGAAATGTCATTTCGAATGGAAGGACTAGAACGATTGGGGAAGGTTTGTGGGCACAAGATGTCGAAGGCGATTGGGAGTTTGTCGCAGCCCGGATAGGAAGACCGGCCAATGATGACGACCGGCCTATTAGTCCCGCAGAGCGATTTAGATTATCCAACGCCGAAGCTTCCCCAAGGATTTGGAGTTTCATCATGCCATTCTGGACTCCCGACGTATCCGGTAATGGATATGATGGACTTGTCCCTTCCTGGTGGTTGCCGGACGGGCGACTATTAGTTAGGATTAATACATTTGATGCCGAAGTTGGATTGAAGAACTATGTGGTTGCTGCAACCGTCGAGGAGACCATCGAAACCGGGACTGGCGTGACTTACATCTGGGATGAAGGTATCAATGGTATCGATTGGCATGAGATAGAAGATAACAAAACGAATTGGGTGGATGCATTTGGCGTAAGATGGGCCACGCCTCCAACGACTTTGAATGCAGAGGTGACTATTCCGAAGGGGCCGGACTCCAACCCGTTTCATGTAGAACTCCTCCAGGCTGTTCCCGAAATAGCCAGTATCGAAGTCGATGGAATTTTGGAACTGAATGCCGCTCTGAAAGTGAGGGAATCGACGATCATCAATGGTGACTTGTTCCAACGGGAGAACTCATCGCTCATTTCGGAAGGGGATGTTGAAGTCGATGGCGATGTAGTTTCCTGGAAGGATGGTATCCGAACGATCGCAATGGATTCGAGTCACACAATTACAACAAAAGGCATGATCAATGGAAATGAGACCGGCATCTGGGCAAAATCTGATAACGGTATGTTGATCGAAAATGAGGCTACTTTAAGCGGAGATCAATCGGCTGGCATACTGGCTGAATCTGATGACGGCTTGATCTTTATTTTAAACAAAGGAGATATTTCCAGTTCTAATTCAAGCGCAATTCGAGCCATTTCAGTAAGCGGCCCAATCGAAATTCAATCTCCGGAATTGGATGGGGCTCCAGTAGTGATTAGGTCTACCGGAGACGGTATTAAAGCTACTACAGATGGCCCGATAGATATTGTTTTCAATGGGGAATCCAATTCAGGAGCGCTTACTCCGGGAATGGATGCGTTCAGTCTCCATGCCGAGTCAACTGGAGGGCCAGTTAGTATTCGATCAAAGGGAAGCCTTACAGGCACTTCCCCCGGATTTGGAGCTGGAGGTATTTGGGCTAAGGGAACTGGAGATGTATATGCGAAACACGAGGGAAGAATGAATGTGAGCGGCCAGGCCATTATTGGCCGATCATCAGATGGAAACGTAATTGTAGATGGTCGCGACGCGTTCATTTCCTCTGATTTCGGCGGGTTAAAGGCGGAAGCTCCAAACGGAACTGCAACCGTTTATGGAGGCGAAATGGGCACTGGCCAAGGTAAGGGAATTTGGGTTGAAGCTAGTGGAGAAATTACCGTGACTAGCGATGGGCCAATTCAGACGGTCAGTGGTATTTTGAATGTATCTTCGTCAGGTATTCATACGGTATCAAGCGATGGTGGCATTACGATATCCAGTTCAGAAATGATATCCACCAGCCATATCGCCCCATCTGATGCGATATACGCTAAAGCATCGACGGATATTACGATTGTAAACAATGGCTCGCTTTCAACATTTGCCGGTGCGGGAATGTGGGTCGAGTCGACCACGGGAAATGTTGAAATCAAACATGAAGGACTTATTGCTCCCTCAAATCTTGGAAACGGTATTCGGGCCACATCTGAATCAGGTACTGTAATGATAGTAAGCAATGACTTGGAAAGTGCAGTCGCTTCAAAAGGTGAAAGTACGATACGCCATGCTATTCATGCAAGTGCGGGTGGCTCTGTTTCGGTTTCTTGGGCTGGTGACATACAATCGTTCAGTTCTGGTGCGAACGGTATCTTTGCCCATTCTGAGACTGCAGGCGTTTTGGTGACAACAAGGGGAGAAGTGTCTGCTGTTGGAACAAATGGAGATGGAGTTTTTCTTTCGGGCCCGTCGAATCTGACGCTCAACATATTGGGAGGTTCGATTAGCGGTTCAGACGGTTTGGGAGTTGGGGTTCGATTTTCTGATGGGGCCGATAACAAGATCACTAACCACGGTACTATTTCTTCGTTTTCCGGGTTGAGCGTCCAGGCTGGCGAGCGTAATGAGGCGATCGATAATTTTGGTGGTATAGGCGGGAATATCAATTTGGGTGGCGGAACAAATGTTCTGACTAATCACCCCGGCAGCGAATTGTTTTCGAATACCGAATTTAATTTAGGTGCGGGCAATACCTTTGATAACTCAGGGTTGTTCCAGATCGGCGAGGAGGGCGAAGCGGTTGTAACGACTGTGCTGACAGGAAACTGGGTGCAACAAAGCTCGGCACGTTTTCACGTTGAATTCCAGGACCCCAATCTGGGTAGTTCTTTAACCGTTAGTGAATCTGCGACCGTGGCGGGTAAACTGAGTATCCGTTTACAGGATGATTACGAGCCGATGAGCGGTAACACATTCACTCTGATAACCGCCGACTCGTTGTCGGGAGCTTTTGATTCTGTTCGTGTGTTTGAAGGGTCTGTCAATAATCCGCCTATTTCCCGAACGGTGAAGGTGGACTTGTCTTATACGCCTACCTCAGTTGTTGCAATGGTTGAGCCTGTATTAGTCGAAAGTTATGATGATTGGTCGGATCTGGTATTTAGTGAAGAGGAACAGGCAGACGAGCTCATCAGTGGACCGGATGCGAATCCCGATGGTGATTACATGTCCAATGGGGATGAATCTTTGTTCGGTGGCGATCCTCTTGCACCGGACGGATCACCAGTGAGTTTTGATCTGGGCGATGTCAACGCCGCTGGTGGTATCCAAATCTCTGCGACATTCAATGTAGCGGGTGATATCACCGACCGCGATTGGTTTTTCGAAACCTCTTCGAATATGAAGGATTGGTCGGAAGCTTCGGTCACTGAAACCATCATGCAAGATATGGGCGACTTCTCTCAGATGACAGTGGAGTTTGATGAACCGATACCAAATACTGGAAGCACGTTTGTGCGTTTGAAGAGTAGAGCGATTTCGCTATGAAGTCATTGAAGTCAAGTCCTTCGCAAATCTGGTTCTTTATTGGAGCTTCAACGACGAACCCGCCTCGCGAAGCCCATATCTAGACGCTTTGCGGCTGGTGGTGCAGGTTCGAATCAGCCTGGATGACGTTATTTTGGAGCGAAATTATCAGGGTTTGACCTGATTTACAGGCGTTGTCGGACTTCTAACTTTACGTATTCGGAAAAAATTACTCAATCTTACGAATGTCTTCGATGCTTAAGTATGGGTGGTGGGTGCTCTTTCTTTCACAAGCATTCTGTCTCGATCTAATTGCGGATGAGGTGCTTGTTCAGCAAATAATCCAGTGGGGAGACCCGATAGATACCAAGAACAAAGACGGGGAAGTTATTACCCGAGAAGCCCGGCCGGTAGGGGGTGTTATTGGTTGGTCGGGCAACAAGCTCGGTATAGCTATGGCTGAAGGAGTAGATTGGTGGGGTGCTGGCGTCTGGGATGGGGCGTCGTTCAAACTCTACGGTGCCACCGATTGGCCATACCCCGGTTTTTCTCACGAAAATCCAAATCGTGAAGGTAATCCTCCTGTGAAGCCGGTAATTGACCGGTTCAGCAGTGTAGCTATTTTGCCTAGTGGTGACTTGGCGTTTATCGCTCAGGTTGATGACGATGAAACGTTTGCACCCGAAGTAAGTTGGAAAATATTCGGGAAGGCTTCTGCCAGCGAATTCGCCAAGGTACTTGAGATAGATCTTCAGCTATCAGCAGGCATGTCGTTCAATGCACCGGTTTCTGGTGATGGAAATGCGATTCTGGATTCTGACATCAATGGCAACGATGGAAACCTGCGCTGGTGGTTCGGCAATGGAGACACTTTACCGGTATGGGATCCAGGGCAGCCTGCGCCAGGAATTGACGGAGAAAAAATGGCCTCGACATTTCGCATCCAGGAAATCTTGTCGGACCGATCCATACTGGCACTGGCTGCGGTGTCGCCTGAGGGAGATTTTCTGGATTCCAAAGAGGTGTTTTATCTGGTCCACCCAGATGGAAGTGTAGAATTTTTATTTCCCCAATTGAATAATCCCTATCCTGCAATGGGAGATGATGTACCGGCAGGTTCATTTTCTGTTACGGTGCAGCGGGATCTGCGGGATGTCGGCAGCATCGACATCAACGACTCCTTACAAATGGCTTTTGCCGGACTGCTGGTTATTCCGGAAGAGGTTGCCCGAACAAGTATCTGGTATAGGGCTCCCGAAAATGAACCTATGCTCGTTGCGACTACCGGTATGCCGATAGGCATTATCGGTAGTACGAACCAGGGCAAGTTCTCTACCATCAATAACCGCAATGTTCGCATTGATGGGAGTGGGAATATTTATTTTGAAGCAGCTTTGGAAGGGCAGTCGGGTAATACGATTTGGTCGTATCGTACGGAGGATAGTCTTTTTGTTCGTTTGGGTCCTCCTGCCGGAAGCCCGATTCCTGGTGTGGAAGGGGAAACGGTAGAAAGTTGTAGTCTAGTCAGTATGAATTCCTCAGGACGTTTGGTTATACGTATCAATGGCACGAACGGTTATGGTTATTTCCTGCAAGCGGCAGATGGGAGTTTTAGCCCCTTCATCTTTAATAATAAGGTGCTTTTCCCCAATGCTCCTCAGGATATTGCTCCCTTATCTGATTTCGAAATGCTTATCTCGGAAAATAACGCCGTGGCGTTTTCAGCACGTGTTGACAATCTGCCGACCATTTTTACCGCCCGTATCGCCGGAGAGGTCCCCCCCGTTGGGGATAAGTACATCTGGGACGGTGGTGCTGGCACCGATGACTGGCACACCGTGACAAACGGACGCAGCAACTGGGTGGATGCGGTTGGCACGCCCTGGCCTCAGCCACCTGGTTCCACCAATCGAACAGAAGAGGTGATCATTGGTTCTGGTCATGTGGTGAAGCTCAACCAGCCGGCTTGGGTATTCAGTATCGTTATGGAAGATGGTGGGAATTCCGGCTTGGTCGTAAATTCCGATCTGGGTTTCGAGAGTCTGATCCGTGTTCCATTTCTATCCGAGCTTACGCTTAACGCCGGAAAGATTGAATCCGCTGCGGGTATTCTCGAGATCAAAGGGGATCTCTACAAAAAAACCAGCGCTGAATTCAGCATCGATTTGGCCATCCTCAAGTTGCAGGGTGAAGAATTTTTTGTGGAAGAAGGCAAACTCAGCACCCGCAATGGTGCGACCTGGTTTGATGGCTCAACATTCAAACAAATGGGAGGTGAGTTTACCCTTAAGGATCAGGTCACACGGTTCCAGAGTGCAAGCCTCGGGGCTGAGACCAAGGCTGAGATTCTGTCGGGAAAGCTTCTTGTCGATTCATTAAGCGTTAGCTTGGAAGCAAACACCGTTTTGGATGCCGTCAACGAAAGTTCCAGGATTGAGATAGGACAAAATGCAGGTCTGGCCTTTGTAGATGGGAGTGTGGATAATAAGCGAACCCTTGAACTGAAGGGCGAGGGGACCATAGAGTTTTTGTCCGCATTCACCGTTCCGGATACGGGCAGTGTTACGGTAGCTAACGAGTCTATTCAGTCCGGAGAAGGGGTTGTCATCAATGTCATTGACGGTACACCGGTGATGGCGGTGGGCCCAATTGAAAACAGGGGGTTGGTTACGCTCAAAGAAGGGGGACTAACAGGGTCTTTTATCAATCGCGGGACCTTAATCATCGATGCCGCAACCGCAGTATCCCTGAATTGTACTAACTACAACACCATCAGGCAAAAAGGAGAAGTGCTTATTCATGAGAGTGGGCAGTTTTCAAATCTTAATCGTTCCAGCTATGATCTTCGCGGTGGAGAGATCAGGGTGCCGTTTGAGTTTTTTCAAAATACACCGCTTTTTCAAAAAGGTTCGATCCTCGTTGCCGTTGAAGGAATGAACCGGATTGTGGGATCTTCAATTGTGAGGCTTGCAAGTAACCGTGACCCTTTAAAGGGTATCGCCTCGACCGTTGAGGTGCAGGGATCTGCGAAATTGATTCTCGATGATTGTTATTTGCTTGAGGGTACGCGCATTGAGCTTGTCGATGAAGCATCGGAGCTCACGATTCTTGAATCGGTCTATGAATATTTTGAAACAAATGGACTTGGCCGTCTGATCATCGAAGGCAGACAGTTTCCTTTTCCCTCTGAATCGACTGAAAAACTTGGGATGTCTCTAAGATCAAAATCAACAGAAATTTCAGCTAGTTTCAGAACGTCCGAACGTAGTGAGAGAAGTGCGTTTGTAAGCATCGGGAATTCAGACAGGACTCCTGAGCCAATAGTCGTTGACGACGAGGTCGAAACAGGAACCATGACTGAAGAAACGCCCGACCAGCAAACGTCGGTGGCGTTTAAGGAAAGCCTGTTCGAAAGCAATATGAATCTGTTTATTGAAGGTCATGCCACCGTTACTGTAGAAGATACAGTGACGATGCGGGGAAAATCAAGGATGGTGAATGCCGGAAAGCTGATACTGCTAGCCGATGTCAGAGCAACCCAATCGAATCTCAATGAGTATCCACGGTATGCGACATACACCGATGGGGAAAAGATTCTGATCGTTCCTGAAATCTCCGGAATGGTTGTTTTTGAACCGGAAATTGAAGCTGTGTTAGAAGCACCGTTTCAAGCGACAGTGGGCGGAGGATCTCAATTAGTTCTGCTTCGACCGGATGGGATTTTCTCTGGCAATTCGCTGAACTTCGCAGTCCTGATAATTGGTCCTCAAGCTAGCATGGTTTTAGCTAACGGGGTCTGGCCAACTCAGGAGCCACTTGAGCCTATCAACTCGATCGGAACCAATGCATATTTATCCCTAAACCTCCCGCCTTTGGAGGGAAATTCAATTAACGGATTTCATGTGAGGGATACCGATTTGATCGTTCGCGGACGGTTGGTTCTGAATGGTGCGATTCTGAATATGAACGGAAAATCCCTAACAACCTGGAGCGGAGGATCTGTTGACTGGAAAACCACGGGAGGGAAAATCATTGGCGAGTTCAAGTCAGTTCAAGATGATCTCGAGCCTACTATCAGGCTCGCTGATGCTCGAGGAGCGATTCATGTTGAAGGAAACACTACCTGGGGCGGAAGTATGGGAGTGGGAGCATCGCCTGGCTCCGGTTTATTCGAAGGCGACTTAACATTGGAGTCGACCTGCCAGCTGCACATGGAGTTTTCCGGTATGGAAGCGGGGTCTCAGTATGACCAGATTGAAGTTACAGGTACTGCAAGCTTGAATGGTAAACTTATAATGTACCCACTGGATGGATATGAGCCGACCGGAGGAGAACAGTTTGAATTTGTCCGGGCATCAACAATCACGGGCAACTTCGCCGAGATCGACCAGAGCCGGTTGGGGCGAAAAGTCCGTTTTGATTTCTCGGTGGGCGAAACCGGCCTGATGGCGACTGCCATGCCTTTGACGATCACCTCCTATGCCGAATGGCGGGCAGCGTTCTTCACCGAACCCGATGCCGCGGACGACCTAATCAGTGGCCCGGATCAGGATCCGGATGAGGATGGATCTATCAATCGCATGGAGTATCTTTTGGACGGGAATCCGAACTTAGCTGAAGGTTCACCGGTAGCCTTTTCATTGCAAGAAACCGAAGTCGCAGGCCAGTATGCTGTGGCAGCTGTGTTCGATAGGATCAATAACATCACCGATGCTATCTGGTTCTTCGAAACATCTCCAGATCTCAAAAATTGGACTGAGGTTGGTGCTACTGAAACCGGTCAGACGCAAAACGGCGACTATGTTCGCAGTGTGGTGAATTTCGACGAAACGGTGGATGCCTCCGATAGGATCTTTATACGTATGAATGCGAAGGCGGTGCCTTAGGAGGTCTCTGGGACTTTATGCAGATGTTCAGGGTACTTTGAAACCAACGGGCTAATATCAGTCGAGTGGTGGTCTCAGTGGATCGTTTCGGATGGAGGTCCAGGTATTTGAAAATCCTGCCATGAGTTGAGCGAGGATTTTGGGTTCTTCGTTGATGCGATTAAAGAATTCGAGTTTATCGGCATTGAGGTCGTAGAGCTCTAGGGGTTGATGATCGCGGTCGAGTATGAGCTTCCAGTCGCCTTGGCGGTATACGAAATCCTTGTTTGTGCGAGTGGGGAGCGCCCAGAAGAAACTGCGTTCTTGGGAGAACGCTTCATCTTTGAAAATGGGTGAGAGATCTATTCCATCGAGTATTCGATCATTGGGTACTCGGATGCCAGTTTGATTGAGGATAGTTGCGAACCAATCCATGCCTATGGTCGGAGCGTCGGAGGTTGTGCCTGGCCTTACTACCCCAGGGTAACGGATGATGGCCGGGACTTTTAAGCCACCTTCGTAGAGTCCGTGCTTGCGGCCACGGTAGCCACCGGTGCTGCCATAGGCGTTCGTTTCCCACCAGTGGATCCAGTCGGATGTAACCGGGCCGTTGTCGCTGGAGAATATAACCAGTGTGTTGTCGCGGTACCCAAGATCATCGATTGTTGCGAGCACTCGGCCTATGTGGTGATCCATCGTGGTAATGTTTGCGTAGTATTCCCCTGGACCATTGGCATGGAGTTTTTCGTAAGGGATGGGCCCGCCCGATGGAATCGGTACAATCCCGCCGTAACTGAAGTCAGAGTACATGGCGTTGAAATGGTCCGGGTTCTCGAGTGGTGTGTGCGGCTCGTTCATGGAGAGGTAGAGGAAGAACGGTTCGTTCTTGATCTTTCGCTGTTTCAACCAACGGATCGACTCGTCGGCGTAGAGTTCGGATGTAAAACCTTCGACCACACCCAGCGCTTCTCCGTTTCGGAAGAGATTGTCCGGATTGCGGTTGGTCGGAGTTTGAAATGCGTTATTCCCATAGGTGTAGTCGAACCCATGGTCCGACGGTTGTGGCTCTTCTGGATCTCCGAGGTCACTGTTTAGGTGCCATTTGCCGATCAGGGCGGTGGCATAGCCGTTTTCTTTTAAGAGTTCAGCGATGGTGGTTTCCTGTTTGTGCAGGTAAATACCGGTATCTTCTGGAATCCAGCTTTGAACGCCTGTGCGGTAGGGAGTTCTTCCGGTTAGAAGGGCGGCTCTTGAGGGTGAACACAGTGCAGATGGTGCGTAGTAGTTGGTGAGCTTAAGACCGTCTTGGGCGAGTTTGTCGATGTGGGGCGTCTTGATAACAGGGTGTCCATAGCAGCCGAGGTCGCCGTAGCCCAGATCGTCAGTGTAGATGAGCAGGACGTTGGGAGCTCCGATTGCGCAAGATAAACCACCAAGTAGGGCGAACAAAACGAGTCTAAGTTTCTTAACCATCGGGCTGAATTTAGTGAATGCCTGTGTTTTGGGAAGTGCGAAAGGGCTAGTTGTTTAAGGAAAGAACCATCGAGCTTTCTGCTCAAAACCTTTCACCTGAAAGTCGGACGGTATTCTATGGTTTGGTGGGTCGTGCCTATTTTGAAAGTTTGTTCTGAGGATCAAAACTTGTAGGATCGTTACTCCCGAAATTTTGAATTTCTCTTGATAAACGCCAGACACTGAAATAAAGGTTATTCAAGATTGTTTATCAATCTACTCTCAAGGTTATGGATGTAATTTGGACTTTTGTTTGGGTGACCGAATGGGCCGAAATTTGGTCAGAAGCGTTTCAGGCACGGTGGCTGTTATTGTTCCACGAAAGCCATGTTCCGAATGCATTTTACCACCCCATGTTCGTGCGAGCCTGGCTGGAAAAGGGTGACAGGATGAATGAATTTTGCCCACGGTTATTAATAGGAAAGACCGCAAACGGAAGTGAAGCACTCATCCCATTTATTTCCAGTCGATCAAATAAGAATGAGCTCGGCCTGAAACGTCTTTTCCCCGTGGGGCAGTCTGACTTCGATTTCCATGATCCCTTGGTAAGAATACGCGAAGAGAACACAAGTGGTGTGTATCATGCGCTTTTTGCAGACATGCATAGGGAGATGATGAGGGGGAAGCCTTACGTTTGGGACCGTGTAGAACTGCCTCGTTTAAGAGGCATCGTTGCAGATCAGTCTTACTTCGAAGACGTCCAGATATGTTCGAAGGCACAATTAACGAAGTTTAACTGCTATGATGAGTATTTTGTGTCTCTGAGCAAAAAGCAGCGCTACGATATCCGCCGAAACCTCAAATTGCTCGATGAAATGGGGTCTCTCAAATTCGAGGTTTGCCAGTCGAATCAAACTGAGACCGGACTTTGCTGGGTGCGTGAGTTATGTTCGGCGCGAGAGGAAAAATATGGTGAAACCAGTCTTACACTGGAGGTGTTGGAGGGCATCGTCAAAACGTGTCTTGGTTCAGGGATGTTGCACTTGTCCCGGCTTTCTCTCGATGGACGAAGCATTGCCTGGCATATGGGACTTCTTGATCGTGATACGCTACATTGGTATGCGCCATCCTATGACCTGCAGCTCGCTCAATATTCTCCCGGTAAGGTACTTATCGCCTTGTGCGTTGAGTGGTGCTACGCAAATGGTTGTGGATCAATTGACTTCTTGCGCGGAGACGAGCATTACAAGTCGCGCTGGGTCAATGAAGAGCAGGAGATTAGAAACTTCACATTGAGAAATCACCATCTTTGGAGTGTCTTCAGACGGTCCAGAGCGAAGTTCCTCGTTGAAATGCGGATGAAAAAGGCGAGTGACCAACGCCTTTCTGTGTGAAACGGCATTCGCTTGTGGGTTACTCAGCAGTCACCGTTAGGTTGAAAAAGAGTCGTTGGTCGATGTCCGACTGAGTAAGCAGGAAATAGCGAGTATTGCCGTTTGAAATAATCGTCCGGTTATCGTCTTCCCAGGTGACCAGATTTGAGCTACGACGTAGCTGATAGTTGAGACCTTTTATTACATTCCACGTGACCTGTTTCTGCCCGTTGATCGTTACGATCGAAACCTCTGGTGCGATGGGAGTGATTAAAGAAACAGGATCGTCCCAAGTGTCCGCTTGATTCCATATCATTAAGACACTGTCAGAGCCAACGGTAACTTGCCGCTGTTCAGGTTGTGGGATTTCACCCCCTGAGACAGTGATGTTGTAGGTGCCTGTTTCAGTCGCTGGAATTGAAAATCCACCGGTGTCGCCCGTTACTGCAAAAAACTGGCCTCGGTCAGGCATGATAGAAACACCCCCGTGTCCTTCGCCTGCGTCGTACTGGTCGTTTCCATTCGTGTCGGTCCAGATCGTTCCAACGATAAAGCGATTGTAGTGGTCTGCGGAACTTGTGCGTGCTTGGACGTAGCCAATACTCGTTACGAGAGGACCAACGTCGTTGCTGCTGTTGTTGTCAGGGACCATGGCTATTCCGGCGTTTGAACGACTCCCCATGAGTGCTTGTCGATGACCCCGGCCGGTTTGCATGCCAGTGCCGTCATTCCCTCCCCAGTCAATGTTAAATCCTGCATGGGCATGGATAGCATCCCGAGAGTAGGAATACACGCTCGCGGAGCCCCCGTTGAAGGAAAAGTATTTTCGAATCTTGTCGAACTGACCATTGTGGTCTTGAGCGTCTCTGGCGATAAGATCGACCGAATGATCGACCGAACCCTGATAGATGCGACTGTCGAACGCGGCGGGTGGCGTCTCCGAACGGGCGGCAAATTCGGCTTTTAAAACATCCAGGTCGACTTTGAAATATCGGATGGCGTTGGCTACATTGCCCTGAGAGATTCCCGCCAACCAGATCCCTTCCCGTTCAGGATGGGTTCTTGCCCGATTCATGAGCCACATCATCTGTTGCTCGTTGGTGTCCGGATGGCTTCCGTCACTGGTTTTGTGAAACGCCCACTCTGTCGAAGGAGTGGCGGATGGCGCCCTAGGGACGTCTGCCTGTTGCTGGGGTGGATCTAGCCACAGATCTGAAGCAATGACCGGAGGGTTTAGGCCAGGTGATTTACTTGAATTCAGTGGCTGCCCGGCAAGAAAAGACGGTATTAGCAGGGACACGAATATCCACCTTTGTGAGTAACGTTTCATGTAAGGGAACTAGCATGAGAGGTTATGTGGAAGTGTCCCCTACCGGATTATTCGGACTTGGTTTTATAACAAAATTTACAGGGTCGGTCGCTAGCCCCTATATTTCAAAAAGGTCTTGATCGATAGCGGTGTTCCTTCCGGCGCTTCCCTCGAGACCGATGGCTTGATAGCCTTTGGAGGAAAGGATTCGGCCTTGAGGGGTGCGCTGGATGTAGCCTCCCTGGATCAGAAAAGGTTCGTGTACTTCAGCCAGAGTGTCTTCTTCTTCGCCTACAGCGACCGCCAAGGTGCCTAACCCAACCGGGCCGCCCCGGTAGTTGGAAGCCATGATCCGCATGAGGCGTTTGTCCATCTCATCGAGGCCGTTGGCGTCGATTTCGAGGAGCTCAAGAGCCGCCCGAGCCATGTTTAAAGTGATGATGCCTTGGCCTCGTTGTTGGGCGTAGTCCCGCACAAAATGAACAAGGTTGTTGGCGATGCGCGGCGTACCTCGGGCCCGTCGTGCGATCTCTTGAGTCCCGTCCTCCTTGAATGGGATATTAAGTAGTTTACAGGACCGCATGATAATGGTGTTCAGCGCCGCATGGTCGTAATAGTCCAACCTGGTTTGCAGCGTAAACCGACTGCGAAGTGGGGCAGTTAACATACCCATACGAGTGGTCGCACCTACCAGCGTGAATCTGGGAATATTCAGACGTACGCTGCGGGCGTTGGGGCCTTGGTCGATCATGATATCGATACGAAAGTCCTCCATAGCGGAGTAGAGATACTCTTCGACTGTTTTGGAGATGCGGTGAATCTCGTCGATGAAAAGTAAATCTCCCTCTTCCAGGTTGGTGAGCAATCCTGCCAAATCGCCCGGTTTTTCAATGATGGGACCGGATGTGATTCTTACGGTGCGATCCATCTCATTGCCTAAAATCAAAGCCAGAGTCGTTTTCCCAAGGCCGGGAGGGCCGCTAAACAATATATGACTGAGTGCGTCGCCGCGATTTCTGGCAGCACCGACCATGATTTGAAGCCTTTCGAGCGTCTTTGCTTGCCCCGTAAAGTCGTCGAAGCTGGGTGGTCGCAGCGTATTATCGGAGGTTGCGTTTTTGCTGTCCAGCGCGTTTTGGAGAAAATTTACACCCTTGTCTTCGGGCTGATCTGTCGATCCGTGTTCCACTTTTCAAGCGGCTTCAGGATTGAGGTCTTGAGGCATGTCCTTCTCGGGGAGGCGCTCAATCACGGCACCGACGGCACGAAGCTTCTCATCGATCTTATCGTAGCCGCGATCCAAATGGTAGATGCGCAACACCCAAGTGGTGCCTTCCGCGACGAGGCCGGCCAGGATCAATGCGGCACTCGCGCGCAAATCAGAGGCCATTACGGGAGCTCCAGAAAGTTTTTTTTGTCCTTTTACGATGGCATTGGGACCTTCAATGGCGATATCGGCCCCCATACGTTGTAGCTCAGGGACGTGCATAAAGCGGTTGGGGAAAATCTTCTCGGTGATGATGCTGATGCCGGGTGTTATAGACATGAGCGTGCTCATCTGAGCTTGGACGTCAGTGGGAAATCCCGGGTGGGGGTGGGTGACCACATCGACAGGCCTAAGCGGCTGGCTACTCTTGCTAACGGTGATCGAATTCTCTGAATCGATTGTGAAATTGACGCCGGCCTCCTTGAGTTTGTCTAAAAGAGCTCCCTGATCTGTTACGCGAAGGTTGGTGACTGTGAGATTTTCCCCGGCAAGAGCTCCAGCTATGAGAAAGGTTCCAGCCTCGATCCGATCCGGTAGTATGCTGTAGGTGCAACCACCGAGTTTATCCACGCCACGAATCGTCAGGGTAGGGCTTCCGATTCCGTCTATATCAGCACCCATTGTTGCGAGCATTCTGCAAAGGTCTACCACTTCTGGTTCGCAGGCTGCGCACTCAATGACAGTTTTACCGGGTGTAAGTACGGCTGCCATCAGAACGTTGGCGGTACCTGTAACAGTGCTTCCATGGCGTCCACCCAGAAAGATCGAACTGCCTGCAGCTTCGGTGGCATCGAGAAAGATGTACCCCTTGTCGACTGTCACTTCCATGCCGAGTCCTGCGAATCCCTTCAGATGCATATCGATCGGACGGGGTCCAATCACGCAGCCGCCTGGTAACGAGATTTCTGCCTTTTTTAAACGTCCGGCAAGCGGCCCCATCAGGCAAACGGACGCACGCATCTTGCGTACGAGGTCATAGGGTGCCCGGTGGGTGATTTTTTTTGCCGTGATCTTCCAGCTTGTCGGCCCGGTTTGCTCCACTTCGGCTCCCAGGTGTTCGAGTATCTGCGCCATAAAGCGTATATCGCTTAGATTTGGCACGTTTTCCAGGTAGCAGGTTTCACCGGTCAGCAGTGTGGCGGCGAAGATGGGGAGAGCAGCATTTTTAGCGCCGCTCACTGAGATGGTTCCGCTGAGAGTATGACCTCCCTCAATTCGCATTACTTCCATAGGAGGCTCGAGTAATTGTTGTTAAGAGTCTGTGGAAGGTTTTTCGTTGCTGGACTTGGCTGAAGAGTTTTCACCCGATGGTTTGTTCTCTGGATTCGGACGCCTTTTTCTGCGTCGAGGGCGTTTTTTGGCAAATTTTTTGACCTCTCCTCCTTCGATATGGCGATTATCCTTTGGGTCGCCTTGGCGTTTGCCGCCCTGGCCTTGTGGCCGGTTCCCCTGGTGAGTGTTTTTTCGGCGACGTGGGCGGCGATTATTCGGATTGCGTGGCTTGAACTCTCGCTTGGGTTCCTCCTCCTTAATTCCAAAGACGGATTTTACAGAGGTAATTATCGATGCGAAGAGCCCCTTTTTTACAGGAGGTTTTCTGGGTCTACGATCCCGTTCGCGATTGCTGTTCGATCCGCCCTCAGTTTTGTTGTGAGGCTCGTTTCTTGGCTTACGATTGCGATCATTTCGATTTCCGCCTTTTGGGTTGGGTTCGCTGCGGTTGGTATGTCCTCCGCCTTCTTTGCGATCATCCCGTGGTCCCCGACGATTGCGGTTTTGCCGATTGCGGGGAGGTCTGGCCTTGCGTTCTTCTGATGTATCGCCGCGTGAAGGGGTAGTAGAATCTTTTGAAGGCGTGCTTTTAGCCTGTTCTGCGTGTTCTGCCGGTGCAGGTTTTGCAGAGTCGGGGGAACTGGTGAGTTTTGGCTTTGTGTAAGCTGGTTTCCGTTCGCTTTTGTAGCGGGACCGTCTTTGGCTATTAGATTGACTGGAGGTGTAAGG
>CAYGQM010000081.1:0-28422 GCA_964352065.1 uncultured Opitutaceae bacterium
AATAAATCAAACGAACACTCGCTTATTTAATCTTGAATTAAGCGGGGGCATTACAAACACAATTATGTATGTCTCAGAATCCTTGCCTAAGGCTTTGGAAAATGACTGGAATGGCCTCGGGGAATATCGCTTTAAATCACTTGAAGGAATCTCGGAAATATTTGGTATCCTGATACAGAAAACCCTCTCCGAAAGCAAACGGAGAGGGTTTGTCAGAGCTACAAGCTACTAAGGCTCTATAAGTCGAAAGAAGCTGTGAACAAAAATGTGCGAGCCTCGTTGGTAGCCGCACGGGAGCGAACGTAGAATACGTCCGTTGCGTTGTCGACGTTGATACCGAAGGTGACGGGTTGATCGCCGATCATGGTTGGGTAACGCGCAAATAGATTGATTTCCGTGTAGCCATCTTCAGTTACGAATCGGTTTACGATATTACCGAATTGCTGGATAGGTCCGTCAGCGAAAACCAGTCCTCCTCCGAACCTGAGTCCCTCCATGGGGCCTTCATCAATCGTGTAGTTGGTGAAGAGGGTGAAGCGGTGCGGCGTTGCGCCTTCCAAGGGGAGCCCTGTTGCGACCTCGCCTACGACTTGCGCATCAATCCAGCTGTAGGCGGCCACGATGTTCCAGTTTTCCGTTGGATTGTAGAACAATTCGAACTCGATTCCCTCGCTCTCATCACTGGTGACGGATTGGTCGGACATGAAGGTTACTGGATTGAAGTCATTTCGGACTACGTTGTCTTTCTTGATATTGAACGCCGCTAAAGATCCGCTGAGTTTACCATCAAACAGGTCGATAAACTTAAACCCTATCTCAATGGCATCACTGGATTGTGGTCCAATAAATTCTCCGGTATCAGGATCCGTTGCATTCTGCGGCTCGAAAGCATCAGCCACATTGGCGAAGAAACTTACACTGGGATTAATTCGGTAGACACCGCCTAATTGGAAGTTGGTATCTCCATCGTCGATTGGCGTACCCTGCGGTGCGCCACCCAATGCGATCGAACGTTGTTTAATGTCAATTTTACGAAGGCCGGCCAGGATATTGATACGGTCTTCCATAAAAAACATGTTATCTGTGACGTAGATCGTATCGATGTCCTGAAAGCTGCGGTCATTCTGGTTGGTGCGTACTCCAAATGCCCTTAGCTCCGCAGGGCTGGGGACATCATCTTCCCATATCTTCACTCCATTGAGGATATCTTCTCTGAATAGAAAGTCGCGGAAGACTTTACCGGTTCTTGCTTCGATATCCCGCAATATCGCGTTTTCTGCACCATTGACAGCCCGTAGGCGGTAAGATCCGTCCCCACCACTAATGGTTTCAGATTTACGGTAGCCGAGAAGAAGTTGGTGTCTTACGCTTCCGGTTTCAAAGTCGATAATGTCATTAATCGAATGTACTTCGTCCCGGGTTCTACTTTGATCAATAGTGTTGTTTGCGTCGGCTCGCTTGGTGCCTTGAAAGGGGCTGAACGTGTTAAATTCGCGGAAACTTACAATTTGCTTGGTATCGTAGAAGGTGTATTTGTATTGAATATTGTGGGTATCGCTGAACGAGTGGCGAAGTCCCAGATTCAGGAAATCGTTGTCCGATTCGAAAATATTACCCGGTGTGGAAGTCACATATTCCTTGGGGATGAAAGTGTTGTTATAACGGGTGTTCGATTCTCCGACTCCGTCTACATTATCAAGCGTGTCGCCGTCGCCGTTTAAATCGGTGGGTATTCTTTCGAATGACCAGGTAGCACGTTGAGTTGGAAATCCCTGCTGATCGTTTTTCCCAATCAGGAATGTTCCTTGGGTTTTATCGGAAAAATCGTAGGCACCTGAAAGTCCAAAGAATTTCGTTTCCTGCCCATCGACCCAACGCCAACCGTCGTGATCTTTGTACTCTCCTAGAAAGCGCAAACCCAGTTTATTGTTCATGGCTCGTGTGGTGTAATCAATTTTGCTTCCAATGCGGCCGTTGTTTCCCACATTGAACGAGACATCGCCGCCTTCTTCAGCGAGCGGTGTTTTCGTGATTACATTCACCAATCCTCCCGGGTCCGATTGTCCGTATAGGGTATTCGGTCCTTTTACGACTTCAATACGGTCAATCATCTGAGGGGGAATATAAAGTCCGCCGGTGACTCCATCGACCAGCAAATTCCGGTTACGAAATCCGCGGATGGAAAATGAAGATGGCCGAGTAGCGCCTAGATTATTCCGTGTCGTTTGGGTAATAGAAGAATTGTAATCCAAAGCTTCAACAAAATCACCGATCAAGCTATCTTCCAAAAACTCTGAGGTGATAACATTGATCGACATAGGCACGTTCATCAGAGATGTTCGCATTCCTGTGCCTGAGATCGTGACGGTTGAGCCGTAACCGCTGTCTCCTTCCTCGACGGAAAAGGGATTGAGTTCGAATACATCGTCGTTCTCCTGTCCGATTGCCGGGGTAAGGAGTAGGGCAAGCGCTGAAAGCGCTGTACAACAGGTCTGTGTGTAGTTTTTTATCATAGGGTTTGTATTTGGAGTTAAAAGCAGTCGCAACAGAGTAGGGTAAGGCTAAGGTGGGTTCTATCTGGGGCTGAGAAGCTTTTTAGTTGGATTTTATGGATTCAGCCCAAAGGTATGTTCAAAAAAATGGTCCGTAAACTATCAATTAACTTAAACAGTTAAGTTTAGCATAATTGCAAATAACTGAGGTTGTATGGCCCCAATTTTAAGAAATCACACAGAGAGGTTAATGACTATGAATTCGGTTAGATACTTTGTTAGGTTCTGCAGCTTATGGCACTTGAGCATGCTGAATTATCGGTGTTTTCGAAGACCTTAAATGTTTAAGTAAACCGTTTTTAGAAATGGTTTGAAGGATTTGGCAACTCCCAAACAATTATCGTCCTTTGTAACCCCTGCCTAGTCTTCTATTGAAGAATCACAATTTGCTAATTATTACCCCTGATCAGCTAAGAGCAGACTTCTTAGGCTGTTACGGTCATCCAACGATTGAGACGACTCATATCGATCGCCTGGCTGAGGAAAGTGTGAAGTTTAATAATTGTTACTGTCAATCGCCGCTTTGTGGGCCCAGTCGAGTTAGTTTTACTACGAGTACTTACGTTGGGGAGCATGGATGCAGGAATTACTGGTCAACGATCGATCCTGCTGTTCCGAATCTGGTCAGTTCATTGAAGCAAAGCGGCTACCATACCGGAATGTTTGGGAAGAACCACTTGTTTACTTACGAAAAGTTAGCTGAAGTTTGGGATGCCTTACACGAGATTTGTTTGGGCAACTACGATGAGCATCCTGATTATCATCGTGCATACAGCTCTTTTGAAATGGACCCTGAGCATGATTATAATATTACCGGTGAACTTACTGATGAAGCTATCGATTTTATGGGAAAGTCAGATCGTCCCTTCCTGGCTTGGATAAATTATCAGGATCCTCATCCCGCTTTCACTTGCCCCGAGCCCTATAAGTCTTTGTTTGACCCCAAGGAAGTTGAGCTCCCGAAATCGTTCCGTTTATTTAGCGAAAAAAGTTCAGAGCCTTTACGAAATAAAGTCTGGAGAGCGCATTCAGGTATGGAGCAGTGTTCGGAAGAGGATATGCGAAAAGCAATTGCCACTTATATGGGGCAGATAAGATACATTGACGATTCTGTTGGCAAGTTGATGCAGTTTTTAGAAGCTAAGGATTTGCTGGAAAATACGGTTGTTCTATTCTTTTCCGATCACGGCGAATTGCTGGGTGACTTTGGGATGACGCATAAGTTGCCTGTCTTTTATGACAGTCTATCCAGGATCCCGGTTTTGATTCGATATCCTGGACGAAAACCCGAAGGAATAGAGTTTGAGGGGCTTATTGAAGAGGTCGATCTGGTTCCTACGCTATTGGAAATGATGGGGGTTTCTATACCTCCGACAATGGTAGGCAAATCATGGGTACGCTCTATCGAAGAACGGGATGATGCTGGCCGTAAGTCGATACTTTGTGAAGCGGGTGGTGGAGCGCCTACTGTGAAGCACCCCGTTGAAGGATTGAGCCTGAAGGCACCTAAGTTGCCTACCAGTCTTGGCCCGGGTGCAATGATCCGAGAAGGGCATTGGAAATTGAGTGTCTATGAAGACGACTTCGGCGAGCTCTATGACTTAAGTAGTGATCCGGGGGAGATGAAAAATCTTTTCGACGATGAAGCGCATCAGGAAAGAAAATCGAAAATGACGATGTCTCTTTTGAAACGAATTCTCGGTGTAAAAACAAGGGATGTTGGTATCGAATGGCCGTATTCGGATCATTCTGTTGATGTTCGATTTGAGCCGCTTCAGAAGATGCGTGAGGATCGTGCTGAAATAACGGGATTGCCCAAAAGGGTTCAGTATCCTTCTGTTTAAGAGTGATGATTGGAAAGACATCTTATTTTTGGGACTCAGGTAGGAGGTGTGAATTGGAAATGATGTCTTGTCTGGTTGCTTCCGTTGGTTTGAGTTCCCTATGAAAATCCATTCCATCGATTTCCTGATTATTTTAATTTATTTTGTGGGAATTATCATGCTTGGACTTTGGATCTCCAGGCGACAGGCCAGTGGAGGGCGCGACTTTTTCCTCGCGAGTAATTCTATGAAATGGCCATTTGTGGGGGCATCTCTTTTCGCAACGAATATTTCAAGTCAGCAATTTGTAGGGCAGGCGGGATTAGCATTTTCAGTTGGTATTATTGCAGGTGGATTTCAGATTGTAGGTGCAGTCTGTTTTGTGCTTCTGGCGGCCTTTTTTATTAAAACCTACATGGGGCTGAGATTGGCTACTTCCCCTGAGTTTTTTGAAAGGCGCTATAGCGGAAGGTGTAGAACGATTGTATCGTTCATCAACCTAATGATGATCGTGTTAGGGAACATCGCTGCCGCCCTCTATGCGGGTGCATTGGTGCTTACCAATCTTTTCGGTTGGGATACAGGTGAACACGCTGAGTTATTGTATTGGCTCTCGGTCTTTTTAATCGGAATCGCAGCTGGGACTTACACGCTGGCTGGTGGACTGAAGGCGGTAATCTATTGTGATTTCGTACAAATGCTCGTGCTTGTTTTTGGAGGACTCCTGCTGCTCTTTTTCGGGATCCGAGAGTTGGGAGGAATTCAGGTATTGTTCGCAGCTACAGATGTTTCCGGGGATTCGATGCTTTCTTTGTATCGTCCCTGGTATCATGATTTCGGCTGGTTGCCGATGTTGACCGGGGGGTTGATTTTGGGTGTGCATGGTCACTGCACCGATCAGGACTATGTGCAACGAGCATTATCGGCAGGAAGTTTGTACCATGCGAAGATGGGAGCGCTATTTGCCAGCGTGCTAAAGACGTTGGCGCTTTTCGTTATAGCGGCTCCCGGAGTGGTGGCTGCGCAATATTTTAAGGGCCAGGATACGGGTCTAATCGACAATGCCTATGTGCAGTTACTGACGAGTGTCATGCCGATCGGATTTTTGGGACTTTGCCTTGCAGGACTGTTAGCTGCGATCATGTCGAGTGTTGATTCCGGCCTTTGTGCCTGTGGTTCGCTCCTTACCTACGACTTTTTTGCGAAAATCAGAAAGAACGCATCGGAAAAAGAACTACTGAAAGATGGGAGGATTATTATGGTGATCCTTCTCATCGGGTGTATGTTTATTGCGCCGTATATTCGTGGCTTTAAAGGGTTGTTTAACTATCTGCTGGCGGTCTGGGCTTTCCTTGCACCGGGTGTTTTTGTGACGGTTCTATTTGGTCTGTTCTACAAAAAATCTACTGAGCGAGCTGCTTTCGTAACGCTTGTGTTAGGTTGTGTGTTGGGATTCTTGTCTTTTGCGGTTTTGAGTTTTCCATTTCTGAGCGATGTAAAAGCGCTGCTACCGTTGCATTTCCAGAATAAATTGAATCTGTCGCCGGTAGTAACTCTTGTGTGTGCAACAGTTATGTATTTGATGAGTCGGTACGGTTTGCAAAGCGAACGGGATATCGAAAATGCGACCTTCGGTGATGATGGATACGGTGATCTGGTTATGTCTCGCGAAGAAAAAGCACGCTATCGACGTTTCCTGGGATTCGTAATCGCCTTTATAATAGTCGTAGTGCTTGCGTTCTCACCGGTTTTCTTTTGAGCCCTGAGGCTGTTTCTTTTTTTGGGGAGACGTCTGCTGAATCAGTTAAGTTATGACTTGTTTGTCTATAGGTTGATCGCATAGTTATCCGCTAATCCCGTAGCAATAAGTGAATCATTATTCCCCAAAAGTTCGTCTCAAGGATATCGCAGAGAAAGCGGGGTTAAGTGTGGCTGCTGTTTCGATGGCGCTCAAAAGCCACCGGTCGCTTCCTCAGGTCACCATCGATCGTGTTAAGCAGTTGGCCAAAGAATTGCATTATGTGCCAGATCCGGCACTGTCTGCTTTGGCGGCTCATCGTAGTCGCCTTAGAGTGAGTAAGGATTTTTCAGTTATCGGCATAGTCTCGAACTGGTCTAGTCAAGACGGATGGAGGCATTTAAAAAGCGCCAAGGAAGTGATTGAGGGGGCAAATGCTCGTGCCATAGAATTGGGCTTCACGTTACAACATTTTTGGGCAAAATCACCTAAGCTATCGATTCAACGGTTTAATCAAATCCTTAATACTAGAGGTATTAGAGGACTTATTCTGGCACCGTTCGAACGCTACGAAGATCGCTTGGATCTGGACTGGGACAAATTCTCGGTCGTGACCATTGAAAAACCGCTCCATTATTCGCATTTTCACCATATTGTGCAGAACCATTACTCAGATCTCATGCTATGCTGGAATCAATTGCGCTCCAGGGGCTATCGGCGAATTGGATTGGTTGTTAAGGATGATTTGTCGGAGCGTTCGGGGCATCAGTGGGAGTCGGCACACCGGTTGGCGCAGTTTTCATCAATTACGCGACAGGAGACGATTCCTACGCTTCAATTGAAAGATATGGATCGGTCGAAGCAAATCGACTTGGTGAAAGCCTGGCTGCAACTATTCAAGCCCGATGCAGTTATCAGTCGTTGTGGTTGCTTTTTTGATGCGGCGGAGAGTCTAAATATTAGGGTGCCGGAAGACCTAGCCTATGTAAGTCTAAACGTATCAGACGATATTGAGGATGCGAGTGGTATTTATCAGCATCGCGATGTCATGGGCGCTACGGCCGTGGACGTGCTTAACAGTCTTTTGCAGAGGAATTTCCGCGGCCAAATGCCAGTGTCGGTTGGAACACAGGTCGACGGCTCTTGGAGGGTAGGGAAAACTGTTTTGAATGAACGAAGGCTCTGACGGCAAGGCGTTGATTGAGATCCAGGAATTCCCGGTTTGATCAATGCTGTAATCTTTCTGAAAAATGTCCTGTTGTTTGAAATTTACCGAGAACACGAGCGGGTAGCCCAGTAGGCTTTATTAAGTTCAAGATAGCTGCACACACGCGGCGGTATAGGTGATAGTATCAACGACCCTAATCTAAAAAATTATGCCCAGCTTGCTGAAGTGCCGGTTTAGATTTACAGTTTGAGCTATGAAAAGAAGAACATTTTTAGCATCGCTTGCAGCTGGAGCCTCTGCCTCCGTGCTTTCTGGCTGTGGCAAGGGAACTTCAAACACGCAATCGAGAGATTCACTCGGAGAGCTGTTACCCACCCGGACCTTGGGACGAACCGGTGAACAGGTAACGATGCTTGGCATTGGTGGCTTTCATCTAGGGTGGACTTCTGAAAAAGATGCCCAGGAAATAATTGAGGCGGCCCTGGAAGGAGGTATCCGCTTTTTTGATTCAGCAGAAGGGTATCAAGATGGAGAAAGTGAACGCCGTTACGGACGATTCCTGACCCCGAAATTCAGGGAGCACGTTTTTCTGATGACGAAAACCCAAGCTAAAGATGCCAAGACGGCTCGTGAGCATCTCGAAGGCTCTCTGCGGCGGATGAAGACCGATTATCTGGATCTGTGGCAATTGCATAGCCTTCGTGATCCTGAAGACGTGGATGCACGGTTGGAGGAAGGGGTGCTTGACGTGGTGATGAAGGCTAAAGAGGAAGGCAAAGTTCGCTACATCGGGATTACTGGTCACAGTAATCCGGAAGCTCATCTTAGAATACTGGAGAGAACGGCTGACAGTGACCCATTCGACACCTGTCAGATGCCGGTAAACGCGATCGATCCTAGCTACCACAGTTTCACCGAACAGGTTATCCCCGAGCTTCAAAAAAGAAATATAGGGTTGCTGGCCATGAAGACCCTCGCAGACGGGCGTTTTTTTGGCATGAAGACCGTGCTCAATCGTGGCGTCATTTGGACTTCTGAAGATCCTGCGATTCCTACGAGAATCAGTATCCGCGATGCCTTGCACTTTGCTTGGTCACTTCCAGTCAGTGTTCTGATTACAGGTGCTGAAAATGCATCCCTGGTCCGTGAGAAAATTGATTTGGCAAAGACGTTTTCCGGTATGTCCGCTGAGCAAAGAGCTGAGCTTGTTACTCGGTTAGCTGACCTCGCAGATGGACAAGTAGAGTATTTCAAACGACCTATAGATGCCTAGGGAAATTTCCCTGCAAAGTGCAGAGAGATGAATTTCTCAAGCATTGTGAAAGTGAGGCATGCTCTCTAAGAGGGGCTCAATTAATAGAGACTCCTCCATCGATAGTAATAGCCGAGCCTGTTATCCATGAGGATTCATTTGAGACCAGGAAGAGAGCTAACTCAGAGATATCCCTGGGTAGTCCAAGTCGTTTTAAGGCGGTAGCTTCTCGTGCTTCGCCCACTGCTTGGTCTCCAGCCTCAAATGCTTGTGCGGATTCCCAGATCATAGGCGTATCAACAGGCCCAGGACACATCGCATTGGCCCGAACAACCGGACCATATTCCAGTGCAATTTGACGTATCAGGGCTACTTGGGCGGCTTTCGAAGCGCAATAGGCTGGGTGCTTTGGAAACGCCTTGAATGCCGCGATGGACGCATTGGCCAAAATAACCCCGTCTCCATTTTTATTCATGTGGGGCAAGGCGCATTTACTCAAATAAAATAAAGCAGATAGGTTTGAGTTTAAGGTGTAATGCCAATCTTCCGCAGAAAGCTCTACGACCGAGCCGAGGCCCAGAATACCCGCATTGCATACAATGGTGTCCAATTTGCCATATCGCTGGATAGCGAGATCAACCAGGGCTTCATTGGTTTCAAACAAACTCACATCTCCGGGAAAAAAGGCGATGCGGTCGTGGTGAGGCTTTAGCTCTTCCAAGAGATCTTGTGACTTACTTACACTACGCCCACTCAAAACGAGCTTGGCTCCTTCCGCGGCAAACGTTAGCGCAATCGCTTTGCCCATGCCACTGGTTGCTCCGGTAATGATTCCCACACGATCTTTCATTCTTTCACTCATACCTTAAGAAGTGAATTCCTTATAGAAGGAGACAGCTAGATTATTCTGCCAATAATCCACCTGCGCCATCCGGCCCTTGTTCCAGCCGCCGGGGTGGGCGTTGTTCAGGTCTTAAGGTAGCAGGGGCTCTTTTCTCTTTCGGAAATTGACCTGAGGATGAGCAAGTATAGCCATCCCTTAGCCATAGCGATAAGAACATTCTTAGCCCGATTCGCTAGAATCGGCCCAGATATTTATTCCACTTTCAGTAGCGAGTTTATCGATACGGGAAAGCTCATCAGAAGAAAACTCAGTATTATCCAAGGCGGCTACGTTCTCAATTATCTGCTGCGACGAACTGGCGCCGATCAGGGCTGTGGTGATTCGCTCGTCTCGCAAGCACCAAGCGATGGCCATCTGAGCGAGGCTTTGTCCACGTTCGTTGGCTATTTGATTGAGGCCTTTTATTTTCTCCAGAGTATTCTCGTTTATGAAACCCTCTCGAAACGAAGGCGCTTTTTTGCCCGCCCGCGAATCTTGCGGGATTCCCTTTAGATACTTGTCCGAAAGAAGCCCTTGTGCCAAAGGTGAAAATACGATGCACCCCATGCCTGTTTCGCTGATCGCATCAAGGGTGCCGCCTTCGATCCAGCGATTTAGCATTGAGTAGCTAGGCTGGTGAATGATGCTAGGCGTGCCGAGTTCTTTCAGGATTGCCGCAGCCTCTCTGGTCTTCTTGGCGGAGTAAGAGGAGATTCCTGCATAAAGGGCCTTCCCTTGGCGTACCGCGGAATCGAGAGCGCCCATAGTCTCTTCCAACGGCACATTCGGATCGAACCGGTGGGAATAGAAAATATCCACATAGTCTAGCTGCATCCGTTGAAGACTGTCGTTTAAGCTCGAAAGCAGGTACTTGCGTGACCCGCCTTGTCCATAGGGCCCCTCCCACATTAGATAACCCGCTTTGCTCGATATGACCAATTCGTTGCGATAGTTTTTGAGCTCATCCTTGAGAATCCTGCCGAAATTCTCTTCCGCCGATCCGGGAGGAGGTCCGTAGTTGTTAGCCAAATCAAAATGGGTGATGCCCTGATCAATTGCGGTGAAGATGAGCTCCTTTTGCTTTTCAGTAGGCCCATCGCCTCCAAAATTGTGCCAAAGCCCGAGGGAAAGGGCAGGTAACTGCAGGCCGCTACAACCACAGTGCGTATAACGCATCTTGTCGTAACGGGTGGAAGAAGGAGTGTAAGTTGACATGATTCGAGACATTGCAATCGATGCCGCGAGGGTCGAGTCCAATTTGAATGTGGCGGTGCCAGAGGGGCTGCGGTTGTGAAAAGAGGCGGAAGAAGAGGGAGGCTTCCTTCGTTAGAAAGGGGAGGAGGTTCGATGGGCATAATTTACACTCTTACTTCATAAGCCTCATACGCTTCAAATGTGACAGGTGCAGGGTCTCGTGTCACATCGAGTGTGGTATAGTTTAATAACGAATAGGCCAATCAGGCCATGGTAATCAAATCCACTTACGTAACATCGAGGTGACTTCCCTGATTGTTGTATAGTAGCGTGATGTTGGCGGAAGTAAACGCACTGGAACACAAATCCGCGAACTTTGGATAAATCATTTTTTTCAATAACTTATGACCTATTGAATGGTGACCAAGGAGGACTCGAACCCCCACACCTCGCGGCACATGAACCTGAATCATGCGTGTCTACCAATTTCACCACCTGGGCATATCGTACCTCGAATGAGGTTTGTAACTCTAAACTGTCAATGAAACCCTCAGATGTTCGGCGTGGATGCCGCTACGCTCGGAACACCACTTGGGCATCTAATGTTGGAAATGGAAAGGGGGATATGGAGGCCTTTAATTTACGAGTCTGGAGCAGTCAAATAGGATCTCTGATGGCCGCCGTGATAACGGTCTCTAGTGCTTAGTTTTCGAGCGACATAAGTGAGTCTTAACAGGGGCCGATTTTTATGCGGGATTCTGAAGAGAGCTGAAAAGCCCAGTAAATAAGGCATCCGTACAAAAAAAATGGCACACCCCGCAGGAGTCGAACCTGCAACCTCCTGATCCGTAGTCCAATTTGCTGGACATCTCTTAAGTTACTGTATATTAGTAGTTTAGTGGGTTGTTTAAGTGAAGTACTTTGCGAAAAACGGCAATTATTGGGTAATTTGGCTCGGCTAAATCTGCATAGTCTAACAATCGAGACACGAGGTCTTGGATATTAAATTGGATATGAATTCACGAAAAGGAGACTGAGGAAAATGGCATATAAAAAGAAGGGAAACGAAAGCATTAAGTATAGGGCGCCAGGCATCGTTATCTATCTTAAACCGGTTGGCGTTAAAAAGTGGTGGCAATATCGGTACCGCTACTTGGATAATTTCGGGATAGCCCATGAGATTAGGCGAAGTTCCAAAACCTCCGAATTGTCGGTAGCAAAGCACCGAGCATACCAAAATTTTCAGGCCAAGCTTGGCTTAGCAAAATCTGGTCCGTTCGATGCTCCTCGTGGTTTGCCCACTTGTCATGAGATCATCGAATGTTATCGGGAAAATATTGGTAAAGAGGATGGTGCGCGGTTGAAGCCAGCGACGGTAAAGGAGAACGCAAACGCGTTCATGAATTTTTGCAAGCTGGCACTGGGGGATCCGAAAAGTGTCCGGGTGAATCAATTGACCCCGCAGAGTGTTAGAAAATGGAGAGAGGCCCGTTACGCAAAGAGAAATCTGGAGTTTGGGAAGGATGAGGATTTGCGTCTGAATTACTCCCTCAATTCAACCTGGCAGAATATCAAGTCCGTATTTTCTTTGGCAGCTCTTAGGCTTTACCAGCGAGAGCTGGGTAACACGCTTGATGTCGACGACTGGAAAAGTGTGAAGCGTTTGAGACAAATGAATACTCAATACGAGCCGCTTCCACCCGGTGTTGTCGCTGCGATGGACAGAGACAGAGAGGAGCTTCTTCCAGAACAACGCGTGATTTACGAATTAGCCCGGTATTGCGCTTTAACCAAAAGTGAGATTCTTGCGGTTCGATGGCATTGGATTATTGAAACACCCGAGGGGTTGAAGCTCGAAATAAAAGATAGGCCAGCGAATCCGAAAGAAGGAATCGATGCATGGACCTCAAAGCTTAACGCTAAAAATGGAAAGATTGCCTTGGATCCTCGCATGGTTGCCTCCTGGCGTGAGCTAGTTCCTTGTAGTAATCCTTTTGGGCATATCATTCCGGCGGCTCACTCTACCGAACGGGAAAGAATCGTGAGGAAGTTAAACCAATGGCTGGGCGTCTATATTAAGGACCGAAACAAAAAGCTGCATGAACTACGGAAGCATGCTGGAAGTGAAGTGCTCATGAGAAACCGGAATCCATACGAGGCGGCTAAATTCATACGGGATACCTTGGAGACTACCTTAAAGCACTATGCCAGTCTGCTAGAGGATGTAGCGGCGCTCAGTCCCTATGAGCAGAAAGTCCTACCGTTCAGGAAGGCAGAATAGAATTAGAGCGAATAAAGAAATTGAGCTTAAATACTAGAAGATAGATGGAAGTTTGAATTCAGGACTCTTGTTGGTAAGTTCAGGAGCTTTAGCCTTCTTCTGGAAAGGGACGAAGGTCTTTAAGGTTAAGAGCCAGCAAATCCCCGATTTCCTTACCCATTTGTGGAAACTGTTCCATCGCAAATTGAGTATTCTTTTTGAAGACATCGGCTAACTCTTCACTGACTACTTCAGCGTGAGCCTTCGAGATTCCAGAAGGAAGCGGGTTGCTTTTGTAATCTAGGGCCTTGGTTGTTGTCGCCAATGCTGGCAATAACGCATGGACCGTCGAATCTATCTGGATTTGCTTGGCGATGATGTATGCAAGTATCGATCTTAATTCTGTGTCTTCCATTACAGTTGTTTTTTTGTGGTTTATCTGAATTCCGATCATTCAGATATTTGGTTTTATCCGGTCTGATAAACCGATTAAAATATATTGGGATGTAAGGTCTGAAACTGCATCTTTTTCTTATATTCCCAATGTTTTCTAGAAGCGTGAGATTAGTGTCAAATCCGGCCGGTACTTGTTTGAAGGAGTGGTGGTCGAGAGCTTCATATGGAGTGTTTTTGGACTTATAGTTTTCATCGCTACACCTCTGAATGGTGGATGAAATAAATTATTTCAGATGCGATTCACATTCAAATAGTATGTGCGTATGCGCAATTGGAATATCTGTCGAAGCCTCAAATAAAATTGGATAATTTTCTTGGGCTAACTTCAATTTCTCAGAAATTCAGGTAATAATTTCCTGAATTATTCTAGAAACCAGAGTTCGGATTTTGGAATAATGTACGAAATGACACTAGTTATATCCTTTTATGGTATGTTTTGATGTCTTTTTGATCAATTCCTTTTAGTTTTATTAATCCTTGTTAATGAGTCTCTTAAGGATTGACATTAATAGAATAATTGTCTGGATAGTCATAATCCGGTGATTATTACTAATTATGGCAAAGCAAGTATATACTGAGGAAGAGCTAAGGCCGGTCTTAGGCTTGAGTTTAAAAACGAGAGAAATCGCGAATTTGGAATCAACCTGTGTTCGTACTGTTAATCGTTGGATTATGCAGGGAAAGTTTCCTGAGCATATTGTCCACCCTGGTGCCGAGAATCGCATATCTTTATGGAGTTACCTTGAATTCCGTCGTGAACGCAGGGTTAAGCGGGGCGAATGAACGGGAGTTTTTTTTTTGTGAAATTTTCCGTATATTCTATTCAAGAAGTTCACATTATATATACCGGTCTGTATTTTGATTCATGGCACGTCCGTTGCTTAAAAGCGAATTGCGAAAACTAAAATTTTTAGATTATATGAGCGAGAAGCTTCAGTACTTTGAAGATGGGCAGATGGTCCTACTTCCGTCCAGTGAGATGGAAGATGAACTCTTTTCAGAAGACGAACGAGAAGGCAAATACACGGCGCTCAGGCTCAAATCATCAAGACCTGAGATTTATAATTTGGTCGTGTCCATGCTGGCAGAAGGATTGAGTATACGAGCCATAAGACGGGCAACGAGATGCCATGCTTACACTATACAAGCTGTGTGCTTAGCTGAACCTAAGTTAATCGAAACGCTTAAAGAAAGGAATGCTTCCAAACTAAAGTTATTGGCGTCGATGACTATCGACAAGGCACGGGAATCCATTGAGGAATTAGAGGTGAAGAACGTCAGAGATCTTCAGTCGCTGGGAGTCTTTGCCGGTATCATCACGGAGAAGGCAGAATTACTTAGCGGCAATCCTACTCATCGGATTGTGCGCGAGGAAGAACGTATGGAAGACGTCAAGAAGCACTTTGATAGTTTGCCTAGCGGCCCGAGTGCGGCGATAGAGGCTGAGTTTACGGATTCAACTAGTTTTTCGGTGGAAACGCCTGAGCTAAAAAGCGGGCTAATCGGATCTTCACCAAAAGACCAATGGGTTGACTCAAATTCAGGTCAAACTGATACTGAGTCAGGAGGTTCTAGGACATCGAGCCCCAAGGAATAGGCATTTATGGTCATGATATCCAAGGGTATGTCCCATGTGCACGAGATAGACGTTCGGTTTCGATCGTTTTTGAAAATGCGTTTAGATGAATCGGACCCGGCGGGGGGGGGGATTCTTAATATGCCAGGGGAGAGTGAGTGTATTAGTCAGGCCTCGGAAAATTTTGAAACAAAAAGGATAAGATAGGATGAGTGCATCGGCAATTGTAGGTGCGGCCCGTTTAGGCATGATGAGTAGGGAACTACGTAAATGGCGAAAGAACCATGATGACCTGTGCGGATCCGGATAGCAGATGGAATCATCATAACGTTTAAAGTGGGCATGAAGTTGGTGCGAGATTTCGCCCGTGGTGGCTTTGTGGTTGGAAATGAGATACCTATGTCAGCAGGACGGAACAAACGGGCGCCTGAGACCAAAAGCGAAGGAATTAAGTATAGAGAGCGTCTTCATCTAGTCTGAATCAAGAATACTTACGAATAGCGATTAATCTGAAGCTGAGGCAGTGAGCTAAGGAATATTTGAAAAGCGAAAAGAAACTAAACGAATAAAATTAAAATGAATTCTAAAGAAAATATATGTAAGGGAGGAGGCGAAAAACTTCCACCTTTAATCCAAATGCCCTGTGAGTTGTCGGACCATGTAGTGGGTTGGAAGAATCAGAAGTCACTGGTCTTGTTGTCCGAATTATATTTCCAAGCCACGCATTATGGAAAGGCAGTAATATTTAAGGGGGAACTTCGGGAGATATCTGAAGGGCAACTTTTTGTGTCAATGAAAAGACTGTCTACAAAAGTAAGAGTGCCAGTAGCCGAAATCAGAAGCTTCTTAAAACGTTTGGAGAATGAACGATGGATCGAGCAGGAAGTAACAAGGGGTACGAGAATCATCACTTTGAACGATTTTTATTTTACAGACGGCACTGTTAGATCTCGTGAAGATTTAATCATGACTGAAATGAAAGAGAAGGGCTGCAAGCGCGAAGCGCCTATCAAATCAAGAGTAGAGCCTTCGGCAGATAATGAAGAAACAATAATCCAACAGTGGAACTGATATGAGTAAAAACCAAGGATATGCAAAAATGCCCCGCGAGGTAGTATTAGACCCGTATGTACTGAGACATAAATTTCTATTAAAGGTGCTTGCCTACTTTTATGCCCGAGCTCAGCACAAACCCCGTACAGTGTTCAACGCAAAGGGAATGCCAATACATTTGAAATCGGGGGAACTACATGTGCCGATCCGCGATATGGCGCAAGAGTTGGGTATTCCTCGTGAGACACTGAATAGGCACATAATGGGACAAGAGCAGGGCAAATACTGGGACGTTGTTAAGTCGAGAGCCGGCAATAAGATACGACTCAAAATCGGATACTTTGGGACGAATACTGGGACGCGGGAAAAGGAAAATACTGGGATAAGAAGTAATAGGGTACTTTCTACGAAAGTAAGTAATAGGAGTGAGGGCCAGGCTCACGAATTGTCTGAATTAAATATTCCTACTGAACAAAAAGACGTTTCGCAGCCCAGTGCGCTGAGACAACACGATATGGAATATCCGCAGTTCGTTGCGAAGCAGTTAGAAGTGTATGAAAATGAATTGGACGTTATTGAGGAGTATGGTCGTGCAGTGGAGAAGGCAAACAGGACAAATAAGGTGTGCGACGAATCTTATTTCGCGAGTTGGTTGTGGAATGAGCATAGCAAGTCTAATCAGGGTGGGTTTCAGAAAAAAAAATCGGTAGACGACTCAGTGAATGGAAATGGCTCAGGGACTTGCCCTGGAACGATAGTGATAGGTGATCCGCCGGTCGGGATGTTTCCCAGTTACGAGAGGGAAACCACAGCTTAGATGAATATGAAATTTTGCTCTCCTACATCTGCAAGCCTGGATCAGCTCAACATCTTCAAGCAACCTCTCCAGAGTAAACAGTCTCATCGCTCTGTGGGTATTTCTCCAAGACGTGTTGGTAGATGGCGCCGCATTTTTGCTCGAAGAGGTCGACGGTGAATTTCTCGGGTAGACCCGAATCGAGCATCTTTTCGATTTCGACTCGGACGGCTGCTCGGGTTGTTCTTCGCTTTCGCCAATCGAGGACTAGCCGTTCAGTCTTCAGTTTTGCCAGCATGTCTTTGCAGACGGACTTAATGGCATCAGTCTCTTGATTCGTTAGATCTGGCCCGGGACGAGTTAGGATGTCGAATAGTGCCAATTCCTCTTCACTGACGTTCTCTCGCATATGGCGACTCTCTTCATCTGTCAGTTCCTGAGACAAGCTGACGAGTTCATCAAACAGCTGTTCGATCGTGAGGGCTCCACGATTATATTCCTCCACCATTTTCTGAAAGCGTTCGTAGAAATTGTAGCGGGTGGGATTCAAAAGGATGAGCTTATTCAACTTGCGCTCGATTAGGGCTCGAAGTTTTAGGGCCTCGCTGTTTTTGGTTTTTGATCTGGCAAACTTTTTTTCCAGGACCGCGAAGTCAACCTTGCTGAGATCAATCGTCGAAGCTTGTTGCCCGGGTTCCAGTCCCGGTTCAGCCGCTATGGAAACATCCAGGTGCTCGCCAATAGTTTTCAGCACATCCGATACCTCCACAGGGTCTTGCATAGCACGGATCGCGGCCGCCACTTCTTTTATTACCTGACATCGAGGAGCCAGCTCGGGAATAATCGGGTCCGGCATGACCGCCTTGTAGAGTCGCTGAATATCATTCGATTGGGATAGGAAGTCGTCTTTGATAGAATCCTTCTTGGCCAGGTTGTTAACGGCGATGGTCAAGTGCTTAGCAGGCTCTTTTTCAACCAGAGCCAAATCCACGTCATGCTCTTTGCAAAAGTGGTCGATCTGCTCCAGGGCAATCTTGAGTGCCTCAACCAGCTCGGTCTTGTTTTTAACGGGTAGTGAACCCCCACCTCTTCCAGTTCCATAAATAGCCAGCGCCTTTTCCAGCTCTGCAAATACATTGGCGTAATCGACGATCAACCCATTGACTTTTTCTCCAAACACACGGTTCGCCCGGGCAATCGTCTGCATGAGCGTATGCCCGCGCATGGGTTTATCGAGGTAGAGTGTCGAGCAACTCGGCGCATCAAATCCGGTTAGCCACATCGAGCACACGAACACCAAACGAAACTTATCATCGGGGTCTTTGAACTTGGTCTCCAGATCCTCTTTCACCATCCGCTGGCGATGCGGAAGTATATCCAGCCCCTTGTCAGCCATCTCTTTGATTTCATTCTGACCCGGCGAAACGACCACGGCCATATCGGTCTCTGACAGATTCTTCCACCGCTCAATCAAGCCCTGATAGTCAGCATGCACCGGATTCATCCCCTTGAAAAGTGCTTCGACCCTTACCTTCTCCTTCTCCAACTCGGCGGTTACCTTATTATACATCCTAACCGCTGTAGCCTTATCGATCGATACTACCATGGCCTTCCCTTGGTAACCACGGTTTAGAAAGTGTTGAGCCAGGTCTTTAGCTACGGCATCGAGTCGGTCATCTCGGGTAATAAGGTGATACTTTTGCCCAAGCAAACGTTCCAGCTTCTCCTCCTGGTCCTCATCCAATCCGGCCTCTTCGATGATCTGGTAAATCTCCTCATTGAGATCCGGGTTAATAATTTCCAGCTCAGGAGTCCGGTTCTCATAAAAGAGTGGCACGGTAGCCCCGTCGTCGACTGACTGCTTGAAATCGTAAATACTCACATACTCACCAAACACTTCCCGCGTGCGCTCCTCACCAGAGATAAGCGGAGTGCCGGTAAAAGCGAGGAACTTGGCATTCGGCAAAGCCGTACGCATATTCATGGCCAGGGTATCGTATTGGCTGCGATGCGCCTCATCGGTCAGCACAATGATATCGTCTCGCTTCGACAACACCTCGTGCAGTTGCCCTGGTTCGGTGCGAAACTTGTGTATCAGGGTAAACACATAGCGGTGATCCTCCCGCAACAGGCTCTTCAGGTGCTTTGAGCTGGTCGCCTGGCAGTGACCCTCAGTAGCGGCGCCGCAGGTAGCAAACGTCCGGTATATCTGATCATCCAGTTCCGTCCGGTCGGTAATAACAACGAAGGTCCAATTACCGGGCACATTCCGGAATACTTTCTCGGCAAAGAAAACCATGGAGAAGCTTTTACCGCTTCCCTGCGTATGCCAGAATACTCCTATGCGTCCATCTTCCGATTGCTCCAATGCTTTCACCGCCTGATTCACACCGAGATACTGATGATTGCGAGCTACGATCTTGGATGTGCTTCCACCGCCCTCTGAAAATCGTGTGAAGTTTTCTACCAGGTCCATCAGACGTGCCTTTTCACAGACGCCCCGTAGAATCGTCTCTAGCGTTGGATTTTCTTCCTCTTCCTCAGACTCCGCTTTTTTCCAGTCTGAGTAAAACTCCCACGGTGCGGTGAGGCTTCCGATTTTGTTTAGTGTCCCGTTGGATACGAGAGTGAAGGCGTTGTAGTGAAAGAGCTGGGGTATCGCCTGTTTGTAATCCTCGATGTTCTTATCGAAGGCTTCCTTTACCGGTACGCTCGGCTTTTTAAACTCCATCAAGACCAGCGGCAGGCCATTCACAAACCCGATAACATCGGGTCGTTTTGTGTAAAGCTCACCGGATATCCAAAATTGGGATACACAAAGGTAGTCATTGTTGTCGGGTTCGTTCCAATCGATAACGCGGACTACCTTCGTTTCCTGTCCTCCGCGCTCCCGGTTGGGTATCTGGACTTTGACTCCTTCCTTGAGTAGCTTGTAGATCTGCTGGTTCGCCTCGACGAGACTAAGCGCCGAACGATCTCGCGTCAGTTCGTCGATTGCTCCGTCGATCGCTTCTGTAGGCAAATCGGGATTAAATAGTGTGAGGGCAGGGCGCAATTTGGAAACCAGGACCACATCCCGCTTCGCTTCACGTGCCAGGTCACTCTGCCCTGATTTCCACTCGTCATAGCAATACTGATACGACCATGATAGTTCGCTATTCAGCAGGTTAATAGCTGGTTGCTCAACAAGGTGGTCTTCTGTGAAGTCGGGGGGCATAGTCGATTATTTGAATCTTTGCTGAATATATTCGTGAGCATGACTTGGGGGCAGTGCGGGAGATGATGCTCCGGCCCGAATGTAAAATTCTTCGCCTCCACCATTCTTGAGAAATACCGGCTTGTCGCTGGGGCGGCATTCGACTGCGAGAAACCGTTTTCCGTCGATCTCCTCGCATTCCATGTTCAGACAGGCGTATACTGACGGACCGAGGCGGCTCTTGATCAAGTTATCGAGGTGAAGAATCAGTTTATCTTCATTTGGAAACTTATCTTCTTCCAGTCCGATCACGTCTCCATCGTCATTTACCCCTACAAACAGCGTTCCGCCCTCCTGAGAGTTCATGAAAGCTGCAAGTGTCTTCAGGGCCGAGTGTTCCATCTTCGGATCCTTCGTGCCGGTATGCAGATTGATCCTCAGCGTGGATTTGAATTCAACCTGCATCCCTTCGCCTCGCCCGATCCTCGCAGCATAGCTATCCGTGGAGACTTCGACTACCTCACCATGGGTCAATCGGTTGAATCCATCCGAAATGATTTTCGCAATTCCTTTCCTGCGTGTTTCAAGGAAGTCCTTATAATCCATCTTTTCCCAACCTCCGGGCAAAGCATGCCAATAAGCTTGATCCTCCTGTTCCTTGGGGTTGAGACGATCCCAATACTTTGAGAAGTATTCCGAGGGCGGAGCGTCAGAGATCGCTATATTGTCGTTCCACTCTACCAGTGCGTAGTTCGCAATCTGATTCGTTGTTCGAGGCTTATCAAAACCAAGTGACTTCAGAAACCTCTTCGGATACAGGTGATGACGCTCCACGGGCGACTTCTTCGACTTTAGTGTTGGGTCCAGCACATCGCGGATGTGCTTCTTGGAGAACAACGCTTTTGCGTTCAACAGATTCAACGACGCGTGATAGGCAAAGAGCAAAGGACTGTTCGCTGACGAAGTCTCCAGTCGGTTCGGAAGCGTCACCGACCAAAAGTCTGAGGTCATCTCAGCTACCATCACTCGTTCGATCCAACTGAGAAACTTCTCGGCCGTATCGACCTCCCGCAACGCTGCCAAATCGCGTTCCATTAATGTTTCAGGTGATCCCCCTGTATAGCGGGAAGTGACCGAGGCCATAAAATACCAACGCCCAATCACCTGACCGAGGGTATTAGGGACGACCTTCAGATCAATGCGGGCGATCAAATAGAGGATATAGCTGTAGTAGATAGTTGTCTGCGAACTGATCAGGTTGGAGCCCGTGAATCCACTCTGACGAATGATGCCAAGGAAGTCGTGCCAGTGAGTCAGATTCAGGACGTGGGCTTGGGCTTCCTTGAGCTTTGCAAACTGCTCGTCCCGGAGATCTTCGCTGAATAGATCTGTCTCCATGTCCTTGCCTCGCAAAACGGAATAAGCAGACTTGAGACGAGCTCGCCGAAAGGCATGCCCGATAGCCACCCTCAGCAGCTGATCCGGTGATGGCTCGACGAAATGATTGTATGGGTTCGGCCCCGACTTACTGGGAAACCGCGCAGCACGGCAGAAATCCTCGAGCTCTTTCCTTCCTTCTTCCCAGAATACCGACATCAGGGTCAGGATGAAATCCGCCTGATTGAGCTTCTTGCCCTCGCTGTTGATTCGCACGAACACCTCGGCCACTTGCTCCTCATCAATGTTTGCCGAGAGCTGGAGAGTAGTGAATGGGAAGCTGGAGAGATTGAATAGGCGCTGAAGTGCAACTTCGCAGACCTTCCGTTCTTCCGGAGTAAAGTCCGCACCGTTTTTCGCCCGATAATCTTCAAGGCCCTTCAAGTAGTCACCGATTATCTGATATTGGCTGGCGGTGGCAGAGAATAGCTCGGAGATATTCGGAAGATACTCGGGATCCCGACGGATCGCTGCGTCGCAGACCTCAAAACGGCCGTCGACCGGTCGGAAAGCGATCTCTATATTTTCGCTCTCGTAGTTCTCACGGACGACAGGTATTCCTTTCATCACGGCGTAAAGAGAAGTCATCCGCTGTTGACCGTCCACGATCAGAAGCTGCGGAATCTTCTGGTGCTTATTGGTGCCAATCAGCTTGGTCTTTTCACCCACTTGGTTTTCCCAAAATAGTAAGTAGCCGACTGGGTAGCCGCGATACATCGAGTCGAACAGATCCCGCACCTTAGCATTCTTCCATACGAAGGGGCGCTGAATGTCAGGCAGACCGATATCTCCCATCTCGATATCATCGATGAGTTTTGAAAGTGAATAGCCGACTTCTTTGAATAGGGTAGTGCTCATGGTATACTCGTTTTATTAGAAATTAAATTACGTGACTGGTTTGGTTGAGTTCAATCCATTCGGCAACTCGTTGAAGGTATTCGATATGTCTTTTCCTCATTATGCCCCGAGAGTTGGAGCCCTGCTAGTTCGATTAGGTTGTGTTCAGGGTGGCTCACAGTGCGCAAGAATCGTTAGTGATTCAGATTCCCCCATCAGGATCTTCAAGTTCGTCGATTTCTTCGACTACTTTGTCTGGAAGTTTCGATACCTCCGGAGGGAGTTGAATTCCTTGAGAGCGATCAATTGAATCGACCTCCAACTCTCGCAGCCGAAAAAATTCCCGTGTGGCCTCTCCCTTCGAGCTGCCAGAAACCACGGAATAGTGCACCAAAAGTTCGTTGTTTCTCTGAAAGACAATGATGTCCAAGTGACTAAAAACATCATCGAGTTTAGGGTGAATTATTGTGTAAAGATCGCTGTGAAAGGGGTCGTCAGAATCAGCTTCTCCAACATAAAAAGAATCGTTCTCGCGTTTGATGCCCATGTTGCAACGTTTGCACGCCACATCGAGGTTCCTAAGTTCAAATATATGCTTTGGGTGCTTAGCTTTTGGAAGGATGTGTTCCGTGTCAATTGAAAGGCCGTGCCAACCCTCCATCGTGCGTTGACAGTAGCAACAACGTAGTGATGGTTGACCCAAAAGATGCGACCGAATTTTAGATCTCACTGCTACAGCATCTTCGTGGTCCCAGCCACCCGAAACGCTTAACTGAGAAATGATATCAAGCTCCGCTTGAGAAAAATTAACCATTAGCACCACTCCTTTCTTCAACAATTTCCGCCAGCTTTTTGATAGACTGAAGAACTTCTTGTTGCCTCCCTTCGTAGCTCTTTTTCTTAAATTTCTCTAAGGTCTCCTTGACTTCCTTCAACTCGAGCACTCCATCGTCAAGTCGATTCAGCAGGGCTACAGCCTGCCGGGAGAGATAGTGGTTCTTGGGTGTTACAAGGTCAAAAAGACGCTCGTACATTTCCTCAAGATTCAAATTGGTGTGATCGAATTTTGTGTATTCTCGGTCCTTGAGCTCAAAGACAGTCAAGTTGCTTTCTTCAACGCTTCCGCCCGAGACAACAATGGGGGAGTGGGTTGCGATAACGATCGTCGGTTCAAAGCGATACAGAAGATCAAGCAATCGCTTCAAATAATCCTTCTGCCAGGTTGGGTGAAGGCTGTTCTCCGGTTCATCGATCAAAATTACGGTCCGTGGGGTAATATTGGACCCAATGAATGCCAAGGTTGAGACTATCGACAACTCGCCTGAGCAAGCATCAAGCAAAGGTATTTCATCACCTTTTCGCATTAGGAAGTATTCGATACCGGAGATGAGCTTCATGCGCTTTAAAAGCCCTTCATGCCGAGCGATTGTGGCGAAACTAAGCGATTCCAACTCGTCGAATGAGTGGTAGCGTAACGATAAGAGCACGGCCTTCCTCCGGTTCTCAGATGTTCGACTTTTCCAGCTCCGAAGCGCAGCATCGAGTTCACGGATTTCCGCGGGATGTAGGTTAGAATCTTCAATTTTCCGAAGCTCTTCAAAATCTATTCGAGGGATCCTGACGCCAACTACTGGATCAAACTTTGCGTATTGGAGAGCGTTGAGTAGACCCTCGAAGGGTCTTAGGTCTGATTCCTTGGATCTTATGAGGGCTTTCGATATTGCGCGCTTTGTGGCAGATCTTCCTTGGCGGGCACCGAAAAACTTAAATTGCTTTCTCCTGATGCCACTGAATCTATCATGTATAATCGGAGCTATCGCGATAACGTCCATTCCACGTCCCAAGGACCGCATCGCAATTTCCCGAAGGCAGAAACTCTTACCTTCACCATTGGCGCCGATTAAAACCGTCGCGCCCCGTTCTGTGATTGGAGGTGTCTCTACTAATCCGTTCATTGTTTAGATTCTAAGTTCACTTCAGGTTACAACGCGTGTGTGACCATTACTCCAGTGAGGTTTACGGCCAACTTCGGCGTCGATCGCTGGGTTGGCCGGTTGTTCGATCAGGTGGTCTTCGGTGTAGGAGCACATGGCACTTTTCGGGCTTCAATTGCAGTTTCGATTACTTTGATCTGATCGTAGCGAGAAACAAATGTCGCTCGATCAGTTTTAACATACGCATTCCGTGGATCGTCGTGTTCAGTGATACTAAGATCCGAATACAAGTCAGAGAACTGTTGAGCCTCGGTCGGCTCTAGTGCCACAACCTTGGTGAATGCTTCGAAAGTTGAAACCTGGAGGGTCTTTTGCTTGTACTGGTGTCGTTGATTCGCGAAAACATGAGTATTGACGACTGCTTCGATCAATCGCCGCATCGACCCCGCGAGTGTTTCTTTTTGTTCCCGGCTGGGTTCGGAGGGGTCGCGCAGAATGCCGTCGATCACGCCTTTTAACTCTTCAATTTTTTCGCTGTAGCTTGCACTGGTGCAACAATTTTCAATCACTTGAACAGATAGAAAGTTGTTTAAGCCTGCCTTATTCAAGGTTACTTGAAGCTGCACAAAGAATTCCCAATTGTGCATGAGAACGACGATCTGCCGATCAGGTCGATCCATTGCGAATTTTCGGAGCCTGCGGCAGTAGCTTGTAATGTAATTGTAGTCGAAACTGCTAACGGGGTCGTCGAACACGATAACCGAATGCAGGCAGGACTCTAGTTCCGCAAAGAACAGTGCTAGGGAGTGGACCCGCTGTTCGCCCTCGGAGAGAATGTCAGATAACGAGGCTCCAAAAATCTTTGGAGACACTGTTACGGCCGACTCCCGCCCTTGGCGCTGAAGAGCGACTCCGAAGTCTTCGAGCGTTCGGCTAGAAAGCGCCTGATACTCCACATCTAGTCGAGTCTCGAAATCAGTAACAATCAGCTCCTCATGTGCCAATTTAGATTTTGCAGTGATTTTCCTGAGTAACGCAGGAAAATCACCAATCACAAGGCCCCACGCGTGGTCAATTTTGGCACTCTTCAATAGGCCGGACAGCAGGGTAAGGTTGGAGGAGCAGATATCAAGGATCTGTAGTGGTTGGGCCTCGGCCTTAAGGCGCTTAAGCTTTTTTTCACTTTCTGCTTTCCCACTAAGGAGGGTGTGGAGGCTTTCGTGCTTAACAATCCAGATGTCGCCGACGTCCGCGCAAAGGCTTTTGAGTTCTTCAACTGCGTTTAGAGCTTCCGGTGTCGGGGGAACACCCAAGACAGAACAAGGGTTGATCGCTCCCAGTAATTCGCCGAGACGAACTAAAACAGCTGGATCGATTACGGATGACTTAAGAACGCGGACTGTCTCGCCATCTAGGAGAAGTGAGGCATATTTTTCAGCAATCGTCCTCTCCATTTTTAGGCTCTTAATTTCCAGCGCGACTTCTCCCGAAATGTATTCGTGATAACTTTTGAAGAGCTTCTGAGCCTCATCTTGTAGAGTCTGCCTGCACAAGGGACAGGCTTTGCCTTCTGGATGGGCGAGGTCACATTTACTTGATGCGTATTCGACAAAGGCGTTGAAATTCTCTGGCGGATTATCGGTGTCTGCGACGACTAGGTTGAGCTCCTTCCGGGCATTTGACTTGGATTCAATCTGCTCATCGATGACGGCAATATTTTGATGCCAGAGCAGTTGAACTCTCAAAAGGAAATCCGAGAGCAGCCTTGCGCACTCTGCAAGGTCTCGAACCTCTGCCTTCAACAATCTAAGACCTTCTTCAGTTAGTCCTTTTTCGAGGGTCTCAATTTCCTTAAGGAGATCGGCGAGAGTTTTGTGATCTTTGAAATTCTTTGCTTCCTTGATTATTTCCTTAAGCGAGCGAGCCTCCTCCGACGTTAAAGAGGCCATCTGTGACTCGGGATAGGCAACAAACAAGGCTTTGACTGCTTCGAGGTCCCTCTCGAGTGATGAACCATTCGCCTCTTTCAGCTCTAAACAGTAGCTTTTGAAGCCCGTTGTCATTTCCTGTAAGCGGCCAAATCCTCCGAGATGAAACGGAACCAGACTGATCACTTTTCCAGGATCAACGTTCTGCATCAGGCTCTTCGACGCCAGAGATGAATCAAAATATTTAATTGTATCTGCGCACAATCCGTAGCCGACCGTAGGGACCCATGTGGCAGGAGTGCCTGCATTTCTGAGCTTGTATGAAAATGAGGGAGTTCCTGTTGGCGACTCGGTGACATTGTGAAGCGGTCGAGCTGGAGGGGTTGTGTCAGCCAGTGCCTTTAGGGCTTCGCAAAGACTGGATTTTCCGCTGCCGTTTGTTCCGAAGACAATATTGATTCTCTTTGGGAAGTTCAGCTTGAGGGATGTGCCTAGCCGTTTGAATGAAGTGAAGCTTCCAATTTCTTCAAGGTGGTCTGGCGTTGCTGCTCCTGCAGCAGTTGCCAGAACGGTGGAGGTCCGTCGCAGGTAGCTAGCTTTTGCGGCGAGCAGTGCGAAAAGATTCTCTTTGTCGAATGCGCTGAGTTGCCCATCAGACCGCTCAATTGCGGCATCGCAAAGATAGCGAAACCAATCGGAATCCTCGTCATTCGCGAGATCTCGAATGTATCCGACGGCGTCATGGTGCAAGGGAGGCATGGGCAGATCTACTTTGGAGCGAGAAGTTTCGGGAGGAGGAGGTCGCGGGTTTGGCGGAGGGTTTGGTTGCGGCTGACAAAGTTCCGCGTCAGTTGGTCGGCATTTTCAAATACTGCGCTGAATTTCTCGAGTAAGTTGGCTGGTGGTAGAACCACTGGGTAGTCCTTGAGGACTTTCCAGTCAGCGCGGGGCATCTTGGCTCCATTGGCGGTGGCGGATGCGTGGGCGACAAATGCTTCGGAGAAAACACAGGAGATCACGAGTGCTCGCATCTCGGGTTCTTTGGCACGGATGACGATGGTATCTGCAGAGCAAATGCCTTCGAACGGTGCGATTGAGACTTTGTGAAAGTAGGGACGGATTTTGCCGAATAGCACTTCGCCGGGTTCGAAGGTGAGCTTGTTTGATCCGAGCTCTTCGGCAACTTCCCAGTCGTTCAGAGCAAGCGATATCCTCGGGATGTGTTCGAGTCCAACGTAGGGCGTCGGTTCGTCCAACTTGCCTTTTGGAACACCTCGACGCATCTGATCGGAAAGGTCACCGAGCTTCTTCACCTCCCACCCGTCCGGGATGGGGTCGAGGGGGGAGTCGACGAGGGTGATCTCCGGGGGAAGGCCCGCCTTCTGCAAGACTTCGGACGGGATTCTGAAGTGGACGAACCACTCGCGGTAGAGGGATTGCGCCATCTCCTCCAGGATCCGGATGCGCCGCAGGTTGTTCTCGATCAGGTCGTCGTAGGCCGAGATGATCTCGGCGATCCGGCGTTGGGTGGGGAGTGAGGGAAGAGGTAGCTTAATCCGTCGCATATCGCGGATCGGCAATTGGGGTTGCGCTGCTCCACTTCTCAGACCATCAACCTGAGAAAAGAAGTCCGGCGAGCGCACGAAGTGATATAGGTATCCCGGGAGCAACTTTGACGAATCACACCGAAAGATCACCATCCCCGAGTTGATCCTTAAATGGTCAAAAGTTACGGCATCATTGTAGTATGCGGTATTCCCGATAGTGCCGCGCGTAGTGAGAACAACGTCATTCCTTTGGAGTTTGCCTTTGTTGAGTGCCGCGTCTTTTGCCTGATCAATGAACTGGCATTCGGAGAATTTGAAGCCAGCCTTCGTTACATTGGTTGCGCTCAAGAAAAGACAGTGACCTGTTTCTGTGAACTCGCTCTTCTTCGGGTAATTCTTACCTCTGTCACCGTCAATTATATCGAATGGTGCTTCAGCGAAGGATACTATCTCTTTCGCACTCATGATGCCTCTAAAATTTCCACGACGTTCTCAGCGATCCGTTCCTCCAACTCCCGCGCTTCGGCGTTGAGCACTTCGAGTTCCTCGTTGAGGGCTACGAGCTGCTCCTTGAAATCCTCGTCGCTGAGATCCTCGCCCTTGGCGACGCCAACGTAGCGGCCGGGATTGAGCGACCAGCCCTGGTCTTCGATTTCGGCGCGGGTGGCGGCTTTGCACAGGCCGGGGACGTCTTGATACCCGCTGGCTTCGCCGAAGACTTCGGCCCATTTCTCGTCGGAGCCGTGGTCGAACTCGAGGTCTTCGCCGCGGTAGAAGCGGACGACATTGGCG
>CAYGQM010000082.1:0-27068 GCA_964352065.1 uncultured Opitutaceae bacterium
GGATTCGAACCAGCGACCAAGTGATTAACAGTCACCTGCTCTACCACTGAGCTACCGGGCAGCAAATCAAAGAACGGCAGAGAGTTGTTTTTTGTTTATAAATGTCAACCCTAGCATGCTCCTCAAATTAACTTTTTTTAGGGTATCCTAAAATTTATGATCTTTTAGTTGATTTCTAAAAGTCAACTGGTACTCTCACTCGCTTTTTCCTTAGTCCCGGTCTGTTAAAAGCACCGCATTCAATATTTGAAAATATCATGTCAGAACTAAACATTTCAGTCAATCCTCGCGAAGAAGTCGGCAGGGGTGCAAATCGCCGCCTCCGTAACTCTGGAAAGTTCCCCGGAGTTATCTACAGCAAGGGTGAGTCTCGTTCAATATCTCTTGATAGTAAAGCATTTGCGAAACTTCAGAAAGATCTGATCGGCCGTACTCCATTGGTTACTTTGAGCGATGGTAAAGAAGATGTGCAGGCGCTGATTCAGGATGTTCAGGTACACCCGATCAAGGACCACTTCATACATGCGGATTTTCACGAAGTGACCCGTGGTGAAGAGATGACAGCTCAGGCTGCATTACAAGTGGTGGGTGAGCCTGTTGGAGTGAGAGACGAAGGCGGAAACCTTGAAATTCATCAACACGAGATCGAAGTGAAGGCCCTGCCTAGCAACATTCCTGACTTTATAGAGTTGGATGTTTCTGGCTTGAATGTGGGTGATGCTATTCACGCAGCGGACTTACCCAAACTCGAAGGCGTGACCTATCAACTTCATGAAGATACGGTTTTGGTCAGTGTTTCAGCCACGAGGGTCGTTGAAGAAACTTCAGATGATGAAGTTGCAGATACTGCACAAGCAGTCTCGGAAGATGATTCTTCGGAGGATAAAGCGTAAGATTTTTAACCCTGTTCTTTGATAATGTCTGTCTCCGTTTTTGCCGGTCTCGGCAATCCGGGGAAACCCTACTGGGGAACCCGACACAATGTGGGATTCCAAGTATTGGATAACTATGTAGAAACGAAATCGGGATCGTGGAAGGAAGAGAGTAAACTACAAAGTGAGGTGTTTATTCTGAAACGAGGTCCACGAACCTGTTATTTTGTTAAGCCTACAACCTTCATGAATTTGAGCGGCAACGCGCTTCGTAAGGTCGTGAGCTACTACAAGATTCCCGTTTCATCCGTGATCGTTCTTTACGATGACATCAACCTTGAGGTGGGCCGTTTGAAAATAAATCAAACAGGCAGTGCCGGCGGGCACAATGGAGTCGACGATACTATCCGCAAATTGGGAGGAAATTTTGTTAGGTTTCGAATCGGAATCGGTAATAAATACCCTCCTGAAATCGACCTGGCAGAGTTCGTTCTTGGACAGTTTTCCAAATCAGAAACAGACGTAATCAATCAACAGATGGAATTTTACCATCGGGCGATGGACACACTTCTCACTAGAGGTGTTACCATTGCCATGAATCAATTTAATCAAAAAATATCGACGCATGACGCTGACAAAAAGCACTTATAAGACGACTCTCATACTCGACACTCGTGAGCAGGAAAAAACTGCAATTGAGCTGCTCGGTGATATCAAAACGAAACTCGAAACTCTCGGAGCTACAGTCATAAAAGAAGACGATTTGGGTCGTCGTGATTTTGTGAGAGTGACAGACCGCAGTTTTACGGCCGGGCACTACTTTGAATTGAAGGTGGAGGCACCTCTTTCGTTTGCCTCTGACGTGCAGAAAAGTTTCCGCTTGGATAAAGTGGTTTATCGGATCATTGTTCAATCCTGATCTTTTTCCAAAAGCTATTTTAAATGTCTTCTTTTAACAAAGTAATCCTCATGGGCAATCTCACTCGCGACCCAGAACTGCGGGTTACGGCAGGCGGGTTGAGTATATGCAAACTTTCCATGGCTACCAACCGGGTCTTTCAGACCAAGGATGGTGAGCGGAAGGAAGAGGTTACTTATGTGGATATTGATGCATTTGGTCGTCAAGCTGAGACAATCTCCAAGTATATGTCTAAGGGCCGTTCTTTGTTGGTAGAAGGTCGCTTGAAGTTGGACAGTTGGGAAACTCCACAAGGCGAAAAACGCAGCAAACTCGGGGTAGTGCTTGAGAATTTTCAGTTCACAGGTGGGCGTGGTGACAGCAGCGATTCCAGCGAAAGTGATTCCTCTCATATCGAGAGAAATAGTCCTCCCTCGCGCACGACGGCTCCGAAGGCCCCTGTTGATGATATCGAAGAAGACGACGTACCTTTTTAATCCTAAATTTTAAAAAAAATCATGGCGACAGCGAATGTTTTATTGATCAAACCCATCCCAGGCCTTGGTGCTGAAGGTGATGAAGCAAAAGTAAAGGCGGGTTATGCACGCAACTATCTGGTGCCCCAGAAACTGGCAGTGCCATTGACGGCGGCGAATCGTAAGCAGATTGAATCACTCAAAGCAGCAAAAGCGGCTCGTGAACAAAGTGAGGTAGAAGCAGCTGAGGAACTGAAAGGTAAATTAGAAGCGATACACATTGCAGTCCAAGTCCGTGCGGGTGAAGAGGGTAAATTGTTTGGTGCTGTGACTGCGCAGGACCTTTACGAGCATATACAAAAAGAAGGAATAGAATTGGATCGTAAGAAGATCCAACTTCCGGCTCCGATCAAGACTCTTGGCAAACACTCAACCCAGATCAAATTACACAGTGAAGTGGTATTTGAATTCGAGTTTGAGGTTGTTCCGCTTCATGAAGATGAGGAATAGGGGCTTTCTCTAGCTCAATTACCCATCTCATGTCGTCCACTTCTCGTCCAACTCAGGCTCACGGTAGCTCGCGGGCTGGCCGCGGGAGTCGCTACGGTAATAGTCCCGAGTCCAGCGGTGGGTTAATCGGCCGGACCATGCCTCATAACGTTGAGGCTGAGCAGGGTTTGTTGGCTGCTTGTATTCTGGATAGCGGAGAAGTACTCCCATTGTGTCTGGAGAGGCATATTCGTCCCGAATCCTTCTATGTGGCAACTCATCAGATCATCTATGAGTCAATCATCTCTCTTTATGAGAAAAAGACGGTGGTAGATGAGATCCTTTTGGCGGAAGAGCTTTCTAATAAGAACGAGCTGGAATCGGTCGGTGGACTTGCGGGTATCCACCAGATTATGGATCGTATTGAAACGACGGCCCACGCCAGTTATTTTCTTGATATAGTTCGGACCAAATACCTCCTGCGAAGGCTGATCCGTTCTTCCACCCGTACGGTGGAACGTTGTTTTGAAGAACAGGAGAATCTGGCAGAATTCTTGCAGGATGTTGAAACCGAGATTTTCGAGATCGGTATGGACAAGTCCGAGGATGCGTCCCGAGAAATCAGTCAGACCATTGATGCTGCGGTGGCGATGGTACATTCATTCCTCGAAGGGAAGGGTTCGATGCGCGGCGTTTCAACGGGGCTCAAAGATCTGGATGGACTAACCCTGGGACTGCAGAAAAACAACATGATCGTGCTAGCGGCTCGCCCTTCTATGGGTAAAACGAGTCTGGCGATGAATATTGCCGAATCAGTGGCCTTACCTAAGGAAGGTGAAGGCTCTCCGACGATTATCTTTAGTTTGGAAATGGGGCATCAGGATTTGGGTATGCGTTTACTGTGTGCGCGGGCCAGGGTTTCTATGAGCCGTTTGCAAGATGGTTTTTGCTCGGCTGAAGAAAAGCAACTCCTCGCTTCATCGGCGATCGAGTTGAAAAAAGCGCCGATCGTAATCGATGATTCCAGTAACATAACCATCATGGAGCTCCGGGCGAAGGCTCGGCGTATTGCGTCAAGAATCCAAAATAAATATGGCCGACCGGTAGGCCTGATCGTGGTGGACTATTTACAGTTATTGGCTGGGACAAACCCTTCGGTTGGACGCGAGCAGCAGATTTCTGAAATCTCCCGAGGTATTAAAGGTTTGGCAAAGGAACTTGAGGTACCTGTGGTTGTCCTGAGTCAGTTGAACCGCGATATGGAGAAAGAGAAACGTAAACCGAGACTTTCTGATTTACGGGAATCTGGCTCTATTGAACAAGACGCTGATGTGGTCCTGCTTTTATCTAAACCCAAAGACTCGGAAGACGAGTTCCAGACAATCCAGAATGTAGCCGATTTAATCGTTGCCAAGCAACGTAACGGACCAGTAGGAGAACTGACATTAACTTTCCGTAAGGAATACACCCGCTTTGAGAATTATTCGCCGCAATCCGACCATGAGTCAGGTTATTAAAACTACTCTGCTCCTTTTAGTAGCCTTCCCTCTTTTTGGCCCCTCTTTTTTGGCGGCTCAACAACAGGCAGCAAGGCCGACTGTTGGCAAACTTGAGATAGAGTTTATTGGAGTTCAAAATGTGAACGAAGAGGTGCTCCGGTCAAACATGCAGGTTAGACCGGGTATGGAGTACTCGGAAGCGGTCGTTGATGATTCACTCCGTGCGTTGTATCGAACGGGTTTGTTTGAATACATCGACGTAAAACGAACTGAGGTAAGCGGCAACAAGCTCGACTTGATTTTTCGGGTGAAATCCAAATACCGGGTACTGGCGATTTATTATGATGGGAACTACAGGATAACCGAAAAACGCCTTCGTCGTGAGATTTCCACCCGTGCAAATGCATCGTTGAACGAACGACTAGTGAAGGAAGACTCCCAGAAATTGTTTGAATTTTATCAGAAACGAGGATTCACGCAGGTGAAAGTGGATTACTCAATTGACCGAGATCCTGATACTGGGTTCGGGGAAGTGACTTTTACGATCAATGAAGGCCCTAAAGTTAAGGTAAGTGATGTAAACTTTCAGGGCAATGTTCTGGAGAAGAACAAGCGCTTGGTGAAACAAATGAAGACCCGGCCTTGGAATTGGATATCCTGGCTTACAGGATCGGGAAAGCTCGATGAAGTGCAGTTTGAAGAAGATCTGATTGAAGTTAAAAACTACTACCGCGAGGAGGGGTTTCTTGATGTTGAAATCTTTGAGGATCAGATCGAGTATGATTACAGCAAAAAGGGAAAGCTGATCATCAATATCCCAATCAACGAAGGGCGTCAGTATCAGCTTGGAGCTCTCAGTGTTTCGGGTAACGAGTTGTTTCCGTCGGAGCTGCTATTGTCAGGTATCGAGCTCAAGACAGGTGATGTGTTTTCACCGGAGGAAGTCGACAAAGCCCGTGAAGCGTTTACCGACTTTTATGGGTCGGTAGGGTATTTGGATGCACGTATAGATGTGCAAAGAATTCCGAATTTGGAAACGGGGGCCATCGATATAAATTTCGCTGTTACCGAGGGAGAACGTTTCCGTGTGGAGTCGATTAATATCGAAGGTAACACAAAGACCAAGAGTGTTGTGATACTCCGCGAGCTCGCTCTGGCGCCAGGTATGTCTTTCGACTTGATACGGATGAAGGTGAGTCAACAGCGTCTTGAAAATACCCAATGGTTTGAAAAGGTCGAGGCAACCGATGAACAGACGAATATTCCTCAACGTAGAAATCTGAAAGTTACGGTGGAAGAGGGACGGACGGGCAATTTCACCTTTGGTGCTGGTTTCTCGTCTATCCAAAGAGCCGTTGGATTTATAGAACTGAGCCAGGGAAACTTTGATATCTTCAATTGGCGGTCCTTTTTCCAAGGGGATGGGCAGAAACTTCGCATTCGTTTGGAAGCCGGTTCCAGATCGTCTCAAGTCAGTATATATTTTGAAGAACCTTACTTTTTGGACAGCTACTTCGATCAACTGGCCTTTGGTTTCCAGATCTTCAATCAGGAGTCAGACTTCCTCAGCACGCTCTACGAAGAGACCCGAGCCGGGTTTGAGATCTTTTTCAGAAAACATCTGTTTGAGCTCATCGAAGGACGTATTTCCTACGGTCTTGAAGACGTGACTTTGGATTTCTTTAGCCAGATCCCTTTTGCCTTCCAACAATTCTTTGGTGAAGACGAACTGAATCTTTCCCGAAATGCGATCGAAAGTACTGTTTCTCGAGTCTCGTTGGCCCTAGTCAGAGATACACGAGACAAGATTCTTTTTACGACGAAGGGAACCAGGCTTCAGTTGATTAATACCGTTGCTGGGGGGCCATTGGGAGGTACTCAGGATTTCGGGAAGGTTGAGTTTTTAGGTGCAAGCTGGATTCCGACATTTGATCTTGGGCAAGGATTTTTGATCGATGTCAGGGCTGGGGTAGGATTCGGTTACGATGATACGAAGAGACTTCCCTTTGCTGAGCAGTTTTTCCTGGGTGGGCCTAATACTATACGCGGTTATGATTATCGGCTTGTAGGGCCGGTCGATCTTGGTGAACCGCTTATAGATCCGTTCGGTGGACCCTTTCTTGATGCCAATGGAAATCCCCGCTACCGTTCCTTTCCTACGTTCGAATCCAAAGGGGGGCAGACATACGGTATGGTCACTCTCGAATATTTTTATAGTATCTCAGAACAAGTTCGCCTTTCTGCTTTCTACGATGGAGGACTTGTTAATCGAGGATTTGGAGATTTTGGAATGGATTGGTGGAGTGATAACGTAGGTGTCGGTATTACATTGATGGTTATGGGAACACCACTTCGACTGGATTACGCGATTCCGATGAATGCGACGGTTATTAAAGACGAGTTCGGAAGCACCATCTATACGAACGATGAAGGGGCCCAATTTAACTTCAATTTTGGTACTCGCTTCTAATAAAACATTAATTTTCATTCACTAATATCATGAGAAAAATCGTTCTAAGCGTAATATTATTGGCCTCACAGTCGCTGATTTTTAGCCAGGTATCTGCACAGCCGTCTGTAATGACTGTCGATGTGGCTACCCTGTATGAAGGCTATTATAAAACAAAAGAAGCCACTGAAAAACTACAGAGCCGCTTTGATACGGCTAAAGCGCAACTCGACGAGATGATCGCCTCCGGTGAAGTCGAAGTGGAGGCCTACAAGACCATGGTCGAGCAGGCTCAGAATCCTGCCCTGTCTGATACGGCTCGTGCGGAGGCCGAAAAAGATGCCGATTTACAGATGGAGAAAATTCGAAACATGCAGCAAGAGGTGCAAATGTTTCGTCAGAGCACCAACAACCAATTGACACAGCAGCAAGGTACTCAGCGGCAATTCATGTTGGAAGAAATCAAGACCGTGATCCTTGAAGTGGCTCAGCAAAAAGGTGTAGACCTTGTTTTTGATACATCTACAGGCGTAAACGCGGGTCTTCCTTCCGTTATCTATGCGAATCCCGCTTGGGATTCCACCGAAGAAGTGCTTGCAGTATTGAATGCTGACGCGCCGCCTCCGTCTAACGAAGAGTCGGCTAATTAAAATTTATCCTTTTCAGTTTGAACCCTGTTTCTTTTCGAAACAGGGTTTTTTTATTCGATGCCTGGCTTTGATTTGAATCTTGATTTGTTGCTCAAGCTGACTTCCCCGTCTTTGATTAAGGGTTCCAGGGAAGGGCCTTTAAAAAAGCTGGCTTCCTTGCAAAATGCGCAAATCGGAGATGTGTCCTTCTTATCGAATAAGAAATACTCTAGTCAGGTTTCAGATTCCAAAGCTTCCGTTATTATTGTTCCGGAGGACTTCGACGGAGATCCTGTTGCAGGCCAGGTATTTCTGCAACATGGTAATCCATCGCGAGCTATTGATTTAGTAGCGGAGCATATCCAGAAGAAACTGTCACCCAAACCACTCCCGGAAGTACATCCCACAGCTATCATCCACGATTCGGTTGAGCTTCCCGATTCAGTTTACGTGGGTGCATACTCCATCATCGAAGAGGGAGCCTCCATCGGTGAGCATGTTGTAATCCTAACCCATGCAACGATTGGTCGATTTGTGGAGATCGGCGGTTATTCGGTGGTGAAGTCAGGAGCATCGATCGCAGATTACTGTCGAGTGGGGTGTGATTGTGTAATTCATAATGGAGCGGTTATTGGATCAGATGGATTCGGCTATGAGACAGTCGATGGCAAACACCTGAGGTCACCTCAAATTGGTATCGTGGTATTGGAAGATGGAGTCGATGTGGGGACTAACTCGACTATCGACCGCGCACGTATTCACGAGACCAGAATTGGTGCGGGTACTAAGATCGATAACCTCGTACAGATCGCACACAACGTTGTGATCGGAAAAGGTTGTTTCCTCGCTTCCCAAGTGGGAATAGCTGGTAGCACTACCATTGGTGATTTCGTGTTGTTCGGAGGCAAGTCTGGAGCTTCCGGGCATCTAGTTATCGGCGATTTTTGCCAGATCGGAGGGACCACAGCTGTCTACCAAAATTTACCACCTAAAAGTTTTGTGTCGGGTGATCCGGCCATGCCATATTTCAAGGCACAAAAGTTTAATGTTCTCCGCAAAAAATTACCCGAACTCTTTCGAACGGTCTCCCGCCTAGAAAAACACCCGCCATCCGATCTATGACAGCAGAGGAAACTCCAACCCCGCTTAAGAACCTAAAAGTCTTTAGCTGTAATTCAAATGTGCCTTTGGCTCAGGAAATCTGTGATTTTCTGGAAATTCCCTTAGGAGCAGCAGCTGTAACAAAGTTTCCCAATGGGGAGAGTTTCGTTAAGATTAACGAGAACATCCGAGGTCGAGATGTCTTCGTAATTCAGTCTATTTGCTACCCCCCAAATCAACATTTGATGGAGTTGCTCATTTTTATTGATGCGGCCCGAAGAGCTTCTGCCCAGCGAATTACGGCGGTTATTCCTTTTTACGGATATGCGAGGCAGGACAGAAAGGATCAACCTCGGGTTCCTATTACTTCGAAGCTCGTCGCGAATCTGCTGGTTTCCGCCGGCGCCGACAGGATTCTGACGATGGATCTTCACGCCCAGCAGATTGTGGGATTCTTCGACATTCCGGTGGACCATCTCTATGCGTCCCCAATTTTTCACGAATATCTCGTTAAGCATACAGACACAAAAAATACGGTGGTGATTTCTCCAGACGTAGGGAGTATGAAGATGGCAGCGGCCTATGCTAATATATTAGGCTGTCCTTTTGGAGTTGTGGCCAAAAAGCGAATTGATGCGGCCAATGTTGAGGCAGAAAGCTTGGTCGGAGATGTGGAAGGTAAAGAGGTGTTGATTGTGGACGATATTACCGAGACGGCAGGAACCTTATGCGCAGCTGCCAAGATCGTCCGCGATCATGGGGCGACCAAAGTCCGAGCCTGTGTGAGCCATGGTGTGCTCAATGCGTATGCGCATGATCGGCTCAAAAATGGGCCGCTGGACGAGCTCATTACCACGAATTCTACGCCCGTTGATGCAGGAGATAGTGGTGTGCCGATTACGGTTATCAGTATTGCGGAGTTACTCGGCAAAGCGATAATGCGCACACACCAAAGTGAGAGTGTGTCGAGCTTGTTTAGGTTGAAGTCCGAGACGGAAGAGAGGTAGTCGATACTTTGCAAGGTTTGCCTGTATAGGATTACTCACATAGTGTTACGCATCGCAATGGCGCGAAACTTAAGCTTTTTGACCTTGTCCCAATTTGATTTATGAAAATTTGCTACTTTCTGTCCGTAATCACAGTGTTCGCCTTCAGCTTGGGAAAGATTCAGGCGGTAACCCAGTTTGAGACACGGGAATTACCGGCTATCGTTTACGATGATTCGCCGCTGGATCGATCCAACAATAACCGAATCACAAGCTTCTCCGACGTACTGGACAAAGTCACACCTGCGGTGGTGAGTGTATCCACTTCCAAGGTATTGGATGGGGAGCGTTACAATTTGCCGGAACAGTTTCAGGATGACCCTTTTTTGAAGCGTTTTTTTGGAGAAAAAGAATCTGATGATGACAAGCCCCGTTCGGAGGGTCTCGGCTCGGGAGTTATCGTAAGCGCGGACGGCTATATCATCACCAATAATCATGTGATAGAGAGTATGGATGCCGTGAGTGTCCGGTTGAAAGATGGCCGGGTCTTCAAAGCGGAAATAGTGGGAGCTGATAGTAAGACCGACGTTGCAGTCCTCAAAGTAGAGGGAGAAGACCTCCCCACATTGCCCTTGGCAGATAGTGAGCAAGCCCGGGTAGGAGATATCGTGTTTGCGGTGGGAAATCCATTACGGGTCGGACAAACGGTAACCCAGGGGATCATTTCCGCCACCAACCGTAATTCATTGAGTCTCATCGATGGCGATGGTTACGAGGACTTTCTTCAGACGGATGCTTCGATCAACCCGGGAAACTCCGGCGGAGCGCTGGTCGATGCGCAGGGCCGTATTCTGGGAATCAATACGGCGATACTGTCGCAGTCGGGTGGTAGTATTGGCATCGGTTTCGCAATTCCGAGTAACATGGCTAAAAATGTGATGATCAGCTTGATTCAGACGGGAGAAGTGCGTCGAGGTTATCTGGGAGTTAGTATAGGAGACCTCGATCCAGAACTTGCCGAACAGTTTGGGACTGAGAATACTAACGGTGCGGTGGTGACTCAAGTTTACCCGGATACGCCCGCTGAAGAAGCAGGCCTGAAAGTGTATGATGTGATAACGGCCATTAATGGTCGTTTAGTTATGTCTCAACCGGATCTGCGGTTGAAGATCTCTCAAATAACACCAGGCGAAGAAATTCGGATGGATGTGCTTCGCGATGGTATGCCCATGGAGCTTATAGTGACGTTGGCAAATCTAAGTGATGCTGCTTTGGCAGAGGACACAAGTACCGAGACGGTTGAGCTACTGTCGGGCGTAACCATTCTGGAAATGACCGATGAACTACGAGAGCAGTTTCGTATTGGGCAAACGGTCCAAGGACTGGTTGTAGCAGAAGTTTCCAGTGATTCCGATTATAGTGAAGACTTGAAGGCCGGAATGGTGATCATGGGGATTAATCGTAAGAAGGTAGAGACTCTGGGGGAGGCCTTTGAATTTATGACTCCGGGTAAAAACTTGCTCTACATATATTTCGAGGGCCGGAACAATTTTCTCGTGATTCGCAAAGACTAGGTTTCTCGCTAGCTTCCTGGTTTGTAAGCGGGGATTGCAGCCAGATCTTCGGGAAGGTTGTCTGGCTCGTAGGTAGGAAAATTAAACTCGGCCAACGAGATTACCGGAACGTCGAACTGCGCATTGCCAGCGCTTCGGTCAGCCAGAAGGGCCAATCCGACTACGTATCCGCCTTCGTTGCGGATGATATCAATCGCTTCCTGTGCTCTTCCCCCGCGGGTAATTACATCCTCTACAACGAGCACCTTTTCTCCTGGCGCTAGTTTGAAACCCCGTCGTAGGACCAATTTGTCGTTTTGTTTCTCTGCAAAGATATACCTGGCTTTTGCTTGGCGGGCAACTTCCTGTCCGAATACCAGGCCTCCCATTGCGGGGGCCAAGACGGTGGTAAATTCAATACCCTCCAGTTTTTCCAGAATGATCTCAGCAAGTCTTTCAACTTTGTCCATATACTCGCAGACGCGTGCGCATTGAAAAAAGTGGCCGCTTCGAAGGCCAGATCGCAGTATGAAATGGCCATGGAGCAGTGCTCCGGAGCTCTTAAATATTTCAAGTATCTCAGCTTGTTTATCGCTCATGGTTTTGACTGTGTTAAATGTGGAATTGTATTCCAATTTATTTTTCTGAAATTCGTACTGGCGCAGTGGAAGCTTGTTTCAGTGCTTGGAAATAGCGCTTGCCTGAATTTCCTACAGCTGTTGCCTTACTCAATTCCTTAGCTGCTCTGACCAGTTGTTTGCGCCCATGATAAGTTCGACAAAAGATCTCGCTGAACACCTCGGACTATCGCGTTGGACCGTGTCCCGTGTACTCAATGGTCATCCGGAGGTTAAGGAGGAAACCCGTCGGAGAGTTCTTGAAGCGGCCCGTGACCTTGGTTTCTCGCCCAACGCTATGGCCAGAGGATTGAGAGGAGGAGCGACAGGGTTGATAGGCGTTTGTTTTCAAGAAGTGGAGTCACCCGCTTTGGCGAAAAAGATGTCCTTTTTGCAACAAGAGTTGAGGGCAATAGGGTTTCAAGGAATGATTGAGCTTACCGATGGAGACCCGGATTTAGAGGAGTCTGTGATCCGTCATTTTTTGTCACTCAACTCGGATGGCATTATATTGGTTGGTTCAACCCTCACCGCTAAGAATCGGACCATCAAACGCCTGATTCAGACCCAGGTGCCTACTGTTTTAGTAGATCCGATTCACGAACTTCCTTTTCCGTCGATCTGTTTGGATCGTGCCGCGATTATGGCGCAGATTGTTGATCATCTTTGGAGCAAAGGTCACCGGAAATTCGCGCTGCTCGGAATCGAAAGTGACCCGGTCTTGGGTCAGGTGCGGATCGAGGGCGTTAAAAAGGGCTTGGAGACATTCGGTGGGGATTATGATTCGCAAGTGAATAGTTATACCGCGGAAGGGTTCGGTCTTCAGGATTACGGTTATGGGTATAGTCTTGCTGAAACGGTCCTCGGGAGTGGTGGATCTGAGACCGCCTGGATAGCCATGAATGATCGGCTGGTCATTGGAGCGCTCTCTTATCTCCGAGAAAACAAGGTTCGAGTCCCCGAGGACGTGGCATTGGTTGGCTTTGACAATCTCGATATCTCTTCATGGTACTATCCGCCCCTCTCAACCGTCGACCAAGTGATACCGAAACTCTTTCGTGAAGCTGTTACCCGCTTGGTGGCGCTATTCAATCAGCCGATGGATATCCCGGTATCTAAAACCTGGGTACTACCGAAATTGATTATTCGAGAAACGAGTTGATTGGTCGGGCTGACTGGACTCGAACCAGCGACCTCTGCGTCCCGAACGCAGCGCTCTACCAGGCTGAGCTACAGCCCGACTTGGATTAGAACGGTCTAAAGGCTTGAATTAAGTGTCAAGATCCAAGGTCTTTTGTTCTACATCGGCAGCGTTACCGGCTTCGTCATTGTCCTCCTCAGCGGTAGCTCTGGCAACCCGTTGGACGATATTCTTAGTCACGATATTACCCTGGCTGCCACGACTCTTGATAGGAAATTCGGCAAAGTTGAACGGGATCTCGAGTTTGCGTAGTCGGGGCACAGGCTTATGAAAAATCTTTACGAATGGACTATCCGCTTCCGTTTTATCCACCGAGAAGAAGAATACACGGGAGCCATCCTTGCCTTTTGTGAGGGGGTATTCTTTGTCACGAGTGACGCCGCCGACAAGGAAGCGTTTTGCATAGACACTACCCCGCTTGCCGTCTCGGTACATCATGGAGTAGATGGACTTATCATCTTTGTCGAAGATGGAAACGTGCATGATGTCTTTCCCAACAAATATTTTATCTGAGACTCTAACGACGCGCATGTTGCCATCTCGGGTGAATACGATGATATCATCCAGGTTGGAGCATTTCAAAACGGCTTCGTCTTTTTTCATTCCGGTTCCAATAAAACCATCCTTGTAATTCACATAAAGTGTTTCGCTGGCTACAGCCACTTTGGTGGCTACGACTCGATCGAAGGAGGCAAGTTCGGTTTTTCTTTCTCTACCAGCTCCATACTTTTCTTTGAGCGATTCGTAGAACTTGATCGTGAACTTCGTAAGCTGTTTGAGGCTCTTGAGAATCTCTTTCATGCGGTCCTCAAGCCCTTTGATATATTCGTCGGCCCTGAATGCGTCGTAGCGCGATATCCGCTTGATCTTTATTTCTGTCAAGCGGGCGATGTCTTCGTCGGTAACCTCGCGGCGCAGGAGATGCAAAAAGGGTTTAAGCCCGTTTCTTATGGCTTCAATGATGGCCTCCCAGGTCGTGCATTCTTCAATGTCACGGTAGATCCTGTTTTCGATAAATATCTTTTCGAGACTGCTCATATGCCATTTTTCTTCAAGCTCACCGAGTTCGATTTCGAGCTCCATCTTGAGCAGTTCACGGGTATGTTTGGCAGATCTTCTGAGAAGTTCTTTGACGGAAAGAAATTCTGGACGGTTATTTTCTATAATACTCGAGTTGGGTGCAAGTGAGGTCTCACAGTCTGTAAAGGCGTAGAGGGCATTGATCATCGTATCTGCGTCAATGCCAGGTGCCATGCTAATCAAAATCTCAACATTCTCTGCGGTATGATCTTCAATACGGTCGAACTTGATCTTACCCTTATCGCGGGCGTTGACGATGGAATCGATGAGCGAAGCGGTCGTGGTGCTAAACGGTATCTCACGAATTGCCAGCTGTCGTTTTTTGAGAGTATCGATTTTTGCGCGAACACGGATTCTACCACCGCGAAGACCTTCGTTGTATTCTGAGATGTCGGCAATACCCCCGGTAGGGAAATCTGGATACAGCTCAAAATCTTCTTTTCTGAGTGCAGCTATTGACGCATCGATCAGTTCGATGAAGTTGTGTGGAAATATCTTACAGGCAAGGCCGACCGCGATTCCCTCGATTCCCTGGACGAGTGCGAGCGGAAATTTAGCGGGGAGCACGATGGGCTCTTTCATCCGGCCATCGTAGGAATCCTGAAACTGAGTGGTTTTTGGATTAAAAAGAATTTCCAGGGCGAACTTCGACAGGCGTGCCTCAATGTAGCGACTGGCTGCAGCGCGGTCACCGGTAACGGGATCGCCAAAGTTACCCTGCATTTCGATTAGCAAATCCCGTTGGGCAATCTGCACCAGAGCGTCTGTAATTGCAGCGTCTCCATGGGGATGGAGTTTCATCGTTTCGCCCACAATACTGGCTACCTTGTGGAAACGACCGTCGCTCATTTTGAACATGGTCGTGAGGATGCGTCGTTGAACCGGTTTGAGTCCGTCGAGGATGGCTGGGACTGCGCGGTCCAATATCACATAGGATGCGTACTCAAGGTAGTACTTTCTATAAAGATCAGAGACCTTATCGAGGTCAGAGTTTTCTGAAGAGTCAGGAGCCATAACTGTTTAGGCTGATAAAGCTTCGGCTGCTTCAGCGCTTTCGTTGATGGGTTCTTCAACGATCAGATTATCTACAATGAAGTCTTTGCGATCCGGAGTATTCTTGCCCATATAAAACTCTAACATGTCATTCAGGTGAGCGTTTTTTCCGATGATGACTGGTTCCAGGCGAATGTTTTCGCTTATAAACTGCTTGAACTCTGAGGGAGAGATTTCGCCAAGTCCTTTGAAGCGGGTTATTTCGACTTTGCCACTCAACGTACTGGTCGCCTGTCGTTTTTCGTCTTCGGAATAACAGTATACCGTAGCCTTCTTGTTTCGGACGCGAAACAATGGTGTCTGAAGGATATAAAGGTGACCTCTCCTGACAAGCTCTGGGAAAAACTGTAGGAAATAGCACATGAGCAAAATACGGATGTGGAAGCCGTCCACGTCGGCGTCCGTGGCTAAAATGATTTTGTTATAGCGGAGGTTTTCTAAACCGTCTTCGATATCGAGGGCATCCTGGAGTAGGTAAAACTCTTCGTTCTCGTAGATCACCTTGCGCTTCATGCCAAAGGTGTTGAGGGGCTTACCCCGGAGCGAGAATACCGCCTGAGTGATGGGATCTCTCGATTTGGTGATGGATCCGGATGCAGAATCGCCTTCGGTTATAAACACGCAGCTTTTCTCGGCATCTTTGTGCTTGGAGTTAAAATGGGCTTTGCAGTCGCGCAGCTTTTTATTCACCACCTTTGCTTTTCGGGCACGTTCTTTGGCGATCTTCTGTATACCTCTGAGTTCGGTGCGTTCGCGTTCACTTTGTAGTATCCGCTTTTTGATTGCCTCCGCAGCTGCAGGGTTCTTGTGGAGGTAATTATCGAGCTCGCGTTTCAGAAAGTTTGTAAGGCCTTGGCGGATACTGGGTCCATCGGGGCCAAATGTATCGCTGCCCAATTTTACTTTGGTTTGGCTCTCAAAGGTGGGTTCTTGAACCCGGATGGCAACGGCACCAACGATGCCGCTTCGAACATCCGAGACGTGATAATCTTTTTTAAAGAACCCTCTGAGTGTCTCTACAAGTGCTTGCTTGAAAGAGGCCTCGTGAGTTCCTCCCAAAGTGGTATGTTGTCCGTTTACGAAAGAAAAGTAGTCTTCGCCGTACTGATTCGTGTGGGTAAACGCGATTTCGATATCTTCCTCTTTGAAGTGGATGATGGGGTAGTTCGGCTCCGATTCCAGATTCTCGGTTAGAAGGTCTTCGAGTCCATTCTTGGAATGATACCGTTCCCCGTTATAGACGAGGGTGAGCCCCGTATTCAAATAGGCGTAGTTCCAGATCAGTTTCTCAATATGCTCTTTGCGAAGGGTATAATCACCAAAGATTTTTTTGTCCGGCGTAAACGTAACGAGGGTACCAGACTTTTCATCGCTGGCTTTGGGCTTCTTATCTTCGCTGAGCAAAATTCCACGAGAGAATTCTGCGGCTACGGTTTTCCCATCCCTGAAGGATTCCACTTTGAAAAATTCCGAAAGCGCGTTTACGGCTTTGGTACCGACGCCGTTAAGGCCGATCGATTTTTGAAATGCCTCTGAGTCGTACTTTCCGCCAGTATTGATCTTACTGACGCACTCAACCACTTTGCCCAGAGGTATGCCTCGGCCAAAGTCTCTTACGATGACCACGCCATTCTTTACGCTGATCTCGATCCGTTTGCCATAGCCCATCATGTACTCGTCGAGGCAATTGTCTGCGACTTCTTTGATTAGGACATAAAGTCCTTCATCGGCGGAAGTGCCTTTGCCGGTGACGTTTCCAATGTACATACCGGGTCGCAGGCGTATGTGTTCTCTCCAGTCCAGCGACTTGATCGACTTTTCGTCGTAAACGGGTTCAGCCATTAGCTAAAAACAGGTAGGATATGAAAGGATAAAATGGGAATTGGTAGGTTGGGTCTTGGCGTAGATTTCATGGAACTGAAACCGTCGGGACAAGGAAAATCTCTGTTGAAGCGGTAACGAATTACGGAACCTTAAGCCATACGAGGACTGGATCGTGGTCGCTTGATCGTGTGCTCTCACTCAGGTCGGCGTTAATATGAGCGATATGGGCTTTCGCCCTGGAAGCGAGATTACGGCTCACCAAAATATGATCAAGGACTTGGGAAAACCCTTGGTAGATATAGGTATAGCGTTCTGTGGGTGGTATCGTTTCGATCAGATTGATCAAACCCTGCCTGCCTTCGGTGAGCTTTTGGATGGCCGGGGAAAACTCAAAGTCGTTCATGTCACCGAGGACGACAATACCGGCTTCGGGGTATTTCTTGTGGAGTTCATTTACATGCTTTCTTAAGGCTAGGGTCTGGGGAATACGTTGATTCTCTGAGAACCGGACTGCTGGCATCAGGGATCCGTAAGGTGGAGAGTCACCGCCTTTGCTCCTCAAGTGGCAGTTGATGAAAATGAGGGTCTCTTTTTCGGTCTTAAAGAATGCGACCAAGGGTTTACGGGTTCCGCTGAAGTCGGTTTCGTCGTTGATGTTAAAAACTCCATCCTGAAGTCGGTAGCTTCTTACTAGCTTCGCTGCATTCTCTTGATAGAGGTAGGCGTTGCGTATGTTGGCTCCAGGCCATCCTCCGTCGGCATTGTTTTCCGGATTCAACTGGTGAAACCTATAGTTAGGCCCTCCTGTTTTGCTTATAAACCGAATGAGCTTCTCCAGTACCTTCGTCGCATCGACCACGCCGTCATTTTCGGGTCCCGAATTATCGTGGATCTCCTGAAGCGCCAGAATATCGGGAGAGTCGAGTGAGGTTACAATTATTTTGGCGAGTGTCTCGAACTTTTCATCTGGGAGATCGAGATAAAGGTTCTCTACATTGAAGCTAGCGAAACTAAGGGCTTTATCGGGGACATCTGGTGACTCCGTAATCTTTGGAATCCAGTTCGGATTAGGAGGGGGAATTGGTTTGCTGCTGTCGACTTTGTAATTCCCGAACGAATAGCTGAGGGTACCGTGGATTGGGTCTCTGAGTCGATCACCGGTATTGTAGTTGTGTGAGTTCTCGCGACCCAGACTGACGAGCAGCTTCGGCGGATTGAACCCATAGCCAGTTAGGATGACGCCTCCTCGTTGCGTGGTTGGCTGCGGTTTCGCCTGGGGAACAGCGACCGCTATCTCCCTGTATTGAGTCTTCGGGCCAACGATCGTAGGTTCGAGAACTACAACCCGCATATGCTCCAGGCTTTCATAGAAGTCCATGGCATTCATACGTGGGTCAAAAGGTGAACCGGGTCGTTTGATCACCTTAGGAAACTCGGTTAGTAGATAGTTCAGGACAACCGGCTTGGGCAGCTTCGAATTACGGCTGATAAATTTGACGGTATCGCCCTTGATTTGGGTAAGGCTTAAGTTATGGCTGTCGTTGCCACCAGGAATATACTCTTCGACAATACCGGTAACCCGAATTTCGTTACCCACCGCGATCTTTGTTTCCTTCTGGTAGATGTAAATGGCCTCTGACGTTTCCTGTAAAGCATTGGGTGTTTTAGATTGAATGATAAAACCGTCCCGAAAAACCCGGGTAACCACACCGTCCGTTGTTACTACCGAGCCCGTGTATTTCGATTGGTGTCCAGCGCCTTGAATCGTCCCGATCGGTAGATAGTCCGCGGTTGCAATGAGCACAAACGAACAGAGAACTATTAGGCCTATCAGTCCGGTTTTCATGATACTGGTTAATTATATAAACAAACCCGGCCTGTGAAGGCCGGGTTCCAAAATGAATCTGGGAATGCTTACAAAGCCTGAGCAGCCGCGATAATGGCTTCCGCGGTTATCCCGAGCTCGCGAAGTACCAGGCCTCCGTCCGCAGAGAGTCCGAAGCGATCGATTCCAATCACTTTTCCGTCGAGGCCCACGTATTTATACCACACATCGCTTACGCCTGCTTCTATGGCGATGCGTTTTCTGCAGGCTGTAGGGATAATGGACTCTTGGTAAGCAGCGCTTTGACGCTCAAATCTCTCAAAGCAGGGGATCGATACCACGCGGGTTCCGATTCCTAATTCCTCTGCCGCTTTGAGAGCATGCTGAAGTTCACTGCCATTACTCAAAATTATCAGCTGTAATTCTCCAACTTCCTTGCGGGCAATATAGGCTCCCTTAAGGACTCCGTAGCGTCTCTCACTCACGGGTATAGTGTTTAAGGTGGGTACTCCCTGGCGGGAAAGAATGAGTGATGTCGGTCCGTCCTGACGTTCCAACGCTGCGACGAAAGCTCCGGCGGTTTCTTCGGGATCTGCCGGGCGAATGACATCCATGTTCGGGATAAGACGAACCGCACTGACCACCTCTACGGGTTGGTGGGTGGGTCCATCTTGTCCCACAGCCACGGAATCGTGTGTGAAAATCTGGAAGTTCTTTAGATTCGAAAGGGCGGCTAAGCGCAGGGCCGGACGCATATAGTCGGCGAAGGTTGCGAAGGTTGCGCCGGACGCGGTGAAGATGCCGTGATAGGCGATACCGTTGACAATCGCTCCCATGGCGTGCTCGCGGATGCCGAAGCGTATGTTGCGTCCGGAATGATTGTCGCGTGTGAAGTCTCCCACATCTTTGATGTAGTTCTTCGTTGAACCGAATAGGTCAGCGCTACCGGTAATTAAAAGCGGTTCCGCCTTGGCGAGGGCGTTGATGACATCACCACCAGAGACACGAGTCGCAAGATTCTTTTCCGGATCAGCCTCCGGGATTGCTGCCATAAGCCCATCAATATCGGCAGGAGCTCCGGCATCCGCCAGTAAAGTGGCCAATTCCGGGTTAGTCGATTTCCACGAGTTATAAGTCTCCATCCAATCGTTGTACTTTTCCGCATGGGCCTGCTTACGCTCTGAAAAGAAAGACTTTACCGAGTCGGAGACATAAAAGGATTCTTCAGGAAGGCCGAGTCCGGCCCGGGCTTCAGCGGCGAACTTGACTCCACCTTCACCGTGAGCGGCTGCTGTTCCGGCGACTTGTTCGATACCTTTTCCGATAAGGGTCCGAGCAATGATGAGCTTGGGTTTTCCGTTGTCGTTGCTCTTAGCGTCGTTGAGGGCGGATTGCAGTGCGTCAAGGTCGTGGCCATCAACGGTCATCACATCCCATCCGTAGGCTTCGTAGCGTTTCCCAGTATCTTCGCTTTGGGTGGCGTCTGCTGCTGCATCGAGGGTTACGTCATTCGAATCATAAATAAGAATCAAATTATCCAAACCGAAGTGCCCGGCGAAAGCACTCGCTTCGGAGGCAACTCCTTCTTGTATGCACCCATCGCCTGCAAGACATAGGATATGGTGATCAATGATAGTGTGAGCGTCGGTATTGAATTTTGCGGCGGTCATCTTGGCTGCTACCGCCATACCGACGGAGTTTCCAATGCCCTGGCCCAAAGGACCGGTTGTGCACTCTACACCGGGGGTTTCGCCAAATTCCGGGTGGCCCGGTGTTTTGCTATGGAGTACCCGGAAGTTCTTCACGTCTTCCAGGCTGAGGTCGTAGCCAGACAGGTGTAGCCAGGCATACAAAAACATACTTCCATGACCGGCAGACAAAACGAAACGATCACGGTTTATCCAGTCCGGATTTCTCGGGTTGATGGAGAGAGTATCTCCGAAAAGGACTGCGCCGACTTCTGCGGCTCCCAAAGGTAGGCCTAGGTGCCCGGAATTACAGGCGGCAACAGCGTCAATAGCCAATCCGCGTGCGATAGTGGCTGCTTCTGATAGAACTTCTTTATTCATGGGTACTTCTGCTCTGTTAGCTTTCTGACTCGATCGTCAGGTGACAATGTTCTGCGAGTCAAAATGCAAAGGATCAGCCTGCAAAGGGCGAGGATATTTTCCGAAGACTCAAAAACTTGTCAGGGCGCGGTAATTTCTGTAGGCCCATGATCTTTAATGAATCCTGATTCTCCAGTTCTACCGTTGGATGCTTTGCCGTGGTGGGCACCGGGTTTGATCGTGTTGGCATTCGGTTTGTTAACCTGTCTACACGGTTACAAAATCCTTAAACTCGTATTGTTTTTTCTGGGCTTCGTCAGTGGTGCTTACGCTGGATTACTGTATGCTCCTCTGGTGTTTCCGGAGAGTTCCCAGGTAGTCTGGATTACTGCCGGAATTTTGGGGCTGTCTCTCGGGATCCTGATGAATTTTTTCTACAAAGCTGGAGTATTTATTCTAGGTTCTTATGGAGCTGCAGTCATTCTTCTGCCGTTTTTGCAGTCTCTGGAGGACATTGCCGCAATCGGAGTATTGGTGTTGGCGATTCTCATCGGTGGGTTCATGGCATTAAAGCTCGAGAAATGGACCATGAAAGCAGCGACTGCCGCCGCCGGTGCGTGGCATGCGGTGCAGAGCGTTTTCTTTTTGCTGAAATTATCCCCGTTCCTGTTTCCGTGGGAGCAGATTCTCGACAAGTATGGCGGAGCTTCTTTGCACGATATCTTCGAGCGGCCCGTCTTTTTTTGGATCAGTGTCGTCGGACTATCGATCGCCGGATTCTACATCCAAATGCGGGGCAAACGGAAGAAAGACTAGGTTTGTGTCTCGTCTTGTTTTCCGTAGGCACGCTCAACCTTGGCCACGCGTATACGATAGTCGTCGTACCACAGGGCAATGCCTTTAGCCTGCGCTATTTTATGTTCGGGGTGCTGTTGCCAGTTTCGTATAGCAGCTTCAGAATCCCAATATGAGATCGTAATCCCTTGGCCGGATGCATTTCTGATGGACTCGATACCGAGGAAACCCGGTTGCTCGGCTACCAATGTCTTCATCTTGACGGCCATGGTGTCATAGTCGGGATCGTTCCCGGTTTTGGTGGATGGAAAGATGACAGCGTAGTAGGGTGGATCTGGTGTGGAGCAGGGGAACATGACTAGGAATGGGGGTGTTGGAGCTGGCCCAAGTAAACGCGGGTGCAATAGTCGAAGCTTACGTAGCCATCAGACTGCTCTTTATGAAACAGTCGGGTAAGGGCTTCCATGAGGGGGTCGTGATTGGGTTCCCCAGGGTTGGGGCAATAGCTGGAGGAAAGTGATCTGCCTTTGAATCCTGGAAGATCAAACTGCTGTGAGTTTTCGTATTCTCTAATTGAATGTACTGAAGGGCTGAAAAAGCGTTCCAAAGCCTTGGTATCTACGTTTCTGTGATTCACCTTTCCGTAATCCGGACAATGTTCCAGCAGCAGTGCTTCGTAGGCTTTCTGGAATTCCGAGCCGGTGTGTTCCCTTTCGTTCCAGATCAAAGCTACGTATCCGCCGGGCTTAAGTATTCTTAGAAACTCTTGTTTTGCTGCGGTTTGATCGAACCAGTGAAATGCTTGTCCAGCGATAATGAGGTCTACTGATTGGCTGCTAAGTCCTGTCGCTTCTGCGCTACCATTCCTGCTCATGAATTGTGGATGGCCTTCCAGTAGTGTTTCAGCAGCAGCGCGCATTTCATGGTTAGGCTCCACCCCGAAACAAGTGTATCTGTGGGATAAGAACAATACGGTTGAATGTCCGGTACCTGAGCCGACATCGGCGATTGTCGCCTGTTCTGAAATTACGCCGAGGGTTGCCAGATCGTGAACGATCTTCTGAGGATAGTGAGGGCGGTATTTGACGTAGTTTTCTACGCGGTCTGAAAAGCGGAGTTTGGAGTCCTGCATGGCTTTCGGAATGGAGAGTTCAGAGGGTCTTGGAGCCCTGCCATCCGTAAAGAATGTTATCGAGTGCGATTCGGGCAAGGGTTTCGTCCGTCTGACCTTGGATTATCTCTTCGGTAAAACCGTGATCTATCAAGAGCATCGATAGACCATGAATAGCTGTCCAGTAGCTGAGCGCCAATGGGAGAGGATGACCGGGGCGTGCGAGTTCTGCCTGTTGGCAGTACTCGGCAAGATCAATCAGGTAGTTGAACATCTGGTCGGTAGCTTCCTGGAGGCTCGGGTTGTTTGAGGGGCTCGGTTGAGTTCGATGCCGAAACATGATTCGCATGGAGTCTGAGTGGGTTCGGGCAAATCGGACGTAGGCGAATCCCATCTGGTAAAACAACACGCTCGCGTCTTCTGCGTATGCCTCCTCGATCTGTTCCAAGGTTGCAGACAGTCTCAAAAATCCCTGTTCAGCGATTCCGGTGAGTAAGGCGTCTTTATCCTTATAATGGCGGTAAGGGGCTGCTTCGCTGACGCCAGCCCGTTTCGCAACTTTGCGCAGGGAAAGCTCAGCGATTCCGGATTCAGCGAGTATCTCCAGGCCTGCCTTGATCAGAGCGATCTTGAGGTCCCCGTGGTGATAGCTTGGTTTGAGATTGCCTGACATTGTTGAAGTTAACGATGTTAACTAATGTTAAAATATTAACGATGTTAACTTAAGGGGAAATTCAGAGTATTCAATAGAAAAAGATGGTATTTACGGAAAAAGTAGGAAGGATTTTGAGCATGCAGCCAATTGATAAGAAGTCAGTCGTGGGAATATCTTATGTCCTGAAGGGCGAAATAGGGGAGGTCCTGGACAAAAGCACTGAAAATGACCCCTTCATATTATTGATGGGTGTTGAAGCTGTGGTCCCGGGACTGGAAAAGGCGCTGATGGGTAAGCAGGTGAACGATGAGTTCTCAGTATCTTTACAGCCGACGGAGGCCTATGGAGAATTAACACCGGAGTTGATTGGGCAAGTGGATCGAAATCAGTTTCCTCCCGAGTTGGACCTTGTCCAGGGAGCCCGTTTTCAGGGGGAAGTGGCTGGGGGTATCCGCATGTTTACCATCCAGAAAATTGAGGGTGATACGGTGACGATCGATGCAAATCACGAACTGGCAGGCAAAGTCCTGCACTTTGACGTGAAAATTTTATCGGTTCGCCCGGCTACTGAAGAGGAATTGAGTCATGGGCATGTGCATCATGGCGAAAGCTGTGGCCATGATCACGGCCACGATCACCACCATCATTGATCGGCTCAAGTGTTCCTAGAACCAGCGCAGGCGCGCGATGAAGGCGGTGATTGCGATGAGGTGTAGGAGCAGTGACGCCAGGATCATCCAGCGGAACTTGGGTTTATTTGTCTTGTGATTGAAGATCTTCATTCCGAGAAACGCTCCCGGGAAACCGCCAATCAGGGACAGGGTGTGAAGCCACCGCTCAGGAATGCGTTTCCACTCTGCTTTAGCGAGAAACTTATCCAATCCATAAAGGAGAAACGTGAGTATACTGAGAAACAGGTAGACTCTCCATAGCATGCGCCACATAACTAGGCGAGTTTTCCTAAAAGGGCTTTCACCATCGAGTTCCACTCGTCCTTGAGATTACCTCGAAAAGCCGGTCTGCCGGCGCGACTATACCAATAGGCAGCATTTCCGAGATCGCCTTCTTTACGGTGGAGGTAAGCGTGAACCCAGTCACCATCTTTGGAACCCGCGTCCTGGCACGCCTCATGGGCTTGCTCCCAATCTCCTTTGGCATCCCACCAAAGGGCTTTCAACGGTTCGGATAGGGTACTGTGTGGCTCATCGTCAGTTTGAGCGGATGCTTTTATGTCGTCTGCAGTCATAATTCTACGGTTGGTTAAATCCAAACCGTCCCGAACAGGCGAAACAATAATTTTTCTAAAGCCCGCTGCCTAATCCTCATCCGAAACGGTCGCTTGGAATGTTTTCCGATTGGTCAGGTCACATAAGAATCGGATAACGGAATTTCTTAAACTTTAGTTCTTTTGGAGCCAGGTGAAGGGATTAAACAAAGATTTTTTTCGTCCGATTATTTCTTTTCGAAGACGTTCCATTTTGGGTATAAAGTACGTGGCTGAATCATCGAAGGTTTCGTTCCACAGGTCTTGGTCCCATTGTTTCCATTCATCGATTGTTATATTCTTGGGTTTCCCGGTATCTACATCGGGCCTCAATCGCCTTACTTCTAGCTCTTCATAAGACTTAACTAAGTAATGATTGATGCGAAGCACGTCAGCGGTTGCGTTTCCGTGAAACGGCCCGCGAAACGGTTTCATTTTTTCGTCAACGGTAATATAACCAGGTTTTGGTTGAAAAATGTGACCATTTAGGACTGAGCATTCCGTGAATCTAGGTTGGACGATGCATTTGACGTGTTGGTCAGGCTTTTTGCATTTAAGCGTGAAGTTGGATATTACGTATCCTGGTTGTTTTTTGATGTGATTCGAAGATCCGTAGAGCTCCCAGACGACTGCTATGCCTGCGTAACTAGAGTATTTGGCGAGTGTTTCCGAGAGTCCTCCCCCCCCCCATCCGGGTGGCGGAGGGATAGAAGGGTAGAAAAATTCATCATCGTCTATAAATGCTAACCAATCTACTTTAGAACCGTGCTCAAGGAGGCACTTGTTGTAAATTTCCTGTTGCCTCCCGGACCCTGGTGCTTGTTCAAGTGAAACTATTCCTTGTCTGATAAAGGGTTCTAGTATTGGAAGATAATCATCTGAGGAATCGTTATTGTAGAGAAAAAAGCTATTGAATCCCGTAGCTAAGTGAAAGAGAAGCCACTCTTCGAGGTAAGCGGCGGAATCTTTGAATATTAAGCAGATCGCGATATCGAGTTTCACAGAATTTTCAGAGATAATTTATAGGCGAAGTGTTCAGGAGTTTTCTTTGTATGGGTTTGTATGGAAAATAGAAGTTCGCCAATTCAAAAATTGAATTGGCGAACCGAAAACCTTCTGATTGTTATGTTAGTTGTCGTAAAATGTATTCGTTACGGCTCCAGAATTCAAATAGTTTGTCCACACGGAGTTGAAGATGTTATCCATGGTTTTGTGGTTGAAGGTGCTAGTTTGAAACCAAATACCATAGGAAGAAGGCATGTCAGTGAAGATATTCTGGCTTATTATGTTGTTTCCTGAGTGAAAGCTTTGATAGCTTGCTGCAGAAAGCATTACGATACCTCCATCGTTTTGTTGAAGTCCATTAAATTCATTGTTTGAGATGATGGATCTCTCGATCCCTAATGTGCAATGGTAGGCACTGCTTGAAAGTCCACTGCATCCCTTATAGGCCCAGTCGCTGACATACAGTGAGTTTGATTCTATTCGGACGTCCGACCAATTTGTTATTGCGATGCATTGAGCGTCTTTACCAATTGCGTCTATATGATTATTCAAAAGCCGTAGTAATACTGAATTTCTTCCGCTTACTCTATTTTTTCCAGATGCTTGTATGCCGCGATTAACAGCCACGAAATAGTTGTTGTTTATGTAGGCTCCTTCATGGTAATTCGCATCTGAGTCAGGTTGCGATATGTCAATACCGTGTTTTAGCGCATAAAAATGGCAGTTTGTGATGAACGTATTAATGCATGCATGCATCATCATACAGAATGCCAGTTCCAGTAATATTTATTATATCACAAGGAGATCCTGGATCGAATAGTCTTCCTCCAAAAAAGCAATTTTCTATTTTGGAGTTATGTCCACTACCAATCTCGAGCATCAAATTAAACCATTCTGTTTCACTTGACTTAAAATGTACGTTGCTTACGAAGAATCCTGGGTTCACTAGGGTGCCTGTAGTTCCCATAACTTTGACTGGACTGTTTTTAAGCTTTATTCCAAATGGAAGGCTGTCGTCATTCGCTTCAATAGTCAAATTTCTGATTTGGCAGATGTTATCATAATCGGAATTCGTAAAAGAGAAATCTAACGTTCCGTTGTTTGAGGATGGCAGAAGAATTGTATTATTAGTTCCTTCTCCCAATACTTCGAATGTAACTGTTTTGTTACTTGAGTTTGTGATTGCTGAGTTGAGCTTGTAGGTCCCGCTGGGAAAATACAAAACTCCTCCTCCGTGTGTAAGTAATGCATTCATGGCGCTTTGGACTGCTGCAGAGTCGTTCGTCGATCCGTTTCCTGTCGCTGAGTATGGCGGAAGTGTGACGTCGAATATCTTTCCTATGCAAGGTTGGATGAGTACAGCGATGGCGATAAACAATAATAATGATTTGTTCATGGTATATCTTAATTGAGGGTTATATAATGAGGGGAGCAGTCGATGTAATCGCTCCTTATGTTATCGATTGAAACTAATTGCTGAATCGGAGTCAAACCAATATATAGAGGTTCTACTGGGTTTTTAGAGGGTGATGATAGAAAATAGAATGGTTGCGATAGCAGATGAGTTGGGAGTGATTATTCCCATGAGTGAAGACAGTCAAAGAAGCTTGCATGATCATTACCGCCTTCTGTTGGGCC
>CAYGQM010000083.1:0-26208 GCA_964352065.1 uncultured Opitutaceae bacterium
CCCCGTCGGAACGCGCTCAACAGGATCGACAAAGCCAACAGCGAAACCACCCCCGTAAGCCAGTGGCCGATCCATGAGCGATACGCGTTCACGCTCTCGAGCTTCTGCAGATAAGCATCCAGCGGCCCGAGCGCCAATTCATCCACCACGATTGACCCCTTTCCCGCCTTCCGCCCCAAGGCCAACGCCAAATCCCCCGCCCGAAACCCCACGTTCTTTTCGTTGGTAAGAAACGCCGACGCGCCCGGCGCCTCAGGCCCGGACTTCATCCCATAGGATTCAGCCGGAACCGCGATCTGCCCGCCTGCCCAATCAAAGCGAATCGCCGGACGAACGTGACGCGACACCACCTCCTGCTGTCCGCCGAACTCATCTTTTTGAAACGACGCGAGGCGATACGCAAACCGCTCCTCCCACAGGCTATCAACCGAAGCCACAAGCGCCGGATAAACCCTCCCTTCGATCGCGATGGCCTGGCCGCCAGCCAAAGGCCCCAAATCCTCCACCGACGAAAGCAAAACCGTGCCCTCCGGCAACCCCCGCTGAGCCGGCCAAAAAACCCGCTCGCCCCAAAGCAGCCACAAAATCAATCCCGCAATCGCAATCCTAGATACTCTTCCCAACATAAATCCGGCTCCACAAAAGTCAGGCCTGGTCGTGCCCAACTATGACTTCATTCAACAAATCCTCTCAAATAAAACGATCATATAAATATACTTAGCTCGATATCATCGAAAGCAGCAGGCTCGGTTGAGACCAAACGGACTAAATCCAATTTCGCGAACCAAGGTCCACGGTAACTTTTCTCTATAAAACCAGCCAACAACCCACGCTCACACTGGAAAACGTACCAAACCCTACTTCTCCTCCACAACCCGCTTATACAGCCAACCGCGATCCCACTCCGCCTTCCCCATCGGGCCGACAGGGACCAAGATAAACCCTTCAATATTGTTTTAAACGAACTGATCGAATTACTCCTCCAAGACCGCGCTGCCCTTGGTTTGCCCGAAGGTTGCCTTCATGCCAGCATGTATGATGACCATTTGCAGCTAGGCGAAACCAGTGCCCGAAAAGCAATTTCCTTTCGCGATGAAATCGTTACGCACTATGCTAATTGGATTGATCGCGCCAAAGCTAAGGGAGAGTTTTCTCCAACGATTGGAACAGAATTTGCGGCACAATATTTATTTGCTCAGATCACCAATGCCATGGCGCAATTGCGACGTGGCGAGGATCGCGCTGAAATTCGGCCCATCTTGGCGCTCGCCTTATCAGTACTTAAATAAGCTGGGAGAAAAAAAGGGGGACAAACGCATTACCGAGTGACAACGACACACCCACATAAACATAGAGGCTTAAAAAATAAAGATAACAAAGACTGTCCGAAAACATACCACTGCTTCCAATTCGTGGTCAGCAAATTGCATTAATATAAGGCAACCCAGCCGCATGAATGGTGCAAGCAATAATCTACTGATCAAAGGTTGTAGTTTTGTCCCTTCCCTTTCCAACGTTCCCCGCCACAATAAAATCTCGTAATTAAGATACTAGGACCCCGACGACAGGAAGGCGACCATATCCAAAATGTCTTTCCGCGTCAGTGTGCTTAGCAGACCAGAAGGCATGGGTGAGACCGGGGAAGGTTCGAGAGAAAGGATGTCAGTGCGCGGGACTCTCAGAATGTTGGCCGCATTCAGCGAGTCCGTCTGAATCCCGATCGAATCTCCGTAGTAATTGACCACTCTTCCATGTATTTCGGTGCCATCGGCTTTCTTGATGACCGACATACCATACTGGTCACTGATGACCTTACTCGGCTCGAGGACTGCTTCGAGAAAGTCACGCACACTGAAACGCCGTAAGGCCGCAGTCAGATCAGGACCGACTCCTCCGCCTTCACCGTTCACCCGGTGACAGGCAAAACAACCGGCAGCAGTAAATGATTTCCGGCCGTTTATTAGGTCACCTTTCTCGAGAGCCTCGTCAGCAATTGGCAACAAATCTTCGAGTGTCCATAGTTTGACGAACTGACGACTACCTGTGTTCACCGTGACCGCCTGCGGACGGGCATTTTCCAGAACTTCACGATAATGCTCCTTATCCTGTTCGGGCACGGTCGATAAGGAATCTGCCACGATGGCTTCGATGTATTTGGATAGACTAAGTCCGCCTGTCCAACCATGCGCCCGTCCGAGCGCCGTAAATAGCCGCTCCCTCAGACTGCGGTTCCAACCCTCGGTTTGAACCCGCAGCGGAAGAAGCAACCGGAGCTGGTCTTCCTGCGTGACCGCTGATTCAAGAAGCTCTACTGCGATCGGAGTCGCTTTGGCTGATTCCAGATAAATTAACAGTTTTACGAGTTCTGCGTTGAGCAGGACATCATCCGCCGGAAACAGGGATTCCAAAAAAAGTTTCAGCCGCTGCTTTTCTTCCTTCGCAGCATAGTTTGTATCTACTGAGTCCATACGGATAAATGCCACTTCCAGGCACCGCAGATACAGCAATTTCTCCTGATGCTCAAAAGCATCAAAATCCTGTGCCAGAATCGCTGATAGCAACTCGGGCAGTTGTTCTGAATCTCCCGTTCTGGCTAAAGCCAAGAGTGACGACATCAAAGCCAGTGGATCGGTCTCCTGCAAAGCTTCATGCTGCCACACTTTTGCCGGAACGTGCTCCAGTATCAACCGGGCCGTATGCCTCAGCACACGATCGTCGCTAGACAAATAAGGCCAGGCAATCGGAACCTCTTCATCCGCCGCCGAATTCATGAGCTGTTCCAGCATCCGACGTTCCTCATGCAATTCAGCATACTCATTGGTGTCCGTTCTTGAATCTTTATTCATTTCAGCACCGACATAACTGACGCGGTAAAGGCCGGAGGTGGTGCCACGACCGCCCAAAACAAAGTAGAGCGCACCGTCGCTTGGATTCACTACGATATCGGCAATCGGCAACGGAACCCCCGTCAAAAACTCTTCGGTTTCACTGGTGTAGGAGCTACCATGGGGTTTAAGCCAGGATACAAAAACGCGTCCCCAGCTCCAGTCGCTGGCGAATAACGCTTGTTGATACTTTTTCGGAAAGTTTGTCCCGTAACCAAACGTGATCCCGGTGGGTGACCCCGGACCGTATTCATAGACAGGCGGTACCGTATCCTCATAATAAGGTGGCCACTTTCCTGAGCCTGATCGCCAACCATAATCCGTTCCGGTAACGACATGCAATAATCGCGTCGGTTGATACCAGGCCGTATCTATGTCGAACTCTGCATCGGCGTCCGTCGTGAACAGGTCACCCGTTTCGTTGAAGGCCAGGTCAAACGCATTGCGAAATCCGACCGCCATCAGCTCCCAAGTTTTACCCTCTGGATCTGTTCGCGCTATCCAACCTCCCGGAGCCGTTGTTCCTTTTTCACTCCCGATGGGGCCCCAGATACGTGGCAGTAAATCATCTTCCCCCCAATGAGTCGGAACCTTGGATGCGAACCCTGGACCTTCTGGTAAGGGCGTCTTATTTCCCGCAATAACATAGAGCCAATTACCTTCAGGACCCGGAACCACGCTATGCGGTCCATGCTCGCCTTTGGCGACAAAGTTGCGGAGGTACTCAACCTTATCAAATTGATCATCTCCATCTGTATCCTGAATACGGTAGAGTCCTCCACCTTCGTATTTATCCTCAGCCACCACCGCATAAAGGCTTCCGAAAGCAAAGGTCAGTCCATTCACGTAACCAATCTCTATATCTATTGGCAGCACCGAGGCGACCGCTCCACCCTGCAAAGTTATCCGAAACAACCCTCCATTCTGATCCCCCGCAATCAGTCGACCTTGATCATCCACACACAGTGCCACCCAGGAACCCTGGGTATCTCCCGGCACCGCATAGACCTGCGTGACTTCGAAACCATCGGCTACTTGGATTGATGCCCCTTCGAATTGTGCAATCAACGAACGCCCGAAGAGAAACAAAGAAACAGCATATAGAGAAAGGATCACACTTAGCCTCATAACATCAGCTCATCCTCTATCGATCGTCTTGACCTATTAAAATCGAATAAATCCACTGATACCGATAACCCATGCATAACTATTTACCCCCGCAATGACCAGCCATCTCGGTACGGTGGATGGATCAATGCGTTGGCCACCTCGTGATCTTTGAAATTCATGGAAGTACTGTCCCACTCGAGACGTTGATTCGGTACTCGAATCGCCAATACACCGAGTAACACCATTTCCGTAAGGGCTCCTCCGTAGGAAAAGCTGGAGCTCGCCGGAATCCCGTCTTTGCAGGCACGGATCCAATCACCTTCGTGACTCCCTTTTACGCGGGGAATGGTCTTGGGAGGACGGTTAGCCATAAACGAAGCCATCTTCTCTTCGGGTAATAGCTTTAGCCCACCCGCTCCATGACTGCCGTGCATGATCACCCCTTCGTCTCCGATCATGAGCGCCCCGCTGTTGGGAAGTTGTACGTCATTGGAGACGCCCTTGGGCCGAAAGGGAAGTAACCGTCCGTCCGACCAGTTGATAGTCACCGGAGGTTTTCCATTACGGGCCGGAAAGTGATAGCGCACCTGCGTTGCGCGAGGATAGGTTTCGCCAAGAACAGCCTCTTCCCAATGCGTGGAGGTCGCCTCTACCATCGTCGGGGCTCCAAGCTCCAGCGCGTAGAAGGAAGGATCCAGAATATGACAGCCCATATCCCCCAGCGGACCGGTTCCAAAGTCATAAAACCCCCGCCAGCTGAGTGGGTGATAAATCGGGTGATACGGGCGATAGGGTGCAGGGCCCAACCAGCGATCCCAATCCAGATGCTTCGGGACCGGTGGCGTATCTTGAGGTCGCCCCGTGATTGGAAACGTAGACCAGGGTTGCCCACCCACAGGCCGGTCCGTCCAGGCATAGACTTCGGTCACATTGCCGATCGCACCTGCATCGAGCCACTCCTTAAGCAAGCGAATCGACTCGGAAGAACGTCCCTGATTTCCCATCTGGGTTTGGATGTGCGGGGCTTTCGCCGCGGCCTCAGTAAGGACGCGCGCTTCGTGAACCGTATGCGTCAAAGGCTTCTGACAATACACGTGAAGGTTCTTGTCCATCGCTGCCTGCGTGATGACTGCATGCGTATGATCCGGGGTTGCAATCACCACACCATCGAGATCCTTTTCCGTATCCAGCATTTCTTGATAAGATCCGTAAAAGTTGGCGTTCGAATATCTGGATATCACAGGCTCAGAAAACACCGGGTCCACATCGCAGAGCGCGACAATGTTTTCCTCGGAGCAATTATTGAGGTTGGCCTTCCCCATCCCACCGATTCCGATACCCGCCAAGTTCAGCTTATTGCTCGGAGCATTTTGTCCAAAGATCGGATGCGTTAAAAACTGGATAGAGGCCGCGACTGTCGCGGTCTTCGCAACAAAGTCCCGGCGGGAAAGTGTTTTAGGGGTCAATTTCATCATAATAACAGGCTTAGAGTATTCGGATTTCTAAAGGTTTCTCAAGGAATGAGTCGGTAGCTGAAATTTCTGAAAGCCACGGGTCCATGATCGCCCTGGATCATCAGAGCGTCCAAGGGAACTTCATCTTCAAAATGGGATGCCCGGGTAGGCCCGGTTACTTCGACCTCTTTCTGAACCAACTGGTCATTGAGCCACACTTCTTCAAAGCGAGCATTCTCAGTCTTATTTCCCGAGCTGTCAAAACGAGGCGCTCGAAACTTGATCCGATAGCTCTGCCACTCACCCGGTTCTTTGGAGGCATTGACCAGCGGCGGATGGCCCTCATAGCCTTCCTTGCCTTCTCCGCGTGACGGATCCCAGCGTTGGTAAATACCCCCGATATCGGCATGCCGAAGCTTGGTTACCCCCCAACTGTCTAGAATTTGCACCTCATAACGGCCCTGGAAATAGAGCCCCGAATTGGATTGAACGGGAACCATCAACTCCACCTCCAATTCAATATCCGCATGCTCGAATTTCGTAAACAGATCGTCTTTTGCTATTTCAGTCGGTGAGCAGAACAGTACACCTGTGCCCGGCGTCGCAGTCATCAGTTTCTCTCCGCTGCGATCCACCTCCACGGCCCCTACAATCTTCCAGTTATCGGCTACGGGCTCAAATCCTGAAAGATCCTCAAACTGAACTTCAATAGTCGCAGGCTTAATTGGCCGGCAGCCTACGTGGGTTATTAACATAAGGAGACCAGAAGACACGAAGAAGAGGGGGCCCAGATTAGAAATTTTGGTCATGAGTGGTGTGGAGGTAAGATTTAGAAAATTAACCGATTGAGGAACAATCCTTCGACACTGCTTTGAAATAAACGTCGAAGCTGTAATGAATCGGGGTCATTTCGATGTTATGGTATTAGACGAATAATAAGTGGAGGTAAAGATCGTTGAAATCGGATTCATCGGATAATAAGCTCATCGATAACTAAATTTGGCCTACCAATTCAAAAATGGTTTTCGAGCTTGTAATGACTAAGACTCATCTTGAGCTCTTATCCACTAAACCTGAATATTCTACTCAATGAACGGTTCTTCCACGAATCACCCCCAAGGAGCTTTTTCACTTTCAGCTGCGGAAGCGAATTTCCTGGATACAAACGGTTTTCTGCCTCTGGGTCAGTTACTCTCGCCCGAACAAGTCGAAGCGATACGTGGGCACGTTCAGGATCTGGTAGATCAAGAAGGTGAAGATGGTGGCTCTGAACTCTTTGACTCGAAACACATCAAGCACCCCAAAGAAGAAGGCGCGGACAGGCTCGCAAATCTGGTGAACAAGGGAGCTATTTTTGACCAGCTCTACACCCATCCGAAACTACTCGCTGCCGTTGAGCATGTCTTGGGAAACGGCATTAAGCTCTCATCACTCAACTACCGAGCTGCTCGTCCCGGTAAGGGATTGCAGAAGCTTCACGTGGATTGGAAGGAAGCCGTAGGTCCGGGAGACTACAAAGTCTGCAATTCGATCTGGCTTCTCGATGATTTTTCCAGAGCCAATGGGGCAACCCGCCTTGTGCCAGGCTCGCATCTCTGGGGCAAGGTGCCTGCCGATGAGATGCACGATCCAGAAGCCCCCCATCCTGACGAAATGATCCTTGAAGCTACCGCCGGAACGACCGTGGTATTTAATTCCCATGTCTGGCATGGTGGCACCATGAACCGAACCGACCAACCACGCCGCGCTATTCACAGTTACTTCTGTACGCGGGACCAACCGCAGCAGACCGATCAGAAACGATGGATTCGAAAGGAGACCCTGAATCGTATTTCCGAGAAGGCCCGTTGGCTACTGGATGTCTAATTGCCATGCCAAAACCCTTCAAATTAGCGATGGCTCAGATGCTCGTAGAGGGCGGACAAAAATCTGCCAATCTGAATCGAGCCGTTGAATTCATCCAAGAAGCTGCTGAACAGAAAGCTGACGTGGTTCTCTTACCCGAATGCCTCGACCTCGGTTGGACCGACCCCTCGGCTTTGGCACACGCTGAACCCATTCCCGACGGCACTCCTTGCCAAGCACTCATTAAGGCAGCAGTCGATTATGGCGTCTACATTTGTGCCGGACTGACCGAAAAAGCAGACCAAAAAGTGTTCAACGCGGCCGTGCTGATTAATCCAAACGGCGAAGTGATTCTAAAACACCGTAAGCTCAACGAGTTAGAAATTGGTCATGCTACCTATGCACAAGGCGATCGACTCAACGTTGTAGAAACGGAATTCGGAACCTTCGGGTTGATGATCTGCGCAGACGGTTTTGCAAACGGCCAGGTCCTGGCGAGGTCACTCTGTTACATGGGAGCTGATGTCATTTTATCTCCTTGTGCCTGGGCCAGACCGGCGGAACACGACAATGATGAAGACCCCTACGGAGGCGTCTGGCGAGGTTGCTACATTCCAGTCGCCCAAGCGTTCTCAACCGCGATCTTTGGAACCAGCAATGTTGGCTGGATCACCGACGGGCCCTGGAAGGGTAGAAAGTGCGTGGGCTGTTCGCTGGCTATTGATGCGGATGGAACTGAAATACTTCAAGGCCCCTACGGCCCAGATGCCGAATCTCTATTGTATGTTGATGTAACCCCAAAGCCAAGACCGGCACGGGGAACCGGCTGGGCAACCTAATTAAGACCGCATACCCACTTTACGCGCCTTCCGTATCCGGACACTTACAACTTTGTACTCCGGGCACATCGCGATCGAATCCGAGACACTGGAAGTCAGGTCATTCACCATGATCTCCGGAAAATGAAAGGTGGTACTTAGGACGCCTTTTTTGATTTCATCGGAAACCTTGGCTTTGATATCCACCTTACCACGCTCCGATTCCACACATACCATATCCGAATCCTCGATACCATTATCCACAGCATCGTCCGGGTGAATAAAAATAACGTCCTCCGAAACCAATTCTACGTTGGCCGTACGGCGTGTTTGCGCACCGCAATTATAATGTTCAAGATTCCGATTCGTGGTCAAAATGTAAGGAAACTTCTCACCGTTTGCGACCACTTCTTCGGATTCCTTGAAATCGTTAAATACGAAAAGGCCTTTTCCGCGTTTGAAGGACTCCATGTGCAAAATCGGCGTATCCTGCCCTCCGACAGCCACTGGCCATTGTTTCCCATTATCTCCGAGTTCATCCCACTTCACTCCAGCGAAGAACGGTACAATACCTGAGATTTCTTTCAACAACGTTTTCGGGTCATAGTCCGGTTGCGGGTAGCCCATACGGTTCATGAGCTCCACCACGATCTGCCCATCAGGTTTAGACCCTTCGATCGGCTCAACCACTTGGTTTACGCGCTGGATACGGCGCTCTCCGTTGGTAAACGTTCCGCTCTTCTCAAGAAACGACGCACCTGGGAGAACCACATCCGCCATCTCGGCCGTCGGAGTCATAAAGATTTCCTGAACGACCAACATTTCAAGGGACTCCAATGCTTTTCTCACGTGCTTACTGTTCGGATCAGTTTGCACCATATCCTCACCGATCACCCACACGGCTTTGAGCTTACCTTCGATCGCCGCCTGATACATTTGCGGAATTTTCCAACCGATTTCGGTTGGCATATCTACCCCATAAAACTCCTCATACTGCTTGATAATATCCGGATCAGAAACATCCAGGTAGCCTGCGCCTTGATAAGGTTGCGCGCCCATATCTGCCATACCCTGGACATTGTTTTGCCCGCGTAAGGGATTAACCCCTACACCACGGCGCCCAATATTTCCGGTGATGAGCGCCAAATCGGCGATCTGCATGACCGTAAAAGTTCCCTGAGAGTGTTCCGTAACTCCAAGACCATGAAAGCTCATCGCGCTTCCAGCCGTCGCATAAGCGATTGCGGCTGACCGAACCAGCTCCCGATCAACACCACAAATCGATTCCATTTGTTCGATATCGATCTTCAGGAGTGCTTCACAAAAATCTTCATAACCTTCCGTCCGGGATTCGATAAACGCCTGATTCGCGAGCCCCTCCTTAACGATATAGTACAACATCATATTCAGAATTGCCACGTTTGTACCAGGTCGGAGTTGCAAATGATAGGTCGCATAACGAGCGAGCTCAGTGCGTCGTGGATCAATCACGATCGATGTCTTTCCCGAAATCGCGAACTGCTTAAGCTTAGCACCGGTAACTGGATGTCCTTCAGTTGGATTCGCACCGATCACCAGGATAGCGTTTGTGTATTTTATGTCCTCCACCGAGTTGGTGGCCGCACCGGTCCCAAATGTTTTTTGCATCCCCAATGCCGTCGGCGAATGACACACTCGGGCACATCCGTCGATATTGTTAGTACCAATGACAGCCCGGAAGAATTTCTGCATCAGATAGTTCTCCTCATTCGTACAACGAGCCGAAGAAATGCCAGCCATGGAGTCCGGACCAAACTCATCTTTGAAACTCGAGAATTTAGTGGCGATATGATCGTAAGCTTCATCCCAGCTTACTTTTTCAAACTCACCATTCCGCTTAATCATGGGTGAGGTGATACGATCGGGATGATCATAAAATTTGAAAGCGTAGCGGCCTTTCAGGCAGGTATGTCCTTGATTCACTTCCGCATCGTAGGGCGCTTGAATGCCCTTGATAACTCCTCCCGAGGTAGCGACCTCCAGATTACAACCGACACCACAGTAGTTACAGACCGTTCGTGTCTTTTTAGTATTCGCAATGGACTTGGATTTAAAAACGTCGGAAATCGCCGCCGTCGGACATGCTTGCGAACAGGCGCCACAACTGACGCAGGGGCTGTCGTCGAAACTCTCATCCATACCCTTGATAATCCGGCTATCGAATCCGCGACCCGCCATGCTTAGAACGAACTGACCCTGTACTTCATCACACGCACGCACACAGCGGTAGCAATTGATACACTTGCTCAGATCCGAGGTCATGTAGGGGTGACTCAGGTCTTTCTCGCGATCCAAATGGGTTTCTCCCTCAGGATACCGGACATCGGTGATCCCGACCCGTGCCGCCACGGTCTGAAGTTCGCAGTTTCCGTTCACTTCACAGGTCAAGCAATCCAAGGGGTGATCAGTAAGCACCAACTCAATGATATTCTTACGCAGGCGCTGAACGTTCTTCGAATCAGTGTAAATATACTGACCTTCGGCAACCGGTGTGTGACAGGACGCAAAGGTTTTCGCAGGGCCATTCTTCTCTAACGCCACATCAACACTGCACACGCGACAGGATCCAAACGGATCGAGATTCGGCGCATCGCACAAAGTAGGAATGGAGTCCGGTCCCAGCGCTCGCCGAGCGAAGGTAATCATCGTCTCCCCAGCTTCGATTTCGTAGGGCTTGTTGTTTAAATAGGCTATCTTAGACATGGGTCACCTCCTTGGTAAAATAGGGTTCCAGTTCTTCTTGAAAATATTGTAAGGCATTTCGCACTGGCAGTGGTATCCCACCCCCATGAGCACAGAGTGAGCCGACTTGCAAAGTATGCAGCAGGTCATCAAATAAGTCTGTATCGATCCTGTAACTACTGGTATTCGCTTTATTTAGCATCTCATGGGCTCGTTTAGTGCCGAGACGACACGGAAAACATTTTCCACAACTCTCGAAAGCCGCAAAATCCATTAGCTCGACGAGGTAGGTCATAATCGGGAACGACTCCGGAATACATACCACCGAAGCGTGCCCCAACAAGAACCCACCATTGGCAAACGATTCGAAATCTATACTCAATTCGTCAACCTTACTGATAGGCACCATACCTCCCAACGGTCCACCGATGTGCAGGGCTTTGATCGGTTCCCTAAATCCACCGCCCAATTCGTTGACCAGCATGGCCAAAGGCGTCCCCATCTCCACTTCATAGATACCAGGCCGGTTGAAATAACTATCCAGGCTCACCAATTTGGTGCCATTGGATTTTTCAGTGCCCAAAGCTGCGTAAGCCGCTCCACCATTCTTGATGATATAAGGAACGGTCGCCAGCGTCTCAACATTGTTAACAATTGTGGGTTTATTGAAAAGGCCCTTTTGAGCTGGAAATGGCGGGCGCACACGCACTTCAGGGCGCTGACCTTCGATACTGCTAATCAAAGCGGTTTCCTCACCGCAGATATAAGACCCCTGCCCTGGGACGATTTTGAAATCAAAATTGAAACCCGAGCCATTGATATCTTTACCGAGCAGACCGGAGCTACGAAAATCTTCGATTGCCGATTCGATAATAGGAAACGCTTCCGGATACTCGGCACGGACGTATAACACCCCCCACTCTGCCTTCATACAATACCCGGCGATAATCATTCCAAACAACACGGCATGGGGCCGCTGCTCAAGCAAGTAGCGATCCGAATACGCACCGGGATCACCCTCGTCCGCGTTACAGATAATGAACTTGAGATCGCTCTCAGCATTCCGCGCAAATTCCCATTTGACCCCCATCGGAAAACCGGCTCCACCACGACCACGTACTCCGGCAGCCTTCACTTCGTTGAGCACTTCCGCCGAATCTTTCGCCAAGGCACCATTCAAGAGCTCAACGTATTCAGTCATGCCTTCAAACGGGGCTGTCAAAACTGGCTCACAAGAAGCTTCAACCGCATAAGTATCCTGATTGCTTCCAGTTCCATCAAATACCGCATCGAAACCCGCCGCATCCAAGGCGCTGTAGTTCTTGCCATCGTAGTGGAATGCCCCGTTTTCATGACACCGCCCCAGGCAGGTCATATGGCCAATCTCTTCCTCCTTGAACTTCTCGTTGAGATTGGAAATCAACGAGTCCTGAGTTCCCGCGCAAAGACAGGCGGACCCATTGCACACATAGACTTTCTTGCCCTTGTTTTCGGGTTTCAAGAAATCGTAGAACGAGGCAGTTCCGTAGACATTGGCCTTTCCAACCAGAAATTCGGCGGCTAACCGGTCGAGCTCTTCGACAGACGGCGTGCCCTCCCCCTCGATGGCTAATTCACCGATTTTAGAGAACAAATTCTCCTGGATTCCTTTGCGGCCTGTAAGGTCACTTAAGTTCTTGGACATACTTAGGATTTTCTTGGGTGACTAGACGAATTGTGAAGACCTCAATATCTATGCATACCCAAACCGTTGAAACCAGCGAAATCGAACCAATTAACCCCGTATTTACTGACTCATCTTTGGACAGGAATGACTCCAAGGAAGCGCGACTACACGGGTATTCCGCTTCTCAAAACCTCTCTGATCAGGAATCCGAAACAAGATTCAAGGCTAGGACATGCACTTGGATGGATTTAATTTCAGATCTAGCTTCTCTGCCGGACCCTAATCGAGACCGTAAAACTGATACGCATTTTCAGCCAGGACTTTACTCATAGACGCCTGCCCCTTTGGCTCAAGATACTCCATCACTAGAGCCATGTAAGATGCATAGCTTCCACCACGCATCGTCACCGGCCAATTGCTACCATAGATCAGTCGGTCCTCGCCGAATACAGACCAAAGTTCATCAAGGACGGGTTTGTAGAACGCGAGATCCTTAGGGGACGGTTGTAGGTGCGACTGCTGAAATAGCCCGGAAACTTTGCAAAAGACATTCGGATTCTTCGCCACCTGAGCCAGATCCTTCGCCCATACAGGATCCACTCGCTCGCCATCGATCGTCGCACCCGCCACATGATTGATAAGAATCTTTAGCGCAGGGACCTTACGGGCAATCTCATCCACATCTTCGAGACTGAAGTTGTGCATCAGAACATCCAACGTCTGACCCAACTCAGCCATAAACATCAAGTCACGCCAAACCGCCTCGTCAAAAAATTCCTCACCCCCTGGCTTATCCCGTAAGCGAATACCAACAAATCGCGGATCGGAGGATAGCTGATTCAGATTCTCAGCAAAGTCAGGCGTGCCAACTTCAAGACTTCCTACCAATCCGATGTAGCGATCCGGTTCGTTCTTAACCAAATCAAGAATCCACTGATTATCAGACATCCGTGTACTCGCCTCAACAATGATGGTAGCAGTGATTCCGTTCTCATCGCAAATGGTTGCAAAATCTGCAGGCAGTACCGGCCGATAAAGGACCGTGTCTGACTCAGGTGGCCAATCCACGCCTTCAGCACGGGACGTGTCATAGAGATGAATGTGGGTGTCTACAATGGGTACCCTCTGAGGAGAATCGCACCCCGCAGCCAGACTCACAACCACTGACATAGCGACAAGGACCTTAAGATTGATACAAGACATAACGACACCCTATCCCAGCTCATGGCGAATTCAATAATAGACTCCGAATCTACGGTAAAATCAATGTTGTTTTGACCCGCAAGAAGGACCGCGGCTGAATTGATCGCCAGAACCACAGTTGCTCGAGGTATACTTCGAGCTATCCATTCCAACCGCTATTCACCTATGCCCAAGCTGCTTGTTCTACTCTCCGTGACCTTAACCGCTTGCCTAACGGCTGCAGAGCACCCATTCACTGTAGATCAGCTGAGAGATGACCACCCCAAGATCCTCGCTTCGGAGGCCGACTTCGAACGAATCCGCAATGGATTTCCCGACAAGCTCGGCCAAGAGATGCTATCCTTTCTTCAGATCACAGGAGAGGAACTGTTAACTGCAGAACCTGCTCAATACAAACTTGCGGGGATGCGCTTGCTCAATGAATCCCGCCTGGCCCTCAAGCATATCAGTACCTTTGCCCTGCTCTATCGGGTGTATGGCGAAGATCGCTACAAAGACAAGATGATCGAATACCTGGATCACGTGACATCCTTTCCCAACTGGAATCCACAGCACTATCTGGATATCGGCGAAATGACTCTGGCCGTTGCGATAGGCGTGGATTGGCTCTGGCAAGACCTGAACCGGGAACAACAAGATCGCTATCTGACCGCCATCATTGAAAAAGGTATCCATCCATCCCTGGATGAGTCGGCCGAAACCAACTGGTGGATGTATTACAACAACAACTGGAATCCCGTCTGCCACGCCGGACTCACTGCCGGGGCCATTCTAATAGCCGATCGTAATCCTGAACTGGCCGAGCTCATTATCAATCGGGCCCTTACAGCAGTTCCAATTGCCATGGCGGAAACCGACCCGGACGGCATCTATCCCGAGGGGCCTACTTATTGGGCTTACGGCACTGAGTTTTCGATCCTATTTATGGATCTCCTTGAGCGCGCTGTCGGACACACGTTTGACCTGAAGGACAACGAGTCATTTAAGAAATCCATCGGCTTCCGTACCATGGCGGTGGCTCCAACCGGCGCGTCCTACAACTTCTTTGACAGCGGAAGTTATATTTACCACTCACCTGGACCCACCTGGTTCGCCAAAACTTATAATACCCCGGTCGCACATTACGAATACCGCAGACAACTCGCATCGTTTTTAAGTTCCGACGAGTGGACCCCCGATAATAATCGAAACCGACTGTTTCCATTCACGGTTCTGTGGTATCCGGAAAACGCCCGAGCGGTAGATCCGTCTGAAATGGATTTACCAACAACGTGGTGGGGCAATGGAACGAACCCGGTCGCCATGATAAAGTCTGCCTGGGGCGAACCTGATGCCTTTTTCGTTGGTTTCAAAGGCGGGCTGGGATCAATCAGTCACGCACACATGGACGCTGGAAGTTTTATTTACGAAGATAGCGGCGTTCGCTGGGCGGTTGATTTGGGAGCTCAGACTTACCTGACATTGGAATCCAAGAACATAGGACTCTGGGACCGACGCCAATTATCAGATCGCTGGCGTATATTCAGGCTTGGTCCCTACAGTCACAACCTCCTCCTCATTGATGAGCAGTTACATCAGGTAGACGAGCAGGCATCCATCACCCACTTTCAGGAAACAGATACTGAAATCACAGGTACCGTTGACTTGTCGGCCGTTAACCGAAACCAGGTCGAGTCTTACAAACGCAGTTTTACCATACACGACCTGAAAGTGCTTCAAATTGATGATCATATTCTTGGCGCACGAAAACCCTTCGAACATGAAGGCCGCAATTCTGCCACGCTTCATTGGCGTATGGTCACTAAGGCCGATGTTCAAATCGAGGGCGATTCAGCGATCCTTAAACAAGACGGCAAGACCTGTCACCTAAAGGTCATTCTTCCTCAGAACGTCCCATTCACCCTGCACGCTCGACCTCTGGACCCACCTCCCTATTTCTACGACGAGCCTAATCCGGGGCACACGGCTATCGATCTCTGGCTCCAGGCCGACCCTGATGGCAACCGGAATATCCGCGTACTCCTAAGCACTGATCTGGATGCGCTTAAAGCGACTCAATAGTCGGAATTCAAAAGCCACTCCTCAGGCAAACACCTACAATTTGCCCTGTTTCTTAAGAATTTTACCCACTTCAATCAAGGTAGCCACATCGTGTTCTGGAAACGACCCATCCGGCTTGGGACCAATATTCAAAAGCAGGTTAGCACCCGCTTCCCGGGCGGCATCGTATTTCTCCAGCACCTGTTCGACGTTCAGATGTTTACCGTCGATTGCCTTGTTATAGCCCCAAGTGGCACCCCCATGATATCCCGGCAGATGCGGTTGCATCGTATCGCAGATCTCCTTGGGTTTATCCTTATTGAGTTCATACGCCCGTTGGGCCACGGCGAATTGCTGTCCCACCCGGACACTTCCACCTCTTTCCGGAGCCATGAAATCTTCCTCACCATTTGCACCTTGCTTGAATGAAATCAGGACACGCGGATTGAGACTTCGTATCATGGCGTAGGTCTCCTCAATGGGAAATAGATCGGGTCGGGAATAATAGCCCATGATTGGATCCAACCAGATACCCGCAATCGTGGGATAATTGATGAGTAATTCACGGATCTGTGCGTGAGCGAAGTCGATGTAATACTGAAAATCCTCGTCCTTTTCAAACCGGTACTCCGGTTGCGGCTCATCGTAGGCAGGCCGGGCAGAACTCCAGCCTCCTTCACGCGGATAAAAATACGGATGCTTCCAATCTGCCGCGTAGCTATAATAAAGGAAAAGGCCAACACCCTTGCGATCACAGGCCTCGGCAAGTTCGCCGATCAGGTCTCTGCCGCACGGGGTATTCAGGCTCTTGAAGTCGGATTGCTGCGTATCAAACAGACTGAAGCCCTCATGATGTTTACTGGTAATCGTGATATACTTCATCCCTGCCTGTTTTACGAAATCAGTGATGAAGTCGGCATCGAAGCGATCCGCCTTAAATCGCTCAGCCAGTTTGGCATACTCAGCAACCGGAATAGGTGGATCGTGCCGTAATTGCACCCATTCACCCTGTTCGAGCAAACTGTAAAGCCCGTAGTGAATAAACAGGCCATACTTGGCATCTTGAAACCACTCGAGGTTTGCCGCCCTCGGATCGGCCTCATACCGATCCGCATACTCATGAAGATACTTCGGAACACTCTTGGTATGAACCTCGGAGACGCCACTTTTCCCGCACGTCCCAAGTGCTACAATAACCAAGGCCACTAAAGAGGTAAGCAAAATTGAAGCGTTTTTCATGAGATTCAACGAGCTGGTTTTTATCGAACACCATCAAGGTAAAGATGTTCAGCCCACTGATTCCGTCAAACGAGCCCGTGGTGATAAGGGCAGACATAGCGTCTGTTGAGCATACCTTATAGAAGAACCCTGCGGTGTGATCTTTCGACGCCTGTATTCGATGGAACAAAACCGCTCATCCGAAACACATTACTTATAAAATGAAGCCCAAGGGTGTTCACGCTGCTTTCGATTGAGCAAATTGAAATACGAAATCCCTACAAGCAGATTTCAATGGGGCCTCAGTCTTTGTCCGTCGTTGAGTAATTTACTCTGCAGCTCAATATAATCTACATCCTGTACCGAACCCCCGGCATCGATAGCCAGAGACGCCGCGGTAGCAGCAGACTGACCAAGCACCATGAAAACTGGTTCCATTCGGATCGAACCAAAGGCGATGTGTGTCGCGCTTACACAAACCGGCACCAACAGATTACTGCACTCGGTATCCTTGGGAATGATCGCTCGATAACCGATCGAATAAGGGCCATCCACCTTGGCCTCCACATTGCCCTCATTCTGCACGAACCCATTTTCATCAACATAGCGTTGTACGTTGTGTGAATCCATTCCGTAGGCGGCCAATCCTATCGGATCTGGAACCACTTCCAATCCTTCGCAGTGATACTGCGTCATCACCAGATCACTACGCATCCGACGGGCTTCGCGAATATAAAGCTGCTGCTGCCAGCCATCCTCACGCGCATATTCGTCCTTACAAGTCCCCCAGCGAGATACCTCATCACGCACGAACCCAGGGATGCGTGGGTGATAAGCCAACGTCCACATCAGTCCCTGCTGATAGTGACGATGTGCTTCCACAATCTTCTCCCGCTCTTGATAACTCGCTTCCGGATAGTCGTAATTTCCACCAATAAAGTCGGTTGAAAATCCCTGACGGTTATTCGTGTCGGTTTTTCGGTTCGGCATCTGGGAGTTAATCCAGGGAATACGTGACTCACCAGCTTCATAATTACGGAAGAGCAACTCGTAGTTCAACGGATCATACCCCTCTGGCTTCTTAAATGGGATTCGGTTTTCTGGATGGTCCGTCAGCGTCATGCGAAAGCAATACGCCTGAACGCCCTTGCTAGCCGCTCCCTGAAGCCCCGGCTTCCCACCCTCCGTTATATAGGGGAGTAAGCCGCTACTAGGATCTCCTTTAGTCACATAAGGATCAACTCCCGGCACAAAGTTGTGATTAGCGGCATTTCTGGACGCGACCCCATTGAATTTCGGATGAAAGAGGTTTGGTTGTATCCCATTCAGGGTTTCCTTGAACTCGGCATTCGATTCCCGACCGACCACATAACTCACGCCTGCTGAAGCCATCAAGTCTCCCTCATAGGTCGCATCTATAAACATTTTGCCCTCGTAGATATCGCCGCTTTCCACTTCTATTTGCGTGATACGGGTCCCACGACGTTTGACTCCATTTTCCCTGTTTAAGCGCTGCTCATAAACGAGGTCCACGTTCTCCTGCGCTAACATGGCGTGATATACCTTGAGGGCCACCGAAGGCTCAAAGGTCCACATGGCATCCTCTCCCTCTTCGGTCCGCGTCTGACCACCGTCTTTGTACTCACTGCGTTTTTGCCACCGCCAACTCTCCCGATTCTCGTAGTACCTGCGAATGTGTTGATAAAACTCACGACTGACGCCACCGACTGCATGCTTGTTTCCAATATCCGTTTGCCCAAGGCCACCGGTAGTGAGTCCTCCAATACGACTCGTCGGTTCAATCACCACAACCGATTTGCCCATGCGCGATGCCTGTATGGCCGAAGCAATGCCGCTGGACGTGCCTCCATACACAACGATGTCGTAGCGCTTGGTTTCTGCAACTACGGACACCGTCAAACCGAGACTCAGTAGGATCTTATAAAAAAGACTTCGTTTAGAATTCATATTTCCCATGTATTTTCCCAAGACGTTTGAGACTCCTTAAACTCCCAAAGGAATTTCTAATTCTCCAACACCTGCTTATCTGCGAGTAACTGGGCCTGAAGCGTCTCCCAATCGACGTCCTGAACGGCGACCGATTGATCAATCGCCTGACTCGCCGCCGTTGCCGCTGACTGTCCCAGGATCATGAATACAGGCTCCATCCGAATCGAACCGAATGCTATGTGCGAACTGGATACACAAACAGGAACAAGAAGGTTCTCGCATTCGCCCTTCTTTGGAATGAGAGATCCATATGAGATTTGGTAAGGCTGCTTCGGCGTTACACCGATGTCCCCTTCATTCTGTACGAAACCATTCGGCTTCACGTAGCGCTGCACATTGTGTGAATCGAGTGCATAGGACCCCATACCCACCGAGCGCGGAACTTGACGCGTCCCCAGGGTATCGCCCTCAGTCATCACGTATTCACCAATCAAGCGACGTGCCTCACGCACATAAATCTGATGAGGCCAATTTCCGTTATCGACAAACTCATCTTTAGCGAGGCCCCAGCGGCTCATTTCATTTCTTGTCGCCTCGGGAACACGAGGGTCATTGGCGATAAAGTACATCAATCCTTTTTGATAAACCTCATGTTCCTTGAGTATTTCTGCTCGCCGCTCGTAACTTGCTTCCGGATAGTCATAGTTCATGCCGATATTATCGGTACTGAACGGTCCGTGATTGTTGGTATCGGTCTTTCTATTCGGAACCGGATCAAATTTATTGAACGTATCCGCCCAACCCGATTCATACACCCGGACCAATAACTCATATTGACTGACGTCATACCCCTCAGGTTTTGCAAAAGGCACACGATTATCCGGATGATCCGTCAAGCACATGCGATAGCAATAGGCTTGTACTTTGTCATCGCCCGCACCCTTTTCGCCGGGATGTTCAGCCGAGATCCTGGGGAGTAATCCGCTGCTGGGATCTCCCGGAATCACATACGGACTGATATCTGATTTAAACCAGTGGTGATGATGCAGAACACCGGTTTGGACTCCGTTCCACTCCTCACCATAAAGGCTGTTGGCTTCACGCCCCACGTGATAGGAAACTCCTGCTGCCGCCATCAAGTCCCCTTCGTAGGTGGCATCGATAAACATCTTACCCATAAACGTTTTACCGCTGAGCATGGTAATACGACTGATCCGTCCGTTTTTCTTTTCCACACCCCTGGCACGGTCCAACCACTCATCCCGAAACACCGGAATATCGTGCTCCGTTACGAAATCCTCAAATACCTTTTCAGCCGCATGCGGTTCAAAGATCCACATCGTCCGGGCTTCCCCATCGATCGCCGGAGTGCCCTGCCCTTTGTTACCATAGGCATCACGCGCCTGCCACTTCCAGGCATCCGATTTCTCGTAATGGGTATATAAGCGCTGATAAAACTCCCGCGACAAACCACCGATCACTTCCTTTCTTCCGGAGTCCGTAAAACCCAGGCCACCGGAGCTCAGTCCACCCAAGTGAATATCAGGTCCCACAATCACAACAGACTTCCCCATCCGCTTCGCTTGTACGGCGGAAATCACCCCGGCAGACGTACCCCCGTAGATCACGATATCGTAGGAGTCAGTGTTTTCAGTCGCATTATTGGGTCTCGAACATCCCAAGAAGATCAAAGCGTAGACACTGAATAGAAAAAACAAGACGGGGCGAAGTTGCATACCCCGCCAATAGAAACGAAGTAACTTCCCCTCGGCTAGGTTTTTCTCATCGATAGACTAGATAATCTGCGCAAACCCGTTGGTGTCGAATCTCGATACTATCATCAATTTGGCTTCCTGGGGCAACGTGCCATTGATTATGGGTGCGGTTTCTAATTGTACGATCGAGACATTCTGTAAATACCACACTTTTCCGATTGGCCGATGGGCGCATTTCCGTCACAACGTTTCTCATGAAATTCAGTTTACAATTCCCTCCCCTTTATTTGAAAACGACTGCCTCCCTGTGCCTACTCCTATGCCTTACACTGATACCTTCCCTTGAAGGACAAGACTGGAAACTGACTTCGGAGAATATTCAACGGGCGATTGACGAGGCGGCAGACGAACTTGCCCAGGATCCATTCAGACCAGCGTTTCACCTCGTTCCACCAGCGGGATGTATGGGCGATCCGAATGGTGGCATCTACAAGGATGGCTGGTATCACATTTTTGTCGGTCAACACCCGTTTGCGTTTCATCCCGGTGGCTGGTATTGGGCTCATGCACGGAGTCAGGATTTATTACATTGGGAAAGACTGCCACCTACCCTGACGCCTCCATTCGAGTTGGGAGTTAACGCTATCGGATCGGGGTCCACCATCACCACGGATAACGGTGAAACACTCGCGTTTTATTCCAGTGGCAGCGATGGGGAAATGAAATTCTGGCGCGCGGAAATGGACTCCACCCTCAATCGGTGGAACCATACGGGGCCCAACCCGATTCTCACGTTGGATCATCCCGGACTTCCACCCTTTGATGGTTTCTGGCGGGACCCGTTCGTCTTTGAAGTCGAGGGCCGAACCTTCCTCATCGCCTGTGCGGATTTGTTCGAAGAAGACTACGTGCCGGTTCCCATTTTTGAAGCGCGCGATGAGGCCCTGACCGACTGGGAATACAAAGGTATTCTCTTTACTTACCCCAAGCACAAGCTGCGCAACCTGGAAGTTCCCGAATTGCGCCCGTTGGGAGATAAATGGATCTTTATGGCCTCGAGCGATGCGCCCGTGGACCGGGTCTACTATTTTCTTGGCGAATTTGATGTGGACCAGCTGAAGTTCATTCCAGAAAACGAAGGCATCGTGGATCACAGTGGTCACTACTATGCCCAGGAAACCATCCTCGACGAACAGGGTGACTTGTATCTCATGGCCTGGCTGCCCGGCTGGGATCGAGATTGGTTGCCTAGATACAACAATACTCCGCTCAAGAATCCTCCCCCCCTGTGGAACGGGGTGTTTGCCCTTCCTCGAAAACTGAGTCTGGGAAACAACGGAGAGCTCATTCAACAACCGGTTGAGACCTTAAGAGAACTACGGGGGAAACACCATCGCCTCGAAAGCCGATTACTATCCGTCGTCGATGCAATGGCGCTCTATGATGTACTTGAGGATATCCGCGGAGATCAGTTGGAGTTGTATGTCGAACTCGCTCTGGACGCATCTTCTTTCAGCGGGGTGAGCGTTTTGACCGACGACAAGGGCAACGGAGGTCTGGCGATTCAATGGAGCGGTAATTTGCTTCAGGTGGACGATCTCAATGTGCCCCTGCCTGATTGGCGTCCGGGCGAAACCCTGAAGATGCAAATTTTTGTCGATAAGCGTTGGGTGGAAATCTTTGTCAATGGCGGGCGTACCTGCGTCTCGCGCCAGCTATTTGTAGACCACATTGGAGGAGACCGCATTGCCCTTACCAGCCTCGGCGGAACGGGTCGGCTTGTGTCTCTGGATGCCTGGGAAATGAAAGCGATCCAGCAATGAGTACGACTTTCGCTACAGGCCATTTGAATCAAAGCCTGAATACAGATGCAGGGAATTTCATAGAGCCTTCCGTTTCAGCGAAAGCGTATCTCGAAATAAAACCGCAAAACTCTATCACCTCATGTCAGTCCGGCGGCACTTATAAACGATCCACACTTCAAAACTGAGAGACAATTACACGGATGAATCAGCAACTTGCACCGAGTATCACTTGCCACCAAGAACGATCATAAGTTACAGAATGTTGCCACTTAGGCATCACAGCCATCATTGAAGGCGCTAGTCTGGTATCGATTACACTCAACACCATCATCTCATCCGATAACCTGTCCGTCGTGCCTTGGATCGTAGGCGGACTTTCCATCATGGGGATCGCGCTTGGGTATTTCTCTTAAATCAGAGGCTAGAACTCGGCCATTCTCCGTTACCGACTTCGCCTAATCAGATTTCTTGCTTGGCCAGGCACCCGTTACCCACAGCGCCCAGGCGATGAAGAGGGGTTGAAAGAACAAACGAAAGAGACGTGCCCCATCGGAATCGAGGCCAAACGCGTCTACCTGATTGATATATTGAGAAATATTCCCGGGAAAGATGGCGACAAATAAGGCTGCTACCGTCCATCCGACGATGACACGGTGCTTCGGCAGCGCGACGAGTGCCAAGCTCAGGAGAATTTCGACGATACCTGACGAAACGACGACTAGATAGCCATCCATAGGGACCCAGCCCGGAACCTGGGCAAGGAACTCAGTCGGGGTAATTAGATGAGCCATCCCCGCTAATAGCAGGAAGCAGCCAAGGAGGACACGTAAGGACGTTTTTATCTTTTTCATAGGTTAAGGCATCGTAACAACCAGCGCCCCATCAGGTCTGTAACATTTTTTACAAACCGAGAATCACCTTATATCACGGAGTTCGTTCAGATATTGAGGTGAAATATTGCGATGACAACTCAGCCGTAATCATTTGTGCCCATGATACTTGCTTATCGTAATTATTAGCTGAATACGTTTACCCAAGTTCTCAGCCGGTCACCTTGACTTTACCAAGGACCAAAATAGATTTGAAATAACCGCATGTGTGATTAGCTGGCTAACCCAAATCAGAGTTAGAGATTTTAGCAATAGACAGTTACCCTTAAAAAGCTGGAGGCAATAAGGATGAAGACATATAAGGCCATTCACGCACACTCGATCACGAACCCTGAGGATTTCTGGGCAAAACAGGCTGAGAAAATTGCTTGGTTTAAGCCGCCCACAAAGATCCTTTCCCCCGGGAAGGACGGCACTCACCGCTGGTTTTCAGGTGCGAAGTTAAACACGGCCTACCTTTGTCTGGATCACCATGTTCAGAACGGACGCGGTGATCAGCTTGCAATCATTTACGATTCACCCGTCACAAACACCCAGAGGAAGATCACCTATGCAGAACTGCTACAATCGGTAAAACGGTTCGCTGGTGGGCTACAGAGCCTCGGAGTCAATAAGGGCGATCGCGTGATAGTCTATATGCCGAACATGCCAGAGGCCATCGTTACGATGCTGGCGTGCGCGCGGCTGGGTGCCATTCATTCAGTTGTATTTGGTGGATTTGCCGCACGCGAACTGGCGGTACGTATCGACGACTGTACCCCCAAGATCGTCGTTGCTGCGAGTTGCGGTATCGAGGGTTCGCGGGTGATCCCCTACAAACCGATACTTGATGCTGCTATCGAACTGGCGGCCCACACTCCCGACCACTGCGTCATCTTACAACGGCCTCAGTGCGAAGCGACCATGCACGCGGTACAAGATATCGACTGGGTATCCTTGTCCGCTCGGGGTCACGAGGCTGACTGCACCCCGGTAGACGCAACCGATCCCTTGTATATTCTTTATACCTCTGGCACGACAGGAAAACCCAAGGGCGTCGTCCGGGACAACGGAGGTCATGCCGTAGCCCTCCGCTATAGCATGGAGACGATTTACGACGTCGAACCGGGCGACGTGTTCTGGGCCGCATCTGACGTGGGTTGGGTAGTGGGCCATTCCTACATTGTCTATGCGCCGCTAATCACCGGATGTACGACCGTAGTCTTCGAAGGCAAACCTGTGGGCACACCAGACCCCGGAGCCTTCTGGCGCGTTATTTCCGAACACCGCGTTGTCGCGATGTTTACCGCGCCGACTGCCTTTCGAGCCATTCGCAAGCAAGATCCAGAAGCAGCTGAACTGGCCCGATACGATATCTCCCACTTGGAACGGTTATACCTGGCTGGTGAACGACTCGATCCTGCCACCTACGAATGGTTAGTATCCACGGTGCAGGTACCGGTGCTCGACCACTGGTGGCAAACGGAAACGGGTTGGGCTATCGTAGCCAATATGGCGGGCATTGAATCCATGCCAGTCAAACCAGGGTCCGCCACCGTGCCGGTCCCCGGCTATGATGTTCAAGTGATCGATTTTAGTGAAAAGCAGCTGAGACCCGGAGAAGAGGGCCGAATTGTCATAAAACTGCCACTGCCTCCCGGCTGCCTTGTAACCCTATGGAATGCTCAAGAACGGTACATCGAATCCTATTTGAGTCATCACCCCGGTTATTACCTGACAGGAGATAGTGGATACATCGATGAGGACGGTTATGTCTTTATCATGGGCCGGATCGACGATGTTATAAATGTGGCTGGTCATCGCCTCTCTACCGGCGAAATGGAGGAAGTCGTCGGTAATCATCCCGCTATTGCCGAGTGCGCCGTCATCGCAGTGAAGGACACTTTACGGGGAGATGTTCCCATCGGCTTTGCAGTGTTAAAGGACGGTGTCGATATCTCAGAGGAAGTGCTTGAAAAGGAATTGATCCGGGAGGTCCGTGAAAAGATAGGCGCCTTTGCCTATTTCCGCCGTGTCGTGATAACCAAACGTTTACCAAAAACACGTTCTGGAAAAATCTTACGGGCCACCATGCGCAAGATTGCAGACCATCAGCCCTACACAACACCTGCCACGATCGACGATCCCGCAACGTTGGAGGAAATTGCAAGGAATATGGAGGAACATCATATTGGCACCGACTAGTCCGTTTCCGGGCGTAAGGATTAGCCAAAAAATAGCGTCGCCCTGCAAGAAGAACGATCAGCTAAGCTAGTATCGGTTGCCAATATCAACTAACGCCTTGGTTGAAATTCTGAAAACGCGATTGGATCGATGTCTCGGCGCGTTTTCTCCGCCAAATACGTAGATCCATTCTCCTGAATAAACTACTGCCGGGAGAAGCAGACCGAACGGTAAGTCGACGAGAGTTTCGAAGGTATCGATTTCCGAATCGTATAGTAGAACCTGAGATGTGAATTCGGAAGGATCAAGATAGCCGCCCACAATGATGATACCTAGGTCCGGGATATTAAGCGCAACGGATCCCCGTCTAGGTGAAGGGAGACTTGCCAACCTTACCCAGCTGCTGTCTTTCGAGTTGAATACATATGTGGAACCGGTGTTCCGTATGCCTTCTTCTCCAAGAACACCCCCTCCGAAAATATAAATATGGTTACCCAAAGCTGCGACTGCAGGATTGATCAAAGCACCTTCCGGAAGCGGTGTGTCTTTGACCCACTCATCATTTACGAGTTTATCAATAAACGGGTGAGGCGCCAGAGGTGACTGTGCCCGAGACCGGTATGATCGGCACATCGGTTACAAACAAACCGGGCACATCGGTTACACTTTGGTTGTTTCATTTTGGGTTCGGTGTGTCGAGTGGTTTCGGATAGTGAGGGGCGATG
>CAYGQM010000084.1:0-25796 GCA_964352065.1 uncultured Opitutaceae bacterium
ACCAAATACCCGATCAAACAAATCAAAAGCACTAACGCCATGACCGAGAGCGATCGTTTCTCTTGACGGGTTAACTTAAATGGCATCGCAGATATCCCAGCATGGGCAATGTCGGTGCTCAAGGAAATTGTCTTACCGCCGGTATCCGCTTTTGAAAAACCGGTAGGGTTTCGCCGCCCATTCTCCCGCATAGTCAACTCCGATACGAGGACTTGTTTCAAAGAGATAATCTGGATTCCGCGCTTCATTAAATTCCAACCATAACCCCGTTTCAATTGTGGCGGGTCTGGCATTGAAGCGTTTATCAACTTCAAGCGCCCGCGTCAGAATCCCTGGTCCCGCCCATTCGCCGGCACCACGGATCAAAATCGCAGCCGGATATTCTTCCGGCCCGACCACCACATTGAGTAACCAATGCACACCGTAACAGAGATACACATACCAATGGCCGGATGGACCAAAGAGCACCTCTGTCCGGGTAGTATGCCCCTTGGAAGCATGGCAGGCCAAATCTTCCATTCCATCGTATGCTTCGATCTCGGTAATTTCGTAGCGGGCTATTGCGCCCTCAATCTCCGCGACCAGAAAATGCCCCAATAATTCAGGACATACCTCCAGCACCGGTCGATTAAAGAACGTATTTGGGATCTCGAGGGATGCTTTCATAGGAGTTCTGGACCTAGATTCGCTTGTCCCTTGAATCGATTACCAAAGTAACCGGACCATCGTTGGTAAGCTCCACTTCCATCAGCGCTCCAAATTTTCCGGTCACCACGGTTTTACCCAACGTCTTCGCCATACACTCAACAAAACGTTGGTAGAGCGCAATGGCTTTGGACGGATCTGCAGACCGGTTGAACGATGGCCTAGTACCTTTGCGAACGTTACCGAAGAGTGTGAACTGACTGACCACAGCCATGCCCCCATTGACCTGCATTAGGTCCAGGTTCATTTTACCATCGTCGTCCTCAAAAATACGTAGCTGGGGAACCTTATTAGCCAACCACTCCAAGTCCTCATCGGTATCGTCGCGGTCAACACCCAACAAAACCACCAAGCCCAATTCAATAGACCCTGAAATCGTTCCTTCCACACGAACGGTCGCGCGAGATACCCGCTGAACAACAGCCCGCATCCCTAAACCTTCTGGTTCTTCTTTGCACTTTTTTTTGTGCTCTTTTTAACCCGCTTTCCCTTTTTAGCCAAAGCCTTGCTCTTCTTACCATTCCGCATCTTTTTGAGTTTTGCCCGGTCAGATTTCGCTACGATAAACCCGGCACATTGCTCCGCCCCACACCGGCAAGGATGGTCAGCGAAATGCTCGAGAGCATAACCATAATCAATGAGAATTTCCTCACCTTTTTTGATGGGCTTGCAGGTATAATAAAAAATCTTGTCGTCGATGTTATAAGCCTCGCAGTTTTCGTCGCAGCTATGGTTCGCAAAGCGAGCGATATTTTCCGGCACGTTACCATCGATGTCCCACTTTTCATTGAGATCGAAAATATACACAGCGCCAACGGTTTTATCCTTAGCCGCTTTCTCCATCTGCTCCGTTCCGCGGCGAGTGGACTCCTTTTTGGAGATTCGCTGACCGACGTATTCCATGATACGTTTTTCATTGGGTATATCGCGTTTTGCGAAAACCCCACGGCCATGTATACCGGAGTCTTTTACATACACCCACTTATTTTCAGAGTCTTTTTTCTTGGCCATCCCTTATACGCTTTGTCGACTAGGCGAGACTGTGTAAGACGGCGAATGCGAAGCAATCTTTTTTAACAACGGAGCCAGTCGAAATTTCACTCCGCTTTTAGCCCACGAAGCATGAGAGCCTCCATGGCATCTCGAGGCTCAAGATTTTCGTAGAGAATCGCATACACCTGATTCAAAATTGGAACCTCGATTTTCTTCTCTTCGCAAAGGTTATGAAAGACCTTGGTCGCAGTCACGCCCTCCACCACGGTCTTTCGACCCGACATCAAAGTCTCCAGCGAATTCCCTTCTCCCAATTTTTGGCCCAGCGTCCGATTGCGGCTCCAGGAACCATTGCAAGTGGCCACTAAGTCGCCAAATCCACTGAGACCAAAAAACGTCTTCGCGTCTGCCCCAAGACTTACACCGAGTCGTATCATCTCGTTCAGTGCCCGAGTCATGAGGGCTGCCTTCGCATTGTCACCAAATCGCAGTCCATCGACGCAGCCTGCAGCAATCGCATAAATATTCTTTAGGCATCCACCCAACTCGACTCCAATTAAATCATCCGAGGTGTAAACCCGCATCGTCCCACCGCTCATAGCAGTCTGGACTGCTTCGATCGTGCCATCAATCACTTGAGCCCCAAGGGTAACCGCCGTCGGTTTACCTGCCGCAACCTCGGCTGCGTTTGTAGGACCTGATAAAACAGCATGGGCAATTCCAGGTAAACTATCTTCAACGACTTCTCCAGGGCGAAGAAACGTTCCTTCTTCCAAGCCCTTGCACAGGGTGATTACCAGCTTTAGCGCCTCGGCGGAGTCTAGCGCCTGCGCAATCATTTCGCAAAGACTGCGCAACCCCTTACTCGGACAAGCCAGAATCGCCACATCCGCTTCCATGAGCACCGGCCTAACCTCAAAACCAATTTGTAGGTTCAGGGGTAGTTCAAACCCAGGCAGATAATCTTCATTCTGCCGCGTGGAAGCCAATGCCATAGCTACCTCAATCCGCCGGGGGACGAGAGTAACAGCATGCCCTTGTCGAATCAAATGCAGAGCGATCGCAGTTCCCCAGGCGCCAGCGCCTAAAACACAAAAGTTCATAGTAAGGTAAACATGATTATTCGAAGAGTCTAAGGGAGATATTTTCGGTATGGAAAGGCCCGATTACGGTTTCACCAAAATTGATTCATCGGGGGCAACCCGAAACCGGTATGGGGGATTCCACCAAATAGAGTATCCGCAAACTTTAGAGCTTTGCGACCCATTCAAAACCCACCTATAAATTCAGCACTTACCAGACCTACTAATCGTCTTAAATTGAAACCACTTCTGCACATACTGCTTAAACCGTTTTACCTGCGCTCCAAACGCCGGGGCATTCGCTTTTCGCAGCTCAGCTTGCAATCGAAGTTGATCAATCCCCAGTTTGTCACGTTTCTTGAAACGACGAAATTCAGGCGTCTGAGTCTCGACAAGCATGAACGCCGCATGCGCAGAAAAACGGTATGGGGCCGCATGAGCCTTCTGATCGCGACCCTGATCTTCGGGTGGATCCTCATTGAGAGCGCTCAAGCCATAGCGCTCTTTTAAGGGTAGTAGTCACCTGGCTCAGCCAGATCAGTCAGTCTTTGACAAGCCCTTGGGACAGCCTCACGATTCCGGACTTTCTCGAGTTTCCTTCAATCCACTAGCGTATTCATGTACCCGTCCGATGAATTCCCCGAAACCTGGCCCGTAAAGGCTTACGACAACCCGGAGTTTCTCCACAGTGCCGAGGCACGCGCTATCCGGGTTCACTGTGAGTTTCTGGAGCCCATGTACCGGTTTCGAAAATACCACGTCAAAAACACCTTGGTCTTTTTCGGTTCCGCAAGAACCAAGTCACCGGAGGACGCGGAGGAGGCACTAGTCAAACTCGAAGCAGCTTTTGCCGTGAAACAGAACCTCACCGAGGACGAGGCTCAACAGCTCAAACGTGCCAAAATCGACTTAAAACAATCTGTCTACTACGCTGCGAGCCGTGAGCTGGCTCGGCGGATGGCAGTCTGGGCGGACCAACTAGGGGACGGCAAGAGCCTACACATCTGTTCCGGGGGCGGCCCAGGTATTATGCAAGCCTCCAATCAGGGCGCTCATGACACAGGATCCAAGTCAGTCGGCTTGAATATCTCGCTTCCCTTCGAACAACACGCGAATCCCTACGTTACCCCTGAACTCAATCTCGAGTTCCACTACTTCTTTGTACGCAAATACTGGTTTCTCTACCTGGCACGAGGTCTGGTCGTATTCCCGGGCGGATTTGGTACCCTGGACGAGCTGTTTGAGATGTTGACGCTGATCCAAACTGGCAAAGCGGGAAAGCATCTACCCATCGTTCTCTTTGGGTCTGACTACTGGAACCGCCTAATCGATTTCGAAGCCCTTGTAGAATGGGGCTATATCTCCGAAAAAGACCGCAGTCTGTTCACGATCATAGACTCCATTGATGAGGCCGAATCCTACCTCAAAAGCGAAATCAACCCCGATATTAAAATTCCCTAGCTCGATTCCGCAATTTTTACGACATCGAGTTGATTACTTGTTATACTTACTTTCACTTACCCTTCATGGAACTTTCCCACGCCGACACCAAAACCCGCACCGTTCTGCTCATCGTAGACAAAGATGCGGATCGGCAACATTGCAAAGATCTCATCCACGAGTCCGGAGCCCGGGAAAGCCGGTTCCTCGAAGCAACAACCGGACTTGCAGGACTCGAGTGCTATGACGACGCATCCGTGGACTGCATCTTGCTCGACCTGCACCTCCCGGATATGATGGGGCTGGAATTCGTAGAGCGCTTTCACAATCAATATGGCGAAAACGTTTGTCCGATTATCATGCTCACCCGCCAGGGAAGTGAGGAACTTGCCGTCAAGACCCTCAAAGCCGGGGCTCACGACTACTTATCCAAGAACGGTCTGACCGCTGAAACGTTGAGTCGTGCAATCGACAACGCCTCCGACAAGGTCTCACTCCACAAACGCCTTCAGAAGCAACAAATCGACCTGAAGACGAAGAACAATCTCCTACACGCAATGAAAGGCCAGTTGGAGCAATTGGTGGAAGAACGGACCACTAACCTCATTGAGACTAATGAGCGACTGCTCATTGAAATCGAGGAGCGGCGCAAAGCAGAGGCTCAGGTACGTGAAAGTGCCCGATTCAATCGGATGATCATGGACACTGCTCCTGCATTCATCGCCTACGTGGACGAAGATGATTGTTACCGATTCGCCAATCTACAATACCAACGTATTTTCAGGTGCAATGAGGAGGAGATACTCGGAGTCTCCGTCAGCGACCACCTCGGCCATGTTTTCGAAACAGAACGGAAGTTTGCGCTGTTGGGCAAACCACAGGACTTCGAACATTCTCATGTAACAGACGAGGGAGAACGGGAGTGGTACCACATTTTACTCACTCCTCATAGAGGTGCCTACGGTGAATTGGTCGGGTATTTCATCGTTGGAATGGATGTCACGGACAAAAAGGCAGCCGAGGAAGCACTGATGACTCAGGCGCAATTGATAGACCAGAGCCTCAATGCGATTATCTCCACCACTGAGAGTGGCATCATCCGAACATGGAATGAAGGAGCTGAACGTATATTTAAGATTCCTTACGACGAGGCAATAGGCCAACACATCTCATTTATCTTCATGCCGGATGAGCAGGATGTGTTTGAAGAGCGCGTACTCGCTCCTTTGAAAGAAGAGGAGCAAATGGAGGCCGATCTTGTGCTTCTCAATGGTGAAAGCAATGCCGTTCAGGTTCACGCGCTTTTCTCACTGCTCAAGGACATCAACGGCAAGGATCAGGGAGTGGTCGGCTACTACCTCGATAATACTCTCAAATTTAAGACCGAACGCAGCCTCAAGGAAACCGAAGCCAAGTTCTCCGCCCTTTTCAGAGACGCTGCCACCGGAATCATCATTTCCGACCTCGAAGGCAGAATCGCCGACTGCAATGCCGCCTGCGAGCGTATCTTGAACCTGAAAAGCTCAGAAGCGATTGGCAAGACCATTGAAGAGTTTTACCTGCCTGGAGAGGACGATATAGAAGCGGGTTTTATTGCTCAGTGCGAAAACGGAGCTCGGACGTCCTACCAGATTGATAAGCAGTTGAAGACAGCAGACGGACGATTGATCTGGGGCCGTATCACCACATCCATGATTCTCGGTGCCGATGATAAAACTCAATTTATCGTTCGAATGTTGGAGGATATTACCCAGCAAAAGGAAAATACGGAGTTCATCGAAAAATCTCTTGAAGAAAAACAGGTGCTACTGCGTGAAGTTCATCACCGGGTTAAAAACAACTTGCAGGTCATTCAGAGCCTGCTCCGCATGCAGGGGCGGGAGTCCAAGGGCAGCTCATTCGAACCGCTGCTGCGGGAGAGCCAGAATCGTATTCGCTCCATCGCGCTGATCCACGAGCAGCTCTACCGTCAGGATAACTTTGCTGAAATTGACTTTGCTGACTATCTAAACCTTTTACTCAGGCAGGTATTCAGGACCTTCGAAATGGGATCCACCCGAATTTCGAGTCGAATCGAATTCCGCGACATTTACCTCAGTTTAACCAAAGCTATTCCTTGCGCGCTCATCGTGAATGAATTGGTCACCAATTCGATCAAGTATGCATTCAAAGGCAAAGAAGCGGGAGTCATATCCCTCAAGGCCGAGAAAAACGACGGTCTCCTGACGTTAACCATCCACGACGACGGCTGTGGTTTTTGCGATCAAATCGACATCGACGCCAGTGAAACTCTCGGATTGAAAATCGTTCGCACACTTACCCGCCAAATTGGGGGCAGCCTGGAAATCTGTGGGAAAGAAGGCGCAAAATTCAAACTGACTTTTGAACCTTGATAGTTATTGAAAACGCTAACATTTAGAATCAATACCTTACTATTTTCCTAAAACTCTCCCAAAACTAACTACCAAGATCCATTTCCCATGAAAGATGCAAAAATTCTGATCGTCGAAGACGAGGGTATCACCGCCGAAGATATAAAAGACTACCTTATCGGTCTTGGCCACGATGTCCTTGGCATTTGCAGTACTGGCGAAGACGCTATCGAAAAAGCTAGAGAGCTGGCTCCTGATCTCGTTTTGATGGATATCATGCTCGCCGGAGTCACCGATGGCATTCAGGCCGCGGAGATCATTCGTGAACAGTATGGAATTCCCGTGGTTTACCTTACTGCCTACTCAGATCCACAGACCTTGGAGCGAGCGAAGGTTACCGAGCCCTATGGATACATCCTCAAGCCTTTTGATCAACGCGACCTGCAGATCGCGGTAGAAATTGCCCTTCACAAACACGTGATGCAGAGCAAAATTATCGAGAGTCAGCGCTGGTTATCGACGACCGTATCCAGCGTTCATGAAGCTCTCATTGCCGTCGATTCTTCCTATCGGGTAATCACGATGAACCAGGCTGCAGAAAAACTGACCGGCTGGTCGGAGGCAGAAGCTCACGGCCGCATCTACACCCAGATATACACTACCTGCGATGCCCATACCGGCGAGGATCTCCCCACCCCGATCCACTTGGCACTTCAGACGGGCGAGTCGGTCACCCGCAAGGGAAAGGCTATTCTGATCGCACGCGGTGGACACGTTTACACGGTCGACGAAACCGCCTCACTCATTATGGATGAAATCCGTGGAGTTCAGGGTGCCGTCATGGTCTTTCAGGATGCCAGTGATCGTATCGAAGAGGTTTCGACTTATCGTGACGAGTTAGTCCCAGCCGTCTTAGACTCACTTGCGGCAATGCTGGTCGTAACCGATGGCACTGGGAAAATTATCCGCATCAACGAGAAAGCCCGCACCGTTATCGGAAAACAGGACCATGAGATCCTTGATAAATACTTTTGGGATCTTTGCTCGAACGAACAGGATATTGAGACGACTTCGAACTCATTCAAAAATTTGAACGGTGTGACTAACGAAATGAATTTCGACTGCAGTTGGAACACCGAGACAGAGGGTGAGAAGAAGATACGCTGGTGTAACGCAGCTATCCGGGAAGATTCTGACGAGATAAGCTACATTCTCTGCACAGGAATCGGCCTCTAGATAGGCGGTCTTTGGGTTGCGAGTGCAGCACCGATTATCCCCGCATGGTTTTTTAGTTTCGCCATGTAAACGGGGGTCCTTAGGTTCATGTAAGGCATGAAGCGTTCAGGGGTTTTCGATACGCCTCCGCCGATCACAAAGACATCCGGATGCATGAGAAACTCCATCTCGGCCAAGTATTTGTTAAACCGCAAAGCCCAGATTCTCCAGGTAAGTCCCTTCTTCTTGCGAACAGAATCAGCTGCATAGTCTTCGGCTGTTCCCACTTTCTTTAACTGAAGGTGTCCAAGTTCCATATTGGGGATCAGATCTCCTTGGTGAAGTATTGCGGTACCCAAGCCTGTTCCAATTGTTACGAACACGACCAACCCCTTGTCCAGCCGACGCCTACCAAACTTACATTCCGCCAGAGCTGCAGCATCGGCATCGTTCAACACCGTTACAGAGCTTCCCGTAGCTTTCGAAAAGAGTTTCGATGCATCCAAGCCGATCCAGCTGTTGGATACGTTGGAAGCAGTCATCGTATGCTGTTTCTTCACCACTGCAGGAAAACCGATGCCGATCTTTCCCTTCCACTTAAGTTGACGGCTGAGTTCTGCAACCACTCGCGCAACATCCTTGGGAGCCCCACCCTCCGGGGTATTGAACCGAATCCGCTTCGAATCAAACTTACCGGTCTTTAAATTTACAATAGCTCCCTTGATTCCCGAACCACCAATATCAATCCCCAAAACACCCATAAGAAATAGAATACGATTCTGTTATGATCGTTTCAATCGATCAATGGCAACCGTAGAATGGATCAAGTTATACCGCTTTAGAGAATATCTTCACCTCTGAATTGTTAGCTCGGGCAAGTCATCGAGTCTGATAAAGGCGAGTACCCCGCACAGCCCATAGAAACGAAGAAGCCGCCCCCGTTTGAGGGCGGCCCTTGTCCGGACTGACAGACAGGAATTAGTTGCGGGAAACACTTTCATTCCAATTAGCCAAGTCAAAGAATCCGACTCCTGCCAAACCCGAAAAGATAAATACATAAAACCCGGTCATAAAGTCGGCATTGCTTAAAATCGCTACCCCGCCTGGATTACTAAAACCGAGTCCTACGAACGAAATCGTGAGCATAAATATCAGTGATATAACTATTTTTTTCATCGTTCTTTTGATTAATGTTACGAATCAAGAACCCGATTAAGTTGGTAAAAGTCGCACTATATTTCCTTTTCTTTAGCTGCCTAAAACAATTGATCACCGGCTACTTGCTTCATTCTATGATGCCATGGATCCCACCGAACTAAGAAATGCTTTGATCAATTTTCCAGCGGTTACCGAAGAGGAACCGTTTGGCCCCGATACGATTGTCTATAAAGTCGCGGGTAAGGTGTACGCGCTCAGCACTTACCAAAGCCCGTTGGCCGTAAATTTGAAGTGCGATCCAACGAGAGCCCAGGAACTCCGAAACCGCTACGATGCGGTCCAACCCGGTTACCATATGAATAAGAAACACTGGAATACTGTGACCATTGATGGCAGCCTACCCCAGTCGCTACTACTGGAACTGATAGAGCATTCTTACGATCTGGTCGTAAACGGCCTCCCCAAGAAAGCGCAGAAAAAAGTAAAAGAGATGTCGAAGAACCCCGAATCGGAAATCGAAAATTGGCGCGAGACGTTCTTGAGAGATATCTCTAAATAAACCATGCGCGAATTCGTATTTACATTGCCCTTACCATAAGGTTCTATTCTGCGCTCTCTTCCGACGCACCATTCATCTACCACAACTCCGCAAACCATGATCCAGACGCACAAAACGAAGGACGGTAAGCTCTCAATCATAGCCCGCATAGGCGTTAAATACATTCCCTTCGAACTGGATAACGTCGCACAGGATTGGGTACGACAACAACCCTCAGAGGACGCCATTTCCCCCGTTGACTTGGTAGGCATGGTCTTAGGTGGTCAGGCACATGTCGCCAGCCGCTCCTCGCATTCCAAATACCTCAGAAGAATCGAAGAGGAAGATCAGATCCCACTGAAATTGGATTTCACGGAATCTTTTCTTCACTGCGACGAAACGGGGCAAAAAGAAAATCTGTTATTGTGCGTAATTGATCACGGACAGGAACTGGATCTCAAATTACTCACACCGACCGCCGCCGCAATGCTGCCTGTGAGGCACAGTGTTCCAATCGATGAACTATCGATCGAGCAGCTCAAGAGCATTATCGAAGACGGAAACTTCAGCCAGGCTCATACGACAGTCAAACGCCTCAAACACTGGTTCGCTGGCCGCATGGAGCTCTGGGGCCTCGCCTACGGTTAAAGTTCACCTGTAACCATCAGAAGGCGGCTTTATGCCTGGGGCAATCAGTGAAAGCTTCTCCCCTATCCACGCCTGGTTCATTCATACGCTTCTTCGTTCCAATCTTCCAACCATTTTTCAAGCTCCCGCCTATCCTTTTTGGTTGGACGACCCGCTCCACGGTCCCGTTTGATAATTGACTGAGCCAAGGTTTGTGTCCGCAGATTTTCGTATTCAGATTCCGGAGTCAGATCCGAGTAATGCCGGATCACCATGGGAGCTCCCAACCGCTTGGGCAACAATGCCTCTACTTTAAGGGTACGCTTCAAACGCGGATATTCGATCGTCACCTCGTCGCCAACACGGACCGGCGATGCCGGCTTGATCACCTGGCCATTAATACGGATATGAGAGGCTTTGCAGGCGGTCGTGGACTTCGATCGCGTCCTGTAAGCGCGAATACACCACAACCAAACGTCAATTCGCATGGATTCGTTTTTAAATACCTCAGTCATTCAATTTTGAAGATCCTCACCAATTCCACTCTTCACAGTAAATGACAAGATGAACCGACTTCCAATATTCAAGAGGGCAAAGCCGGAACGACAGGTTTTACCTTTCACAATCTGACACTATACTAAAACATACAGTCTTTCAAGTCTGCCCAATGAGCATCCAACCCTCCCTCCAAAAGAGACTGGCAAGAAAACCGCCGACCGACCAATGCCTTTTCAAGCTCTGATTCCGAACTGGAAAATGATTCGAACCCCACTGACTCGACGATCCCTTTCGAAATCGTAAAAATCAACCTACTACCCGACGCCTCCACGCGGTACTCGAATCGCGGCGTTCGCCCCATATACCAATCCCAGGTTTTAAACTGGTCCTCAATCAATGACTTAACCACCGTTTTCGAACGGATAGGAATTTCCGCAACAGCCGTTTGTTCAAAACGTTTTAAGAGAAACTCGATCCAAAGTGTTTCAAAAGCTCCCATTTCCATCGCCCCATCGAGATGTTCCGATACCGTCGATACCGGGCTTCTATGCGAAGCAATGCCACCACCGGATATACCTTCGCGATTCGTATCAATCGCTCTCTCCAAAGCCTCCAGGTCAGAATCGTAGAGCAGTGTTGCATGATGCAAAAACCGATTGCTCTTTAAAGCCTGCGCAGATCCCGAAATTTTTCGACCCGACAATTCTAAACCATTGCGTCCATCCCGCGCGACCATCAAACCCAACGAACTCAGGAACTCAATCGGAGGCAACGTCCAGCGTTCATAGAGATTGTCGGCTATTCCCCGTCGCTCTCCAAAGAACGCCGTGTTGAGATTTCCCAGGTCATGATACACCGTCCCGCCGCCACTGATTCGCCGAATAACCGGAATTCCAGCCTCCTTACAATACCTCACATTCACTTCCCCGTAGGGATTCTGATTCTTGCCAATCACCAGACATGGACTATTGCGGTAAACAAGGCAGCCATCTCCCTCGTATTGATTCAGGAAAAACGACTCCAATCCCATGTTCACCCATGGATCCGTAACTGGACTGACAAACACCTTCACAATGGCGATACAGGTGATTCCCATAATCAGGCGCAAGTCGATTATCGATCAGAAATGTAAGAAGAAATAGTCTTCTAAAGGTAACTGAGACCCATAGAAGTAAAGAGAAGGACCATCGACCATCAGGTTCCTTAAATCCGTTCGGGTTCCCCCTTCGCGAGCAACTTAGAGCGTTGAGCCAGTTGCGATTGATTTGAATCCACAACAGTAGAAAGCAGCGGAGCCTCCCTATAAGCTATGCTTATGTTTGCCGTCTTATAGAAAATAGATAAGGATTTATTATCGATAATATTGGCCGTAAGCCACAACTTCTGTATAATTTAACCTGAGGGTTTAAAACAGGTATTGGCATGGGAAACGTAGGCTCAAGACATCAGTGGGTTTATCGATTTAACGAATTCAAATCGTTAAGAACACTAATGGCCAACGAGGGACAATTACCGCTAAATCTTCTCGGAGGAAAAGGGTTAGGATTGGCAGAAATGACTGAGCTCGGATTACCAGTTCCACCGGGTTTAATAATCACAACGGAAGCCTGTAGCCGGTATTTCGAGGCAGGAGGAAATCTTCAAAGTGAAATATGGCATCAGGTTTTGGAAGCATTAAAAAAGCTTGAGGTAGAGACAGAGAAGAAACTCGGCGATCCGAAAAACCCTCTATTGGTTTCCTGTCGCTCGGGTGCTCGCGCCTCCATGCCGGGAATGATGAATTCAATCCTCAACATAGGCCTGAATCAGCAAGTGGTTGACGGTATGCTCCATGATAAGGGAGATGAATCCTTTGTTTACGATCTCTACCGGCGACTTATACAGATGTTTGCCTGTGTCGTGAAGAACGTCGATGACGAGCCGTTTGAGGACATTCTTTCAGAGAATCGAAAACAGGCTGGGATTAAATCCGATGCTGAATTTTCCGGAGATCAATGGAAAAAAGTCTGCGATCAGTTTGAGAATACCTACCGAAAAGAAACCGGGCAAGGTTTTCCTCAAGATCCACTTGATCAAATCTATTCAGCCACTAAGGCCGTGTTTGAGAGTTGGAACGGACGAAGAGCTGTCGATTACCGCAATGCGACCGAAATTCCGCACGATTGGGGAACGGCGGTAAACATCGTTACTATGGTATTTGGAAATCGGGATTCAAACTCCGCAACCGGAGTTTGTTTCAGCCGGAACCCAGATACGGGAGAAAATGGTCTTTACGGTGACTTCCTTATAAACGCACAGGGAGAGGATGTGGTAGCCGGTATTCGAAATACTATACCTGTTGTCAAACTGGCGGAACACTTCCCCGATTTGTACCACGATTTTAAGCACACTGTCGGCATCCTCGAAACTCATTACAGAGATATGCAAGACGTCGAGTTTACTATTGAGCAAGGAAAGCTCTGGATATTGCAGACGAGAAGCGGCAAACGCACTGCCAGAGCAGCCATAAAGATTGCAGTCGATCTTGTTAACGAAGGTATTATTTCTCCAAAGGAAGCGCTGATGCGAGTCAGTCCCGAGGAGGTGGACGCAGTTCTCCATAACAACTTTGATGAGAAAGCCAAGGCGGCATCCTTGGCATCAGGAAATTTGATTGCAACTGGAGTTAACGCTTCTCCAGGTGCCGCGGTTGGTGCTGCCGCCCTCAGCGCGGAGACTGCCGAAAAATGGGGCAAGGAAGGTAAAGCCGTAATCATGGTCCGCCCGTTTACAAAACCGGATGATATTCACGGCATGCTGGCTTCGAAGGGCATCCTCACCGCGGAAGGAGGTGCCACCAGCCATGCAGCTGTAGTTGCGCGTCAGTTCGGAGTCCCATGTATTGTTGGAGCGAATACTATAAAGATTGATCTGAAGAAAAAGCAAATCCATGGAAATGGTTTATGCGTCAATGAAGGCGACACGCTATCGATCGATGGGTCCAGTGGGGAATGCTTCATTGGTTCTATAGCTACTCGGAAGGCGAGTTTCGAAAAACAGAAGGATTTAAACGAAATGCTCCGTTGGGCGGATCAGGAAAAACGATTACGTGTGCTTGCAAATGCCGATCAGCCGGCAGACGCATTAAAAGCGATAAGGTTAGGTGCCGAAGGAATTGGTCTTTGTAGGACCGAGCACATGTTCTTCAATGAGAAACGGCTTCCAATCGTTCAAAAGATGATTCTGACCAAAAACGATTCGGAAAGAGACCAACAGCTAGCCGCATTACTCCAATTTCAAAGAGCTGACTTTGCCGAATTGATCAGGGCGATGGATGGACGACCAATCACTATTAGATTGATTGACCCTCCCCTTCACGAATTCCTACCAGATAAAGAGTCCATGCTTCTTGAAGTCCACGATCTTAAGAAACTGGAGAATCCGCCCGGACTAACTGAAAAGAAGGCGTTGTTACAAGCGATCACAGCGATGCATGAGACCAACCCCATGATGGGTTTACGAGGCGTTCGACTGAGCATTGTATTTGGAAAAATCGTATCCATGCAGGTGCGCGCGATTTTCGAAGCCGCTTGCGCAGTACAGCGCGACGGCACAGCAACGAATCTAGAAATCATGATTCCGCTGGTGAGTCACGTAAATGAGTTGAAGGAAATTCAACCGAAACTGGAGAAGATCGCCAATGACGTAATGCATGAAACCGGGATCGACGTGAAATACAAGTTTGGTACGATGGTTGAACTACCGAGAGCCTGCGTAACCGCAGACTCAATCGCACGGGTTGCTGAATTCTTTTCATTTGGCACGAATGATCTCACTCAAATGACTTTTGGATTCTCTCGCGATGACGCGGAAGCGGGTTTTCTTTTGGAGTACGTTAAACGTGGAATCTTAGAAAAAAACCCATTCAAAACAATCGACCAAGACGGTGTAGGAGAATTGATGAAACAAGCAATCCTAAGAGGGAGACAAATCAATTCGAAACTGCCCATGGGAGTATGCGGCGAACACGGAGGCGATCCCGAATCCATCCATTTCTTCGATGAAGTCGGACTTGATTACATTAGCTGCTCCACCTATCGCATCCCCGCGGCACGTCTCGCAGCTGCTCAGGCTACTTTAAAAAGGAGGAAGACTCAGGAAAACTCACAAAACTTAAAATGAATATCCTCAAGGAAAAGCCTACCCTTAAATCCGTAATTGATGTCGACGGACTACGAAAGGTCTTACTCACACTCGCCACAGAAGGCTACGAGTTGGTTGGCCCGACGATAAAAGATAACGCCATCGTTTATGATTCAATCGAATCGCTCGAGGACTTACCACAAAACTGGAAAGATCAACAAGAACCTGGGGTTTATCGTATCCACAAAACGGACGATCAAAAATATTTCAACTATACGGTCGGGCCTCACTCTTGGAAAAAATACCTCCACCCTCCGAACCTGAGACTGTGGCACGCAGAAAGGCGGGGAAGCAGCTTCAAATTAACCGATGGGGAAACTACTCCCAAAACGTATGCGTTCATAGGAGTTCGCCCTTGTGAAATCCAAGCCATAAGAATTCAGGATCGAGTCTTCAGGGGTGATCAATTTAAGGATAAGCATTACGACCAAACACGTAGTCGAACATTCATTCTCGCTGTGAATTGTGGCCGCGCTAACGAAACTTGTTTTTGTAATTCGATGAACTCGGGTCCTCGTGCAACGGAGGCTTATGATTTGGCGTTAACAGAATTTTTCTCCAATGGTCGTCATCTCTTTCTCGTCGATCTGGGCAGCGAGAATGGAAGGAAGACTCTGAACTCAGTAGTTACTTACGACGTAAAGCCAAAACACTTAGAGATTTGCCAGCAACAGTATAAAGACACCTGCAGTCAAATGGCGCGAAAAATCAACGTTGAAAACCTCCGGGAAACTTTGTTGGCGAATCCGAACCACCCACGTTGGGAGGAAGTTGCGGAGCGTTGTTTGTCTTGCGCCAACTGCACAATGGCCTGCCCCACCTGTTTCTGCACCACTGTAGAAGACACTACCGATCTCACCGGCAATCATACAGAAAGGTGGCGACGCTGGGATTCTTGTTTTACGATGGATTTCTCCTACGTCGCGGGCGGAAATATTCGAAAATCTACCAAGTCCAGATATCGCCAATGGATCACCCATAAACTAGCAACCTGGCACGACCAATTTGATACCACCGGATGCGTGGGATGTGGCCGATGCATTACCTGGTGCCCGGTAGGCATCGATATCACAGAAGAAGTAGCAGCCATACAGAAATCATCGACTGTTTGATCGAAAGGAAATAAAAATGAAAAAACTAAGCGAAATCCTATCAACCCACCTGGTATTCAAAGACCTTAAACCCGCATATATCAATTTTCTGGCCGAGAACGCGAGTGAAGATACATTTAAGTCCAACAGCTTTATCTTCAAAACAGGTGAACCGGCTGAAGAATTTTATCTGATTGATACCGGAAAAGTAGCTCTTGAAGTCTATATTCCTCCGCAAGGCCCCGTTAATATCATGACGCTTAACTGCCACGATATATTAGGTTGGTCCTGGCTTTTTCCGCCCTATAAATGGCACTTTGAAGCACGGGCAATCAGCGATGTAACCTTATTCACTTTCGATGGTATAAAAATCAGGCAGGAATGCCGTAAAGATCATGAATTCGGCTTTAATTTCACGATCTGTTTCAGCCAGATTTTGATGCAGCGACTCGCTGCAACCCGCCTCCAACTCCTGGACATTTTTGGGGCTAATACGGAGCCTAATGAAACGATGTTTCAATGAACAAACCACTCGATATCATAGACCCTATGGTCACTCACCCGTGGCTCATTGAAGAAGTAATTCAAGAGACTTCGGATACGTTTACTTTACTTCTGGAGCCTGAACCTAATGAAACCAACACATCCTATTCCTTCAAACCAGGGCAATTCAACATGGTGTATGTTTTCGGCGTTGGAGAAGTACCTATATCAATTTGCGGAGACCCAGGCGCTGAAAACAGAATCAGACACACTACGCGCATTGTTGGAACAGTAACCAATGCCATGAGTAGCCTGGAAAAAGGTGACGGTTTGGGCATTCGAGGACCATTCGGCACCTCATGGCCTGTCGATCTGGCGAAAGGAAAAGATGTCATTATCGTTGCGGGCGGTATTGGATTGGCTCCACTACGACCGACATTGTATCATTTACTGAATAATCGCGACGATTATAGCCGAATCTCGCTCCTTTATGGCGCCCGTACCCAGGATGATTTACTGTATAGGAATGAAATTGAATCCTGGAGCGCCCGATTGGATGTTGAGGTTTTTGTCACTGTTGACCGTGGAACAAATAGCTGGTACGGAAATGTGGGTGTGGTCACTCAACTAATCCAGAGGGCACCTATGGACCCCGCAAACTCCATTGTAATGATTTGCGGACCGGAGGTTATGATGAAATTTTGTATCCCGGAGCTACGCCGAAGAGGAATACGCAACAGTGAGATCTACGTATCTCTGGAAAGAAATATGAAATGTGCCGTGGGCCACTGCGGCCATTGCCAATTCGGATCCGAATTCGTCTGCAAGGACGGCCCCATCTTTCCCTATGATCACGTAGCTAATTTGATGAGGATCGAAGAGCTATGAAAATACCAAGAACCAAACCCAAGCTGGCCGTTTGGAAATTTGCTTCCTGCGATGGGTGTCAACTGAGCCTGCTTGATTGCGAGGATGAGTTACTGGCGGTCGCAGGAGAGGTAGAGATTGCGAATTTCCCAGAAGCGTCCCGCGCTGTAGTTGCGGGCCCATATGATATTTCATTGGTCGAGGGTTCGATTACGACTCCTCATGATCTTGAACGCATTAAACAAATTCGGGCAGACTCGAAAGTGCTAATTACGATCGGGGCATGCGCCACTGCTGGTGGCATACAGGCTCTTCGGAATTTCAAGGATGTTAATGATTTCATTTCAATTGTGTACGCACATCCTGAATACATTGACACATTAAAGAAATCGACACCTATTTCTGAACATGTGTTTGTCGACTTTGAACTCCGCGGCTGCCCGATCAGTAAATCGCAATTGCTCGAACTCCTCAATGCATTTCTCAACAATCGAAAACCCGTGATCCCCAAACACAGCGTCTGCGTTGAATGCAAACTGCGTGGTACTCCATGCGTCATGGTTGCACAGGGCATACCTTGCCTCGGTCCGGTTACTCAAGCCGGATGCGGTGCTATATGCCCAGCATACGATCGAGGCTGTTACAGTTGCTTTGGGCCGCAGGAGACCACGAATACTGCATCTTTGAGTCACAGATGGGAAACCGCCCTGGACATCCCTTCTGATAGAATAGTCCGAGCGTTTCGTGGTTTCAACGCATATGCCGAACCCTTTAGGAAAGAAAGTTTAAGACATGAGTGATCAAGAAGCATCTTCATCCAAATCAAAGAAAAGAACCATCAAGGTGAACTACATGGCTCGGGTAGAAGGAGAAGGCGGGTTAGATATCAAGATTCGGGATGGGAAGGTGGAGGACGTCAAACTCCACATATTCGAGCCTCCTCGGTTCTACGAAGCCTTTCTAAGGGATAGAGAGTTTACGGAAGCTCCTGATATAACCGCAAGAATATGCGGAATTTGTCCGATCGCCTACCAAATGAGTTCGATCCACGCTATGGAGAACGCCTTGGGTTTGAAAGTTGAAGGACCTTTACGTGACTTACGCCGTCTTATCTACTGCGGTGAGTGGATAGAGAGCCACGTTCTGCATGTGTATATGCTGCACGCACCGGATTTCCTGGGATATCAAGACGCAATTTCTATGGCGAAAGATTATCCCGATATCGTAAAAAAGGGATTACAGCTGAAAAAGATCGGCAATGACATAGTGAATCTCGTCGGCGGCCGCGAAATCCATCCGATCAATGTCAAGGTAGGGGGCTTCTACAAAGTTCCTCATAAACGTGAACTTGAAGAACAGGCAGACAAGCTAAAGATTGCTCTCGAATTGGCTCGAGAGATGGTCGCATTCACCTCACGGCTCGAATTTCCGGATTTTGAACAGGATTACGAATATGTGTGTCTGAGACATCCTGAAGAATATCCGTTTAACGAAGGTAGACTCACCTCAAACAAGGGTCTGGATATTGATATCGCAAGCTTCAGCGAATTCATCACTGAAGAACACGTTGAACATTCAACTTCTCTACATGCTTACATCAATAAAAGAGGTGCTTACCATGTGGGCCCTTTGGCGCGCTATAATTTGAACTATGATAGACTTTCCCCGGCTGCCAGAGAATTGACTTTAGAAGCTGGACTCGGAGCTGTTTGTTCCAATCCGTTTAAAAGTATCGTTGTACGCAGCATTGAAACTTTTTGGGCTGTTGAGGAAGCTATTCGAATAATTGACCATTACGAAATGCCTGACAGCCCGGCTATCTCAATCGAACCCCATGCAGGAATCGGTCACGGGTGCACAGAAGCACCTCGCGGCATTCTCTATCACCGTTACGAAATTGACGAAAATGGACTTATAAAAGATGCTCTGATTGTTCCGCCGACGTCGCAGAATCAGAAAATGATTGAAGCGGATCTTTGGAAATTTACTGAACAATATATCGACTTAGGCGACGATGATCTAAAGTGGAAGTGCGAGCAGGCTGTCCGAAACTACGATCCTTGTATCTCCTGCTCTTGTCACTTTCTAAAGCTGCGTATTGATCGAGATGGAGTTGTCAGCGAAACGAAGTAATCCAATGGAAGATAGAAGAAAACTTTGTGTGATCGGAATCGGAAATCCAGACTGTGGAGATGATCGTGCGGGACATGAGGTACTCGACTTGCTCAAGATTGCACACATGGAAGATACCCAAGCAATCAAATTGAGTGGAGAAGTTTCAGGCTTAATTGAAGCACTTTCCCGGAATTCCGTAGTAATACTGATTGACGCAATCGATACTGTCTCCAAACCGGGAAAAATTCATCGGTTCGACGCGGGGGAATCGCCATTACCTTCGGAGTATTTCTCTAACTACTCCACCCATAGCATGGGGGTCAATGAAGCCATCGAATTGGCACGGGTCTTAGGAGAATTACCTGAGAGGTTAATAGTCTATGGGATTGAAGGAGTAAATTTCGAAGCTGGAGAATCAATGTGTCCGGAGGTTCAAAAAAGCCTGACTGAACTCGCAAAGACTATTCATTCCGAAATCTCCACGTTTCGTTCCGAAACAGAATCCACCTCAAACTGAATCAACTATGCATGAACATTCCTTACTAAATGATCTGATGAAAATAATAGCCCTTGTCGTTCAGCAAGAACACGCTGAACGTGCGACTAAGGTCACGATTAAGCTAGGTGCATTCTCACACATCTCGCCTGATCACTTTCGGGAGCATTTTGACCAGGCCAAACCAGGGACAGTAGCCGCGGATGCTATTCTCGAGGTTTACGCATCTGATGACCAATCGGACCCCATGGCTCAAGAGATGATACTAGAAAGCCTGGAAGTTGAATAAGCTCAAACAGTGGCCTAATGATTTAACGAACCTGATACGCATTGAAATACATCTTACAGGTCTCGTCCAAGGTGTAGGATTTCGCCCGCATGTCTACCGTTTAGCCAAGCGTTCACATCTAGCCGGCTGGGTCATAAACACAGCGCAAGGAGTGACTCTTCAGATAGAGGGAAAGAAGCATTCTTTGGATCGCTTTTTAATTCTTCTCGAAGACGAATTACCTCCCCACGCTAAAATCCTTTCGAAAGAGAAACAGACCATTCAACCGACCGGAGAAGTCGGCTTTCAAATCAGGGAGAGCCAGTCTTCCGGCAAGATTGTTCCTCTCGTCTTGCCGGATATCGCGGTTTGCCCCGAATGCCTGGGAGAGCTCTTCGACCCAAAAAACCGCCGTTACCGGTATCCATTTATTAACTGCACCCATTGTGGCCCACGTTTCAGTATCATCCAGTCGTTGCCCTATGATCGACCGAACACAACAATGTCTGGCTTCGAGCTCTGCCCGGAATGCCGAAATGAATACGAAAACCCAGAAGACCGGCGGTTTCACGCCCAGCCAAACGCCTGCCCCAAATGCGGACCACAAGTATATTTTCACAAAGAACCGACCTCCGCGCCAACGGATTCTGGCGAAGATGCAATAATTGCTGCCTTCGCCTCCATCAGGCGAGGGCACATACTCGCCTTAAAGGGCTTGGGCGGATTCCAACTGGTGGTGGACGCAGAAAATACTGAGGCTGTGCTTTCATTGAGAGAGCGAAAACAAAGGGGAAACAAACCCTTCGCTGTCATGTTTCCGGATATTCAGTCAATACACAATTCGACTGTTATTTCCGAACAGGAGCAACGCCTTATCGAATCCTCAGAGGCCCCTATCGTTCTCGTTGAGAAAAGAGACGATCACTTTGACAGCGCTGCTCCCGCTAATCCTTACCTCGGAGTCTTTCTTCCTTACACTCCATTGCATCACCTTCTTCTCCAGTTATTTAAAACGCCTCTCATCATAACCAGTGGTAATCTATCAAATGAACCCATCTGTAAGGACAACGATGAAGCATTTGCTAAACTCAAAAATATCGCAGATACCTTCCTCGTCCATGACCGTCCGATTCAAAGACCAGTCGACGATTCCGTCGTTCGAATCATTTCAGGCAAACCGCAGATTCTTCGTCGGGCTCGTGGTTACGCTCCACTTCCTATCGAAGTAGGAATCCCTCTGAAACCCACCCTTGCCGCAGGCGGTCACTTAAAGAATACGATTGCCATTGGTAAGGATAATAAAATTATTTTGAGTCAGTATATTGGCAATTTGGATACAACTGAGTCCACTGAAGTATTTGAGGCGACCATTTCTGACTTTGAAAACCTTTACGATCTGAAGACTGAAGTCGCCATTTACGATAAACATCCCGACTATTTTTCCAGTCATTTCATCCGAACCCGTTATAAGGAAATATCGAAGCAATCAGTTCAGCACCATCTGGCTCATGTATTTAGTTGCATGGCCGAGCATGCATTAGAACCACCGCTATTGGGGATTTCATGGGATGGAACTGGCTACGGTGAAGATGGTTCAATTTGGGGTGCAGAATCTTTCATACTGGATAAAGTTGCCTGTAAACGATTCGCATCGATCGACTCGTTCCGACTACCAGGCGGTGAATCGGCAATCAAAGCCCCTTCCCGAGTCGCGACCAGTCTGCTTTTCGAATCCGGTTACGAGTTCTCCAAAGGCGACAAAAACAAACTGTTTGTACAATTGCTTGACAGGAATTTACATGCCCCGCTCTGTTCCAGCATGGGGCGGTTATTTGACGGGGTATCGGCCATACTCGGACTTTGTGAAAGAATCGATTATGAAGGTGAAGCTGCTATGCTACTGGAATTTGAGGCTCAGAAGTCTGCAACCAAAGAAGCCTACGCGATTGAAATATCACAATTGGCTGACGAAGGTGCATTTATTTTCGACTGGCGAACGATGATCAAAGGAATTCAGGCAGATACTAAGTCAAAGACTCCCGCTCCCCGTATCGCACGGAAGTTTCACAATACATTGGTTTTACTAATTGTTGAGATTGCAAAAATGTCGGGCCAAGAGGTGGTAGTTCTAACGGGCGGTTGTTTCCAAAATAAATTGCTAAGCGAACTCGCTATTAGCAAATTGACGGACACTGGATTCAATACCTACACTCATCAACAAATACCTCCGAATGATAGCGGGATCGCCGCCGGTCAGGTCTTCTCCTCTCTATATCCCTCTATTCTCTAATTCTCCCAAACTATGTGTCTAGCTATTCCAGGTAAATTGATAGAAGTCACTTCCGACGAAGAACTGGCCCGCGAAGGCATCGTTGATTTCGAGGGCATACGAAAAAAGATCAATATCACGTTCACACCTGATGCAAATGTGGGTGACTACCTTTTAGTCCATGTGGGGTTTTCCATCGGGAAGATCAATGAAGCTACTGCACAGAAGTCATTGGAAACGCTTCGCGATCTTGGAGAATTGGAAGAACTGGGCCATCAATCGGATTCAAGATGAAATTTGTCGACGAATTCAGAGATGGTGAAGCAGTCCGTAATCTCGCGGACCGTATTCGTAAAATCACGACAAAGACCTGGACACTCATGGAGGTTTGTGGTGGGCAAACGCATTCTTTGATTCGATATGGAATTGATACCATACTTCCTGACGAAATAACACTCATTCATGGACCGGGATGTCCGGTATGCGTGACGCCCGTCGAACAGATCGATAAGGCGATAGAGCTCGCCCGACGTCCGGATGTTATTTTCTGCTCATTTGGCGATATGCTACGAGTTCCTGGCACTGATAAAGACCTATATTCCGCCAGAGCAAACGGCGGCGATGTTCGAATCGTCTACTCACCGACAGATGCAGTTGGCATCGCTCGAAAAAATCCTGACAAACAAGTGGTTTTCTTCGCCGTCGGATTCGAAACGACCGCCCCCGCCAATGCCATGGCAATTTATCAGGCATCACGGTTGGGGTTAAAAAACTTCTCTAGCCTCTGCTCCCATGTATTGGTTCCACCTGCCATGGAGGCTATTCTGTCCTCACCCGATAATCGCGTACAGGGTTTTCTAGCTGCGGGGCATGTCTGCACCATTATGGGTGAAGGGGAATATGTTCCCATAGCTGAAAAATATCGCGTCCCGATAATAGTAACCGGTTTTGAACCATTCGATTTACTGCAGGGCATCTATCACTGCGTTAGACAATTGGAAAGCGGTAATCATACCGTCGAAAATTGTTACGATAGGACCGTACTTAAAGAAGGGAACGTGGCGGCTCGGAAAATGATGGAGGAGATCTTTGAAGTCATACCCAGGAAATGGAGGGGTATTGGGCCTATTCCACGGAGCGGCCTCGGTATTCGATCAGCGTTCGCTCTCTTCGACGCTGAAACTCGGTTTGAATTTGCAAGTAGCAAACATGAAGAGAGCCCTGAGTGCATTGCTGGTCAAATACTTCAAGGTCTTAAGAAGCCTCAAGAATGTCCTGCTTTTGGCAAACGCTGTACACCGGAACACCCGCTTGGCGCCCCCATGGTTTCGACTGAAGGTGCCTGCGCCGCCTACCACAATCACCGAAATCATTAAAAATGGCTGAGACTGATTCCCATTCATCATTCAATCTAACCTGTCCATTTCCAATTAAGGACTATCCGCAAGTCGTTATGGCTCATGGCGGCGGCGGTCGACTGACCCACGACTTGATCGAGAAGATGTTCCTAAGCTCGTTTGGCAACTCGATCGCCAATCAGCAAATGGATGGAGCTATTTTGAAATCCCAAGTAGGATCGATTGTCATGTCGACTGATTCACATGTTGTCTCTCCCATATTCTTTCCCGGTGGCGATATTGGTTCCCTGGCGGTTTTTGGAACAGCCAACGATGTCGCTATGTGCGGAGCTCGTCCGCTTTACCTATCTGTTGGATTTATCCTTGAAGAAGGCTTTTCAATGGAATCCCTATGGGGAATCACACAATCTATCAAGAATGCCTCGGACCTGATCGGAGTTAAAATTGTTACAGGTGACACCAAGGTAGTCGAAAAAGGCAAGGGAGATGGGATCTATATCAACACCACAGGTGTGGGCTTCAGAAATTCTAAACTCAATATTGGTCCGAACTGTATTGAGGCGGATAGCACGGTCATTATTAGTGGCGATATTGGCCGACATGGAATAGCAGTCATGGCATCCCGAGAGGGTTTGGAGTTCGAAACTGATTTGATCAGTGATTGCGGCCCCTTATCCCCGATCGTAGATAGACTGCTGGCCAGCGGTATAACAATCCAGTGCATGCGGGACTTGACCCGTGGTGGCTTAGCAACTGCCATTCTGGAAATCTGTGATCAGGCTGGCATTGAAGTCGTTTTGGAAGAAACCAGTATTCCAGTGAATCCAGCCGTAAAAGGTGCCTGCGAGATGTTGGGACTCGATCCCCACTACGTGGCCAACGAGGGCTGTTTTTCCGCTTTTCTTCCCAGCAATCAAGTAGATCAGGCTTTGAAAATTATCCGTGAGTTTCCTCAGGGGAAAGATGCCGCGGCTATAGGTCAGGTCGTTTCCATTCAAAAACCTCGATTATCCATGAAGACAGAGATCGGTACCCATCGAATCATGACGATGCTTAGCGGAGAACAGCTTCCGCGTATATGTTGAATTCTCTAAAGACCTACTAAACAACGAGTCACCGTGTTGCCAATAGTGGAGGATATTAAAGGAAGCGTCCGTTGACTGCTTTCGAAAAACCCGCAAACACAACGATTACCAACATAGATATCGCCCCCGGTTTCACAGAAAATGGCACGGGTGGCAGGACTTGTTCCGAGCGTAGCGACATGACCGGCTCCACAGGAGACCGGAACACCGCAGGTGAAAGTCCAACACCCACTTTTTACTTATGGCACGGGTGGCAGGACTTGTTCCGAGCGTAGCGACATGACCGGCTCCACAGGAGACCGGAACACCGCAGGTGAAAGTCCAACACCCACTTTTTACTTATGGCACGGGTGGCAGGACTTGAACCTGCGACCTACGGTTTAGAAAACCGCAGCTCTATCCACTGAGCTACACCCGCATCATAAAACGGTGGAAGATAGGTAGCCTACGTTTTACGTCAATGTAGTTTTTAGCATCCGGTTCCTAGCTCAAACCAATCCAAAAAACTAAGATCCAGCACGAACTCGCTCTTCAACCTGGAGTAGCGGTACTTGATGAGTTTCTTGATCCAAAAGTAGACTTAGAAGTAACAATTGAGGGAGACACGGTTACCAAATATCCGAAATTCCCTGAATTCAAAACTATCACAGTTAAAGCAAATCGCTTGAGGGAAAACAACGGACATATCTCAGTGGGATCTTGGGATATCATTTGATAATCAAACATCGAAGAAGGTCTCTTCGGTGCACTCGCGGAGGCGAGTGGGCTGAAGAGCCTTTTCCTTGTTTACATAGTTAATAATTGTCCCGAAAAAACCTGATGCCCGTTAAATTTAATTCACCGACGCAAGCAACGGGATATTTAAGTCCCCTTTTCGTCATTCCTTATTTCAAGCCACGAGCGGCGTGGGCAAAGCCATTCCGGGCTTGGAAAGAACGTGGAGGTAAATTTGCG
>CAYGQM010000085.1:0-25638 GCA_964352065.1 uncultured Opitutaceae bacterium
CAACGGCCTAAAGCTCTTTTTGCTGCTCGCGACTTTCGTTTGCATTTGGGAAACTGGATTTGCCCAGTCACGGCCGGTGGTCATCGGCTATGAGCGTTTTTATGCGGACACACCTTCCGTCGAGGGAGGCCGGATCTTGTTTAACGAGCTGGGTTGCGTAAACTGTCACGCCAATCCAACAGACTTGCCCAGGCGCGAGGGGCCGATCCTAACCGGTATCCTTCAACGCAAAAACCCTGATTTCATTCGCTCGTTTCTGAAACACCCCTCGATTGCCAAGCCTGGCACCACGATGCCGCATCTCAACCTCACGGACAGTGACATCGAGAAGGTTCTCCACTTTCTTGGAGATCTCAAAGCCGAAAAGCCAATCCCTAAGGTCTTCAAATTCGTGAACGCCGAACGCGGCATCACCTTGTATCATGAATTTGGATGCGCAGCCTGCCATGATCCCTCACCGGATTTTAATCCAGCCACTGGAAAGCCCGATCAAGAGTTTTTCACCTATCCATCGATACCGCTCACCGATTTGGATAAGAAATACGATATAAACTCCCTAAGCGCATTTCTCTACGAACCCCATGATTTTTGGCCACAAGGCCGCATGCCGAAATTTCAACTCGATCGGGAAGACGGCGGGGACCTGGCCGCCTTTCTTCTCAATTTTCAAAACGGAGATGCCACTTACTACCCAAATTTCGAAACCTGGTCTTCGGATGCTGAACTGGCCGAATACGGTAAGGCCATCGTCAATGCCAAGCAATGCACCGCGTGCCACGAAGTACCCGGACTCGAAGCGCCTAGTCCCAAACTCCTAACAAACATTACTTCGGTCCATTCCGACAATCCGAACCACCCATCCTACGAACTGACTAAAAACCAGACCGCATCCATCGAGCTCTTTCTTAAACAGGGATCCACGGATGCTCCGGCAATTTCCCATCTGCAGACGCTCAATTGCCTCGCTTGCCATGAGCGGGATGGAATCGGCGGCCCCGACACGGCACGCAGCGTTTACTTTGCCGGAGACGATGACCTCGGTGACACCGGACGATACCCACCCCCGTTGACGGAGATTGGAAGGAAATTGCAACCCGACTGGCTGGAAGCGGCAGTGAAGGGAGAGAAGCAGGTGCGTCCGTATTTGAGGACGCAAATGCCTAGCTATGGAAATTCGATAAGCAAGCTGGCTGAGAAACTCACTAAAACCGACCTAACAAATGCACCCCCCCTCCCACCTGCTGGCAACATGGAAGCGGGGCGTCACCTGCTCGGAACAAAAGGAGGCCTCAATTGCATCACCTGCCACGACTGGGGGGAACAGCGTTCTCTCGGAATACGAGCACTCGATATAAGTACTATATCCGATCGACTGCAATTTGAATGGTTTCACGACTACCTTTTAGATCCATCACAATTCAGAGCCAATACACTCATGCCATCCTTCTGGCCAAACGGCATCGCATCCAACACCGAAATACTCGACGGGAATACAGAAGCCCAAATAGCTTCTATTTACGCTTTCGCCATGCAGGGAAGAGGTGCCCCTGAAGGATTCCCTGACTACGATTCTCTGGACTTCGAAATCATACCAACAGAGCGCCCTGTCATACAACGTTCCTTTATGAAGAGAATCGGAACTGACGTATTACTAGTCGGATTCCCGGCAGGTATTCACTTGGCCTTCAACAGCGCAACAGGAACTCCAGCCTTGTTATGGAAAGGCCGCTTCTATGATGCCTACACAACTTGGTTTTCACGATTTCCAGAATTTGAAAATCCCTTGGGAGAAGCAGTTATTCGCTGGCCTACCCCCAGTCAGGAAAACGAATTCCGATACCTGGGCTATCGAATCAACGGCGCATCATCCGTGGAAATCCTACTCTCCAAAGGAAACACTAGTGCTGTTGAAGAATACCAGCCTCAGTTATCCGATCATGGTGAAATCCTAATGCGAAGAACCATTCGCTTTGACGGTTTTGAACCTGACATAACAAGCCTTCCCACACACCCAATCGGAGTCGAATGGACCGAAACCACGTCAGCGGACCCACTGACTCGAACATTTCTATACCGATGGTAAACCGATGTATTTTGGTCAGCCTCCTCTCGGCTCTGAGTTTATTCGCTAACGACTCCTATGACCGGTTTGAGATACTAACCGCGAGTACCACGACTGCTCCCAGAGCCAAGAACTGGACACCCGGATCGGAAATCGCAATGGAAGTCGGTGGTATGACCTGGACCCGAGACGGTCGGCTGGCTGTAGCCATACGCAAAGGTGAGATTTGGCTGCTAAGTGGCACCGAGGGAGAATCCGCCGAGGAGATCGAATATCAACCGTTTGCATCCGGCCTTTTCGAGCCCTTGGGTCTGCTTGAAGACAATGGAAGTTTCCTGGTGGCTCAACGAAATGAAGTAACACGGATTCGAGATCGAGACGGAGACGATTTAGCCGACGAATACCTGCGATACGCCTCTGGCTGGAATGTCTCCGGCGCCTATCATGGTTACGTCTACGGACCGGAACGGGATGGCCAGGGACGACTGTGGATCACGACCAATATCGACATGGGGCCCAACTCCGACAACGACGCTCCCTGGCGAGGTTGGGGCATGACCCTGAATCCTGACGGCACCCTTATGCCACAAGCCGCAGGCATGCGATCTCCTTCCGGACTCGGGGTAAATATCGAAGGCGACATGTTTTACAGCGATCAACAGGGAACCTGGATGCCAGCCACTCCAATCAGCCATCTTCGCAGGGGCGCTTTTTATGGAAACCCTTCCGGAATAGCTTCTCAGGACCTACCGGGTTCCCCCCTCCGCTTATCAATCGAGCCGCCGAATGGAGTTTTGTATCCTGAAGCTATCGAACAACTACCTGAACTGGTTCCGCCTGCCGTCTGGCTCCCTTATAATAAGGTAGGACGCAGCGCTACCGACATTCAGGTCATTGATCAGAATGGAAAATTTGGTCCCTTCGATGGACAATTGCTCGTTGGCGAATTCACCAACGTCGAAGTCAACCGGGTCTTTTTGGAAAAAATAGATGGCGAGTATCAGGGAGCCTGCTTTCGCTTCCTCGACAAATTCCCATCCGCGGTATTCCGGTTAGCTTTCTCCCCAGCGGGCAGTCTTTATGTAGGCATGACCAACCGTGGCTGGTCGTCCCTGGGTAACCGCGCCTACGGGCTCGTCCGCGTGCGATGGAACGGAGCAACACCCTTCGAGATCAAGGAAATGCGCGCCAAACACGATGGCTTTGAACTGGTCTTCACAGAACCCGTAAACCCGAAAACTGCTGGCGATCTGACCTCGTACCGGATGAATAACTACACTTATATCTATTCCAGCGCCTACGGCTCTGATGAGCTTGAGAAAGAAGAAAACGAGATCACCCACGCCACCGTCAGTGAGGACCGCATGTCGGTTCTATTAAGAGTCAAAAACATGAGAGCTCTTTACGTACACGAACTTCACGCACACGGAGTCACCAATCAAGACGGAGAATCCTTACTCCATTCTGACGCCTATTATACCCTGAATCGAATTCCCAAGCCTCAATGATACGATACCACCCTATATTACCCACCCTGCTTTTGATACTCTTACCTGCCTTTGCCTTTTCCCAAAACCTATACTGGCCGGATCCGGTGGCGAACCACGTCGTCCCCTACCAAAGCCTGGGCATCACCCACGGGCCAATTCTGGGTGGAGTAACCTCATCATCGGTCAAAATCTGGATCCGCACTCAGGAAGCCATGGATTTCAAAGTGCTGGTTAACGAATCTCTACCCTTCGACGGTGCGAAGCAAATCACGGGGAAAACGAACCCAGAGACCGATTTTACAGGTTGGGTGGAGGTAACGGGTTTAAAGCCCAACACTAACTACTATTACGCCATGGTTATCAGTAACGATATCGTGGATACGCGCGCCAGAATCGACCAGCCCTGGCCTACGTTTCGCACCTTGCCGGATACGACCAGCTATGTCCACGAATTCAATCCGGATGGGCTATTCAACTTTTCGTTTTCCATAGGTGCCTGCCAGAGGCAACGATCACCCACCAACACTTATGGAATCTATGCGGATCCACCCGTATTCAATACCCTGTGGGAAAAACACCGCGACCGTCTCGCCTTCCATATCGTCAACGGAGATTTATCCTACGAAGAAATTCTAAACGGCGAAAAGAGCGGTCTTGAGGACAACTACAAACTGTATCTCGGACGCAGCCCCGCACTGAATCGTTTCTTCCGCGACGTACCCATGTTCACCATGTTCAACGATCACGAAATGACCGACAACATTGACGGTGCCGGAGAAGTCGGTTTGGGCGCAGGTAATTACTTAGTACGCGACCCAGCCATGGAGGTCTGGCAGTCTTATGCCGGGTGGGTCAACGATAAGACGACCCAACGCGGAAGCCTTCGTTTCGGAAACGCAGAACTGGAACAAGGAAGTAACATTCTAAATGATTCCGAGGCCGACTTCAGCACCCTTGACCTCGATCAGGTCAGCACTCTGCACATAGGGTCCTTTTACAAGGGCGCGTTTAAACCGGGGCCCACCGACTTGAGTGGAAAAAACGCCGGGGTCTACCGCGTTGAAAAGGTATTGGATGAACACCGGCTACAAATATCCCCCAAGCTTAAAGAAACCAATAAGGCGCCCTACAGTATCGGAACGCACCATTATTTCGACCGACTGGTTGGCAACTGTCATTTTATTTTCCTGGATACGCGTAGTGAACGCAGTAAATTCAGAGGCGCGGAAACCGCCTTTGATGAAAACGCGACGATCCTGGGTGCGACTCAGAAACGTTGGTTTACCGACACCGTCAAGAACTCACCCGCGGATTTCATCTTCATTGTCTCCGGAGACCCTTGGGTTATTTACCATTCCAGTTATCACATGCGAGGAATCGATACTGACACCAAAGGCGATGGTTTCTGCGGCTACGTTCAGGAGCGGGAAGAGTTGCTGGAGCTGCTCGATGCGATTGAAAAACCCATCCTCATTCTAACCGGAGATGTTCATCATCCTTTCGCCGTGCAAATCTCGGATAATGTCTGGGAATTCCTGTGCTCTCCGATGAATTCCGCCAATCACCCGATCGGCACGGCCGGGCTCCCGCCTCTTGGTGGCTGGTTCGACAGCCAAGGCCGGAAAGTGAAGATCAAATGGGCTGGTGGCTACCCGGACAATGTTCACTACTTACGCCAGCGTCACAGCATCTATACCGTCATCGACTTAAACAATGTCGTCAAGGCCGGCCGCAAGTCCGAGCCTGGTTACCAGTTTATTGCCTATGACGAGCCTCAGGTCGTTGTGCGTTTTCACGACGGCTACACCGGAGACCTGCTGTACGCAGAAGGTATTTCCACCCTCGACGCCAAACCTGAAGGCGAAGCCTTCCCGAAAGTGAACCGCTTCGGACACTGGAATAAGTAGGATGTGCTTATTACATAAACACGATCGCGTCAAAATCAGGAACAAGCTCACTCGTACAATTCTCTGTCACATAGGAATAGCACCCTTTCTAGTGGCGATTTCATTCACCATTGTTGGGGGTTGTTCCAAGCAAAATACATCACAAGACATTCGCTCACCTAACATCGTCTACATCATATCCGATGATCAGACTTACACGGACTTCGGTTTCATGGGACACCCGGATGTTCAAACGCCGCATCTGGACAAACTGGCATCCCAATCGGCACTCTTTCCCAACGGTTACGTAACAACCAGCGTCTGCCGACCTTCCCTCGTCACCTTACTCACTGGCCTCTACCCATTTCAACACGGTGTGCATTTTAATCACCCACCCCCGGGATTCCAGAAGCTCACTCAGGACCCCAGCGTATCCAAAGCGATCTACGACGGTCTCAGGGAACAAGCCTCCGGTCTCATTCGCAATCAACCGTCACTGCCACGCATACTCGCCGACCAAGGTTACCGAAGTCTTCAAACCGGCAAATACTGGGAAGGTCATTGGCGAAATGCAGGGTTTACTGAAGGTATGACGATTGCTGAACCGTCCAACGCCCTGAACGGAAACAAGACCCTTACCAATGGCGACCTGGTGGCTCACGGCAATGGCGATGGGGGACTCGCTATCGGACGTGAAACCATGCAACCCATTTACGATTTCATCGACGATTGTGAAAAAGATGACCAACCTTTCATGGTCTGGTATGCGCCGTTCTTACCACACACGCCTCACGATTCACCTCAACGGTTCTATGACCTTTACGAGGGAAAGGACATTCCAGCGCACAAGCTCCCTTACTACGCCTGTATCAGCTGGTTCGATGAAACCGTTGGCCAGTTGGTTAAGGCTGTCGAAGACCGGGGATTGGCCCAAAATACCCTGTTCGTTTTCGTTGTGGATAATGGGTTCGAACCCAACCCTAAGAATCCCAACACTTATACCAAGAACAGCAAGCGCTCCCCCTTCGAGCCCGGACTGCGGACTCCCATCATGCTACGCTGGGACGGCGTAATCTCAGCTTCAAAACAGGAGGGCCTTGTAAGCAGTATCGACCTTTTCCCTACCATTCTGGAGGCAGCCGGTGTAACCAAAAATTTCAGCACGCCCGGTATCAGTCTAATTCCGGCAGCTCTAGGTAAAACCCCACGCGATCCCAACCGGCCTGCCTTCGGTGGCATCTACCCCGGCGACGCTAGCGTATTGGGCAATCCCTCCGCAGATATCGCCTACCGGTGGGTAAGGCAGGGTGACTTTAAACTCATCGTCCCCAGCTCACCGAACGCTTGGGGCGACTACCTGACTGAACCTGCTCTCTACGATCTCAAGAACGATCCCCTTGAGACGAAAAACCTGAGCAACTCCAGAGTCCATAAAGATCGCTTTGCGAAGCTCATGAGGTTACTTGACGACTGGTGGACCCCCTCCGCACAGAAGATACCCAAATAGTGTGACTACCCCGTTTGACTGGGCCTACCACTCTCCCTTACCGCCGAATTTTTCTTTGACTGCTTGTCCAAACAGCTCACCCGCCTGATTAATAGCATCCAGAATCTCACGCGACGATTTACCACTCGATGACCGCGCAGCAGGGATCAAGGTGTTGCATTCATTTTGATCCATAAAGATAGCGGCATCCAAGAGTCCTTCTTCGTCCTCCGTTGGAATCGCCAGAAAGCCATGCTTGTCCGCGTGGATCAATTGTCCTGACTGTATTGACCTTCCAAATACATTAACCTCACAATCCCATTCGACCGGAAAACTGTAGGCATGCCCCACACACAGGCCCCGAGCCAAGGCCTTGAACCCGGCGTTTTTCATTTCATCTACGTCGCGAATCGCACCATCTATGATCGTCCCCACACACCCAAGGGCTTTATGGATATTGCTGTTCACCTCGCCCCAAAACGCGCCGACAAGACACGGCTTATCTAAATCTTGAACGACCACAATCTTCGGCCCGGAAATGTCCGCCACATACTCGCGGTATTCGGCCCAAGCGTTGGGATTCGCCTCGACGTGTTCTTTCTTCGAAGGCTCAAACTTTACCGTGACTGCATACCCCACCATCGGCCCCATCTCGGGCATATAATCCGTAGTCGGTTCCCGATTGAAACCATTCTGAGTGATGTCGTATTGAGTGATTTGTTCCCAACCATTGTAGATAGTCGGGGTATTCCATCGTTTTAGATGTAAGAGAGTCGAATGCGGTAATGCCATGGATAATCGGGTTTTATACTTTTCTAAATTGATCCTTTCAGCTCAACCTATCGAAACAAGGGGACAGAATTGGTTTACTAATCAGACAAGCGGCACAGGTAAAAACACCGTTTAATGGTCACACTCCTGAGTCGCTGTCATTCGGCTCACTGGAAATACTCAAAACCCATTGTTGCTATCTCAAGAAAGCAACGGCATAAAAAAGAATGCCCAGTCCCAAACACATGAGAAGTTTTTCTTGAACACGGACAAATTACCCGAACGTATTGCTTTCGTCGGCGGTTTTGAACCCAGGCTATGTGGTATAGCAACTTTCACCCACGATCTTTGTGAGGCGGTAAGCCTGGAGGCAGCTTCAGCGCAGTGCATAGCGGGAGCGGTAAACGACCGTGCGGAAGGCTACGAATACCCCGCGAGAGTGCGTTTTGAGATAGAGGAAAAGGACCTGCATTCCTACCGACGAGCCGCAGATTTTTTGAACTTCAATAATGTCGAGCTGCTCTGCCTGCAACACGAATTCGGAATTTATGGCGGCGCTGCGGGCAGTCACTTATTTGCCCTCCTCAAAGAGGTGCGTATGCCAGTCGTAACCACCCTGCATACAGTTTTAAACGCGCCAGACCCCACACAACGGCGGGTGATGGAGGAACTCGTGCAACGCAGTGATCGCCTCGTAGTCATGGCAGAAAAGGGTGCGGAAATTTTGGCCGAAACCTATAATGTTCCGGAAAGGAAAATTGATATTATTCCGCATGGAATCCCAGATATCCCTTTTAGGGATTCCAGCTATTCAAAATCCCAATTTGGCGTGGAGGGTCGCTTAGTCTTGATGACGTTTGGTCTACTGGGACCCGGCAAAGGAATTGAATACGCCATTGAAGCCTTGCCGGAAATCGTTCGGCGACACCCAAACGTGGTCTATCTGGTGTTGGGTGCGACCCATCCACACCTGGTCGCCAGTGAAGGGGAGAGTTATCGCCTAAGCCTTAAACGGTTGGCCAAAGACCTCGGAGTGAAAGATCACGTCATATTCTTCAACCGTTTCGTTTCCCTCGAAGACCTTAAGGAGTTTATCGGCGCGACCGATATTTATCTAACTCCCTATTTAAACGAAGCACAGATCACTTCCGGGACGTTGGCGTACGTCTTTGGTGCAGGAAAAGCGGTTGTTTCAACTCCTTATTGGCATGCCCAGGAATTGCTCGCCCAAGATCGTGGTATACTGGTACCGTTCCGCGACCCGCAGGCTATTGCGCACGCTGTTTGCACTTATCTGGATGCTCCGGATCTCCTTGAGAAGACCGGTCAAGCAGCCCACGATTCAGGTCGAAAAATGATCTGGCCGGCTGTCGCCAAGCGCTACGTGGAAACTTTTCAACACGCCTGTGCAGACAGGAAAGCGAATTCTCGTACCGCTTTCGCAGACTGGACGCTGGCCAATCGACCTTACGGCCTGCCATCCCAACGACTCGATCATATCGAGCGTATGTCGGATGGCACCGGTATTTTTCAACACGCTATACACAATGTGCCGAATTTTCACGAGGGATACTGTATCGACGACAATGCCCGTGCATTTATCTTATGCAACCTGCTGGATGAGCTTGGCGGTGTCGCACCCAAGAAGAATCTCGATCATCTGGCCTCCAGTTATCTCGCCTTTCTCGCTGCGGCGCTAAACAAGGATAATGGGCGCTTTCGCAATTTCATGAGTCATGACCGGCGCTGGCTGGAAGAAATCGGAAGCGAAGACAGCCACGGACGGGCTTTGTGGGCCTTGGGAGTCGGGGCCGGACGGTCGAATAACGAGGGACATCAACGGTTGTGCAAGAGACTTTTTGAGAACAACCTGCACGTTGTAACCTCGTTCACGTCTCCTCGTGCATGGGCATTTGCGATCCTGGGTATTCACGAATACTTGCGAGAGATTCCCGATCATAAGTCTGTGATTGAGATTCGCGACCAACTAACTGACGAATTGGTTAACCTCTGGAAAAAGTGTGCCACCAGCGACTGGCAATGGTTTGAGAATAGCGTCACCTACGAAAACGCCCGCCTGTGCCAAGCACTTATCCTGAGCGGCAGGTGGATGGCAAACGAAGAGGCTTTGGAAATAGGACTCAAGTCTCTGACCTGGCTCGCTTCCTTGCAAAGAACACAGGCCGGTAACTTTCGCCCTATTGGCAGCAATGGGTTTTACGTCAAGGGAGGTGCACGGGCAGACTTCGATCAACAACCCGTCGAAGCCCAAGCCATGGTTTCCGCATGCCTGGCAGCCTCTCAAGCGACCCTGGACACCGGGTGGCTGGAAGAAGCTAAACGGGCATTCGAATGGTTTCTCGGCCGCAATGACCTGGGGCTCCCCCTGTACGATTCCAAAACCGGCGGCTGCTCTGACGGCCTGCATAAAGACCGGATCAACGAAAATCAGGGAGCCGAGTCTTCATTGGCCTTCCACTTGGCCCTCACTGATATGAACTATGCCGAACATATCGTCACCCACCCAATCCAATCCCAAGCATGAAACCCATTCACATTCATCGGCACCCGGTAACGCTCCTACCCGATAGTAGTCGCGTCATCATTCGTCCTTTCATGCCCGGAAACGCCCAGGCAATCGCCAGGATTATCGGCCGCGCGCTTGCATTAACAGAGGAAGAGGCCACTCGGGAATTAGCGGACACGCACCGTGAATTTGATGCGCGACACCTGGACATTGAAGCTTTGCTGTTGGAGCAATACCATAAAGTCCTTCCCCACGTATTCACGCAACGACCTATTTCCCGCCCCCGTCAGTTACTCATTGGTGCGTTGTTCCTGGGTGAATATGCTCTGGAGTCAGCTGCTTTGTTCAATCCATCGATTGTACCGCATCCTGATCAAAAGAAAGTAGCTAAAGGAGGACTGCGGTTTATAATGAGTCTTAGGGCTACGGGCGAAGGACACATTTCCTCCATAGAGTTTCGCTCGGGTATGATTGCTCCGGATGGGAGCATTCGTCTCGATCCTATTTCCCGTTATGTCACGGTTCCTGAAGTCGTTCCCAATCCCGACTACCGAAGGAATAGCTTTATCCTCAAGTTGCATGAAATGGGATTCAGCAATGACTATGTCAGCGCCATACTCACACCCTTGACTGAGGAGTTTGACCGCAGCGACTTGAACCTACGAATCGCTGCTATTCGGCGTGAAAACAAACCGGCCACCCACGAACTCACACGCACCCTTGAGTGCATCCAGTGGCTGGCCGATTCGAATTATGAACTGCGCTTTTCACCCAAACTCGCCCTGAGCGAACGCATCATATTTCCGACTTCTGCCAATGAAAGTAACGGCATCGAAGACGCCCGGTTTGTTCGCTTTGTCGATGAGGATGACTCGGTCATGTATTATGCCACCTATACCGCCTACAATGGACACGCGATTCTGCCGATGCTGATCGAGACCCAAGACTTTCTCGACTTCCGGGTGCTAACGTTAAATGGCAGCGCCGTTCAAAATAAAGGCATGGCCCTATTTCCGAGACGCATCCACGGTCACTACTTTATGCTGTCGCGGCAGGACGATGAGAACATCCTGATCATGTCTTCCGACAACCTTCATTACTGGAACGATCCGGTAATCCTCCTGCGTCCCGCCGAAGCCTGGGAGTCGGTCAAGATTGGAAATTGCGGATCCCCGATTGAAACCCAAGAAGGCTGGCTGGTAATTACTCACGGCGTGGGACCCATGCGCAAGTATTGTATCGGCGCTGCCCTACTCGATCTCGAAGATCCCACCAAGGTCATTGGGCGTCTACGCCAACCCCTGCTGTCACCCGAGGGCGCGGAACGTGAAGGCTACGTTCCGAATGTGGTCTACAGCTGTGGGTCTCTTCTGCATAAAGACACTTTAATTTTGCCCTTCGCCATGAGCGACAAAGCCACAGCGATTGCAAGTATTCCCATCGATGAACTCCTGGCAGCCTTGAAAGATTGATGGCAAATAAAGCCATGAATATGGAACTCTCAAAATCAGTCGTTCTGATTGTCGCTCACCCCGATGATGAAACGCTATGGGCTGGCGGCACACTCTTATCCAATCCTTCATGGGATTGTTTTGTGGTATGTCTCTGTCGGGGAAGTGATCAGGATCGCGCACCCAAATTTCATAAAGCGCTCAGCGCGCTTGGAGTCACAGGAATTATCGGGGACTTGGATGATGGACCTGATCAAAATCCATTGAGTGTATCTCTCGTCGAGAGTGCCATTCTGAAATTGCTGCCTTCGAAGAAGTGCGACCTGATTATCACGCATTCGCCCAGAGGAGAATATACAAGGCATCTCAGACATGAGGAAATCGGTAAAACCGTAATAGATTTATGGAAATCCCGAGTCTTAACGGTGGATGAACTTTGGAACTTCGCTTATGAGGACGGTTCCCGCTCTTACTGTCCCCGACCAATCCAATCCGATACTTCATACACCAGACTGCCAGCTTCGATTTGGAAGGAGAAATACGATATCATCACTCAGATATACGGATTTGATCCAACCAGCTGGGAAGCCAGAACAACGCCCAAAGCGGAAGCCTTCTGGCAATTCTATAATGCAGAGGACGCCCGAGATTGGGCATCATGCGCAACCCTCGATTAAAACCGGGAGCACTACGATGAAAGTATTATGTCTATACGACTACCCCCCTTCACCAGGTGGATTGGCAACCCAGGGCGATTTGCTCTACCAGGGGCTTCGCGAAATGGGCGTGGAATTCGCCCATGAGTGCCTGATCTTCGAGGTCTGCCAACCACAACAGGCCAAGAAGGTGCTCGATAAAAACATGAGCGTTTCCACCGCCCTGCCCTGCCGGATCTCCGTCTACGAGGAGGATGGTAACACTATTCTCGCGACCTTGAAGCCCACTACCCTATTGGCCATGTTCGACACACCTCAACTGAAAGGTGTAGCCCAGGAAGTGGAGGAAACGATTGTTCACATTATGAACGAAGCGGCATTGGGTTGAAACTTTCGCCGACAAACCTTCCAGAGAAGTGCGCCACTGAAGCACTCCCAGTCACCATCGCGGCAATTAAAAGGCGGAACTACCACCGAGCCGAGCAGCCGTGCCATCTGAGGGGCCATACCCTTTCCTATAACACGAAGCGTACTCCCGGGATTTCCCGCGAGTCAGTTTTCCTTAGTGAGCGGTTTCGTTCAGGTAAACCCGGACATCTGTGGATAACGTCGCGATCGCCGGCGGTGCACTGAAGAAGGATCCCTGAATAGGATTTACACTTTCCGCCACGACAGCGTGGGCAACCGGCACATAACTACTGTCACAAAAGATGCCATTGGTCGGATCAATGCCACGCCACCCGGCACCCGGTAGAAATATTTCCGCCCAGGCATGCATATCGCCCCCACCCATGCCATTTCTTCCCGGATCAAAGCGATAACCACTGACAAACCGGGCGGCCACGCCCAGCGTTCGGGCACACTCAATAAACAACATGGCAAAATCCCGACAGGTGCCGGAGCCCAGGGATAGCGTCGTCTGGGAAGATTGGATACCAGCTTGATCCCGACGGTTGTAAACAAGCGAGCGGCCTATCATTTGGTTGAGTTCAAACAACCAGGGAATCGTTTGCAGGGGTCGATTGAAAAACTGTTTTTCCAACCAGTCTTTGAGCGCATTTTGAATCTCCTTTTTAGGAGGGGTCAGGTAAATAGAAAGATTGAATTTGTGCAAGGGTTCGTAGGCGAAGGGAAAGTGGGTCGCATAATCCCGAACAAGAAAATCAAAAGGTGAGGTATCCGTGGTTGAGACGTCGCACTCAGAACAAATAATCAACGACCTTGTGGTTTCTGAGAATTGGGCACCCGCAGGTAAATTGTCAAAATCGTCACGCATCCAGTCCACATGAGCGACCGGCTCGAAACGAAAGTTGAAATTCCTCACCTGAAGCAGCGGATTCTCCCGAGGACGCAAATATAGCAGGTGCGGCATGACCTGCACCTCTCGATCGTAATCGTACCGAGTCGTATGAGATATTTTCAGATTCATAAAGTATATCGAAGAGCGTGCGTCCCCGATGTGTATGATTTCAATCGATTGCCCCCAGGAAGTCGACCTCCATCTGCGGATTGAGGAAGGGGGCAGTTTCATAAGCTACCACAGCCGCCCTTCCTCGATTCACCTGACACTAGCAGGATATACCCTAGTCCAGTTCAGTGATGATGCACTCGGTGGTCAGCAAGAGGCCGGAAATAGAGGCCGCGTTTTGCAGAGCTTCGCGAGTAACCTTGGTGGGATCAATGACCCCTGCGGCGAAGATATCCTCGAATACACCCGTACTAACATTGTAGCCCATGTGCCCCTCTTTATTCTTAAGAACATCCTGTACAATGGCAGAACCCTCTGCTCCGGCATTGAAGCAAAGCTGACGCAAGGGCTCTTCAAGGGCTTTACGCACAATTCTCGCACCGCTTTTTTCATCAGGATCCGCTATCTTTTTGATGAGTTTATCCAACGCAGGTATGGTGCGCAATAGAGCCACTCCACCCCCGACGACTATACCTTCCTCGACAGCCGCATGCGTCGCGCACAAGGCGTCGTCTACGCGGTCCTTCTTTTCTTTCATTTCAATTTCTGAAGCTGCACCGACTTTTATGATCGCGATACCACTGGACAATTTGGCCATACGGAGTTTCAGGTTCTCACGGTCATAATCCGAGGTGGTATCTTTGATCTGCCGGCGTATTTGGTTTACCCGTCCTTCAATGCCTTTCTTTTCTCCGATGCCTTCGATGATGGTGGTGCTGTCTTTGTCAATGACGGTACGTTTCGCCATTCCGAGGTCTTCCATCATGACCTTATCCAGTTTGAGCCCAAGATCGTCGGTGATAAATTTTCCTCCCGTAATCACGGCAATATCTTCCATCATCGCCTTGCGCCGGTCACCAAAGCCAGGTGCCTTCACGGCACAGACACTGAGGCTTCCACGCAACTTGTTAACCACCAGGGTGGACAAGGCTTCGCCGTCGACATCTTCAGCAATGATAAGCAAGGACTTACCCGCTGATGACACTTCCTGGAGCAAGGGAAGAATATCTTTCATCGAACTGATTTTCTTCTCGAACAACAGAATCAGCGGATTTTCCAGTTCTGCTTCCATCGTTTCAAGATCGGTCGAAAAGTAGGGACTCAGATAACCTTTATCAAACTGCATACCCTCAACGAATTCCACTTTGGTATCGATCGATTGGGCTTCTTCAACGGTGATGGTTCCTTCTTTGCCCACCTTGTCCATCGCTTCGGCAATCAGTTCTCCGATAGCCGGATCCCAGTTAGCCGAAACCGTGGCCACCTGCCGGATTTCATCATTATTACTGACCGGTTTGGACACACGCTGCAATTCCTTTACCACTGCCTCCACTGCTTTATCGATCCCCCGTTTCAGGTAAATAGGACTGGCTCCCGAGGCGACACTCTTCAGGCCTTCTCTGAAAATGGCATGCGCCAATACCGTCGCGGTGGTAGTTCCATCCCCGGCGTTATCAGCCGTCTTGGATGCCACCTCCCTCACCATCTGGGCACCGATGTTTTCGAAGCGGTCCTCCAGATCGATTTCTTTGGCGACCGTGACGCCGTCGTGCGTTACCCGAGGACTGCCATAGGATTTAGCAATCAACACATTGCGGCCCCGCGGGCCTAAGGTAACTTTGACCGCATTGGTCAGTTGTTCCACACCGCTCAGGATTTTCTGCCGGGCGTCTTCATCGAAGAGTAATTGTTTCTTAGACATAAGTTTATTGAAAATAGATTATTTAAAGATACCGAGAAGGTCGTCCTCATTTACGATGATGTAGGTCACTTCATCGTAGGTGATTTCCGTTCCCCCATAGTCAGGCACGAGAACGATATCTCCTTTGACTACCTGAAGAGGAACGATCTTTCCCTCGTCATTCTTTTTGCCTGGACCCACGGCAATGACTTCTGCTTCCCGAGGTTCTTTACGGGCAGAATCGGGTATGTATATGCCCTTTTGGTTTTCTTCGGAAACGAGTTTCCGTTTCAGCAAAACTCGGTCTCCCAGAGGTTTTATTTTGGTTTTCATGATAAGTGCAAAGATCGTTTGATTGTTAAAAGTGGGTTCCGAGAGTCCTCACCCGAGTTGGAAGAGATCGGTAGCTAGCCTGGTGAACGACCCTAAAGCTACGACCGACAAAATAACCACGAACTGACCATATTGACAGACACTGGGTAAGATTTCGTTTTTGTTACTAAATTCGGTAAAAGGCAGCATCGTTCAGTGAATTATAGATCATTCCCTTCCTCATCTCAACGGGGTATTACCCTACCTTGAATAGCTATCTCCCTACCTAATCACACTCACTAATTCTCCCTGAGAGCTGCCCTTAAACCCCTGACGACAACCCCTTGAACATCCAAATAAAAGGCAGTCCGTTTAAGAACTGCCTTCTTTTGAAGGAATCATGAGCAAAGGGTGTTGTGCCAGTTTCAAGCACTTATCCTTGTAAGAAAAGCGCCTGACTCGCTATTCCGAATAAGACTATTCTCCCTGTATCTTTTCTCCAAGATCTTCGACATCTTCGCCGAAACCTTGGGTCGTCTGGCACCCCGTACAAACGAGGGCAATGAAGCCTGTGGCTAAAATGAGAAGCAGGAATTTTTTAGGTAATGTTTTCATAAGTGTATACGGGTTGCTCGTGCTTTCCAGCAGTGCGACTACAAACTGTAAACGCGTGGGTCTGCACGTAAGATTCACATAATACCCCATTGATCGCCCCTTCGCTATGGGGTTCAACCCGACCACGATATTATTCTGCCGAATTCCGGCGTTTGAAAATTGAACCTACTGTTCGGGCGTCATGCCTTTCAAGTATTTAAACAGATCGCTGTCCGTTGAAAGAATGAGAGTCGTGTTCTCAGAGATAATCGTTTTGTAGGCCTGCATCGTGCGGGTAAACTCGTAGAATTCGACGGCTTCAGGACTTTCGTTATAGGCGCTGGCATAGACCTCAGTTGCGTTGGCATCCGCTTTACCGCGAATCTCTTCTACCGACCGGTAAGCCTCTGACTGAATCTTATTCAGATCACGAATACGATTACCCTGTATCCGGGCGGACTCGCCATTTCCCTCAGACAAGAAACGTTCCGCAATCTGACGCCGCTCGCTTATCATGCGATCATAGATTTTCGGCCGCACACTTTCATTATAGTTGATCCGTTTAAACCGGATATCCAGTAATTCTATTCCGAATACACGAACCTTCTCCGCTGCTTCTTTGAAAATTTCCTGCTCGACCAAAAGCCGCCCTTTCTGGATGGGGACAAGTGCCCCCATATTCAACTCCTGAGTCGCCTGCGCTAACAGGGCGTCACGCAGAGGCACACGGTCCTTGGTCGTTCGTATGATTTCGATCAGCTCATGCTTGGCGACCGCGTTACGGGTTTCGCTGCCGAGGATATCATCAAGGCGTGATTGAGCACTGCGCTCATCGCGAAGACGCAAGAAATATTGCAAGGGATCCGTAATACGCCAGCGGGCAAATAGATCCACTGAGATATAGAGCTTGTCCTTTGTCGGCATGTCCGACTGTGGCCCATCCCACTCCAGTATTCTTTTGTCGATAGGATTTATCTCCTGAATAAACGGTGTTTTAAATTTCAGGCCCGAGGTGGTTACCGGCTCGCCAACCGGTTTCCCGAATTGGGTAACAATCACCTGTTCAACTTCATCTACCGTGTATAAAGAGCTTCCCAAGACGAATAGACCAACCACGAGTAATAGGGGAAGAATGATGAGTTTGATGTTATTCATGACCGACCTTTTGATTAGAATCGAGATTTAGAAACGGCAAAATACTTTGGGTCTGTTGATCGATGATGATCTTAGAATCCAGTTCAGGCAAAATATCCTGCATCGTTTCGATATAGATGCGACGACGCGTGACTTCGGGAGCCTTGCTGTATTCTGCCAGCAGGGCGCTGAACCGGGCAACATCCCCCTCGGCTTCATTAATTCGCTTGAGTCGGTAACCATCAGCTTCCCGAATCCGCTGATCTTTTTCGCCTTCGGCAAGTGGGATCACTCTATTGTAATCGCGTCGAGCTTCGTTTATCAATTTCTCCTTCTCCTGTTGAGCCTGATTAACTTCGTTGAAGGATTCCTGAACCGGACGTGGAGGATTGATGTTTTTTAGCTGCACCTGATCAATACTGATCCCCATGGCGTACTTTGTGGAAAGTGCCTGCATCTTGGTGAGGGCTTCCGTTTCGATTTCCTGACGACCGATCGTTATCACCTCGTCCACGGTCCGATCCCCCACCACTTCACGCATCACAGATTCGGATACATAGCGAAGGGTTTCGCTGGGCATACGAACCTCAAAAAGGAATTTTACCGGATCCGAAATCCGGTATTGAACTACCCATTCCACAAGTGCGGCATTCAGGTCGCCGGTCACCATTTGAGTTTCCTGCTGTCCGTTACGGGTACGGGATCCCTGATAGGGGTCACTCGCACCTGGTGTGGCGAATCCGAACTCCTGCTTCAATTGCCGTTTGACCGGTACGATCGTCGCCTTATCAATTTGCATCGGAAGCTTAAAATGGAGCCCCGGAGATACCTCTTTCAGGTATTTTCCGAATCGCTGCACTACGGCGACCGAATCGCTGGGAACGGTGTAAAACGACGTCCATCCAAAAACAAAGACAACAAACAGGATTACTAGGAATACAATAAACCCGCCTTTACCTCGTGTCGGTCCGGTCTTTTTTAACCATTCCTGCATGGGACGTAAGAACTCTTCAATTTCGGTCATCGGTATATCTTCTGGGTTTGAATTTCATCTACCATAATGAGCTTATTGGTTGGGCTCAGAACTCCACGTTCTACGCACCTGGAACGTCTATCACTCAGCCAGTAGACTGCCGCACATTCCATTAAGATCAGTCCGATTCCGCCTCCTAAAAAGATGGTTGCACTAATCAAAACAAGGGTTCCTATATCAAATACTAAAAGCTTCATCCTGGTGTCATCAATGACCTCACGATGGGTCAACTGACGCAGGATGTGCCGTCGAAGAAGTCGACCGAACCGCGTTTGCCACCATCAAAGTCGGAGCAACCGAAGTAGAGGGAGTCATGGCTGCAGAATCCTTGGACGTATCCTCCAAAAGCGGCATGGAAGCTCGACGGGTCGTCGTAACACACCCTGCCAGAAGCCCCAGCATTCCACAGATAATGAGAAACTGCAAAATCTGCCTGGTAGAACTCACCGTAACAACTGTCGAACGAACGGGTGTAATTTCATTTTTCATGGTGTGGAGCATAAAACAAAAAAGTCTCTGCTGCTATGGGGTGTTATACTAACCTCCTTTCGAATAGAAATCAGCTTTCAGCCGTAACGTCGAAGCAGACCGTGGACATCACTGACGCTCGGGGCAGATTTCTGAACCTCTCAAATTCCTTTCAATCGATAGCGTCGCTCACTGAAGGTCTAGACCTTCTCCTCGAACCACTGCCTCGATTCCGATACCGCATCTTTTACCGTTAAATAGGCGTTTTGAGTTTCAGTCTTAATGCCATCCCAGGTTGTGGGAGTCGCCCCTGCGATTTCACCAATCTGTTTACTCAACTGCGCGGAGTGTTCACGCAAGGCGTTCACTTTGGCCATCGCTACAATCTTCACCGTGTCGCTTGAGTTTCCGATCTGCTTGGAAATTTCGCCTATCTGCTTTTCAAGCTCAGCCTGTTGCTTGTTCATTGTCGTCATAAAGTCGGCTTTTTTCTCGAAAGTGTAGGCCTTCAAATCCATTGCTGCCTCAGTAACTGCGTCCTCAACTTTATCTATCTGCTTGGTGACCGTTTGGGCGGTTTCTTTTTCTTTGTCTGATGTCGGCGAACATCCAACAGCAAAAGCAGTGACGATTAAAACGGAGGTTATATATTTGCTTATCATAGTATTTTTTGGAAATAGCCAATCGAAAGAAAGGTATTCATTTCTGTCAGGCATGGTTGATTTTAGAACCGGATTGATAACAGGCCCATTCTTTTCAGATAGAAAGGTCCGGGCGGAGCAGCACCGGTCCGTCTCGGATACTTGGAATGCCACTCGCAACTAAGATTACGACATCTACTGAGTTCGCGCTATGGGGTATAATACTAATGCACGAATGGACATTCCATGGATACGATCCATCGCCGTTAGCAAGCCCGGATGGGTTCTTAATTAGAGGAGACTAAACAGGATTCGTTACTCTTGGTGGGGTTAAACCCCATACATTCAAGCAACTTCTCATGTTAAATTAGAGGCGCAAAGAATCAGACTCAGAGAAAACTAACGAGGAACAATAATGAAAAGATCAAGGCCAACCCTATCCCTACCCAAGACCGAGCCAGACAATTTAGCCTTACACAGAAATATTTCACCTTTACCGGGGCGTAAAGTAACGGCACCTGCGGTTCGTGGCTCATCCTCGATGCACAAAAAGCCAAAGTTAAACCTACCCGTAAGAACAAATCTGATAACCAATACCTATTTAAGGAAAAGAAACCCGTATAAAATACCATCCTAAAAACCCTATAACTATGAAAACACTAAAAGACTTATTCCTCGATGAACTGGCCGATATGTATGACGCTGAACAGCGAATCGTCAAAGCGTTACCGAAGATGACCAAGGCCGCCAATTCTGATGAATTAAAGCAGGTCTTCCAGTCACATCTGAAAGATACCCAAGGCCACCTGACTAAACTCGAAGAGGTCTTTGGTTGCTTCGGACAACAAGCCACAGGCAAAAGCTGTGAAGCTACCAAAGGACTGCTGCAAGAAGGCGATGAAATCGCGGCGGACTTCAAAGACTCTCCGGCTATAGACGCGGCGTTGATTTCGGTGGCTCAGAAAGTCGAACATTATGAAATTGCGTCCTATGGTTGCCTGCGGGAATGGGCAGGCCTGCTTGGCAATAAAAAGGCCGCTACTATCCTACAGGAAATTCTCGATGAAGAGGGAGCGGCCAACAAATCGCTGACTATACTAGCAAGATCTGTCAGCAATGAAAATGCCATCAGCGAGTCAGACAACACCGCATTCAAAGACATGCCGGCTGACGGGGAGGAATCAACACCCAAGGGGACCCACATCCGTCCGGAACTCCAAACGGCTTTAGAAAATGACTAAATAGACTTCTGTCCCCAAGTTAGTAAAACCCTCTCGAATGCCACGACGAAGTATGGGTATTCGAGAGGAACAGGGACCTGTTTCTCGTGACCGTTAAGCGAGTCAGAGAACCGCGCAACCACTGGGAAACGGTTTAACCGAATATCAAACCGTTGTGAGCTTCGTTGGCGATAAATTCAGGAATAGAATAAAACAACTTCGCAGTAGTGTGACGACATAACCGCAACTGAAGCAATTTTCTGTGTCTTCTGATCCCAAGTTAAAGTCAATGCGACATTCCCCAGGCTTCTATGTACTGTTGGCGGCGGTGTTATTTGTCTTCATCGAAACGTACACGTTGCTGGCTCCCATTCTGCTATCGTTTCTACTTATACTCCTGATTTCACTTGCTGCCAATCCGCTGATTTCCCGGATACGCTCGTTTTTGACAGGAGGGAGAACAGTCGCCACAGGCTTAGCCTCCTCGGCATTGGTGGTAGTCCTTGCTCTGACCTGTTGGGCTTTCTTTGGACCGATGAAAGACTCATTCACAGGCCTCGCGGAACAAATGCCTACCTATTGGGAACGTCTTCAAAAACCCTTGATCAAAATCGAGAAGCAAGCGGAGCTCTCAGAAGAAAAGATTCAGAAGGAAATTACCACGGAAATTGCCGATGCGGCAACGCTAGCGGGCGAGCACGAAATCGCGCGTCGTATCAAAAAAGCTGTACCTCCCGAACCAGCAGTTAATACAGGATCGCTGCGTTCCGGCATGAGCGGAATGCTCCTGACTGCGGTCGGCCGCTTCTCTGAGTTGGCCTTCAACACCGCTCAGATCCTCCTCGTGCTGGTCACGGTCTTCTTCGGCGTTACTTTTACTTTGATGAATCCACGGCCGATATTCGGGGCCCTGTTTTCCTTAGTCCCGGAGAATCACCAGGATCAGATGCTGGCCATTATGCGACGCATAGGCATTTTTGTTCCCGCCTGGGCCGCGGCTACCCTGCTGGGAATGTTGACGATCGGCTTGCTGGTTTTTCTGCTTATGTGGCCGATACTGGGGTTCATGGACGCCCTGGTATTGGGTCTGATTGCGGGTGCCCTGGAGGCCATACCCTTCATCGGACCTATTCTCAGCGCGGTACCCGCTCTATTGCTTGCCCTTGGCAAAGGGGGCATGACGCCTGTGTGGGTTGTGATTGCCTACCTGGCCATTCAGGCATTGGAGAACAACGTGATCACCCCGGCCATCATGGCACGGAGAATGAAACTGCATCCTGTAGCCGTGATATTTTCCATGTTACTTTGCGTGGCTGCTTTCGGTGTGCTCGGAGTTTTGGTTGCTGCACCCTTGGTTGCTATTGTGGACATTGTGCATGACGAGCTTTATCGAAAACACTTTCTTCCCTCCGTTACAAACGCCGATCTGGATCGCCAAGCCCGTAAGGTTTTACATGAAACAGTGGCTCAGGGCAAATAACCCGCACTGCCAAAAAATCACATTCACTGGGTTCAAACAGTGGATGACGTTATTCCGGAAATGAGAGTTGGGATGAGATCAATCCGCGCCCGCAAAGGACGTTTTCATCCAGCTAGCCTCTGGTGCGAAATCCACCCAAAAAATATATAACCAGGCAAACAATCAGAAACAATCCTATGCTACCCCCACCGAAGGCAGGGCCGCCATAATAAAACCCACCTCCACCAAAGAGGAGAAGTAAAACAACAATGACAACTATTATATTCATAGCTTCATTATACCAAACCGAGAACAGGCTTTCCATGGGGCCTTGTGCCCACAGCCACGAATCTGCGGCCATTATAGGTCACCGGAAAAGTTTCCAAGGGCGAGAGCCTATTAGACCGCTTCAATCCTCCGACCCGGGTTACTGGGTTGCCAAACAAAAAGATACCTCGGATAAGGAAATTCATCTTACAAAAGTACGATTTCGGGACGATATAATACGACGCTCTATAACAACAGATCCCAATAGAAAAAGACCTATCCCACCAGAGCCTAACGTAAGTCCACCAAAGAATAAGCAACCGCATGATAATGGGAGTAGTAAGGCAAAATTAATACTATAATAACTCATGGTAATATATTAATTCATCGCTCCTTTTGTTGCTATGGGGTCTTGTCTCCATGGTGGCAGCCCTGCGACGCTCACAAAATTTGACACTGACTCGTTAAACCCCTGTTCAATCTTTAGATACATTCGACAATCGCCTGATCAGTCCGTCTTGCAGGGTCGGATATCGCGGCCCATTCACACGGGGCTGAACCCCCTATCGTAGCACGATGAAAGATGGCTTCAAACAAGGACAATACGTGCGATGAAACCACTTTCTAAATTGCGAACCAAGGTTGAGCGAAAAACACGCGCGAAGATCACGCCTCCAGCGTTACAGCCCAAAGACTGTGGATTGGCAAAAACTCGAACCCCAATTGGAATACACCCAGAGGAAAATAAAGATTGTCACCCAAGCCCCCAAGACTGGCTCAGGATCTATGACAAGGACTCGACATCGTCGATTACGAAGAGGAAGAGAGCTCGAAAATCATGCGTACGCGTCGGTAGTCATCGAGCAACCAATCCTAAGGGTCACTTGCCATTCTTGCTCTTTTCCACTTTTGCAGGTTCGGGTGGCCACCAGTTGGAAACCGATGAGAGGCTTCTTGGTTTGATACGCCCGACGCATCGCCTTAGCTACAGCATCCTCAATCGATAAAAACGAACTGCCACTGAGCTCCATAAAATCGCCAGGGAAGCACTTGCCCCTCGGAGCGGACCATGAATACTCATGGAGACGCAAAGTATCATCCCTGTTCGTGCAAGTTACTGTTTGGTGCATGGAATGACTCGTCTAAAACCTGGTATTGTAAAAGATCAGGCTAATTTACTTCAGGAAGACTGATGTTTCCCGAATCGCTGATGATACCAAGGCCAAAAAGTAGCCAAAGAATCACCGCTATGACGACCACCGCGTTAAGTATGCTTTTGATTTTCCCGTCCATCGGGATATAAGTGTTTATGCCCCAGAGAATCATTCCGACGACAATCAGGGTTAGGACTATAGTTACAAGCGACATAGGTTACCTTTATTTTTAGTTTTCAAAAGTGTATACAAAAATCGCCACATCCGATATGGGGTGTTATACTAATCCCTGACCTAGACCGCAGGCCATCAGTACCAGCGAATAGATCTCGAAATAACATTGTTCCATAGCCCTATTCGAACCTTGGGAAATTCCCTCGAAAAACTACAAACAGGCTTAGGTAATTCAGCTTGCAGAGTATTCATTTCTTCTCTCCGCACTGTTCGGTATATTACGCCTGAGGGCTTCAATGGATCGGGCCCGAAAAGCATAAGCTCGGGACAGCGCTGCACCCTGTCTCCACAAAGCGGCTTTATGCGTCATCCCGAGCTATCCTTGACTCTCTTCTCTCTCAATTCCTTAATTCGCTATCAGTCGGGCAAATCAGACCTTTTCACTGATCCACTGACCCGATGCCACCACAGCATCTTTCACTGATATATAGACCTTTTCAGTTTCAGCTTTAATGCTATCCCAAGTGGAGGGAGTCGCCTTGGCGATTTCGCCAATCTGCTTACTCAGCTGACTCGAATGTTCACGCAAGGCAGCTAACTTGGGCTTGGTTTCTGTTCTTACCGCTTCGCTAGATTTATCGATCTTTGCGGATAGTTCCTGTATCTGTTTTTCAAGCCCAGCCTGTTGTTTGTTCATCGTGGCCATAAAGTCCGCTTTTTTCTCGAAGGTATAGGCCTTCAGATCCATCGCCACATCTTTCGCGGTATCCTGGGTCTTATCTATCTGCTTGCTGACCGTTTGACTTATCGTTTCGTCTTTATCAGCGGAGGGCGAGCATCCGGCTGCGAGAATGGTAGCAATTAAAACGGTGAATATATATTTATCTATCATAATGATTTGTAGAAGTGGCCATTCAGGACAGAGTTTTCTGTTCCTTGCAGACATGTTGTGTTGATGTCCGAATCGGGTCTTGTTTCGAAACTGCATCTTTAGTTGAAATGCACGTTCGGAGCGGCACCGACCCGGCTTTATTAATCCGAAACCACTCACTGGTAATATACAGTATCAAACGAGTTGGCGCTATGGGGTGAAATACTCACACCATCGCCGAAGAAAATCACGGCAAGGAATGGATTAACTCTTCGATAACCCCGCATACAACTCACTGGACGCCGAGACAGGTTTAGAGCTTGTAGGGAGTAGAAGTACACTACCAAAAGCATCGTAAGGGGGTGGTCGGGTAACACCCCATACTTCCTTCCTTACGATTCATGTTAGAATTGAGGTAACGTGGGGTGCTAGAGCCCTCAATAGGTTTCTACCGTAGACCAAAAAGTACCATGAAAATACAAGGGCGAAGCGAATCAGCACAGCAAACAGTTCAAGCACAACCATCCAACGCAAATCAGCGGCCGCCAATAACTCGAACCGAACTAATCGCAAGAACTTGCACTAGGACGAGAAATCCTTTCAGCAAGAAAGGTCAAAAAAAGGTCATCGACGAACACCCAAAGATTAAACGTCGTCCTTAATCTGCAATAGAATCTGTTGCGCCATGGCTGCTACTATTCGAATCTTGGATCACGGCAAACAAACGTTACGCGTTCCGAGGCTTGATGAATCGCAAAAGTCAGCAACGGAGCAAGCTTTGAGGGCGTGTTGCCCAAAGGGGGTTAACAAGTCAGCAGTTTCTGGCATCCTAG
>CAYGQM010000086.1:0-25342 GCA_964352065.1 uncultured Opitutaceae bacterium
GTTAAGCAGGGACGTATTGCCTTTGCAGAGTATCTCAATAAACAATAAGCCTTATAGAACTTTTGCCATGCCTGAAGCACCTAAACCAAAGTTTACTCCCGAAGATGTAGATGAAGTCATCAATCACTACGGCAAACCCTTGAACCCAGAGATCAAAGAGCGCCTGATTTCAAAACTGAGATCTATAGCTAAACGAGTGGAAAAATCCGATTCAAACACATCACGAAACCAAAATAATAACCAGGACGACGGTAAGACACTATAGCATTCAAAGGAACCTGAATTCACTCTAACTGAAATAGCTAAGAAATCGGCCAATACGGCTGCGCCTATACTGACCTTCTTCAGTGTGAGATCTCAGCTCTTAGAGAAGTTACTTCTCCCTGCAACCGATCATTCTGCTTTTTCAAATCGATCACATAGAGTGTCAGCTCCTCGATCTTCTGCATCATGATCTTTTGACTCTCTCCCAGTGAGAGCCCATCTGATTCAACAATCTCAGCTGATGGAACATCCGGTAAGTGACCGTTATCTAGAATAAATGATTCAACGGATTCCAGGCTTCGAAGTTCATAGCCTTCATCGAATACGAAATCTGACCAGCCAGTCTCAACCACTACCTCTTTCGCCTGAATGGTGCCGTCTACGGAAAGCTTTTCAGACGGACTAGTCGTCCCGATCCCCACATTCCCACCATCGTCTACCGTCAGAAAAACGTCGGAGCTTCCATACAACATATCGTCTTGAGCAATCTGAAAGGAATTATTTATGGCGTCTAACCCGAAAGCCCACGTACCAGCGGTAGAATAATCTGTAAACACGATTCCAGGGAAATTGGCAGGAGCGTTAATTCTAACTTCTGCAACATCTGCTCCAGTACCGTTGTCTCTAATGAAACTTGCCAAAATACTTCCAGACGAACCGCCTTCAACGCGAAGCGCCGTCACTGACGAATCTTGGTCGACAGTTAGTTTCCCGGTGACCGTTTCATCAGCACCGAACAATGCCGTAGAAATACTGAAAACAAAAACTAGAGGTAATAATCGCTTCATTTATAAGAGGAGTTAAGGTTGATTAGAATGAGATCCGATGGACCGAAAGGCCTGGAGACAATAGTGTCTGACAATTCGGAAACTTGAAAGAAAATTCAACCGACTATTTGGTTTATTCTCTAGTCTTTTGACCAGTAGAGATCGTCGACTTCCAAGACAAAGGGTTGAGATTCGTTGTCGCGAGCGATCATGAAAAGGTATTCGACCGTACTGAGATTCTTATTAGAAAAATCGGAAAGCGGTATTGAGATTTTATGCCAGTTGCCGTCCCGAGTGAAGCCGCGGAAATTACCGCTATTGGGCACTTGAATCCAGGATTCATTGCCACCTGATTTGATGCCAATGCGAAAATCTCCGCTCTGGCTACTCCGTAAGGCAATATGTAAGTGGCCGTTGCTGTAAGCACTGAAATTCCCGGTTTGATTCAGATGAATACCGCCCCAAAACCACGCATTGGCAAGAAATGAGAACCGCCAGGCCTCGAATCCGTCACAGCCCTCGAGCGTTTCCGTTAATACACCCACATAGTTACCTGGACCATTGAAAAAAAAGGTCCCATCAGTATCGAAGAGGTATTGGTCGATTCCTCCTGCTTCCTCACTGAAAATAATGTAGTTCTGATGAACCGGTTGTTGAGGCAATGGAGCCGAAAGCGATTCTCGGTCCTCCCAGTAGATGTTATCCAACTGAATATTGAAGGCATTGGGAAATGCTTCTCCTGCCAACATGAATAACTGGGTAATATCCGAAAAGTCAGACCGCTGAAAATGGCTCATGGGTATCGTCAAATTCTGCCAGGTATTGTTGCGCTGGAAGCCGTAGGGAGTTTCACCTTCGCGGAAGTAGATCCAGGACTCTCCACTGTCCAAGCCTACCCCGTTGGACTTACCACTCTTGATACCGATCTTAAATGGCGCTGAGGACACCGTTTTGATAGCCACGTGCAAATAGTCATCGCTGTATCGACGCAGGTCTTCACCAACCGAGTGTTCGATTCCCATGCCGAACCATTGGTTTTTCTCGATCTGCAGTTCCAGGCTCTCAAATCCTTCAAACGCATCCCCGGCGGAAGGAGTCTCAATGTCCATTCCATGCCAGGCAGAAAGCGGTCCATCCTGATCGAATGCGAAAATGTCGCGATAGCCATCCTCTTCATTGTAGACTAAGTAATCATCGTAAGAAGCTACCGGAGATATGGGAGTCTGATAAGGGTCATTGTCGACAAAGTAGATATCATCGATTTCCACCGCGAAGTCATTGGAAAGGATTCCGGTAGCCAATCCAAAGAACAAACGGATATCTTCAAAATGGGTGCGACGGAAATGACTACCGGGTACCAGAATGTCATGCCACTGTCCATCTCTCTGGAAACTATAGGGATCTACTCCAGGCTTGAAGAATATCCAGGATCCCTCGTAGGGATTTCCACTGCCGCTCTCCATACCGATTTTAAAGGGCTCCTGAGAGGAGGTCTTCAGGCTGAAGTGCAAATAGTCGTCCCGGTAAGCCGACAGATCTCGGGGATAAGCAGAATGGATTCCGAAGCCGGCCCAGTTTCCGCTTTGTGCTTTAAATGCCAAACTGTTTTCTCCTTCCCGAGGATCCGGGACGTCCAATGGAACCAAGGGATTTTCCTCGTTATTCCAATCGTAGAGGATGCTGTTCACGTCGAAGGTTATCTGACCGACTTTAGCAGGACTTGGCGTCTCTTCCTTGTAGATCACAAAACTTCCACCGGAAGGCGGAAAATTCATGGTGCCATCCCCAGACTTTACCGAAGCAGGCCCCCAGCGCTGGCTGACCCGCACCCAGTCCACTTCCATCGAAGCTGGAAGATTGGAGGTTATCTGATGCTTATTTTCTTCGACGATCCCGGTAAAGTTTCCACCGACAGCCAGATTGAGGATCAGGTAAAAGAAGTCGTGAAACTCCTCAATGGATTCATGCTCCAATTCCTCGGAAATATCCATGGTGAAATAGGGCTGATCATCGATATAGCCAACGATGGATTCCTCGGACCACTCGACGCCGTAGATATGAAAGGCACTTCCCAGGCTCGGAGTGCTTTCAAACGTTTCTCCCACATAATTATGAGTTGCGCCATCCGCCAAAGCCCGGTGGGTGGTGCTGTAAACCACATGCCCTTCTAGCGGCGTGCCTATCTGGTCAACATGGCCGGTCTCCATGATATCGATTTCGCCGCAGATGGGCCAACTGTTCCGGAAAAAGGAATCGCCTAGCATCCAGAATGCAGGCCACAGACCGGGACCGACTGGCACCTTGATCCTGGCTTCGATCTTGCCGTATTTGAAGGAGTGCAATCCAGCCGTGGTTATCCGGGCAGCCGTCCATTCACGTCCGTCGAAGTTTTCCTTGCGGGCTTTTAGTTTTAGGGTGCCGCTCGACACTTCGATGTTTTGCGGGCTGTCCTTGAAATACTGGAGCTCGCGATTTCCCCAGCCCGTGCCTCCGGTTATTACGCGCCATTTGCTGCGATCCAGGCTTGAACCATCAAAATCATCCTCAAATACCACAGTGTAGGCATTGGGATCTTTAGTCAGGGTGTATTGAGCTCCATCAAGTATGCCATTGTTGTCAGTATCGGGAGCCTCTGGGTTTGAACCGACTATCATCTCTTCCCAATCATTCAGGCCGTCCATGTCGGTATCTACCGGTTCAAGCCCCTCTATGCGGTAAAATCGCCTTTCACCAGGCAGGGAGATGACTCCTGAATGATACTCGCGGTTACCAGAAAGATTCTTGGCTATCCCCTCAACTTCAGTCCACCCAACCAAATCGCTGCTTTGAGTGATGCGGTACCGCCGCCAGGGACGTCCGTTGATTTCGAAGGAAAGTTCGCTTTCATCCCAGTCAACGTGAAAGACGTCAGTCAGATCTCCGTAATTATCCGGGCTTCCCCCAAATCGGTACTCCTGCACAGCATTGAATCCATCACCATCCGTGTCGCTGCCGGGATCCAGGGAACCGCCATAAAAGTCGCTGAAGACATCGCTTAAACCGTCCTCATCAGAGTCGATCGCGTTAGTGACGTTGAAGGAGAAACAAAGGGAGCAAAGTACAAAGCCTGCCATAATGAGACACCTTTCAACTATGCTGCCATACCTCATACCAACCAAACAAGTATTCCGACGAATGAGAGAGGCAGATTATTCCAATTTTTTGAACTGGATCATTCCCCGTTGCTTGCGACGGGGTTTTCCAAAAACTAGCACGTCCCCGATGTTCGGTCCCCCGCATTGCGGGGGATAAAAATAGGTAGATACCCCGTCGCTTGCGGCGGGGAGTAGTATTTTTAAGGGAATCGGGTTCATTCTAATCAACAACATTAACGAAAGACCTGGGGGTCATTCCCTTTCCTGAACAAAGAGCGCTCACAGGATAAAGATTGATTTCAGTTGCCAAAAATTTCCTTTTCAGAACTGTGGAAAACCCTTATTTTCAAGAGACCATGAAATACCCGATTGACTCCTTAGGCTTCTCTTTCCCGATATGGTTCGATTTTGGAACGGCGCGGCAACGAATTCCCCAAACGCAGGCCGGGAGAACTGAGTGAGCGGGTTGACCTGCAATCCTTTTTGGCCTTTAATTTTGTTATGACGTCTTTCGCATCCAACGCTCATCGCATTCAGTTCGACTTTTATGACAGCCGGAAAAACTTCCCTGCTTCCATCGCCCGCAAACGTGGCGAGTCAAACTTCTTGCGCGCTTTCGAGAGAGCTTATTTCGAACGCTCTCAAATGTTCGGGATCGCCGCTTCAGAGTTCGCATTACAGCACTTTGGCCGGGCTGATTTGATTTGGATTGCATGGAATCCGTCCGAGATCGACGAGGATTTCTCGGCTATCGCGTTACATAAACAATTGCGGCGTCGTAAGCTCGTTGCTTTCGAGGCCAAACTGAAGGATTGGAGAAAGGGACTTCAGCAAGCCTTCCGGTACCGGTATTTTGCGGACAAATCTATTCTGGTAATGCCTGCCGATTCAATCAATGCAGCCGTCTCCAATCTCGATCACTTCAGGGAGTTGGAAGTCGGTTTGTGGAGTTTCGACAAGGCATCCGGTAAAATAGCTGAAATCTACAGCCCCAACCGGGCTCGTGCTATCAGCAAGCAAGCACGTGAAGACGCGCTCTCATTGATTACCGGAAAGGTCGATCTCGGCAAGATCTGCAAACATTTGGATGCCGTATCGAAGCGGGTCTAAGTGATCTTCATTGGACCGACCGGACAGCGGCAATCCCCCGGGTGCGTTGACCTGGGTATACAGGTTTTGCGCTTGCTCCACCATCCGACCACAAGTGCCAAGATTGCCCACATGATCACCTTCGGTGAGTTGGCCGTTTAAGTGACCAATCGCGTCCCAGGTTTGAAGGATTTCTTCAGTGCGATTGCCAGGGCGCGAACCGTTGCTTGGAGGATAAAAACCGTCGCTGTTCAAGTTGTTAAGGACGCCTGGCAAGCGTCCTCTTAAACGTTGTAACTCATCAAAGCGGATACTGTTGAGCAAACCACAACTAAGGTAACGTGGTATCGGTTGCTGCCCTCCGGGAATCGCGGGCTCAAAGCGGTCTAAAGCAAAGCATTTCAGATTGCTATACCAACCGGTTGCTCCTGCATCTCCACCCACCGCGCACAGGAAAGGAGTCAGGATGTCCGAGAAGCCATTAATAACGGCGAATCCGTTCAGTTTCAGGGAGTAATTCAGGAGCATCCAGCCAGCCAGACAACGCGAGTCAATCAATTGTTCGGTTGCCGCCGATGACTCCTGACGGATCAGAATATAAAACCCGTCCGGCGGTTCATCCAATAGGGTGATATCGGTTAAGAATTCATCCAGTTCCTGACGGTCACGCAAGGCCTCCGAACCGATGGCAAGTGTCGCGTAAACCGGTCGTTCATCTCCAACCTGAGACCAGATTGAACGCGTGTTGCGGATAAAGTTCTTCGCGATTACCGCTTCCGCAGAGTTGAAGCCTTGAGGAATGACGATGTTAGGAGCAATCACATGCGTCACCGCAAGACCGGATTGAAAGCCAAGAACTGCTTCCAAGTCGTGGCGTATCTGTCTTTCACTTTCCAACTGGCCGCGTCGCCTGGCTTCAAAGTACGGATAATCTTCTCCCGTCAGATTGCCCAATCGCGCACCGTCGACCAACGCAAGCAAAGTTACGTAAAACTGCGGGTCGAACATCCGGTCGGCATTGGGAAAATTCGTCTGGATATAGGTCAGATGATTTTGTACTCGCTCCAAAGGATTATCCTTCGGGCTCAGGATCGCGCCATCGATCCAACCTCGGGCAAGACCGTCGTTAATCTTCTCACCCGTTCCATATCCTTGTTGCGCATACAGTTTCATGACATTCTCTCCAAACGGGTTATGAGTTGTTTCAGGTTGGCCGGTCTAAGCGCTGGCTTCTTCTTCAGCAACTGATCGATCAGGGCACAAAAGGCCGGGCTGAAATCATCACGAGCATGCTTCAGCGGTTTGGGGGATTCCTGCACTGCTCGCGAGATGCTTTGAAAGAGGTCATCCGCGCTCCTGGCCAGCGGGTGTTCCTGAGCGGCATATTCGAAGACGGTCAAAGCGGCTGAGTAAAGATCGCTGCGGTAATCCAGGTTTGACCGGAAGTGCGGGTTGGCCATTTCGGGAGCCAGATACTTGAAGGTGGCCGGAGGTAAACGATGATGGGCGTTGAAGGTCAAAGCCGTATCCACCAAACTGAACGCGATCCCCAAATCAAGCAGCACAAAAGGTCGCTCGGGATCATCCAGTTTCATGATGTTCTGAGGCTTGATATCACGATGAATTACCCGCTTCGACCATAGCTCTTCAATCGCCTTGAACAAACATTTGGTCAGTTCAATGCATTCAGCTTCTGACGGTTTTTCTCCTTGGGCTTGAATCAATTTCCAAAGATCGGCTCCATCAAGATATTCTTCTGAGTATGCCACATAATCGAACCCGTTGATATCGAGCTTGTGCGGCTCCAGCTTCGCCAGCTTCACGATCAAAGGGCTCTTACATTCTCCGAGAATCCGCGTTTCCCGCATCGCACGGCCCAAACATTCGTCACGGAAAAGCTTCATTTCCTCGGTCAAACCTTCCTTTGGCAAACCAATCAGCTTAACTACCACAAACTCTCCTTCGCACTTTGCTCGGAAGACTGTCTTAAAACCACCACGACCGATCTCTTGCGCTTCCGTGTAATCCGGTAGCGATTGCGTTACCTGCTCAGGGGTTGGATGGGGGATTGTCATTTATCAAATCACTGCTCGTTCGCAGCATCCTAATTAGTCTTTATCAGCCTGACTCGCGTAATCAATAAAATATTTAACTACGCCTCCTCCGGTTTACCGCAAATCGTAAATGGCACAAAGACTGCCCTAAACAAAGCCAAATACGAAACATGAAGATTTAGCTTTTTCGCTAACCACAGTTTAGCCATATCAATATTTAAGGTGACACTTTTTCATCGCCCACATGATAACAACACCCGGCTTATTTGATCCGCAACGGTCGTGCCATGAACAAGAAGTGTCGCAATCAAAAACAAGTTGTCAAGAGTCAAGACCTGACGTCATCTTGCTCTCCGTCATCTTGCTCTCGACGTCATCTTGCTCTTTCCGATTGACAGTCACCTGGGATTCACAGATCCGCCCGTTTCCGACAGCCTTTGGGCAACAGCCCCTCAAGACCTGACGTCATCTTGCTTCTTTTTGGTCACCTCTTCTCCATCTTTGTGCACAGGATTTTTACGAAAATCTCCTGTAATGTTTCCCTCTGAATCAACCTTCCATGCTCCGATGATTGCTTCCGGTGGAACTCTATCGGAAGTTTTGAAATTACCTGAGATTCGATAGACCCATCCATTTGGCACCTTCTTTGCCTCTTCGAGCTCGCCAGGTAGCGGTTCATGCGGGAAATTATCACTCATCTTTTTAAAGAATTGAACCATTGACGGTAATAGCTCTTTTGCTCTTGAACAGTTCCTATCATGTTGGCCTCAGCAAAATCAAATATGTCTACAACATCTTCATTTGTACAGTGCTTGCCTAATCGATGAATGTATGCGATTCGGCCGCCAGACATTTGCCTCATCATAGAAGAAGGATAAACGTCAACACGAGAGCCATTACATAATAACATAAGATGTCTTTTATCAAGATTTTCCCTAAGTTTTGCAAGACAGTCAAATAAATCAGTACCTTCAATTTCATATTGAACTTCAGAATTTAATGAAAATCGAAGCTTCCAAGGTTTTGTTGTCGTGAAATCAATTATTGAATAAAAATGTTCATCTCTACCACTTTTGATTAAAATCTCCCTTACTTTATTCATCGTCTCCAATTTTCATTCAAAATAGAGTAACCCATATCCGTACCATCCGCATTAAGTGGAGTAGCCCCTCTAATGTTGCTTGATTTGATGCCCCCCGGAACGGCCACCTCCATTTCTCTTGTGTGAGGAGATAGAGTACCTAAAGCCTCGTTAACATTAATTCCTCCCTCAGGGTTCACTGTGTATCGGTATCCCTCAGAAGTGAAACCACTGGTTCCAAATTCGGTAGCGATATCCTCAGATTGAGAAGTTGCAACAAAATTACTAGGAGGATCATGACTATCCAACGCATGATCTAACAGATCATTGCTTTCTCCAGCTGGCTTGAATCCATTTGCAAATACTTCATCTGGTGGAGCGCTGTCCCCTCTAAATGTGAAATCGTTTCCCTTGGTAGAGTCTGGTTCTAATTTTCCCACTTGGGAAGGACGGGGAGTTTCGATATCGCTTTTGAATAGTTTATTAAGAAAACCACCTACCTTGTTGGTGAGTGGTTTGGCAGCTTGAGCGATACCTTCACCAACGAGCTTAACTCCATTCTTAATTCCGGTCAGTCCAGGAGCACCACCCAACGTATATGCGTTTATAGCAATGCTTGCTGAGCCAATTGCCTTATCCAAACCACTACCATTTGCAACGGCATCTACATCCATAGCCGTTCCGACAGCATCTCCCAGCCAAGGAACGAAACTGACTCCAGTCAGTGCTACGCCATTATATATTTTTCCACCAGCACTATTATTCCAACGCTCTTGTTGCTCAGCCTTTCGAGCAAGTTGGGCTGGCGTATACTTCCTACCATCCTGGAACCCGTTTTCATCGATGAAGGTGAGAGGGTTATTCCTTACATATGAAAAGCGATTGTAGGATTGAAGATTGTCTGGGTACTGAACGACACGATCTGCACTTAAAAACCTTCCCAACAGGGGATCGTAAATCCGTCCGTTCATGTGGACGAGGCCGATGTCGTCGAGCATCTCGTGACCGGTGAAACCGCGGGGAGTCAGATCGTCGTCTCCGCCGTCGCCTTCGCCGCTGGCGGCGTTTTTCCAGTCGGTGGGATCCCGGCGCTGGCCCCAGGCATCGTAGCTGTAGCGTGACTTTTCACTGGAATCGTCGAGAGCCCAAGTGTTGTTGATCGTATTTCCGTAATCGGTAATGCTTTCGATGCTGCCCAGGTGATCATAGTGGTAGACAATGGCTTCTTGGTCTGTCGATCCCCCATCCGTTTCAAAGGTGAAGGTACCTAGTTTTCCTTCGGGTCCACTCACATAGATGCGCATCTCCTTCTGCTCCCAGTCCTGCCCGGACCCGGAGGTAACGGCGTTCTCATAGTCGATCTCCATGAGGGAGCCGACATACACTTTCTTGGTGGTATAATGCAGCGGCTTGCCGCCGGATGAAGTGCTGTCGGAGGTATCGAACTTCAGATGTACATTCCGCTGGTGATCGACCCCGTAGCGGAACTCGCTGCCGGACACGTTGGCCGTGCTGTTGGTCTGCTCGAACATCCAGCGTGGCTTGTCAAAGCCACTCCACCAGTAAGACCAGGTCTTCCCTGTCTTGGTGCGGGAATTCATATTACCATTGTTGTCGTACCCGATGGTGGTGCTCCAAGCGCTGGTTACGGCATGGGGCCTCGTAGAACTGTAGGTGTAGGTGCCGCTGGCGGTCTTGTTCACATCGTACTTGGATGTGATGTTGCCGTTGGCCGCGTACACATTGGTGTAGGTATCGGCACCGACCGTGCTGGAGGTCAGCCGGTTGAGGTTGTCGTAATTAAAAGTCTCGGTCTTGGTAATCTTGCCGTTGTAGCGTTGCTGCAGGTTTCCCCAGCCATCCCAGGTAAAGGTAAGATTCTGCACATAGGCGGTGCCGCCGGAGGTTCCGGTGATGATGGAATCGAGCAGACCGGTGCGCAGGTCGAAGTCCTTGTGCGTCCAGTGGCCGCTGCCCTTCTGGAACTTGACCGGTCGGTCGAGGAAGTCGTAACCGGCGGTGGCATCAACATCCCACCACTCGCGACCCTGGGAGTCGATGATCAGGTCCACATAGCTGAAGTTGGTATCATAGAAATACTCCAGGCCGTAGTTGTGCCAATTGGCCGGGTGGGTATTGTAGTCGTTTTCATAACCACTCGGTCGCCAGTACCAGTCGAGCTTCTTGATGCGGTTGGTCGAAGCGGTCGTATCGTAGCGGGTGTATTCGTAATACCACTTATTGTCGATGTGGTGCAGGCTCATTTTCACCCGGCCCTTGTCGTCGTAGTAGGTGGCCACGCTGTTGGAGTAGTCGGCCTGGTTGACATCGGAATCGAAGACGGTTTCCACGCGCTGGAGAGCGCCTTTCCAGCCATTGTCCGGATCGTAGACCGTGTTCGGATTTCCACTGCCATTGGCATCGTAATAATACCAGGTGGTGGTCTCTGTGGCATTATGCAGGGTCTCGGTGATGGTCTTCTCCAGGGTGCGGCCCAGGGTGTCGTACTCGATGACCGTTTCGTTGCCATTGGCATCATCCTGCGTCACCATTTGACCCAGGGCATTGTAGGAATACTGCCAGTAAGCGGAGTAGTTGGTGTTTCCACTTGTGTAGACGCCCTTGTCCGGATCTTTCAGCGTGATTTGGTTACCCAGGTCGTCGTAGTCCATGACGATGTAGGCCGCCTGATCCTTGAGGATGGTTTGCCGCACGCGGTTGAAACCATCGAGCTGGAATTTGATGGATGGTGTCGAGGAACCAGTGCCATCCACTTCCCAGGAATTGAAGGTCGAGACGGAAGGCGCGACATCGGCATTCCAGATCTTGTGGGTATCTCCACGGGAGTTGACCAGGGTAACGGTGCGCTGAATGGCGACATCTTCCGGCAGGGCTCCGCCGCTTTCGTTTTTGGCGTTGGTCACATCGACCTCCACCATGGTAAGGCGGCCATTGTAATAGTTGGTAGTGACGGTGTCATTCGCCGAGGTAACGACATCAACGCGGCCCAGGGCATCGTAAGTGGTGGTGGTCCACCAGGAGGGGCTGCCGCCCGAGAAGGGATTGGAAACACCGATAACACGCCCCTGGTTGTCGTAAGCGGTATCCGTCTTGGCGGACTGGCTATTAAAGGCTTCTTTGATGGTGCGAATCTCCCGGCCCATGCGGTCGAGGTACTGGGTGACCTTGGGCTGCTTGGGAGCGGTGGTCTCGATCTTGTACCTGGAAGGTAAGTTGACGGCATCCGCTATGCCGGAGGGTGCGTTGACTGTGACAATGCTACCTCCGGTAGTTTCAGTAATGGTAGTGGTCGTAGTGATGTTTAGCGGAACATCCTTGACCGTGAGCGCCCGGCCCAGGGCATCATATGTCATTTCCGTTTCGTAGCCGTTGACGTCGGTGACCGACTCGGGCTTGCCGGTAAGTTCATTGTATTCGTAGACAGTCGCATGACCATGAGCATTTGTCACGGTAGTCGGCCAGCGGTAGGTCGTATCACCGGTGCCAGCAAAGGTATTGTCCAAGGTGGTGTAGGCGGAGGTTCCAATGTAGTGCGGATCCGAGGTGGTGGTCATGAAGCCCTTGACGGTCTGATAATCGACATTGCCGTAAGTGTCGTAAAAATACTCCACCTGGGAATCGCGTTCGGTGTTGGTGGAGCCGGAGTCGATCTTTTGTGTTTTGACCCGGGCAATGGAATCGTAGGAATAGTAGGTGATGGGAGAAAAAATAGTCCCGGATACATCAGCAGAACCGGCCGAGGTAAAGGTAGCGTAAAGAGGGTGGATCAACCACTCATCGATAAAATCTTCCGCCTGGCTGTTTGAGACACTCCCGGGAAGGGGATCTTCCGTCATGTAATAATTGTTCGTCGAGTTGGACATGCCATCTCCCGCCGGGGCTACATTGTCACCCGAATCATGCGCATCGTAACCGGAGTAATTCTGGGTCTGCACCACATTGCCGAAGCGAATGTCGGACGGGATGTCTAGCTCGTCCCAATCGTCCTTGATAAAACCCACTACCGTGTTGTCATCGGGATCATACTCCGGGGGAAGCGTGGTATCGATGGGACCAGCGGTGCTCTGGCCATCGAACCAGGTGTAATGCACGTCCTTGGAATGATGGCGCAATGCGTCATCGGTAAACGCAGTGGGGTCTTCATCGAAGAGTAACTCGGCCTGGGAAGACTGGGTTGTTTCATCCAATTCCACCGAATAGGCATTTCCCGACGAGCCTCCATCGCTGAAGTAATGCGGCACCGTGCTGTCCTCAAATTTGTAAATCTTGGATGCGGAAATAAAGGGAAAATAGGAGCCGGTCTCTGCTGTGTCGGCAGGTGTTCGGACGGCATTGAAAAAGACCCGGTTATTGGTGGTCGAAATCATCCGGAAATAATCATTGGAACCGGATTCCCAGTATCGGAAAACCTGCTCCCGTTGCACCAGGCCAGTCATGGGAAAAGACTGTGTGAGAAACTGATAGCTCAGGAGATCCGTTTCAGTATCCCAGGTGACAAAGCTGCGATAACCCAGAAAACCGCGCCCACTCAAGTCGGTAACGCCACCGGAATACTGGTAAAGGAAATGATGGGCGTTACCAGTACCGACTGAATGAATTCCATTTGTGGTAGAAACCGTGTAGGGCAAGCCGGAGTCTTTGAAGACATCGGAAACGACGTAGCGTGAGTCCTGGATTGCCTTAATTGGATACTGAATTCCAGAACCATAGGACCCTTTGGTATAGATCGCGTTGTTTGTTATGGGGTCATAGCGTATTTCTGATACTGAACCGAGACCGTTGGTGACCTTGGTAAGCAAATTTCCCTTTTCGCCATCACGCATGACAATTCTCTTTGTCCAACCAGTACTGTAGGGAAGCGAAGACCCAGCTTCAGCTTGAAGGTCCATAACTCCATCGCCTTCGAAGTCAGTTAACGACACATTATACCAAGTGGGCACATCGGACCAGGAAAGGCTACTTAACACCGCTGTAGGAGAAGAAAAACTATCGCCATCGGAATAGGAAATATACCATCCTTCGGGTTCATAAAGTTCTACCGCAAATAATATGTCGTCCTTTCCATCCTGATCATAGTCAAGGATGTTTACGTTGTGGCCGCCTATAAAATCGGTTTGGTCATCATCGTAAGGGTCGCCACTGGTCAACACAGCCACATAATCTGCCACGAAATAGGAGTCATCCATATGGTTGGTGTAGGTGGGAATATCGGTCTCGCCACCATAATCGAAGTAAGACTGGAATGCATTGTCGATCTTGGTGAATTTCCAGGAGGAAGTGGAAGCGCTGCTGTAACCATGAGAGAGATATAAATTCCAATCCCACTCGCTTGTGGTGGTAGCGTTGGGATCTCCTTCGAAACGCAAAATATCGGTGAGTCCATCTCCATTAAAATCGCCCGTGTATGACTTGGAAAGAATCGTGGACAAAAGTGGGACATTATTGTCGTCGGAAATGGATACATCCAAATCAAAAGTATAATCCTCGCCACTTGGAAGGACTTGATCAAATTCTTCATTGATTGGGTCGGCAATATACACCTCCATCAATTTCTGTATCCGTATATGCGTTTCGCCTGCCACGGGGTAGTGCTCAACACTGAGTGACTCCAACAAGTAATCGGTCACACCGTCGCCATTAAAATCGACCGTTTGGGCAGAAGGACTGGCAATATCAGTGAATACGTTTTTCGCCCACTCCCAATAACCGATAAGATAATAGTCTTCATCGTAAACCAATGGCGCACCACCACCCCAATACTTGAAACTGGCAAATCCAGTGCCAGTGGATGGAGCTACGTTGAGGTAACCTGAATCAACCAATACATCCGCTCGACCGTCACCGGTAAAATCAGCCAACTGCACTCGAGGATAAAGGGTCAGTTTGAAATCAGTGTCCGTAATAAATTGCGTATCCACCGGATCATCCAGATCTGCGTTCGTAAAGTTTACAACCGGAGAGGAGCCTCCGGTGAGATTCGTGAATCCATCTTGTACTCCAGAAACGGGGCCTCCTGTTGATTTAAAGCAATAGTATTTGTCACCATCTGAAATCATGATGTCGGACAGGCCATCTCCATTGAAGTCACCCGACTTAAGGAAAACATTGTGAGTGTAAGACAAGGATATGCTTGTCGATTCGTACCATTCTACTCCTGATCCGGTTCCACCCAGATAAACAACCACACGCTGGTGACTGGCAGCTGTGGTTCCATGAAGTGCAGCAAGATCCTGTATTCCATCTCCATTGTAGTCCCCCCATGCGCGCCGGGCGATGGCAGACTTGCCGGAAAGTGCACTCGCCGTTGCGGAAAACTTTTCGATGTCTCCGGTATCTGTATCGAAAGTATTCTCTCCATCTGTCCAATCGAAATAAGTTGGTTCCAACGCTTCTAAAGTACTGGAGCTGTTACCATCCTTACGGGCCTTGCACTGTACTGAAATTAGTCGGGAAAGGTCGCTTTCGGGCGAATATTCATAACCCAAGTGGTATTCTCTTACATTTACGTTTCCGGTTCCCGCAGTGTATACCACGTCAATCTGCTTGAGGCGCTTTATTAGCTCTTGCTTTCCTCCACCAATGTATCGAACCGTATCGTCATTGCGATCCTCGTAAGTGAAGGAAATCTTGGCAAAAGGACTGACCCCTCCGCTTTTTTTTGTATATTCGATCGATGAAAGAAGGTGCTGACCAATATTTCCTGGATCTCCGTCGTACTCGTATTCGACATAGTTACCATTTCGGTCCTCTATTCGTTTCAATGCCCAATCCAATAAAGGGAAAGCTCCTGACCTGTAAGCATCGTGGAGCGCATCTGCGTCAGCCGACTGATACTTTCCATAATAGAGAATTCTTCCTCCTTTTTCCTCAACCTTGAAATAATCTACACTACCTGATGTTGCCGCATCTATTCGCAAGGCAGTGATTCTAGAAAAACTCTCAACTTCTGTACGGTATTGGCTTCCTGGTTGAAGGTATGTGCCGGTACCTGAGATCAGGATTAATCGCTTTCCATCCAGATATAATTTGTCTGACGTTGTAAAATTTACCGTGCGAATTTCGCCGTCTCGAGCAAGAATGGTACGTCCGCGGGAAATGGAAGATAATCCTGAAAGATTGAAGCCGACGCCTAGAATGCCATTTCCAGAACCGGAGCTATAGCTGATGGCCAGATCGGGTTGTATGCCGAGACGTCCCGGAATGACTTCGATCGGTATCGTGTAATTAGCTGCACCTTTGTTGTCGACGGAGACATCGCCGGGCAAAGTGCCCACAATTGTAGCTGTTTCTACGGCTTTTGTTGAGGTTACCGCGAACAACAAGGCAAAGAAAGGGTATAGAATGAGATTTCTCATAATTGAAAAGAAGGAGGAGAGTGAGTGAATTTAGTTTCTTTCGGCTTCGGCTTGGCGAATGCTGTCTCGGCGGGCGAGCGCTTTGCGGGTCATGGCTTCGAGGACACGTTTGTTGGTGTCGGAATCAGCATCGTGGATCTCGGGATTCCGCAGGGAGTAATGCGCCATATACATGCGCCGAGAACCGATGACCTGCTCGGATGCCGGTTCCTCCGGAAGGGATGCCAGGAAAGCCTGACGCTCTTCATAATCGGCCTGACGTTCGGCCTCCAATGCCTGAAACTGTTGATGGGTCTCTGAGAGTATGGCGGTTTGCTTCGTTTCTTTCACCACCGTTTCCGGGCTCTTGGTTGGCTTGTCCAAGACAAGTTCCTTGAGCCGCTCAAATTTGTCCTGGCTGGGGGGAGATCCTTGTTCCTGTTTCTTCTGGTAGGTGTATAAAATAAGGCTGCATACCAAAACAATGGCCAGGAGAGATAGAGATTTTTTGAAATTCATGCGGATCAGGATTGATGTTTTTTAGAGTTCGGAGAGGAGCATATTGGAGACGGTTGTGGTAAAAGCATCTCCGGTTGGAACGACAATCAGGACATCGGCTCCGATGGGAAGCGTGAGTTCAGTGCCGGGTGCGGTTTGCCAACTATTGTGAACAAGAGGATTGGTTCCGTTGGTAAATTCGGTAAGGTTGGAATAGCCATCGCCATCGTTGTCGATGGTGGCGTCGCCGGAGTTAAAGGGGTCAAGGCCGTTCAGCAATTCCCACATATCGAACATGCCATCGCCATCGGAATCGATGGCCTCTTCCGTGTCGGTGTAGCCATCGCCATCGGAATCAATAGCCGCCCAGAATAGCGACCCTTCCTCCGCCTCAAAACCCGGTTTAAGAATGATCTTGGTGTCCGCCCAGAAGATGGAATCTCCTCCATCGCGGATGATGACAGAGGAAGAGGTTTCTAGAATTTCGCCGGCAAAATCTTCAATTTCGCCATCTTGCACTTCGACACCACTGATGTAGGTCGTGGTCTGTGCATTCAACCAAAGAGGCGTCATGCAGAGGAGTAGGAGTAATCGTTTCATAATCAGTTAGAGGAAAGGGTTGCTTTGAGGGTTTGCACGTCAGTGGAGAGTTGCTGGTTGGCCGCGATGAGTTGGTCGATGAGGTGCTGTTGCTTGGTAAGTTGGCTTTGCTGGTCCAGCGTGTAGAGGGTTAATTCTTCAACCTTCTGCAGGAGCTTGGAGTTCATTTGCCCGAGGGTTACGCCATTGGCCTCGACTTCCGCAGCCGAGGGAATGTCCGGAAGGTGACCGTTTTCAGAGATGAAGCTCGAGACCTCATCGAGAGTTGGAAGTTTGTAGTCGTCTTTAAAGACAAAATCCGACCAGCCAGTATCGACAATGATTTCTTCCGCCCGAATAGTTCCAAGGACGTCGAGTTCATAATCCGGTGTTGTTGTATTAATCCCAACCTTTCCTCCATTCTGATTAGAATAGATCGTCAATACATCGTTATCGCTGGCATTGGCCCCACTATTCGCAATATCAGTATTTTTAAGTCTGAAGTGAACTTTGGACCACGTTTCATCATTTTGGTAAAAATTGTAATACTCATGGTCCAATAACCACTGGGAGACGGACTCGACATCCGATGCCCAACGGCGAATTACGAATGGCCTATTGTCTGCGGGATCTGAGGTATTGGCATAATAGGTGTTATTAACTGCTAATTGGGGTACACCCTGCGCTGGGTTACCCGCGATATGAACAAACGCCGTTGGCGACTCCGTTCCGACTCCAAGATATCCATTCGCTTTAACCACAAAAGCCGTCCTATCAACAGTAGGGTTCGTTTGAAGTGTAGAGGGGACTCTGACATAAAATCCGTCGTTAGAGTCGTTCCCGGGAATGTCCAAAACTACGTGAGCATGCAACGCGCCCGTAAGCTGCATGCCAAATGTAGAACCAGGAACATCGGTTAGGGCAGACCCAAACGATCGGATTGCCAAATTCGTGGATGAATTACCAACATGCATTCCCGTCCCATATCCTCCTTCGATATGAAGGAGGTCAGACGGACTGGTAGTACCGATTCCGGCATTTCCAGAAGAAGGAAAGGTATTGGCTGCCTGCGAAAAAAGAGCCGAAGAAAACATTAGGGTAAGTGAGAGGTGAAGTGTTCGATTAATCATAGCCCTGCGGCCTCCAAACGGGATATTAGTTTTAGATTTTGAGATTTAAGCTCTTCGAGTTCCAATTGTTGTTTGAGCGTATAAAGCGTAAGCTCTTCTACTTTCTGCAGCAGCTTGGAATTCATTTGTCCAAGCGTGACTCCATTGGCCTCGACTTCCGCAGCTGAAGGGACGCCAGGTAGGTGGCCGTTTTCGTCGATAAAAGAGGAAACCTCATCCAGAGTTGGCAGTTTGTAATCGTCCTCGAAAACAAAGTCTGACCACCCCGTTTCGACGATGACCTCCTCGGCCCGTATAGTACCTTTGACATCCAATTTGTAATCCGGAGTTGTTGTCCCTATTCCAACATTGGAATTTTGATGAAGAACAAAAGTGTTTCCGACCCCTACTTGGTGAAAGCCAACACTGCCAAGATAATCCGCAAACATAAAGATGTCGCTTCCACCTGTATAGGATAGGTTTTGTAATTTTAAGTAAATCTGTGAGTTGTTCCTACGAGTTTGAAAAGAAGCTGCAGTTGCCGCGGCATTGTCCGTGTTATTGTAAACACTAATTAGACCTGGTGGATTGGTTGTTCCCACTCCAACGAAACCATTTGCTTTAACTGAAAAGGCCACTTTATCAATTGTCGGATTTGCCTCAAGGGTAGTTGGAATTCGGACATAGAATCCATCACTTCCGTCATTCGCCATTAGGTCCATAACAATATGAGATGCTCCAGGCCCTGTAATCTGCATTCCAAAATTTGATCCAGGAATACCTGTTAAACCTCCGGTATAGGAACGAAAAGCCAAGTTAGTGGCGCCATTCCCCACTCTAAGGCCAGTACCGTAGGTACCCTCAACGTGTAGCAACTCTGAAGGACTTGAAGTTCCAATACCTACATCTCCTGAAGAAGGAAAGGTATTGGCGGCAAAACTAGAACTCCAGATGGAGAGTAGAACGGAAAAAACTAGAAGTGCGATTTGCTTAATCATTTTTGAATTGGGTTAAAAGATTTTCGAGTTTCTGAATACGTGCCTCCTGAGCTTTCAGCCGCTCTTCCTGGGAAATACTGTAAAGGGTAATCTCCTCGATCTTCTGCAGAAGCTTGGCATTCATCTCACCTAGAGTGACTCCATTGGCTTCCACCTCTTTTGCTGATGGGATATCGGGGAGGTGACCGTTGTCATCAATGAAGCTGGCTACTTCATCCAAAGACCTGAGCTGATAATCATCCTTAAACACAAAGTCCGACCAACCCGTGGATTCCACGATAATTTCTTTGGCTCGGATGGTGCCGTTGACTTCGAGTTTCTCAACAGGACTAGCTACCCCAATTCCAACGTTACCATTCCCATCGATTTTCATCCTAAGTTGCCCCCAAGTAGAAAAATTAATGTCTGCATCAGCATTACCCCAATTATTGCTAATCTCCATATGGTTAGTATCCGTCGCAAAGCCAATCCTGGCCGTTACAGCGCCTCCATCTTGGGAAAAATGTATTTGGGCATTATCAGTTTCGGTTGCGTCATCTGAGTCAGCCTCGATCAAAATTCTGGCTGGACCCGTAGATTTGAGGTGAAGCATCTCGCTTGGGGATGAAACCCCAAAGCCTATACGTCCAATGGAGTCCATGACAAAATGGTCACTATCTCCCACTATTCCTCCATAATTGATTTTCAACTTCCTACCATCGGAATAGTCAATGCCCATCGAGTACCAAACGTTCCCCGGATCGTGAAATGTTAACCAGGAATCATTGTCGTTACCTATGATTTCAATCTCTCTATCATACGCACCCGTACCTGTGTTTTCAAAATCCGTCAGTCCCGTGAAGGACTGATTCGCCGAAAGAATAGAAAATGGTCCTGCCATAATAACAAACACCAAGGATTTTTTTATTTTCATAGTTCTACTGTTTCCATCCAAAATAATGGTTGTGCATTTTGCTTCTTATATATATTTTAATAAGGCTTCTTTCCACTAACCTGATCCATGCTGAGTGAAGGAGCGCCTATTGTATCGTAGGTCCAAGGAGTATTTACAAAACCTCCTGCTTTTTTAGATTCTTTGCTAAATTTAATTCCAGAATCATCTGACTCTGCCGTGCCGTAATGATTGTTGTTTAAATCTCGAAGGCATACTCGCCTCCAGGCTCCTGACCTCTTTAGCATGATTAGCCTGTCCGTCCCGGTGGAATCAGCTATCAAGTGTTGTGTTGTGGTGGGGTTAGTAATCTCGAACCCTGAATTCTCTGCCAAGCGATTACTATCAGTCGACGAAGTGTAAAACTGATCAGTTGTCCTTAGATCTACATTGTCACTATAGTAATCCACCCACATCTGCGCTAAACTACTTTCAGAAAGAAACACCCTTCCTGCATTAGTTTGAAATCTTATCCTGTAACACGTGTCCCACCTACTAACAGGAGAAGAGCCACTTGAATATTCAGAATATATACGGTGATTTCGATTAGCGATTACCAACCTATACGAGCTACTTGATCTATCGTCGTTGACTAAGATTGAACGTCCCATTTTACAATGGTTGGCTAAGTCTGCTGCCTGAACACCGCTATTAACTAACAGCGCTAAAGAAAGTAATAATACTAATTCGCGCACAACGGTATAAAGTTAAGGTCAAAGCGCGAAGTTCCTATTTCCCTACTAGCTTCATAAGGCTCAGCTAAAGTGATCGAAATTTTATCCAAATCACTAACTCGACCGCTCTCTTTTGTCGCGGACAAATTCATAAGGAAAAATGGCTACCTTGTCGAGAACTGGCAGTCTTTGAACAATGCGCAGCCCAGATGTAACACAATGGGAGGGTCATATATGAGAGTCTTCGCGAAGAAGAATTTTAAAATTAGACGAGATTAAACTACGTGAAAATCTCTAACCTAAACATTGGCATTCTGACAACAAAAATAACTCCAACTAACTCCTTTAGGCACAATACCCTATTCAATTTTCTTGAGAGTAATCTCTCTTGGTATCATGTTTTGAATACATTATTATTTCCCATAAACCTATGTAATACAAATATATAGTGTAAACTCAACGGTCATATCTATCAATACTCAAGTAGCACGATCTCCTCAAAGGATTTGAGAATCTCAAATCAAAAAATATTTTCCAGCTAGGCCTCTTTAATGGAAAGGCAGCATGCCTCTACGCTCGTAAATTTCTCGAAAGTCGATGCAGGTGATAGATATCGCCTAACTAAAAGAAACAATCGATCCAACCATAATTGTAGAAACTACAAGTGAACCCTACAATTCCCCGATTCCCTACCCTAACATCCAAACCCCTATTTAAAAGCTCTGAGCCCAATTACATTTATGCTCTGACAATTTAATACAGGAAATTGCCAATAGCTCGACAGTATTGAGATAATAGCAACATAGGGCGCAGCCCTCAGGAGCATGAACTTAATAATCTTAGGATTGCCACACTCCGTTTACCATTAATCTGTTGGAAGACTACCAATTAGGCAGAAACTACTGCAGAATAATTATATGCATCTTGAAACGATCAATGAATACCCAGAGAATTTTCATAGTTCACACAATACTCAGCTCAAGAAAATCAAATGCCCCGAAGCTCATTTCACCCAAAATACTGAAACCGCCAGCTAGCGAACCTCTATAGCAGTCTTTACTGCTAAGCCTGTCACTAGTTGTCGCACGCAAATGCCCCGGTATCTTCAACACAATGAACAGTCGCAAATTCGGTTCCTACAATTTCAGTCGCTTTCGTCAAATACTTGAAAGACTAGTCTTAACGTCGTGGCGAAGGTTTTTGCCTTGCACCAATTATTCCAATAATTAGATTCTTCAAAGAGCACTATTTCTATACTCTCTTCAAAGACCGCCCTCGTTTCTCAGTAGCCCCTTCCTATGAAACATTTACTCCTGATAGCATCCCTCACCGGATTTCTTATATTCTCAGGCTGCTTCCATCTACGGCCGCTGCCTGTTAACCACCCACCTGCCACATTCGAAGATGAACAAGGCAACAGCCAAAGGGCCACTCTAGAAGGGCTCGGTCTTACGAAATCAGGGTTACAATATGCGAACAACAAAACCGAAGCATTAGAAAATGCGCTTATCTATTCTGAATTTTATAGGCAAACTGCTATGGCCATCACCGAGACCGAGTACAAACTCGATGACATAAAGTTTTATGCAACGCTTGCTGGTCTGGGGGCCGGGATCCTGGAAGAACTCGACTGGGTGGTCGGAGCGGCTGCCATTGCAGCAGGATCTGACGTCTTTAAACAAAGATACAACTTACAGGTGCAAGCCGTTAATTATCGCAAAGCTTCTGAAGTTTTCACATGTATACATGAGGAGCTCAATGCCTATGAAGGCCCATCAAACTTTACAGCTAAGGGCAGACTAAAGATCAACAGAGCAATGAATGCCGTTGTAGGAAGGCTCGAAACAAGACAGCTGGAAGTCTCTTTGGAATTACCGGATCTCAACGCTTTGACGAAGCAAGTCGAGGATTCAGCCGCAGCCAGTAGAGAGGCGGCAATAAAGATCGAAACAGCTAGTCGAGCAGAAGCGCAGGCAGAGAAATCGAAGATAGCAGCCGCAGAGAAAGCAGAGAAAGCCGTGGATGCTGATAAGGGCACTCCACTACAAATGGCGGCAGAAAATGCAGAATTACAGAAAATAGCGGACGCAGAAGTCGCTGCGCAGGCAACAGCCGAAGCCGTGGCTGCCCAAGAACACGAACTTGCAGAGAAACTAACGACCTGTGCCACGAATTTCTAAAATACGCGGGGCGTCTTTTCCTTACCCAAACATGGACCGATCACCGGAGCAACACGAACCGCCAAAGGCAGATACGGAAATTAAAGACGCGTGCTTCCAACACGGTGTGCTGTATGGTACTACTCAACCACTATTACGATATGAGGGACTTCGCTTCTTTCATTGAGGATAAATAATGGATGTTCTTTAATAATCAGCCACTAATCGGGAATAGCTAATACCCTCAACCCATCGACCACCCATGTCATACCCTTATCTAATCGAGATCACTTTCTTCAGCGCATTCAAAGGTTTTTTGGACAGCCTTCAAAAATACGGAACGATCATTGAAACTCCATACGACGACATATTCGACGACGACGAGGACAGCGTCGTATTTATAGAACATAAGGGCGACGACTCAGATGGCTGGGTTCTCGCTCAAGAAATATCAAGATTGCCTGAAGTCATTTCCGCTATTCCCCTTTTACCGATCACACAGCCTTTCCTAGGGGAAACTAATGAAAATGACGGCCTTGGATTATTTAATCTCGATCCCGATAATGAGTATAATAATTACAGATGGAATATTACGCAAACCCGTTTCGATGACGCCGTAACCGAATTGATAACCTCTGGCATTATCGATCTAAATTCTAGGTTTCCCATAGCGGTTCTAGATACCGGATTTACGGACCATCCAGAAATCCTTCCATTTCTAGACAAAGCCAACGACTGGGATTTCCTTGATGAGGATGACAATCCTGAAGATCCACTCAAGAAGTTAGCCATACCTCTTAGCTTGAGCCTTAAGAATCCGGGTCATGGAACTGCCGTATCCAGCATTGCGGTTGGAAGTGATACCGGTGCACCTAGGGATTTTCACGAAGGCGTATTTCCGTTCTTATCTATCAGACACATGCGTATTGCTGAATCCGTAATTCGCCTATTTCCAGCAAACGTTAGAAAGGCCGTTCAAAGAGCACTCAATGACAACTGCACTGCCATTACTATGAGTATGGGCGGTCCTTTTGCCTTCGGGTCTTGGCGAAAGGCTGCCCGAAGAGCCTATGAGAGAGGCGTCGTTTGGACCTGTGCCGCCGGAAACCACATCCCAACAGTAGTCTATCCCGCAAGATTTAGACAATCTATTTCCTGTGGTGGAACAACCCAGGAAGGGAAATTCTGGAAAGGTTCATCGCGTTTGGGGAAAATTGATATTTCTGCCCCTGCCCAGGATGTCTTTAAAGCGAAAGCAAACCCGGACAACATTCCATTGTACGACTTTGGAAGCGGTACTTCGTTTGCCACTCCGCACGTTGCATCAGCTTTCATCGCATGGAGCGAAAAATTTGCGTCTGAATTGAGCTCCTTTCAAGGGCCCGCAAAAATTGAAGCCTTTCGGCTAGCCCTGAAAAACTCCGCCTCAGACTTTCACACAGATTCACCCACTTATGGTCCTGGCATCCTCGATGTCATGAATCTCCTTACTCAAAATCCTTCAACCTTGCCAGAAATTGCACCTTCGCAAAGTGTTCGATCTCCAGTGCCAACATGGAAAAGCAGACGCTCGCGCCTGGCCACGGCCTACGAGTTCGCCTACCTTGGCTGGGAAGCCCATGCGAATTTTCATGAACACTTTAAAGATTTCATTTACGAGCGGGCGACACCGGAATTAAAAGACGAATTGAATCTCATTCGCAAAGCCTCAAAACTAAAAGGCACCATTACTTTTACCCACGACGACAGTTCTGGATCTCCTTTGCAGGCCTTATGGCAATCGGCTGTATCTAGCCTTTAAGCCTTGGACCTGGTGAGTCTCTAATAAAAACAGATACCCAACGCTCCCAGTGGCGGTAGAAGAAGCTCACACAATACAAGTTTTAATGTACCCCAGCTACCCATGAGAGATTTGGCTATCGTCTAACTTATAACGAAAGCCGATCTCTCGCCTACTCGTCCGTGATAAGCATCCTCTTGGTGTTGAGCCGATACGAACCACGACCGTCTGACAGAATAAGGTCTCTCCAAATCTGGTTCCGCTTAAATATGTTGGAAAGGGTGAAGCTTTGAGATCCGACTTGCTCCAGTAGTACTTTGCCGCTCTGCCAGGGACTGCCGTCTCTGGCGTGGTCGTAGAGCAAGCAGAGGACCGCCGCCTGCATATCCCCCAAACGGTGTTCCCTATCCTTATGGCGTATCAGTTTAAACGTTGTGTCTGTTAAATACGCACGGTCATTGGCTTCATCCCCTGAAACCCAACTTTTGTAGACTCCCACCTTAAGCCCTTCCCTCAGACCGAATTTTTCTTCAAAGCACAATCGGTGCTCCTCAAATACAACCAGGTCATCCAATTTTATAGAGATGTCTTCCGCCGTTTCGGGAAGAAAATAGTGATCTCCTGATCTTTCGCAGGAAAATTCTCGCATGACCACGTAGCCTTGGCGCAGCAACCGATGACAGACATACTTGGAGATATGAGCGTACCCTTCCCAATGGCAAAGCTCTTTGCACAACTTGATCTTCGCCCCTTCAAGCATGGGCGTTTTCTTATACAGGCTCATGACGGGAAACCAAACATGAGCCTGAAGCCGTCCAGTGGTTAACCAGTGACGCGTTTCCGATTCAGAGGCACCCCATAGCGCTTTTA
>CAYGQM010000087.1:0-24188 GCA_964352065.1 uncultured Opitutaceae bacterium
AAACTCCAATGTCTTCGTTTACGTCAGAAGAGGGCTACCCGTTGACCATATTGATCCAGAAACCTACGCAGCAGGCGCCTCAAGAGTCTACGAAGAGGCTAAGGATTCGCTGGTTAAAAAAATAGCTGCCTACGAGGAGACACTCATAAAATATGCACAAAACGGAGCTCCAGCTCCCGGAACGGAAAGAAAGGACGACGAAAACGGTGAGAAAGATAGAGCATCACAGTCTAAAAAAGTAGTCCCCGCAAAAAACACGACGCATAATATCCTTGAAACAGAAAGCGCAAATAACATAATCTTCTACCGACGAACAGTTAAGCATGTTCTAAGCAACAAAGGTCGATTAGTTAGGTCACTAAAAAAGGCCAACAAAAGAAACGTAGAAATAGGGGGATCAATTTACGAAGATAGACAAACAGGAAAAATTAGATTCACAAGTTTCATTACAGCCAAAGCTAGAGAAGACGGATCTCATGTAATAGACTTGGGTAAATCCAAAACAGAAGCTGAAACAAAAGGTATCTTAATCGCATCTTGGCACATTCATCCGGGTAATTCGCTTTACAACTCGGTATTCTCTGAGCAGGACGTCATGACTCTCAATGCCAATTACAATGCCGGACGCATGCTAGGTGGTTTCTTAATTGACGGACAAGGAGATATTTACTTTTGGAATGGCGCGATGCATACTGACCTTTCCGCTCCATTGCATGAACTGATGTTAGATATTTCAAATCAACAAGTTTACATAGGAAATATACATACAGACGAACAATGAAATTACTATATCTAGCTAGTTTAGTATACTTAGTATCAATTTGCAGTTCAGCCTCAATCGAAACCACGAAAACGGTCTCCTTAGTATCTCTCATCGGAAGCCACGAAGACTACGTATCAAAGAACATTATAACATTTGGCTATTTAGAGAGAGTTGGCACATTGCTTTGTCTATTCATCGGAGAAAAAGACTCGAATTACAAAATCTCCATCAATTCTGTTTTATTAAGAACAGAAGGGCCAGCTTCGATAGAATTGGAGAGCTTCAAAGGCAGCTATGTCATGATACGAGGAAAATTCAACACTGAGCGATCTGGAGTGTTTTCCGGAGAAATATCGAATATATTACAGTGCAGAGAGATTCTACCTGAAGGCAAAAACGGTCGAGAAAAGCTTGGGCCGCGCCTAGCGATTGATAACCCAAACGCAGAAGGATTATCAACATGGGAATTAACTATGTTCCAAGATCCGCATTATGACTGGGAAGAGGCCGAGAGGCGTCTGAGATCCAAGGAGTGAGGGGAGCAAAATCGTTGCAAGAACGTCATTTTTTTGATTAAGCTAAATAGGATCGGTTTTTCACATCCGTGTTATTTATTTTGCTTACGACCCGATTCCTTCAATCGGTCTACAACGTAGGCGCTTGTCGAAGTCCGTTTTTACTAACCCGGTAGGTGTGTATTCGCTATTCGATATACCAGTGAACTTACTTTCGAAGTTTGAAGATGTACAGAATTTCACCAAAACTGTTAAAAAGTTCATTGCGGCCAATAGTTATGATCCGGTGAGTTGCGCAGACGCATCGAACCCTAACGGTATTTCGGTTCGTCAGATGCTATATGGAGAATCCCAGATACTGGGTTTCCATTGGGGACCTGCCAGAATAGGTGATGATCTTGAAAACTATCTAAGGAAATGAAAATACGACTGATTATACTACCATTGATACTGACGTTCTTCTACTCAGTTTCATGCGTAAAGCATCAAGAAACTGGCCATGTAGAAATAGATACCTTTTTCAAAAATCGAAGTTATGCCGAAATCGATTATTTGGACAAAGCAGCTATCAAAGACTTCGTCTATTCCAAAATAAAAGGGGCTGAAAGTCTCGAAGAGGTCGTCGAGGTCCTAGAACTGAATGGGAACGAAAAGTTCGAGCCGATTGAGTTTAACATATCGATGTCACCAGCATACGAAACCGATTCACTAGTGTTTATTCTTTCTAATACAAAATATGCTAGAAAAACATACAGTAATTATACTTTCACGATCTATTTTGATACCACAAAACAACTTAAAGTTGAATTAATAATGGGAATACTCCAAAGAATATAGTCCACTCGTTGCAACTGCCTCATTTATCTCAAGCACAGCAGCTGATCCGATAGCCAAACCTACAATTCGTTCGGATAACTCCCGAGCCACTTCACGATCGGGCAGATTTCCTTCAATTCTTCGATAACATCCTGAATCGGTTGATCGGAAATGTGGCCGATCACATCGACAAAAAACATATACTCCCAGGCTTTGATCCGTGAAGGACGGGATTCGATCTTAACCAAGTTGATGCCACGGCGGCTGAACGGCTCCAGGCATTGTTGCAACGCTCCCGGTTTATCTGGAATAGACAGCACCAAACTCGTTTTATCCTTTCCATCGCCAACTCGTTCCGGACATCCACTGTCGCGACCTATCACCAGGAAACGCGTCACGTTGTTGTTCATATCCTGGATACCAGATCCGATAATAGGTACCCCGTGCTCAGTGGCAGCCAAAGCACTCGCAATTGCAGCGGCACCATCTTCTTGTGCAGCGATACGAACAGCCTCGGAAGTCGAAGAAACATCAATGGTTTCTGCTGTCGGGACATGCCTTCGCAACCAGCCACGGCATTGAGCAATCGCCTGATCTTTCGAATATACCTTCTTCACATCCCCGATCTTCGAGTTTGAAATCAAGTTATGCGTAATTGGTAAAAATATTTGGGCTACGATCTTAAGATCCGAGCCCACAAGAATATCAAACGAATGCAGCGAATGAAAAACGACACCCTCCGCAGAATTTTCAATAGGAATAACGCCATAATCGGCTTCTCCCTTATCTACCTCAGCAAACACATCATTGATCGAGGGCATGGGACGATACTCCATACTGTCACCAAACTGCTTAACCGCCGCCTGATGAGTGAAAGTTGCCTTGGGCCCTAAATAAGCAATACGGATTGACTGCTGCAGTGCGTAGTTACCGGAAATAATTTCACGATAAATCCCTTTGAGCGCGTCGTTGCCGATGGGGCCTTTGTTAATCGAAGTCACCTTCTCAAACACCTGCGCCTCACGCTTGGCATCGAACACCGGTTTACCAGCAGCAGCTTTTTCTTTCCCTATTTCAGCCGCCACTGCAGTCCGCTCATTAATCAAACGAATGATCTCCTGATCCAATTCGTCGATCCGTTTTCTATGCTCTTCGAGGCTCATCTACTTTTCTTGCTTATCTTCATCGTCTTCAGAAACCGCTTCTTCTTTGTCATCACTACCTGGATCTTCTACCTCTTGGACTTCGATTTCAATCTCAGCCGCAGTTTGCTCTGCGACGCTGGCTTTAACCTCATAAATGGGGTCATCGGATGATTCCAGTCCTAACTCCTCCTGATCTTCGGCGGTGACAATCGAAGCGACACGATTCTCGGAGTTGTCCTCATCGTTGGACGGAAGGCCTACATCCGAATCGCCAAGCTGATCAGGTTCTTCTGCTTTCTTGATCCATTCATCCAATTGCTGGGGAGAAAGCACATCCGTACTTGGAAGCTCATCCAGCGAAGTCACCCCTGTAAACTCAAGAAACTTGTCGGTAGTTCCATACTGAACCGGTCTGCCGGGTAATTCCGCCCGACCGATTACATAAACCAATTCATACTCTACCAATTTCTGAAGTGAGCTATCGACTGAAACACCCCGGATTGACTCCATTTCCGACCGCGTTACCGGCTGTCGATAGGCAATTATGGCGAGCGTTTCCATGGCGGGTTGGCTGAGACGCATCGGCTTGGGATCTTCACGCAACAAGCGCACCCAAAAACCGTGATCAGATTTCACAACCAACCTGAAGCCCAAATTCGTTTCTTGCACCTCATATACGCCATCACGAGCATTCAGTCCTGCATTGATTTCGCCAATCGCTTCACGAATCTGCGTGCTGGTTATCAATGCTGGCACTTCGTCAATCAACTCAATCGGAAATGGCAGATGCGCCTCCAACGTCGAAGCCTCATCCTCCGGCACTTTCACCCGGATTTTTTCTGCCTGATCATGAAAACGAGAGATTACTGACTGAATATCCTTAATGCTCAGCGGCTCAGAGGTCGAAAACAGAAGTGCCTCCAATACTTTGCACAAATTAAACTGGGTTGAGACTTCGGTCATAATGCTTGCAAACAGCTTCTCAGTTTCGCCTTTTAGGTTGTAGTTTTGAATTAATTTTTCGAAAGTGCCGATTCGTAGAGACTGCCATTTCGCAGGTCAAAAGCATTTCAAACCCAAACAGATTACAAGCCTTGAATCCGACTAGTTCAGATACCAAATCCCGCCCGTTTTCATCCATGGTGGTCGATGGCGACCATCGCGCACCGAATCGCTCTATGCTGCGAGCTGTCGGCTTTGGGGACGAAGACTTTAAAAAGCCCCAAGTGGCTATCGCATCCACATGGAGTATGGTCACCCCGTGTAATATGCACATCAATCTTCTGGCCAAGGAAGCTACCCGGGGAGCCGATGATGCGGGCGGAAAAGGAGTTGAGTTTAACACGATCACCGTCTCTGACGGTATCTCCATGGGGACAAAAGGTATGCGCTACTCCCTCGTCTCCCGCGAGGTGATCGCTGACTCAATCGAAACCGTCGTATGCGCAGAAGGAATGGATGGACTAGTCGCGATCGGCGGATGCGATAAAAACATGCCCGCTTGCTTGATGGCCATCGCAAGAATGAACCGCCCGGCCGTATTCGTATATGGCGGCACCATCATGCCCGGTATCCATAAGGAAAAGCCGATTGATATCGTGAGTATCTTTGAAGCCGTCGGCAAACACGCTCGGGGTGAGATCGACAACGCCGAACTCAAGCAAATCGAATGCAATGCCATTCCAGGGCCAGGGTCCTGCGGGGGTATGTATACAGCCAATACCATGGCTTCCGCAATCGAGGCACTCGGTATGAGCCTGCCAAATAGCTCGGCTCAGGCTGCGATCTCCGACGCGAAAAAAATGGATAGCTATGATGCGGGTGTCGCAGTGTTAAATCTGATCAAAAAAGGCATCAAACCTCGCGATATTTTGACTCGGAAGGCATTCGAAAACGCGATCGTCACCTGTATCGCGCTCGGTGGTTCTACAAACCTGGTGCTCCACTTACTGGCTATCGCTCACTCTGCTGATGTAGAACTAAGCATCGACGACTTCGCTAAGATCGGTGAAAGGGTTCCTTTACTTTGCGATGTGAAACCATTTGGTCGCGTCACGATGTCAGAGCTGATCAAGATAGGTGGCATTCGCCCGCTCATGAAAATGCTTCTCGATCGGGGCATGCTTCACGGGGATTGCCTGACCGTAACGGGTCTCACCATGGCAGAAACTTTGGCAGACGTGAAACCCTATCCCGAAGGCCAGGATATCGTTCGCGATTGGGATAATCCCATCAAAGAACAGAGCCACCTTCGAATATTGAAAGGCAATTTGGCACCTACCGGGGCTGTCGGAAAAATTACCGGCAAAGAGGGCCTTTACTTCAAAGGCACGGCAAAAGTTTACGAAGGGGAGGAAGATGCCCTCCAAGGGATCCTAAGGGGCGATGTTGAAAAAGGGAATGTTGTCGTTATCCGCAACGAAGGTCCTGTAGGAGGCCCCGGGATGCGAGAAATGCTCTCTCCAACCTCAGCGGTCGCTGGCCGGGGGTTAATCATGGATGTTGCTCTGATCACGGACGGGCGTTTCTCAGGGGGCAGTCACGGATTTGACGTAGGCCACATCACTCCTGAGGCAGCTCTTGGTGGACCTATCGGAGTCGTTAAAGACGGCGACGAGATCGAGATCGACGCAAAGCGTAATACCATCCAACTCCTGATCTCAGACGAAGAGCTCGAAAGCCGACTTGAAAATTTTCAGCCATCCGGGTCTCCCGTCAAACGGGGCATACTGGCTAAATACGCCAAGACCGTGACTTCCGCCTCCTTAGGCGCGGTTACTGACAAAGATCTGTAGTCGCATACTCAATACTTAATTAACAAACAGATTCCACCATGAGTTGGTCACGCTTTAAACAGTATCACTATAACAATCCTCAATTGGGATTTGCGCTCGATATCAGCCGTATGGATTTCGCGGATGATTTTCTTCCTTCGATGGAACCGCGTATTCAAGAAACCTACAAGGCTATGGACGCTCTTGAAAAAGGTGCGATCGCCAATCCTGATGAAAATCGAATGGTCGGACACTACTGGTTGAGAGACCCAGACCGTGCTCCAACCACAGAGATCTCCAACGAGATCAGTCAAACACTGGCAGCGATCAAGACCTTCGTTTCGAAGATCCATTCAGGGGAAGTCGAAGGCCAGACTGGAGCATTTCAAAACTGCCTGATCATCGGAATCGGTGGCTCGGCATTAGGACCTCAGTTCGTTGCAGAAGCTTTGGGTGAGCCGGACGGGGACCAACTGACACCTTACTTCTTCGACAATACGGACCCTGACGGCATTGATCGCACCCTCGCCACGCTCAGTTCTGAACTTGGTCAAACATTGTGTGTCGTAATTTCGAAGTCCGGTGGCACTCCTGAAACCCGCAATGGTATGCTTGAGGCTCAACGGGCTTACGCGGAAGCCGACCTGGATTTTTCTAAACACGCCATCGCGATCACAGGCGCCGGGTCCAAATTGGATGCTGTAGCCATCGAAGAAACTTGGCTGGAGAGATTCCCCATGTGGGACTGGGTTGGTGGTCGCACAAGTGAATTGGCTGCTGTGGGCTTAATCCCAGCTGCATTGCAAGGAATCAACATTGATCAAATGCTCGAAGGTGCGAAAGCAATGGATACACTGACACGCAGTGCTGAAACCACTTCAAATCCAGCAGGACTACTCGCGCTCATGTGGTATTACGCAACCGATGGAATCGGCAGCAAGGACATGGTTATCCTTCCCTACAAAGACCGACTTCAATTGTTCTCCAAATACCTTCAGCAACTCATTATGGAGTCACTCGGCAAGGAATTTGATTTGGATGGCAAAGTCGTCAATCAGGGGATCGCAGTCTATGGTAACAAGGGTTCAACCGATCAACACGCTTACATTCAACAGCTCCGCGAAGGCGTCCATAATTTCTTTGTCACGTTTATCGAAGTCTTAAAAGACCGCGATGAGCCGGAACTTGAAGTTGAGGCAGGCATCACGGCCGGAGATTACCTGAAAGGGTTCCTGCTAGGCACCCGCTCCGCTCTCCACGAGAACGGACGCCAATCAATATCCATTACGGTTAAGGAAATGAATCCATTCACGGTAGGCATGCTGATCGCACTTTATGAAAGAGCGGTAGGTCTCTATGCCTCATTGGTAAATGTAAATGCCTACCACCAACCGGGAGTCGAAGCTGGTAAAAAAGCCGCTGCCGGGATTCTCGATCTGCAAAAGTCGGTCGTGGGGTTTCTGGATAAAAAACCTGGCGAAAAGTTCTCAGCCGAAACGATTGGACTAGGGATTCAACAACCCGATGAGACAGAACTCATCTACAAGATTCTCGAACATCTGGCTGCAAACCCATCCCGCGGAATTGACCAGTCAGGCACTGGCCCAGAGTCTGAATTCGGTTGCCCTTGAGACTAGAACGAATAGCATATCTCCATGTATATTTCCCTAGCACTGCGTGTCATTTGCCTGACTGCAGTGCTTGTATCCGGAGTCATTTTTTTTCAGATTAGGGCACAAAAGCAAAAGCTGGAGAGCAACCTCATCCAATCGCGAATCGCTCTTCAGGAAAAGATCTCCGAAACAGCCGTATTGAGGTCCCAGGCGCTGGAGGCAGATGAACAGCGCATTATCCAAACCCAGTTGGCTGAAGAAGCTCAGGAGCACAGCGACAAATACAAAGCTCAATTTGATTCACTTAACCTTAAGCTTGTAGAAGCCGATGCAGCAAAAAAGGACGAAGAAGACCGAGTCGCAGAAATAAGTGCGGCTAACCGGGACCTTCAACGCCAGGTCAATGCGTTGCGTGCTTCGCTTCCTCCGAAAAACTGGAGGGAAGAACAGAACCTGCTTCAGTCACGGCTTCTTCAACTCGAAGCGGAAAACGCATCACTTCGAAAGACCCTTGAGTCAGCCAGTGCAATGGCATCCGCAGGTAATCTCATAGAGATCCCCCCAGCATCATTGGCTCAAGTCACGAAACTTCCGGTTGGAAAAGTGATGCGCATTGGCCCTGACGGTTCGTTTGCCATCCTTAGTTACGGACGTAAGCTCGGCGCCGCTGAAGGACAGACCCTCACTCTTCGCCGAGATCAACAGACGGTCGCCCTGGTCAGTCTCACTCAAATCACCAACGATTTCAGTATTGCCCAGATACTTTCCTCTACTAACACTGGTAGTAGTTTGAGTGTACCAGATATCCAAGTCGGAGACACTGCACACTTAGAATAGTCTTTTGAATCATGAAAATCGTCCGTATTATCCTAGCTTTTCTCGTCGTCGGCACCGGCCTTCTAATGTTTACCGGCTGTAAGGAAAAAAGTCCTTACGATACCTCCATCCCCTGGAGTCGCCCAGCGAACTGGGAGAATCAACTACCCGGTGTTGGAAATCCTGGCGCCTGATTTGGCCCAGCTATGACAGCGAGCGACGGGGATACCACCCCACTCGCCCCAGGTCTTTATCTGGTGGCAACTCCTATCGGAAACTTAGGCGACTTCTCATTTAGAGCGCTAGATGTTCTAAAACGCACCGATCTCATTGCCTGCGAAGATACAAGAACCTCTGGTAAATTATTGAAACACTATGAAATCAACAAGCCGCTTGTAAGTTACCACGAGCACAATGAATTGCATCAGGCTACCATACTAGCCGACAAAATTGAAGCAGGAACCTCAATTGCACTTATAACTGACGCGGGTACTCCAGCCTTAAGCGACCCCGGGTTTCGCATCGTTCGGGAATGCAGAAAACGCAAAATAACTGTTTCTCCCATACCCGGTCCCTCTGCTGCTCTGGCAGCATTGTCAGTGTCGGGCCTTCCCTCGGACGCATTCAACTACATCGGGTTCCTACCCGCAAAGTCTGCCGCAAGAAGGCGCTTCTTTGAAGAGATCAAAGATTCCTCAAAGACCCAGATCGTTTTTGAATCCAATCATCGAATTCTAAAGTTTCTCAATGATTTCCATGAAGTACTCGGGCCTGACCGTGTACTTTGTGTAGCCAGAGAACTCACGAAATTGCACGAAACGATCTTCACCGGTCCTGCCTCAAAGGTAATCGAGCTGGTCCATCAAAGATCTCAGAAAGGTGAATTTGTTGTCGTGATCGCCCCCTCTACTTTCGAATTATAAACCCATGACTCATTCCATCGGTAAGAGAGCCGCTGCTCTGGATATAGGAAGTAACACCCTCAAGATGCTAGTCGTCGAAAAGACGACCGAAGGTCTGCGGGCCTTGGGCGAAAGAACCAGTGAGACCCGGATCAGCAAAGGCATCAGCCAAAACAACCCCGCGCTCACCGAAGCTAGCATGGATATCGGTGTAAAGGTTATTGGGGAACTCTATCGAGAAATGCAGGCGTTCAAACCTGACTACTCAAGACTCGTTGCAACCAGTGCCGTTCGCGATGCGTCCAACCGAAAGATGTTTGAGGAACGGGTCTTTGCTGAAACCGGACAACGAATCGACGTCATTTCAGGAGAAGAAGAAGCTCATCTGATTGGGCGCGGCGTCTTGACTGATCCGAAACTCAACAACCAGAAAGAATTGATGATCTTCGATATGGGCGGTGGTAGTGTCGAATGTATCTTCATTAAAGACCGAATCATCCAATTTGCGGAAAGTCTGCCCCTCGGCGGCGTACGGCTTCTCGAAAAACATGTTGTGGATCCGACGCAACCACTAAGAGAGATAGAAAAACAATCGGTCATCGATACGGTGAACGAAAAAGTTTCACGATTAACACTGCAAATCGAAGATCCTGAAAACGCATTGGTCGTCGGGGCTGGTGGAACTTACGTGACCTGTCGCGCGATTCTGGCACACCGAAAAAATATTTCACTGGAACAAAGCAGTCCCTACCTGAGTATCGACGATCTACAATCAGTATTCGAGGAAACTTCCGGCTACGATCTGGAGCGACGATTGCAGGTCCCCAAGCTACCAGCGAATCGCGCTGACGTATTTCCCGTAACCCTCCTGGCATTGATTACTCTTGGAAAATGGGCAGGAGTCACCCGGTTCTATCACTGCTATCACAGTCTCCGCTACGGAGTCACCGATGTTCTTCTGGAAGGATAGCCAGTCCCACCCTTTGATAACTCAAAAGTAACCTTGCGATCCGATGTAAGGTTCATTCGCTTTCTTCGACGTTAAAACTTATGACCATTCAGGAAAAACGAGACCGCATAATAGAGGAGATGTCTTTATTCGACGACTCTTACGAACGCTTCGCTTACGTCATTGAAAAGGGAAAAAAGGCGGAGGAACTGCCTGATGAGTTTAAGACCGATGCATTCCGCATAGAAGGTTGCATGTCAAATCTCTGGCTCATTCCTGAATTCAGGGACGGATTGTGTATCTATCGATCAGATTCAGATTCACCGATCACCCGGGGAGTCGCTCACCTGCTTTGCGGTTTATACAGTGGCCACACACCTGAAGATGTTCTCAGCGTGGACCCGGCGTTTCTTTCAGAGGTCGGTATCACTCAGCACCTCTCTAGTAACCGAAGAAACGGGTTATCCAACGTCACATCCAAGATACTCGGTTACGCTGAACTGCAAAAATCCAGGTGACTCAGTCACTCTACTCGGGACTATCTCTTTCTCCATTATCGACCGACTCAAACGTTCCTCCAGAGTTGGTATTCTGAAACACGAGTGGAGCCGTATCATCTAAATCGACCCCTTTAACGTGACGATCGAGCCATGTTTCTATTTCCCAAAGGCTATGCTTAATCGACGAGCTTCCCCGGATCGTATGGCCTTCATTTGGAAGAATCACCAACCGGGCCGTACGCCCTAAACCGTTAAGTGCGTGAAATAGCCTCTCACTTTGCATAAGATAGGTCCCCGGGTTTAGGTCGTTTTCCCCGTGTAACAGCAACAAGGGCTCTTCAATCGCATTCGCAACCAGATAAGGGGACATGGCCAGATACACACGGGGGGCTCGCCAAAAGTTACGTTCTTCTGATTGGAAGCCAAAAGGCGTTAGCGTCCGATTGTAGGCTCCACTCCGCGCGATACCGGCGCAGAATAAATTGGTATGAGCGAGTAAATTGGCAGTCATAAAGGCACCATAACTATGCCCTCCAAGTGCAATTTGATCTTTCTGGCTGATTCCTCTCTCTATCAGTTCTTCCACCAATGCCTCGGCTGAATCGACCAGTTGCGGTATGAATCGATCATTAGGGTTTCCCTTAGCAGTACTGACAATGGGCATCGTGGGATCGTCCACAACTGCATACCCTTTCAATGTCCAAATCAGAGGACGGTTCCAGCGAGCATCGATAAACTGATACGGGGACCGCTTCGACTGACTGGCATTGGAAGCACTCTGGTAAGCCCGGGGGTAAGCCCACACCAAGGTAGGCAGTGGACCATCCTCCTTAAGGTCATAGCCCGGAGGAAGATACAGGTTCGCCGTGAGACGTACTCCATCTTTCCGCTTATAACTCAACTGCTGCCGCTTGATCGACTTTAAGGCAACGAAAGGGTTTATATCTCGGGTAATTTTGCGGCTGAAACCTTCATCGGAATTCCATGAAAAAAACGACGGTGGCATATGGGTCGATTCTCGCTTCACCAAGAGTTCGGTCCCCTCTGCATTCAGAAGCGCGGACGGACTCTCATAATAGGGGTCTGTTGACCGAAATAGGCGTTTCTTTCGTTTCGATTTGAAATGATACCTGTCCAAAAAAGGCCGATCCCCTTCGATTGAGGCTCCATCCCCCGACAGATAAAAATAGTCTCCCTGAGCATCGGTTTGTAACACCGGGAATCCAAACTCATTGAACGTCATCATCGGATACCCCGGATTTCGGTATCGATCACCCATTTCGAAATCGATGAGTTTCCTGCGCTTTTCAGTGGGTTTCGAGGGATCAAAGGATACATACTCAATTTGTCTTCCTACCCAATCCCAGGTGATCATCAACGCCTGATCCTCTCTGTGCCAGAGGATGTCACCGAAGCGATTTTCCAAGGCCGCTAGCAACTCCGGTCGCGATTCGAAAGGCGCACTTAAACTATAGACCTGTTCGCGTATTCGCACATTCTGATAGGAATCCCCCCCATCTTGGGCTTCCACCCAAACGACTGTCGCCGGCTGATCTGATCGCCACTCAAACTCGCGGGCACCTGTCCGGACGGCCCCCCCTCCATAAGGAAGGTATTCAGCCAATCGTGAATAAGCGATGACTTGCGTCTCTCCGCTCAGCAAATCCCAAACTTCGATTTCGCAAGCAAACTGTTTCTCATTTACGATGTAGGACCAGGGACGAACCAATCGCTCGACCAACAAATAGTTTCCATCTGGAGATTCCCTGACATAGCGATATAAACCGGATTCACCTATGTGATCTAACGTACCATCGATACTGATACGGCTTACCTGCGATTTAAAATAGTACTCAAACAAGTCAACGTCCAACTGCGTTCTCAATACACCCTGATGCGTCTGAGCTGGCAGAGCGTCTCCTGTAGTCTCGCGGACAATAGCTCCGCTCGGGACAGAATTCTTTACCGGTTTCGGGCCAAGGTTTTCCGGCACGGTTTTGAGAATGATGGACCTACTATCACTCGACCAATACAGCACTTCTTCCATTCCTGCTTGAATCGGAATACCACTCAATTTGTTGGCTTGTCCCGACTCAACGTCGATGTTCCAAATCTCCGTCTGGTTCGTTCGTTCAACAATCAGTGCCAGATTCTCGCCATCTGGCGACCACTGCACTTGCAAGATGACCAGAGCCTCTGGAAGTCCCACGGGCTGCAAAACCTCCGCAGTCTGAATATCAACAATCGAAACTCCCTTGGCGTATACCCGGCGACTTCTTGCACGCGTCTCCTCATACATACTGAAACCAGCTAAAATCACTTCTTCGCGGGCCAGGTATTCCATGGGAATGCGGTTCTCCATTTCCAGCCGCATTAGCTTACGCTTGGTCGGGTCAGTACTATAGAGCGGCAGCCACGGTTGATCGACAATATTGGAAATTTCCGACGACGGATCTCTAAACCCGATTTCAGGTTCGTCCATTCCGTATCCCACGCAAAAGCCGAGCCGTATCAGGAAGGAGACTGTGAAGAAACGTAGCATCAATGAGTGGAACTTAAGAAAAATAAGACACTGAGCGGAAGACTATATTCCGCATTAAACACCGTTCCCACCTCAAACACTTAGACTAATCTTGCTCTAACTCTGGGGCATTTTGTAACCGAGGCGTCACTTCAACTGGGGGCGCGATAACAATTTCCTTTTTCGACAACTCTATCGGAAGATCCCTAAGCTTTCGCGCTGAGACTAATACTCGAGATTCCATGTTGTTGATTGCCTTATTATAACTTTCCACTGCATTCTTTAGACCCTTACCTACGGATGCCCAATTGGTCGCAACATCTGAAACGCGTTCGTAAATTTCCTTTCCCAACTTACTTATTTCGCGAGATTGCTGAGCCAGATTCTCTTGACGCCACCCGTAGGCTACCACCTTTAGCAGGGCAATAAGCGTTGTCGGAGTCGCCAAAATCACCTTATTCTGGACGCCTTCATCAATCAGGCCTGGATCCACCTCCAAGGCCGCACTAAAGTAACTCTCGCCCGGTAAAAAGAGCACCACAAACTCCGGTGAGTTTTCAAATTGCTCCCAATAGCTACGACTGCCCAGGTCTTTGATATGCGCACGGATATGCCTCGCATGGTCTTTCATCTTTGCAGCCTTCTCTTGTTTACTCTCGGCTTCCAGGGCAGCCAAAAATCCCTCAAGAGGGGCTTTCGCATCGATGATAATTTGTTTATCACCGGGAAGCTTTACGATCATATCCGGCCGGGCTCGTGAGCCGTCATCCCGGTCCTTACTTTGCTGCTGATCAAAGTCGCAATGTTCAAGCATGCCGGCTAGTTCGACTACTTTCTTCAATTGAATCTCTCCCCAACTCCCTCGAACCCGCGGTGTGTTTAACGCCCGGGCGAGATTGCCTGTTTCTGATCTGAGTTTGGTTTGGCCTTCTGCCAAGGAGAGAACTTGCTCCTTCAACGCCTCGTAGGTTCCCACTCGGGCCTTTTCGATTTCTCCCACCTTTTCACCAAATTGTTTCAAAGATTCATTGATCGGTTTCAGGAGCGACTCAATCGCTTGCTTGCGTTGATCAAGCTCTCCTTTCGACTTGGTTTGCTGGGTATTCAAATGCTCTTTTGCCAGTTCGAGGAATGACTCATTATTACGTTTCAATGCGTCTCCCGAGAGGGCTTTGAAGACATCCGAAAATCGCTTTTCAAGCTCTTCAAACACCAATTCCTTTTCTGAGAAACGTTTCCTTTCACCCTCCAATTTCGTCTCCAAAGTCTTTACCTCGGTATTGGCTGCATTCAATTGGGACAGTGTAATTCGCTGCTCCTGCTTCATTTCTTCAAACAAGCCAGTCAGCTTCTCCAGTTCCTCGTCGCGCAACCGAATACGTTCAGCTAAAACGAGTCTGTTCGAACGCTGCACCAAGAAAGTGACGATTCCACCCAACGATATACCCGCTATAAAAGCAGTTACTGGAAACAACCAATCCATCGTAAAAAACTATTCTCCCCAGCCTCTCTGATGTAAACTGTAAATACTGACCTTCGTACAAAGGAACGCCCACCTTTCGGCGGGCGTTCTTTAAATCGTTGGATCGGATAACTCCTTGGCCACGCAAACCAACTTTAGCGACCCGATTGCGGATTCGGATCTATTATGGACACGTTGTCATTGGATAAGAAGTCTTAGATCACAACACGCTACCGAAGCAGCGCTTGATGATTATAATACTCCATTACTCCCTATTTTTAAATCCGGTGCATACCTTATTCACTTGCTTCGTAGCCATAGGGTATCGCCAATTTTCTCTCCAGTCTCAATCAGTGATTCCTCTATCCAGTTCCTCAACTATCTCTTAATACCAAACCTCCGCGAGGATTCTATACTCGATATCTTTACCACCGAATGCCCAGGAGTTTCGTTTCCCGAAAAGATCAGAAAAAAATTGGGATTGCCAATTCTCCTACGGCTTCTGATTTAAATCCTCAAACAATCAGCAGATGAATGACCTGAAGCAGCGATTTGGCGGAATTGAACGCTTATACGGTATAGAAAAAGCCCGCATTTTGGCTAACTCCCACATCGCGATCGTAGGGATAGGAGGTGTCGGCTCCTGGACCGCAGAAGCCCTTGCCAGATCGGGGGTTGGGAAACTCACCCTGATCGACATGGATGAAGTGTGTATCACCAATACGAACCGCCAGATACACGCAGATACGGCTACTGTCGGTCAAATGAAAACCGCGGCCATGATGCGTCGCATACAGGCCATCAATCCGGCATGTAAAGTCATTGAAGAAAATCGATTTTTCACGCCTGCGACCGCTGATCAAATACTCGGACATCGTTTTAATTGCGTTGTGGATGCTATTGATGAGCGAAAAAACAAGAGCCTCCTGATCGCTCGGTGCAAATCGCTGAAGATACCGCTGGTGACCATCGGCGGCGCTGGAGGATTGAAAGATCCCACTAAGATTCAAGTCTCGGATATTACCAGCGCTTACAACGATGCCCTGATGGCTGTCGTAAGGAAAAGACTCCGTCAGGAGTACGGATTTTCCCGAAATCCCAAACGGTCTTGGGGTATTCCCTGTGTATTTTCTGCAGAAACAGCGGTATTCCCGGATGCTAATGGGCAGGTTTGTGAAAAAAAGCCGAAAGGTGCAGAGTTGAAGCTCGATTGTGAGAGTGGTTTTGGAACCGCAAGCTTTGTTACCGGAACATTCGGATTTCACGCCGCAGCCAAAGCTATCGAACTGGTATTACGAAAGGCTGAGGCTCAACAACAGCCTTAGAACTCATTTCGCTTCGCCGCCGACGCGAACTTCGCCAAACAAGTGTTCAAAATTTTGAGCAACTTGCTCCATAAGCTTCGCATTGGAAACACCAAGGACATTCGAAAGCCCTTTATAGACAACCTCGAGGTTTCCCGGATGATTCACAGGTTTTCCTTCCGAATCTGCAGACAAAGGATGCTTTACGATATCTTCAGGCAATGGCTGGAAAGGAGCATCCGTCTCCACGAGTATCCGCTCAATCGGTATGGTTCGAAAAGTCTCCCTTGTTTTCGCCTTTCGATCTAACAGGAAATAGCCGCTGAATGAGAAGTAACAGCCCAGCTCGACCAGCTTAGGAACCAGTTCAGTTGAACCACTGTAACTATGCAGCAGGACTCCGGGTGAGGGTAACGTCTCTCTTTCAAGTATTTCGATTAGTTTCCCCCACGCGTTCAGGCAATGAATACTGGCAGCCACATCCTTCCGGGCAGCCAACTGTAGCTGCTTCGTGAATACCTCTATCTGTTCATCAAAGTCATGATGCTCAATCCAACGATCCAAGCCAATCTCGCCGACTGAACCGCCGAAGTGATCAACACAATACTCGAGATTCCCCAGCCAATGAGGTGAGCGGTCGAAGATTTTCCATGGGTGCAGACCAAACGCAGGCTTCACAAATCTGAACATTTCTGAGAATTGACCGATATTCTCCCAGTCCCCTTCCTCGGTACCATTCACCACCACGCTCTTAACGTCCATATTGGCATAGCATTCCGACAACCCGAATAAGACTGACTTAAGTCTGGGATCTTGAAGGTGTAAGTGACTGTCGTAAAGTGGCACCTCTTGTATCCTTTATTACCTACAGACCTACGAAAAGCATATTTTTCATATTATTCTGAAATCTACAAATACTTTGGACAGCGCCTCAGAATTCATAAACATCCTTACCCAGTGGCTCATAACATTTCCCAGTTTCTTCCCAAGGGCTTTCATCCTGACGACGGCATTTGCCTCATTGCAGGTAAAGAACGCTACCCCGAACTCATTGCTGAACGCATGATGGCTCAGGGAATTCGTACGGCGTTAGTTGCCTACGAAGGAGAAACACTCGACACCCTTTACAATGCCTATCCGTCAACAGATCGTATCCGCATCAAAGTCGGGAAGCTCGGCAAGATGCTCAAGACGATCAGGTCCTACGACGTCAAGTGGGCGCTCATGGCCGGTCAAATAACTCCAGGTCGTTTGTTCAAAGGCCTTCACCCGGACCTCAAAGCGATCACGTTATTAGCAAAGCTGAAGGAGAAAAATGCGGAAACGATTTTCACCGCAATCTCGGATGAAATATCAAAGGTGGGCGTTGAACTGATTGATGCCCGGGCGTTCCTCGATGACCAGATGGCAAGCGAGGGTCCTATGACTCCGATAAAGGATAGAGTGAGACCCCAATTCATCGAACACGGAATCGAGATCGCAAAAGAGATTGCACGCCTGGACATAGGTCAAGGGGTGGTCATCAGGAAGGGTACCGTCGTAGCAGTCGAGGCCTTTGAAGGCACAGATCGCATGTTGGAACGCGCAGGGTCCTTCGATACCAATCAACTGGTGTTTATCAAAACCGTTAAGCCCAAACAGGACTACCGCTTCGATGTGCCTGTATTCGGGTTGAGGACACTTGAGGTAATGAAACGATCCGGAATTTCCCACGCCTACCTGGAGGCCGGGAAAACCATCATATTGGAAAAGGAAAGCGTGTTAGCCCAGGCCTGTGATTGGGGTATTCAACTGGTGGGTTACTAAGTGTGAGAACTGCGAAATACTCATGAGTTCATTTCCAACCTTAGTCGTCCGCAACGGAAAGGCGTCAGACATCGACTCCATCATGCGTATTGTTGGTAAGGTAGTTGAGGATATGAGACTCGCAGGAAATTTTCAATGGACGTCCTCCTACCCGACTGAAGATACCTTCCTCCAGGACATAGCCGGACAATCCCTTCACGTCGGACTGGTAGACAAAAATCTCGTATCCTTTATAACCTTGGATCGTAACCAACCCACTCAGTATGAACCCATTTCATGGAGCGTAGAATCACCCGCTATGGTACTCCATCGATTCGCAGTTGCGCCGGAGGTTCGACGCCTCCGTATCGCCCACCGCATGGAAGAATTTGCCTGCGAACACACCCGAAAACAAGGATTGGCTTACTTACGAACCGATACCAATTCTGCCAACACGGTCATGCAGAGCTTTCTAACGAATAGACACTATCAATTTGCAGGTCGGCTCTATTTCCCCAAATGCGATAATCCCTTTTTTTGCTACGACAAAGTCCTGGCTTAAACATCAAACTCCGATCAAACTTCTAGCATGTTATTGGGCCCCCGAATCACCCTTCGCCAGTGGAACGATTCTGACCTCGATGGCCTCACTGCCTTGAATTCGGATTCGCAGGTCATGCGCTACTTCGTCAGCACTGCCTCCCGAGATCAAAGTGCTGACAGGCTTGTCCGACATCGGAAGTTAATAACGACTCAGGGCTGGGGCCTTTAGGCTGTAGAGATTGGAAACGAGTTCGCTGGGCTCACCGGCTTCGCTGTGCCTCAGTATGATGCGCCCTTCATGCCGACCGATCGAAGTAGGATGGCGTTTTCACCAAAGGTTCTGGGGCAATGGGTTCGCCTTTGAAGCCGCTACTCTGGCAATTAACTACGCCTTCGAACTATTGCAATGGAAACGCATCGTTGCTTTCACCACCTATCAAAATGGACCCTCATGGCGGCTGATACTGCGTTTGGAAATGGTGAGCGAAAAGCAGGATGACTTTATACAACCCCCGGTTCCTGATGGGCACCCGCTCGCCCCACACTGCCTGTACCGGTTGGCGATCGCACCAGAGCTAATCACGCGTTAAAAAAAACCTTTCACCCTATTGAAGTATGGTATTAAACAACAAGGCGGCACCCTTCTTCTTAGTAAACTCAACGTTCACTATGCACATAACCCACCTGACATAGTAGGCGAAGAAGGGAGCACCGCCTGCTGTTTAAGCACTTGGGCAAAATCCTCGTTTTGTTAAATACACCAACCTATAAGACCGCAGTATTTTGAACCACTTATCCGAGGACGAATCCGAAAACTTCCTTCACCATTTTTTTACATCCTGGCGATTCGACTGTAATACGCGTGCACAAAAAAGCCCCCGCAGGGGCAATGGTGTATCCACTTAAGTGGCGTATGCTTCAGTTGCCTTTTAGCCTTCTAAGATAAGGTGGGTGCTTTCCTCGCAGACTTTTGTCTTCCGATTTACGGCCTGACAGCCATCTGAAAGGGTCAAACTCCCGGCATAAAGAACTAAAGGATTAAGGCGTTCGTCGCACCTCGCTCACAGCAGAATACAGATAGGAACCCTAAGTCACAGCCCCCTGCCGTCAAGGCGAAGCGAACGATTCTTAAGTATTTTACCTCCTAACCATTGTAAATAAATGAGTTGATCAAACAGGAGGCTCACCCTTAATGACTTCGCTTAATGGATAAAGAGCCTCAAGCCGCTGATTCCCAGCAAGAAACCAGCCCTGTCAAGAAACCCAAAAAACCTTGGCCCATGCGTTGGGTAATACTCTGCACAGTGCTTTACTTGGCTATCTACACCTACTGGAGACTGAAGTAATATGGACGCCACCACTCCTAATTCAATTTCTCAAATTAAACCCACAGATCTGCGCGGTATTCTGAAATATGTCCCCATGTTTCAGAATCAGACATTCGTAATCTCCATCGATGGGCGCATTGTTGAAGATCCCCTTTTTAATAACCTGCTCCTTGACATCGCCGTTCTAAGAAACCTGCATATCAAGATCATCCTGGTTTTCGGTATCGGGCAGCCTCTGCGAAATCTCGCTGAGGATAATCAAACGGAGATCTCCGATATTCACGGTACGGGCCGAGTGAATGATGTAACCCTAAAACTCGCCACGAAGGCCGCCGGAAACACTTCCCATACCATCATGCAGGGGCTTACGAAGATGGGAATCAAGTGCGCAACGACCAATGCCGTCCGGGGTACGAAGATCGGCGTCATCAAGGGTGAGGATCAATTGAATCTCGGTAAAGTCGACAAGGTCGACAATGAGGCGTTGGGCCAGCTTCTGCAGAACCATATGGTTCCCGTCATATCGCCGGTCGTGTTTGACCGCGATGGCGACAGCCTGCGACTGGATTCAGATCACTTAGCGACCGAAGTCGCAGTCTCCATTTCAGCATCCAAGATCTTATTCATCACTTCGCACAGCGGATTGACAGTCAATGGAACCTTCCACCGTGCGCTGGAGACCGAACAGCTCAGGTCTCTCTACGATCAAAATCTTGAGAGTTTGGATCCCGCTATTCAAAGAAAGTGCAAGTATGCACTCAGGGCATTGGATGGGGGTATTGCCCGCGTCCACATCTTGGATGGGTTAGAGGCTGATACCTTGCTCAACGAAATCTTCTCATCCGTCGGCGTAGGAACACTTTTCTACAATCACGACTATCAAAAGATCCGTTGGGCACGAGCCGCCGATGCACAGAACCTGTTCGATCTCACTCGGGAATCCACCCAAAAAGAAGAACTGGCACAGCGCTCCCTCGCACAGATTGAAGAGCGGATTGACTCCTATTTTGTATATGAGATCGACGGTTACATCCTCGGTAGCGGGTGTTTGGTTTCCTATCCGAACTCCACGACTTATGAACTCGCTTCCCTCATCGTCAAAAAGACTCAGGCCGGTAAGGGGCTCGGACAAAAACTGGTGAGTTTTGCCGAAGAACAAGCCAAAAAAAAGGGAGGCACCCGATTGGTCGCTTTGAGCACCCAGACCTTCCCGTTCTTTACAAAGAAATGTGGCTTCAAGGAAGGGACGATTGAAGATCTACCTCAGGCGAGAGTGGATCTATTGAAAGCCAGCCAGAGAAACTCGAAAATTCTTACCAAAAGCCTCTAGACAAGCGATTGGAGAAATTTCTGCAACGGCGCCCCAAACGATCCGTTGGTGAACAATAAAACCAGTTCCCTGTCAGCTCGACGTTCACTCGCCAGAGACTCAAACAAAGCTTCCTTAGAGTCATAAGCCTCCGCTGATCGACAACGGTTGGCAAGAACCGCTGCCATACCCTTGGGATTGATACGCCGATCATCTGTATAGATCTCACCTCGGTGTACCGGAGTTATCATCACATGATCTGCATACCCCAAAGCCTCAGTAAATTCGGCCTCCAACACATTCGTCGCCGACGTATTACTCCGAGGTTCAAAGACAGCCACAATTGCATAGCCTGCGTAACAGTTTTGAAAGGACTCTATACAAAGCCGAATTGCCGTCGGGTGATGCGCAAAGTCTTCAATCACTTTGACCGTATCAGATTCGAATAACACATCCTGCCTGCGGGCAACGCCTTGGTAATCCTTCAGATTGGAGCATTTGAGAAACGCCATAGGATCCTGCCCCTTCAATATAAAACCTCCAGCAAGCAAAGCCATGGTCGCATTACGCGCATTGAAAATACCACTAAGCTGTGTCTCGAAGGAAACGGTCAGCTGTTGATGAGAGATCGAAAACCGGCTTGTTCCGGGCGCCTCATCGAAATCCGAGATCACATAGTCATTATCGCTCCCTACCCCCACGAATTTGACCGTCGTCCAACTTACCGGTAGTAACTCCCTTACAACTGGATCATCCCCATTCGCAAGAATCACTCCATTATCCGGCACAATACGGATCAGGTGGTTAAACGTCCGTTTCACGTCATCCAAATCCCGAAAGATATCTGCGTGGTCAAACTCGATGTTGTTAATCACCAGCACCTCAGGACGGTAGTGAATGAACTTACTACGTTTATCGAAAAACGCGGAATCATATTCATCCCCCTCTAACACAAACGGAGCGGATTCATCTCCGAGTTCAGAACCAGAAGAGAGCGACTGGGGAACGCCTCCCACCATCCATCCAGGACGCTTTCCAGCCTGCTTTAGCAACCAGGCAGCCAGAGCCGTCGTTGTTGTTTTTCCGTGAGTACCGGTCACTACTATTCGCGGCCTGTCTTTAAGCAATTCGTTTCCGATCAAAGCCGGCATACTGGTTATCGGAAAACACTTTGTCCGCAACAGATATTCGACTTCAGCATTCCCACGGGTCACCGCATTTCCTACCACCACAAGGTCTGGCTTGAACGCGAGCAGATTCTCCTCCTTCCACCCTTGGAATATCTCGATACCCGCCTCTTCCAGCACGTTACTCATCGGCGGATAAATCCCGGTATCAGAACCCCCGACAACATGACCAGCCCGCTGCATCAAAGCCGCCACATTCCCCATAGCAGTTCCGCAGATCCCTAAAAAATATATCCTCATTCAAGATCCAAGATCGCCACTTCCCAGAGAAAGAATCAATAGTAGAGTTCGAACTGCCGCTTGAAGTGAATTTACGAAGCTTTTCCCGCAGCTTGCGCCCTTTGGGCCAGACCTTGTTTACGAACATTACTAGGAGGATTACTATCCTGACTCGCGGTCCGGAGGAAATTAATACGTGACCTTCCTGCAAACCCGGTTTCGGTTGGGATGTTGAAGTCACATGATGTAGAAGTGAAAATTGTCCTGTGCTGCAGCAAAGATGGCACAATTGTAACACTCAACGATTCTACTCTAGACTGCACACCCATGGCACGGGTCGAGTCTTTGAATACACCTAGGCCGAATTATAAAAACCAACGCTTCAACCTTCGGAAACCTGATATTTTAATCGTACGAAAACAGCTGTGGATTCATTCGCAGGTCGCGGCACCGAAACAACCAGGAAGTAACCACCTTCTCCATCGGGAATATTTCCAAGGATTTCGGCTACTTCGGGGCCGGAACTCCAGGTGACCAAATTATTTGTTGCTTCGGCAATCGTCTCGGGACCGAGCAAGGGTTCAGAAACCGGGAAACGGAAGACATAGTCCGTATCAGTGACTGAAATAAGGGCCTCGTTCCACAGGTCCTTCTCCCCGGGATTCGTTCCCAGGGCAAACTCTAGCAAATTGGGAATGCCATCCTCATCCGGGTCGGCATTCGGACTGCTGATGGCATCGTTGGCCGCGTCTTCCGGCGAAAAAGTGGCGTTACGCCATAGGTCAAACACCGTTACGGCCTCACTCAAGGTGATGGCATCGCCAATGGCCGGAAACACCCCCGTTGAGGCAATGGGAGTTTCCGAGAAGTGCAGAGAAGCGGACACCATTTGGGCGGACTCAAGATCGAACTTAATGGTGGAACCAACGGCTGCACCTTCAGCTAAATAGACAGCAACCAACCATTTCTCCGTTTCACCATCTTGAATCGAGGCATTCGTTGAAACAGTTACTTCTCCATCGTCCCCAGGTACCAGAACAATCTCACTCAACAAAGTGTCTTGGACCGTTATCTTTCCGTCTTCATCCTCGTCGCGAAATACAGCTATACCTTGAAGCCCTACCGATTCGTCAATTGTTCCCGATGCTTTGAAAGTCAAAGCATCTACGGATACAGAGAAGGCTTCGGGAGCGGTCAGATCCAAGGGTAAAACCGGGTACGGCGACAAGTTTGCCGGAATGGTGACCGGTTGTACTTCCCTTTCAGATCGCCTCACAAACAGCGTATCCTCTTCGGACAAAGGAGAAAATCCATAAACAGGGGAAAACTCCGAGGTGTTTCCGTCCGGATCCGTAACGGTTGCCGTAATGTTAAACAAAGTTGCCAGATTTGCTGGAACGCCGAACTCCCCATCGAACACACTGGAAAAACCGATGAAGGTATCCCCCTCTTGACCGGGATCGCTAAAGGTCTCTACTTCACTGAAGTTGGGTGCCGCAGCGGTTCCCTCGATGGTAAAGCCATCTTCCGTCAACAACAGCGGCGGCTCTATTCCATTATTACCACCGTTGAGCAAACGGATTCCCTTGCCCGAGGTATGCCCGGTAATGGAATTCTGACTGATTGTGTTTCGAACAGTGGCTGCTCCATCGATACGCACTCCGTCTTCGCTATTGCCATGGATAATGTTTCTCTCAATAAGGTTTAACGAGGCGCCACCTTCAGTCAACACACCAC
>CAYGQM010000088.1:0-24004 GCA_964352065.1 uncultured Opitutaceae bacterium
TAACACGCGGCCACTTCGTATCCAGGTTTAAATGACTGATTTGGGCAACAGCTCCATGAACATTGACCCTATTTTTAGTCCAGATCCCAAGACTTGACGTCATTTGAGAATCCGGTGTTTCAGCGATTTATTCCTGATTAATTCCTCGGTAGAACTGTCGAGGAACGTCGGTAGATGCGTTATCGATAAAAGGAGTAAAGAGTCCCTCACCGACAATCGAATCCAGAGTTTTCCAAATCTCAAAATCGCTCGTTTCTTGAATTTCAATTGTTGCGCCGGGCCTCGCTTGAAACATAATAACTACCTTACCACCTATGCCTTTTGAAATATCGGAAATACCAAAAGGATATTCCTCTACGAATGATTGAAAGATAAACGGTGTTCTATCCCAGGGATTATCTCCGATTAGTAGATACGATAATCCATCAGACGTAATGCCGCTAAGATTGTTAACGGTTTGAGAATCGTGAGCGATCCAAGCAATACCATCATCAGAGCTGAATATTTTTGAATCCATTCCAAGAATGATAAATCGTTCTTGAACAAATTTTACTTTCTTCGGAATCAAATCTTCGGGCAGTGTTTGTTCTTCCCAGGTATCTCCGGTCGATGAATTAACCAGTAGATCGACTCCTACCGCAACAAACGTTCCGTTTCCATATGCCACCGAGGTTAGACTATAGGAAGTCGAATCTGTTATTGGCGACCACCTAATGCCGTCCTTTGATACTAAAATAAGTCCCGATTCCGCTACCGCGACAAAGAGGCCTGATCCGAAAGACACTCCGGTAAGGTTGTTTGATGTAGCAGACGCTCTTGAGATCCACGCAGACCAATTCTCTCCATCAAAACTTGAACTATAGATCGCACCTTCGTGACCAACGGCGACAAACGTATCGTTGCCAAATGTGACATCCAAAAGAGCGTTTGTTTGCCCCAATTCATGAGACTCAAATGTTTGAGCCCCATCGTCCGAAGTAAATACAACTTGATTGGAGGTTATTGAGTGGCTTTGTTTTCCAACGGCGACAAACCGGTTGTTTCCAAATGCTACTGCCCGTAAGTCTCGATTGTCTGCCAATCGACTTTGCCAAGTAACGCTGTTCCTTGAGACGGATATCCCTCCTGCAGAATTTTCGTCCAGTGTTTGATGAGTGATTACAAATTGAGGCTCCACACTGTTGACTAAGCCGAATACCACGTCGCTTGGAGGGTCTCCAGCAGCGCTCCCCCCTGCTATTTGTTTCCAGTTTTCTTCTCCGAGTTTGTTCCAAATAGTTCCAGCATTTCCAACGGTTACGATCTGGTTGTCTGTTATCGCTATTCCTCTGCTGGGGGAAGTCGTTCCTGAGTTCGATATGTCCCCTCCAAATTCCCAGTTAATCCCATCTTCAGATGAATGGTAGCTGATCCCACAGGCATAAAACTTTTGTCCAATATGCGTTAGCCCCATGGGAGCGAATGAGTCTTCTTGGATCGTATCGGTCCATGTCAGGCCATCCGTTGAGACACTGGAGAATTGAGGACCAACCGCGACAAATCGATTTGCAGTGAAAACAACAGCATGGATCTGCGCAGGAATATCATTGTCTCTTAGAACTTCCCAGCTTCTCCCATCCGATGACGTATAAATGCTACTAGTTGAACCATCGCCTGTAATCGCCGTTTGCACAAAGATCTGATTGCCGTACGCGATCTTATTATATTGTAAAAATTCACCGGGAGTAAGGCCGTTCCCCTCGCTAGAAATCCAATTGTCTACTCCAAGTTCGGTCGTAAAGGATGCACCAGCGGACGCGAGCACACCTCGCCCAAACGCCAAGTCGGTCACAATACTATTCTCTCCCAATCCAATATCCGTCCAGTTGAATCCGTCGGGGGATGATGAAATAAGCCCATTGTCTCCATCACGACCCAAAGCATAGTAATAACTGTTGACCTGAAATATACCGTAGTAGGTGCGCCCTTGGATGATTTCGCTTCTTATATACTCCCAAGTCTCACCTCCATTGGAAGATCGAAGTATGATCCCTCCATCACCGACCGCTAAAAACAGGCCATTGGCCCACATGACATCCGTTAGCGTATGGCCTTGAAAGGTAGGAGTCCGCCATTCCCATTTATCCAGAGATTCTGCAGACAGTGCGAACTCCGTGAAGATGAGGGTGGCGTAGAAGAAAAAGTGGTTCCACGACATGTTATATGACTGCAAAGGATTCGATTTAAGTTAGCTAACTATCGACAGGACAACCATTGCAACAGGATTCTTTGCAATACGTTCCAATTAGATACTGGATTTTACATGAAAAATCCAGGGGCAGCATTTAAAAGGCAGTATTAAATCAATATCCATATACCATATTTTCTATTTCAAAACTACAAGGCACGGATTAAACAATAAGCCATTGATCTCGAAATCCCCACGTCGTCGAGGCTCACTTAAATTGCTTCGCCTTGTAAACTGGTATAACTCCTGCCTACATGGAGGTATGACATTACCGAAGGTTCTTCTTGCTGGCTTACTGGCTACCCTCAGCGGTCTCAGCCAAGCCAACGCACTAACTCTGGATGCGCACCGCCTTGATCGTATCGACGCAATCATCGAGGGAGCCATTGCCAAGGGCGAGATCCCGGGAGGAAACCTTCTCGTTTCACAGGGTAATAACATAATCAAGCAACAGAGTTACGGTAGAATGAACGGGGGTGGTCAGCCGGTCGATGACAACACCTTGTTTCGACTGTTTTCAATGACCAAGCCGGTAACCGTGGTTGCTGCCTTGATCCTATATGAGCGCGGTCATTTTCTTCTGGATGATCCCATCACGGAACTGTGGCCGGAGCTGGGCGACATCGAGTACTACGTCTCCGGTGAAGGAGAGGACATGGTTACGGCGCCCGCTAATCCGGGTCCCACCGTACGCCAATTGATGATGCATACCGCTGGTTATTACTATCCTTACGGATTCCACCCGGTGCATAAGCCGATGCTCGAAAAGCCATTTCCCACGAATGGTATTTCCATAACAGAAGTGGCGGCAGAAATAGCCAGTTACCCCCTACTCCATAAGCCGGGTGAACGGTGGAATTATGGTTACTCGCTCGATGTTCTGGCTGGCTTGGTTGAATACTTGGCGCAAGAACCCTATGATCAATTTATCCGGCGGGAAATTCTGGATCCACTTGGTATGAAAGATACCGCTTATTATGTCCCGCCCGAGAAAGCGGATCGCCTGATGGACAATTTCAATTTTGACGAGGACGGACAATTAATCGTTTCAGAGAAAGCGTCCGATAGCCCCCAGCTGAAGAAGGACCCGCTCACTTGGGGAGGAACCGGACTGATAGGTCCCATTGAAGACTACTGGAGGTTTTGCCGCATGCTACTTCAAGGAGGCACTTACGACGGAGTCCGCGTGCTTTCGCCCCTTTCAATCGAGTACATGTTGACGAACCATATACCTGAAGAGGAGTTGCCTTACGAACCAGAGGGCACCCCCTTCTACCGATTCTCAAAAGGTTATGGATTCGGACTCGGCGTGAAAGTCATGGTCAGCCCGTCCGAGTCAGAAAACCTGGGCAGCGTCGGAGAATCGAGCTGGTCAGGTGCAGCCAGTACTTACTTCTGGGTCGTCCCGGAATATGACCTGGCGATTCTGGTGTTTTCTCAAAATCAGGGATACCTGCGAGTTCAGCCAATCATGGAATCTATTCGCGTAGCAGTCTACCAAAGCCTGGTAAGCGATTAAAGGGAGAGATAAGGGGTCAGCTGCCTTGATGATCGGTATTGAAAAGCCCAGATAGCCCTGGAAACCAACGAATAAATCCCTGTCTTGACTCTGCTGTGGTTGAGTTGTCCGAAACGTAGTCTGCGGACTGATTGGAACCAGAATTACTCGACCTGCCACAGAAGAGCGTTCTACAGTCTAGGAATTCAACTATGCGAAACCTATCTACCCTGACTCGTTTCCTTTCAATCGCAGCCCTTTCCCTTTGTGGGACGGTGTTCGGGAAGGCTCCCAATATTCTCTTCATCTTTGCTGATGATCATACCATTCAGGCCATCGGTGCCTATGAATCCTGGCTGCAGGATTTCGCCAAGGCCCATGACCTCACGCCGAATCTGGACAAACTCGCGTCTCAGGGCGCGATCTTTAACAACAGCTTCTGCGGCAACTCGATCTGTGGTCCCAGCCGAGCCACCATACTGACAGGGAAGCACAGCAACGCGAATGGGTTCTATGGCAACAACCGGGAGCTGAAGCCGCCGACCGGGTTTGACGGCGGACAGTGGACCTTTCCCAAGGAGCTACAAAAAGCGGGCTACAAAACAGCCATATTTGGCAAATGGCACCTGGGATCTGAGCCCACGGGCTTCGATGATTGGCAAGTCCTTCCCGGACAAGGATTCTACTACAATCCTGAATTCAGAACCGCCAAGGGCATGATTCAGGTCGAAGGGCATTCGACACAGGCCATCACCAACATGAGTATTGATTGGCTCAAGAAACAAAAGAAGAACCAGCCGTTCCTTCTTATGTGCCAATTTAAGGCCCCTCACCGTACCTGGATGCCGGATACTGATCAATTTGACTATCTGCGCGATGCGGTGATTCCCAAACCGGACACACTCTATGACCTATACCAAACCCGCTCTTCCCCACTCTGGCACCAGGAGATGGAAATCGGGCGGCACATGCGCAACGAACATGACCTAAAGATCAATCCCCCATTGGTCACCTACGACATTCAGAATCCCAATTACAGTCGCCTTACCGCAGAACAGCGCAAAACATTCGATGCCTTCTACGGACCCCGCAATCGTAGCTTCGAAGCGGCCAACCTCACCGGGCTCGAGCTCCTCGAATTTAAATACGAGGAATACATCAAGGACTACCTACGCTGCATCAAAGAAATTGACGATCAGGTAGGCAGGCTGCTCGCAACGCTCGACGAATCGGGTCTGGCCGATGACACCCTGGTAGTCTACTCCGCCGATCAGGGATTTTACCTCGGCGAACATGGCTGGTTTGACAAACGTTGGATGTACGAGGAGTCGTTACGCATGCCACTGATCGCACGCTGGCCAGGTGTTATCGAACCTGGTTCCAAACCGACTGCATTAGTTCAGAACATTGATTACGCTCCGACATTTCTGGAGGTCGCAGGGCTCGAAGCTCCCAACAACCTTCATGGAAAATCCATGCTCTCCATCCTCAAAGGTGATACACCCTCCAACTGGCGCGATGCGATCTACTACCACTACTACGAATTTCCTGGACCCCACATGGTCGCCCGCCATCGCGGAGTCAGGGATGAACGCTACAAACTCATCCACTTCTACGCAACCGATGAATGGGAGCTATTCGACCTCAAGGAAGATCCGCAGGAGATAAACAACATTTACGGCAACCCCAGCTATGCCAACGTCGTGACTCATCTCAATGCGACGATGGCCCGATTGGCGGACCAGTATAACGTACCGGCCAAGGATCCATTTTAATTCTTTGATCAATTCTCAATCAAGTACCCTGCATGCCTCGCAATTCCTCTATCGTTCTATTCTGTATCTTGCTACTAAGCTTGATCGGAGTTGGACAATTAACAGCCCAACAGTCCTACGAGTCCAAGGGCGGCTTACCGGATCACATCAGACCTACCCTTTCACCCGCCCGATCGCCAGAAGAAGCGCTGGCGAGTTTCGAACTCGTTGACGGTTTCGAAATCGAGTTGGTCGCGGCGGAACCACTCATCGAAGATCCCGTGATCATCGACTTCGACACCCAAGGGCGTATGTGGGTCGTTGAAATGCGAGGGTTCATGATGGATATCGACGCGTCGGGACAGTTCGACAAGGTCGGTCGCGTCTCGGTATTGGAAGATACAAACGGCGACGGTATTATGGATAAAAGCACCCGTTTCCTCCATGACCTCGTGCTTCCCCGTGCTCTGCGTTGTTTTCAGGACGGCATTCTCGTAGCAGAACACGAGGCCCTCTGGTACGTTACGGATAAAAACGACGATCTGGTTCCGGACGAAAAGATTCTCATCGATCCTGAGTATGCGACCAACGGCAGTGTGGAACACCGCCCGAACGGTCTGCTTATCGGGTTGGATAACTGGATCTACAATTCCCGTTCAGAAAAACGTTATCGCCTGATCGATGGAGAATGGATCATAGAATCCACCGAAAACCGGGGGCAATGGGGTATCACTCAAGACAACTACGGACGCCTCTACTATAATTTCCACTGGTCCCAGTTACACACCGATAGCGCGCCGCCCAACACGCTGACGAGAAACCCCAACTTCGCGCCCACCCTATCAGCCAATACCACTGTCTCAACAGATCAGTTGGTTTACCCCATCCGCATGAACACGGCGATCAATCGGGGCTATCGTGAGGGCGTCCTGGACGACGAAGGAAAACTCAAACGCTTTGCTTCCGCCTGCTCGCCCTGGATCTACCGAGGCGGAGCCTTCCCAGAGAGGTTCAACGGCAACGCCTTTGTTTGCGCACCAGCGGCCAATACCATCAAACGCAACCTGATCAGCGATCACGGACTGACCGTTTCTGGAACCAACGCTTACGCCGACCGCGACTTCCTCGCATCCACCGACGAACGTTTTCGCCCCGTATCCCTCTCCGGCGGCCCGGATGGCTCTCTCTACGTCGTAGACATGTATCGTGGCATCATTCAGCAAGCCGACTTTATGACCGAATTTCTTCGCAAGGAAAGTATAGACCGTGAGCTCGCCGCTCCGATCAATCTGGGACGGATCTATAGAATCAAATCTACCCAAACGAAAGACCCTCTGATACCCAAATTCTCCAACTTAAGTCCGGTTCAATGGGTTGAGCTGCTGAACCACCCGAACGGCTGGGTGCGCGACCGTGCTCAGCAGTGGCTTATCTGGCAGCGCCCTACTGAAGCTATCGAACCCCTCAAGACAATTGCTCGGGGAAGCGCGATCCTTCCAGTGATTCATGCGTTGTGGACCTTGGATGGTCTGGGTGAAGACACCTTTTCTTTGAGCGTAGACCGTATCTCAGATTCCCATAAAAAACTCGCAACGGTCGCGATGACTACGGCAGCCCGATCTGCCAACACGCATGAGCGTATCCACAAGTTGGTGACTATTTTATCCGGTCATTACAACGCTTCAACTGCTCATGCCTTCCATGCCATCCTGGCCTTGGGAGCATTCGACCTCCACTCGAAGAGGGATCTCTATGCTCAAATCGCCAACGAGTTCAGCGAGTCGCCCAATATACGGGAAGCCTTGTTCAGCGGCCTGAATGGCAACGAATGGGAGTTTCTAAATCAATTGATGGCGGCCCCTGAATGGAATGTGGTTACTCCCGGAAAGCAGCTCTTGATACAAGGTTTGGCCAGTTGTGCTACCCGCGGAGGTAAGATGAACACAATCCACCATTTGATCGAAACCTCAAGATCTGGAAACTGGGAAGGAAATGCCATTAAAGAAGGCATGGTCGTCGCTTTACTGGAGCGAAAAGCACCGTTGAAAGTCGACTTCGATCCCAAGCTCGATGACCCGCGTTTCGACTCCTTGCTCGCGTGGCCTGGACACGAAGGCCCCAAGCCTTCTGCTAACGCTGCAAGACCGCTCACCCAAAAAGAACGCTCCCTTTATGTGAAAGGCCAAACCATATACTCCGGCTTGTGCGCCTCCTGTCACGGAGCCGACGGCCGGGGCATGACACCTTTGGCTCCACCCCTTGTGAATTCGGAATGGGTCATGGGGGATCCTGATCGCCTCGCCCGTATCCTTTTGCACGGGTTAGAAGGGCCCATCCAGGTCGCTGGTAAACATTACGAACCCCCACAGATATTGCCTGCAATGCCCCCTGTAGGCATGATGAGCAACGATGAATTGGCAGCTGTCATGACTTATATACGACGCGCTTGGGATCATCAGGCAGATCCCGTCACCGGAGGCGATATTCAGCGCAACCGAGACCTTACCACCACCCAAGAAGGTGCCTATCGCACTTCAGATTGGTAAATTGATCAGATTTCCAGGAATTCCTTCCAGTTATGGTTGAAACGATGGGAGCTCCGACTACACCTTTCCCTTGAACACTAAATTCTCCCTAAGAATATACTCATGAAACGCATCTCCCTTCTCATACCAACCGTTGCTATTTGCGCCCTGACATCCTCGACAACTTATGCCGATATACCTGCATGGCGTGGCAACAATAATGGCACATTCAACGTCAAATCAGCGCCGGTCGATTGGACACAAAATATTCTGTTTGAAACTCCACTGGACAGTAAAAGCAATGGGACACCGATCCTGGTAAATGACCGTCTCTATTTTGCGGCTGAACCCGATCAACTTATCTGTGCCGACAGCAAAACCGGCAAAATCCTGTGGCAACAGGATAACAGCCTCTTCACGTTGCGCAACGTAAGTGCTGCCAAACGCGCTGAGCTGGAAGCTTATCAGGAAGAAATCGAAAAGATCGAAAAGCAGAGTGGTCGCCTGAGAAACGATATTCGCCGTCTGGATTCCGCCATCAAGAAAACCCCGGGCAATCAAGAAGCCAAAGCTTCCAAAAAGGAAAAGGAAGCAGAACGCGCCTCGTTGGAAAAGCAAATCGAAGACATGGCCAAGACAGATTTTTTCAAAGACTACGCTATGCCACCGGCGCACTCCACAAATGGCTACACCTCATACTCCCCGCATTTCGACGGTGAGCGTATTTATGCCCAATTTGGTTATGGAGTAGTTGTCGCTTACGACCTCGATGGAAATCGAGAATGGGTCAGTTTTATGGAAAAACCCGATCATCATTGGGGTGGAGCTACCATGCCACAGATCGTAGGTGACAAACTCCTCGTCCGCTTTTCCGACTATACTGCACTCGATCCCAAAACAGGGAACAAGCTGTGGAGCACACCGTCCGACGTCGTATTCGGAACTCCGGTACCGTTTGAAGTCGAAGAGCAGCATTTCGTATTTACAGCACGAGGTGAAGTCATACGGATGCAAGACGGGAAGGTCGTTCAGGACGGCCTCGTCTACACCCACCCGACTCGAGGTTGGTCCATCTTCAACACCCCTGCTTTCGCAGACGGTATTATCTACGCTGCCAGTGGCGTTGAAAAGGAAAACGGAGATGCCTACGCCTACCGCGTCCCCAAAACTCTCAAGGAGATGAATAAGCACGGTCTTGGACTGGTGTGGCACAGCGAAATTGAGAAGGATCGCTACTACGGATCGCCCTTGGTCGATAACGGGCTGGTATACCTGGTTACCAGAGAAAACATCGTTATTGTGCTTGAGGCTGAAACCGGAGAAGAAGTTTACACAAAAGCGATCCGGGGAATCACGGGCACGGCTTACCCGAGTCTCGTACTGGCAGACGGTAACATTTATCTGGGAGCGGAAGACGGGTTTATGGTTATTTTTAAAGCCGGAAGAACCTACCAGGAAATAGGACGCAATCGCTTGGCCCCCTACCGGGCTACTCCTGTTTTTGTTAACGAAGTCGCCTACCTGAGAACCTATGAAAGTCTGGTCGCCGTCGGTAAACTCTAATCATTTTAACTTACAGAAACGACTTTCATACGACAATCAAGGCCGACAATCCGGCATGCAAACCGTCGCTCCATTTCCGCGAGGATACTGAGGAATGTGGATTGATATTTGACCCACCAAGTCATCTCCTCAACCATTGGAGATTACCTAACACCCATGCATAGACAATTCACTGCTTTCGCACTATTACTCATCATTTCCTTTTCCGGTCTTTCAGGAGAAAAGCTGGGCAATCTGACCATTGAAGTCGGGAAGCCTCTCGCCTTTAACCAAGGGGTTTTTTATGACTACGGAGACAACGGCCAGGTTCAGGTGTTCGTTTATCAAGATCGGTTCACCGTGGTATTTCTTGACGCAAGTAAACGGGTATACATTCCGAAAGGGATCGATTTGATTACGGTCATGAGCCAAAATATCTATGGAAATGATCAATTCTACCCCTACCACCTCCAACCCTCTCCCGGAGGTACGTATTTCACCAATCAGCGGCATGTTTACAGACCTCATGAGTATAACATCGATGTTTATCTCCGAAAGATGTTGAGTAAAAACCCCCGGTACCGGATGCGTCGCTTTGACGAACGTTATATCAAGATCCCGCTTGGCGAAGCTCTCTTGTCGCAGGTGGTAAGACCTGTAAAACCAGCAAACTGATACTGTTTATCCCGACTCTGAAAATTGCGGGGCATTCCGACCGACTCATTGAGAGCAATTATCTATACCGATTGTTTTATTAAGGATGGCAGACAGCCTGATTGGTATTCCCAACGCCCATGAAACCTTTGTTCTTCTTTGCTCTCGTGGCCCTTTCCTGCGCACTTCCCGCGAATGAGATCGTGATTCAACCTTATTTGGGGAGATTTTTTGCCAAAGCAGAGGTCACCGGAACTTTCGTTCTCTATCATCCGCTCAGAAACCAAACACTCGTGTACAACCGTGAGCGTTCAAAACAACGGTTTCGACCAGCCTCCTCATTTAAAGTGGCCAATGCGATCATAGCCCTGGACGTCGGCGCCGTCGAAGATACGGAGGAAGTGATTCCCTACGGCGGCACTGAGGAATATTTTAAGAGTTGGGAACAGGATATGACGATCATCCAGGCGATGAAGACATCCAATGTTGCCGTGTTCCATACCATTGCCCGTAGAATCGGATTAGATCGCTACCGCGAAATATTAAGGGCCTACCAATACGGAAACGGAGATCCCGGAACAACCATCGACAACCGTTTTTGGCTGAATGGTCCCCTCAAGATTTCTGCGATGGAGCAGGTGGAGTTTTTCAGGAAGCTTACAACCGGCGAACTTCCTGCAAAGGAAGAGGCCATTCACTCAACTAAAAAGATGATTCTTTTCGAACAAACTGAAATCCGCACGATCTACGCCAAAACAGGTTGGGCCGGTCCCGATGAACCACAAATCGGCTGGTGGGTCGGTTGGGTTGATTTCGGTGGGACTGCATTTCCTTTCGCTTTGAATATTGATATCAGAAAGAACGAAGACGCCCCGAAACGTCTCACGATTGGTAAAGCCTGTATCCATCGATCGCTCGGCATCGAATAGCAACCAGTCGGACGAACTGGATGAGCAACCACTCACAAAAATTGTCTAGCCTATCCAAGATCCGATTGGCAGAGTCGGTTATCCTCATTCAGTCCAAGCCAAATCTATTCCTACCCTAAAAAATTCATGCGACAGCTTCACTCACTGTGTTCCGTATTCCTGATCCTCGTCTCCTGCTCTCAGATCTGGTCAGATACCACCAAACCAAACTTCATCATAATCTTCTGCGATGATATGGGCTATGCCGACATCGGCCCCTTCGGCGCACAGGGCTACGAAACACCGAACCTTAACCGTATGGCAGCTGAGGGAATGGTATTCAAAGATTTCCATGTCGGCTACGCTGTCTGCAGCCCGTCACGAGCCGCTATTCTGACAGGCAGTTACCCGAAGCGTTTGAGTGTAAACGGTAACTTCGGGCCGACTTCCAAAACAGGACTTCATCCCGATGAGATGACGATCGCTGAAGTTTTGAAACAGGAAGGCTATGCCACCGGATGTTTTGGAAAATGGCACTTGGGTCATGAGCCTGAATTCCTTCCCACCAGTCAGGGATTCGATGAATTTTACGGCATTCCGTATTCGCATGATATGTGGGAGCTTCACCCCGAGAACGGGACCCGCTACAACTTCCCCATACTGCCACTCTATGAAGGCACCCAGGTCATCAAGAAGCAGCTAACACCAGAAGATCAAAAGCTTCACACAAAAAACCTGACTGCACGAACGGTGCAGTTTATTGAAAAACACAAGGAGGACCCATTTTTCATATACCTGCCCCACCCGATGCCCCACGTGCCGCTCTATACCTCGGATGCCTTTTCAGGAGTTACGGAGCGAGGCGCTTATGGGGATGTCATAGAGGAAATAGATTGGAGCGTCGGGCAGATCCTGAACGCACTCGACAAGCTGAAAATCCGTGAGCACACATTGGTCGTATTCACCTCTGACAATGGCCCCTGGTTACGGTACGGAGATCACGGGGGGAGCGCAGGTCCACTACGTGAAGGAAAAGGTACTTTTTTTGAAGGAGGATACCGGGTTCCTGGCATCATGAGCTGGCCGGGAGTCATTGAACAAGGTGCGGTGAACACCCAGTTCGCATCTACAATCGATCTGCTTCCTACCTTTGCAAAGTTAGCAGGAGCTGACTTGCCGAAAGATCGCCCGATCGATGGCGAGGATATCGGACCGCTGTTAAGGGGTGACGAACCGGCGAATTATAGCCGTGGTTTTTTGTATTGGTCCGGGCGCCGGCTCAGTGCGGTACGCGGCGGTAAATGGAAACTCGTTTTTCCCGGTACCTATACCGTATGGAGCGGTGGCGGAGGCGGGCTTCCAGGTCACGGACAAAGTCGGGAGTCAATCGAACTCAGTCTTTTCAATCTCGAAACGGATATCGGGGAGACCACCAATGTGATCGATCAATACCCACGCATTGCAGAACGATTGCAAAAATTTGCTGCCCAAGCCCGAATCGACTTGGGCGACGATAAGACCCCTGGGAAGAATGTTCGACCTTTGGGAGGCACCCAGCTATAAACCTATAAATTTGTTTACCCTATGAAACTTCGTTCCGCTACCCTATACCTCCTAGTCGCCACCCTAACCCACTCAGGCCTTCAGGCTGAATCCAGTCCAGGCTGGAAGACCACACGACTCCATGGAGATTTTTTCGCCGAAGGTGCCGCATTTGGAGATATCGACGGAGACGGGAGAGGCGATATCGTCAGCGGCCCATTCTGGTTCAAAGGACCGACTTTCGAAAAACGCTATGAGATCTACCAACCCCAAGTCTTTGATATTCGCAGCTACTCCGATAATTTTTTCTGTCATCTTCAGGATTTCAATGCAGATGGCCTCAACGACGTCCTGGTGTTCGGATTTCCCGCGAAAGACGCCCGGGTCTACCTAAACCCTGGAAACGCCAGTTCCGTGAATCGCTGGAAAATGATTCTGATTGCGGACGATATCAGCCATGAATCTCCCTATTGGATTGATTTTATTCCCGGAGGGTTTCCCGAAATCGTCTGCGCTCGTGGCACCGCATTCGGGTACTACGAGTCAAGCGAGGATCCCCTACAACCATGGATCTGGAACGCAGTATCCGAGGAAGGTGAAACCCGGAAGTTTGACCATGGTATGGGTGTGGCCGACATGGATGCTGATGGTCGCCTGGACTTGGTATCGAAACAGTATTGGTGGCGACATCCAAGCGGTGAAACCAAAAGAACCTTGACCCGTGCCATAGGGAAAAATCGTTGGCAGCGCAGGTCTCGATCGGTCGAGGATGTCGACTGGAAAAAAAACACCTGGAACGAGCAGGAATACCGAGGCGGGGCACAGATTCTATTTCACGACGTCGATGGAGATGGCGATGGGGATCTCATTACAAGTTTAAACGCACACGGACATGGGCTTGCCTGGTATGAGCAACTCAGCGACGGAACTTTCGCAGAGCACCTCATCATGGGCGGAAGCTCCACCGACAATCCCTTCGGCGTAAGTTTTTCGCAACTACACGCGCTGGCACTTGAAGATATCGATCAGGACGGTGTCATGGACGTCATCACAGGTAAGCGCTGGTATGCCCATCATGGTAAAGATGTGGGCGGACATCAACCCCCGGTCGTTTACTGGTTCCGCTGCGTGAGAACCCTCGATGGCGTAGAATTCATTCCGCACATTGTAGACGATGACTCAGGGGTCGGTGTCGAAGTGGTGGTGGATGATTTAAACCAGGACGGAAAGCAGGATATTATCAGCGCCAATAAACGAGGCCTATCCATTCACATTCAGGAATCGAACACTGACTTCCAGGAAACCGAGCGTTGGAAGGTCGCTGGAGGCCGTCCGCAGGACAACTACCGCCTGGATCTGGATCCGCAAACGTCCCAACAAATCATAGAAGTCCCTGATGGGTTTCATGCGGACCTCATTACCGCAGAACCCGATCTCGTTCAACCCATCGCGATGTGTTTCGACGATCGGGGTCGTATCTGGGTCATAGAAGGCCTTACCTATCCTCGACGAGCGGAAGAAGGCAAAGGTAAGGATCGTATTCTTATATTTGAGGATGCAGACGGTAACGGGACATTCGAAACCCGTAAAATTTTTGCCGAAGGCATCAATCTGGCCAGTGGAATTGAAGTGGGGTTCGGTGGGGTATTCGTGGGTGCAGCTCCCTATTTACTCTACTTCCCCGACATTGACCGTGATGATGTGCCAGACGGAGAGCCGGAAATCTTATTGGATGGCTGGGGGTTCGAGGATACCCATGAAACTCTCAATAGTTTTACCTGGGGACCTGACGGTTGGCTCTATGGTTGCCACGGAGTATTTACCCACTCCAATGTCGGAAAGCCCGGAACGCCGAAAGAAGAACGTCAAAAACTCAACGCCGGCGTCTGGCGTTACCACCCGACCAAAGACAGTTTCGAAGTATTCGCTTATGGCACGAGTAATCCGTGGGGTGTGGACTTCAATGATAAGGGCGACTTTTTTATCAGCGCCTGCGTCATTCCCCACTTTTACAACATGGTTCAAGGTGGGCGCTACATACGCCAAGGACGGGCTTCCCATTTCAATCCCTACATTTTTGAGAGTATTGATACCATCGCCGATCATGCCCACTACACCGGGGATATCGCGGAACACGCATTCTGGAGAGAAAACAAGGCCCTGCGCCCTCCTGCGCCCTCCGATACCTCAGCACTCGGTGGAGGCCACGCTCATGCCGGGCTGGCACTCTATCAGGCCACTACGTTTCCGGAAAACTATCGAGGCGAGGCTTTTTTCCACAATCTCCATGGCCACAGGATTATTCGGGAAAAACTTGAACCCGATGGTTCCGGGTACACCGCCAAACACAGGCCCGGCTTTTTATTCACCAACGATCATGATTTTATAGGTGTCGGAGTGATGCAAGGCCCGGACGGGGCTCTCTACTTTTCAGACTGGCACGATGCCCAAACCTGTCACCACCGCGATGTTGAAATCTGGGACCGAACCAATGGTCGTATTTTCCGTGTTCGCTACGGCGACACACAGTCCTACCAATTCGACCTCCAGCTCCACACTGACGAAGAGTTGGCTGAACTCATCGCTAACGACAATGCCTACTATGCACGGCAAGCTCAACGCATCCTACAAGAACGGGCTTTTGCAGGCACACTGGATGAGCAATCGATCAGAGAACCGCTTCAGCGATTGATATCATCGAATCAACCGGAGTCCATCCGCCTTCGCTCACTCTGGACCCAGTGGGGCACCGGTATGCTCACAAAGAAGGACCTTTTAAACTACCTGAACGACGGAGACACCTACCTTCGGGCATGGGCTATTCAACTGTTGGGGGAAGACAAACAGGCGCTTAGCGCAGACGCACTGAAGGCTTTGGAACGGATGGCGCTGAACGAAGACTCAGCGGTAATTCTAAGATACCTTGCCAGCCTCCTGCAACGTCTGCCCCTCAATCAGCGTTGGGGAATAGCAGAAGCGCTTCTCCAACAACCGGACGGATATGCTCACGATAAAAATATACCCCTGTTATTGTGGTATGGCCTGGAACCACTCGTGGGAGAGGATCCCGTCAGAGCATTGGCAATGGCAGACGCTACCCGTTGGACAAAATTGAGAGACTTCATTTTCCGCAGAGCGGCAGTGAGTGAAACCGGACGTGAGATGCTGGTAAACTCGCTGGCAAACGCGCCCAATGCGCAAAGCTACAAAACAAGAACCGAACTTATACTACTTGCCATCGAAGACCTACCCCCAGTCGACCGTCCGAGTGGATGGGAAAAAGCAAGGGCGCACGGAAATGACCTGGCAAAGAACGACCAGTCGCTAAAAGATTCGGTTTTTGAACTCAGTACCCATTTTGGTGATACCGACACGTTTTCCCATTGGCGAAAAGTATTGCGAAACAAGAAAGCCTCATTTGAGGAACGCGTCGAAGCGATTGAACTATTGATCTCGGGAGGTGATGAAGCACTGGGAGCAATCGCTTTGGATTTACTGGATGAACCCGAGATGGTTGCACCGGCAGTACTCACACTTGCGTTCTTTCCAGGTGACGAGACCGCACAGGCACTGATCGAAAGAATGAACACCCTCCCCTCTCAACTGCGTAATGAGGCGATCAATACATTGGCATCAAGTCCGTCGATGGCATTGGCGCTTCTAAACGCGGTCGATAACGATATCATTTCTCCATCGCTCATTTCTCCGGTATTAATCGATCAACTAGAACGGTATGACAACCAGGAGATTAAAGAGCTCGTTGCCAATAACTGGACCCGGGCCTCGGTCAGGGATGTTGAAAACCTGGAAGCGGCAATCGAGAAATGGAAAAGTGAAAGACTTACCAACGGCATGCTTGCAGACGGTGATGCTTCACGCGGCCGTGCCGTCTTTCGCAATACCTGTGGCGCCTGTCATCAATTGTTTAATGAAGGTGTCGATATCGGTCCCAACTTAACCGGCTCTAACCGCACGAATCTTGATTATGTGTTGGAAAATGTTCTGGCTCCTAATGCAGTCGTTTCCAAGGACTACCTCATCAACATATTTAATCTCAATGACGGCCGGGTTATCAGCGGGATGATCAAAGATGAAACACCGGAATCGATACTGGTAGCACTACCTGGTGGCAGCGAAGTCCAGATCGCCCCTCAAGAGATCACAGAACGTACCGAGTTAAACCAGTCACTCATGCCAGCCGGATTGTTCGACGTCTTACCGATCGAGCAAGTGAGTGACCTCATCAAATACCTTGCCAGTCCGGAACAAGTACCTCTGCCTTGGGATGAAATCACAGAGTAGAACTCTTTATCCATGAAATATCTCATTACGTTGGGCCTATTACTTTTAGTATCGACCACGATATCCTCAGCCCAGGAAGAACCTCCGCCCGAAGGGTGGTTGCATAATGTTAGTGGTGGCTACGCCTATCAAGGCAATGGCGATCTCGATGGCGGAGGAGAGTTCGGAGTTGATCATTTTTCCATGCAATATGGACTGAGCAATTTACTGCCCAATGGGAACGTTTTCGGTTTTTCGCTCGGCTACGACCGCAAGGAGTTCAATTTCAATGGCACCAACAGCCTGGGACAAAGCGACCCCTGGGCGAAACTGTCCCATATCGACCTCGCAGCCCCTATTTACTACAAAATGGATAACGGCTGGGACCTGTTCGCCGTTCCTTCGCTTAGGGCATCTTTTGAAAATGGCGCCGACCTTGAAGACGGTCTTACGACAGGTGGACTATTCGGAATCTCCCGGAAATTCAGCGATTCCTTTACATTCGGACCGGGTTTTGGACTGTACTCTGAACTGAAAGAAAGCGTGAACTTTTTCCCTTTTCTCGTGATCAACCTCAAGATTGATGACTCTTGGTCCGTCGGGACAGGGCAAGGTATGGGGTTAAACCGCGGCCCTGCTATCTACGCCAACTATGACTTGGATAAACAGCTTCGTTTCCAATTTGGCGGTCAGTATGAAACCTTCAGATTCCGGCTGGACGACGATGGAGTTGCACCCGACGGCGTTGGAGAGGACAGGTCTTTTTCCTTCTTTGGCGGAATGCGTTATACTCCCGTTCGATCTATTCAGTTTTCCGCTTTCACCGGTGTTAAATTTGCAGGAGAACTGACCTTGGATAATCGCTCAGGTAACCGACTCAGTCAGCAGGATTACAGTTCCGCCTACTTTGGAGGCATTACTGCCAAGATTTACTTTCAATAGTCGCCGCGAAAGACTAGCTCAGTCCCCTTGCCTTCTTAATCTGCTCGTACGCTTCGTTGGCTTCTTTAAACTTCTCTTCCGCAAACTTCAGAAACTCTTCGGGCAAGCCTTTGGATACGATTTTATCCGGGTGATACTCCATCACCTTTGCTCTGTAGGCTTTTTTGACTTCGGCATCGGTCGCCTCGGGCGTCAGTCCCAGAACGGCATAGGCCGGATCCGCAGAAGGTGCCAGACGGTTTTTCAGCTGCTCAAATAAGTGAGTGGGGATACCGAGGAGTCGGACAGTATCCTGAAGGAGCCGCTCTTCTGCACTATGCAATGCACCGTCGGCTGCAGCCACTTGAAAGAGCATTTCAAACAATACCATCCGCATATTCTGATCATTGCGAAAATGCCGGGTAAATTCAGCTGCGTATTGCGAGTATGGATACAAATCATCTTTCGCTCGATTAAAGATGTTCACAGCAAGCATTCGGGCCTGTTTATCCAAGCGCAGCTGATTCCGCATAAAACGTTCGACCACCTGAATCTCGGCCTGGCTAACCGCCCCATCCGCCTTTGCCATCTTGCCGAGCATCGCAAAGGTTGAAGCGAAGAAAACCGCCTGCTTCTGCTCCAAGTTGCTAAATATCGCCTGACCTGCTTGCCTATCACGAAGACGAGATTGGGTCGTGTCTGGTTCGCGTAATCGATTATCAACAAACAGGTGCCCCAAGGCTCCACCAATCATGGCACCAAATGGCCCTCCCATGAGCATTCCCATACCGCCACCGACTATTTTCCCAATCCAAGACATATTTCTAAAGGTGCTATTAAATCAGCACTGGTTCCACTTGAGTTCTTTTACGGGGTCAACCCTCAAAAAACCATTGAAAATAGCCAGCAGACCGTCGAGGCTCCCTACAATGCCTGTTACGCAAAACCCAAGCGGTGAAAGTGAGATCAAAAATCAGATCTCTGACCTCAACCAAGAACTCGGAAGCCTTCAACGCCAGGCGATCCAATCCAAGGTCCCTGCCATCATAGTATTTGAGGGAGCGGACGGCGCTGGCAAGGGCTACTTGATGAACCGACTGCTGCTCAGCCTCGATCCCCGGGGATTCAAGGTCTATTCGGCGCACTCCCCGAATGATGAATCCATTTTCAGGCCGTATCTTTGGCGTTTCTGGATTCGTACTCCCGAACGCAACCGCATCAGAATATTCGACAGGTCCTGGTATCGCAGACTTCTCGATGATCGCGTCAACGAGCTGGTCCTCAAGAAACAAGTTCCTAAAATCGCAAAAGAGGTAACTGATTTTGAAAGACAACTCTCTATCGATGGCGTCGTAATCATCAAGATCTACTTGACGATCTCCAAGGAGAAACAGGCCATGCGCTTTGAGAAATTTGCCACCAATCCGTCCACTTCCTGGCGAGTAACGAAAAAAGACTGGAAACGACACAAGCTGTATGACCGCTATCGAAAGGTAGCTGATGAAATGATACAGCTCACGAATGCCCCGGGCGCTCCGTGGAAAAAGATCGATTCAACGGATCTCAAGACTGCGACCGTGGAGATCATGACCTTGGTGAGAGACCAGCTCAAAACCGCACTGGATAAGAAACGAGAACTAAAAATTCCCGTTAAAACACCTGACTTGGAGTGGCGGGCAAATAAAAAGACTAGCTCCTGCCTGGATAGCGTGGATCTCACTCTAGCGATACCTCCAGAAGAATACCGATCCAAAAAGAAAGCCTTGCAAAAACGCCTCTATGATTTGGGACACGAGCTATACCTCAGCCGGCGCCCGGTAGTCCTGGCGTTTGAAGGCTGGGATGCTGCGGGAAAGGGCGGTGCGATCCGGCGTTTGGCAAAGGGACTTGATCCCCGTAGCTACGAAGTGGTGCCCGTGGCTGCACCCAATAAACTCGAACTCAGCCACCATTACCTCTGGCGGTTTTGGAATGCATTTCCCAAAGGTGGGCATTTTGCCATCTTTGACCGCACCTGGTACGGGCGGGTTACCGTTGAGCGCCTAGAGGGCTTCTGTAGCGAAGCGGAATGGAAACGGGCCTACGATGAGATCAATGAAATGGAGGAACATTGGTCCAACCATGGCACGATCGTTCTAAAGTTTTGGATGCACATCAGTAAGGAGGAGCAGTTGAAGCGCTTCCAAGCACGGGAAGTAACGCCTCACAAGGAGTGGAAAATCACTGAGGAGGACTGGCGAAATCGTGAAAAATGGGATGCATACAAGGTTGCGGTGGAAGACATGATCGATCTCACAAACAAACCGAATGCTCCCTGGGTTATCGTGGAGGGAAATAACAAGCACTACGCCCGCTTAAAGGTTCTTGAAACGACTGTAAAAGCATTGGAATCAGTTCTGTAGACTTTATTTTGGAAAATGCCGGAACATCTTCCAATTTCTGCTACCCAATTTCCTATCTCATGAGACGAATCCTCTTACTCACATTCATCTTATTCCTTGGCGCTACCTCCATCTCCCGAGCGGAGTTAGTGATCATCGAACTCGCTGACGGCTACTCTGTAAAGGGTGAGATACTCCAGAAGAAGCGAAGCGCCTACTATGTAGACTTGGGCTACAGCATTGTTCAAATCCCGGAAAATGCTGTATTGAGCGTCTTCACAGTTAACGGTGAGGAGCCGATGACCGCTTTGGAATCCGGAACCCTTTTCAGCGAAAACTCCACGCGCAGGCCCCAAACGGTTTCAGAACTCGTCTCGGAGTTTGGGGAGGGAGTCGTACTGATAGAAACCAGCACGGGCCTCGGCTCGGGATTTTTTATTCACGAAGATGGATACCTTATCACCAACGAGCACGTCATCTCGGGCGATACGGAAATTAAAGTTACGGTATTTGAAGAAGGAGAATCCGAAGGCAGAGAATTACAGCGCTCGCTCTATGAGGACGTGGAAATTATTTCGGTCTCTTCCGAATGGGATTTGGCGCTGATTAAGATTCAGAACTCAGAAAAGCGTTTCAAGGCCCTCCCCATAGGATCTGGAGGTGATCTCGATCAAGGCCAACGGGTATTCGCCGTCGGCAGTCCGCTTGGCTTCGAGCGATCGGTGTCTGAAGGAATCGTCAGTCTAAAGAATCGGGTTATGCAAGGCCGCCTACTCATCCAGACCACCGCGGAGATCAATCCCGGAAACTCGGGAGGACCGCTTCTTAATTTGTACGGTGAAGTTGTGGGCGTAAATAATCTTAAGATTGTTGCATTCGGTGCTGAGGGCCTCGGTTTTTCGATTCCGGCTGAGATGGTTAAGCTCTTTATCGAAAATCGCGACGCGTTTGCATTCGATCCTCGAAACCCGAACAATGGTTTTCGCTATAATCCACCCCCGAACGCTTCGCTCAATCTCGATGACGAACAGTAAGACACGGTGGGCGCCAGTCGCTTTTCTAGCGTTTATCAGTTTCCTGCCTGCCCTTTCAGCAAGTCGGAGCGATTATCCCGAGCTATTCCCAGAGGAAACACTTTTTTACCTGGAAATCCCAAGCTTTCCACAGTTAGAGGACGATTGGAAAGCAAACCCGATCTACGAACTCTACAAACGCGAAGACGTAAAAGACTTCGTCGATGAACTTCTGGAAGCCATCACTCAAAACTTCGGATCTGATGATGAAAGCAACCCTTGGATCGAGGATGAAAATGATGAGGCTATTCTCGAAGGACTCAGGAGTAGTCAAATAGCGATTGCGATCGGCCGGTTTGACTTGGTCTCACTGCTTCCAAATCCGATGATCAATCCGATGGGCAACGCCCCCATAGAAGCGTCTGATCCTCCTAACTTTTGGGCCGTGTTCGACTTCGAATCCACCGATCTAAAAGACAACTTGATGGCAGACATGGAAGACGAGGAGTATGAGTACGTAGAATATAAAGACTTTCACATTATGTTCGTTGATGAATTTGCCGTACTCTTTAACGACGACGTCCTTTCAATTACAAACAACGAGGAAACATCAAGAAACTTCATCGACCGCTACCTCGGCGAAAACCCACGCTCTTCTCTGGATGATAAAAAAAGTTTCCAGGACTGCTTCTTGCGGTTGTATGAGGACAGTGATCTCTTCATCTATCTGGACTTAACATTTATCACAGAGTCAGTCGAATCAGCCTTTACCAATCTGGAGGATATCTATTCGCCCCTGATTCAATCGGGGCGTATGGCACCCCCCGAAAACATTCTTCAAGCCCTCGGACTCGATGCCTTTCGAGGCTTATCATTTTCCATCGATTCAGACCCGGAAGTTTTGAAGTCAAAGAGTCTGATTCTAATCGAACCCAACGATGGATTCTTCGGGCGACTGATGGGCCATTATGGCAACACACTTCCAGACACCAGTTTTCTCAGCGAAGACCTCAGTCAGGCAACCGTGACCAGCTTCGATATTTCCGGTGTATTAAAAGACCTTGAAGAAACGATTGCCATAGTTTCCCCCTTTGCCGGAAAAACCTATCAGACCCAAAAAGCAAACTTTGAACAGATGCTTTCCATTCAACTCGATGAAACACTCATCGACAATTTTTCCGGCAGTTTTTATTTGGTAGCAGGAGAGACTCCCAACACAGCGGCCTCCAATCTTGGAGAAGCATTCAGGGGCATGGAAAAAATTCTCGATCAAGGTAGTACTTATATAATCGGTATCAATGACCGGATTTCCTTTGAAGCCATGCTCGATAGTATGAGCGCAACCTTCGATCCTCAGGGTTTCTACCAGAAGCAGGAGTATCTTGGTGCCAGCGGCTACTCCATGAAAGAAATGCAATTCGGCTTTGGGCCCTCATTGTTTCTCAGTGACCAGCATCTCATTTATGAAGAGAACAATCAGGATTTCGCAAAATTGGTCATCTCCATGATGCAAAACCCTGAGAATCCAATCTTCGAACGCAGGGATGTTCGCGATGCCCTGAACGAACTGCCTACAGACCCGATCGGTATCACTTATTCGGACGCTCAAAAATTGTTAACCACCTTTAGCGGGCTCTTTTCCAGCCTTTTGCCCCTCCTCACAGAATCTGCCACAGACGAAGAATCAGAGGACGGAGCAGGTGAAAATCCATTTGAAAACCTTCCAGACACGCCAGTTGTCAAAGACTTCCGCTACTTTTCAATTACGAATACTTACAAAGAAAATGATAACATCTATCAAGAAGGCATACTCCGCCCCAAGTCAGATTAGCCTAGCCGCTCATTCATTCGCCTTCGTATTGGTTTCTATTTTCTGGATACCCGGCAAAGCATCAGTCTCTCAGGAGAATCCTCCCCTGCTCACGGGCCCAAATATCACAAAGCTCGACTGGAATACCCGTGCCCCGCGATTTGCCGATATTGATGGGGATGGGAAACCAGACATCGCGCTGATTAACAATGGACTATCCAAGATCGAGTTCCTGATTCAGAATAGCGATAAGACAAAGAGGCGGACCATCGGCGACCCCACCTCGAAAGAAAAATGGGAACCCGAGCTGGAGGACGGGTGGTTTGACAAGCGATTCATGGTTCTTGAGCAAAGCGCGTATGATATGGCCCTGAGCGATTTCAATGACGATGGTCGTATCGATATGGTCCTGACAGGAAATCGTGATGCCTTATCAATTTACCTGCAGGACAAAGACGGAGAATTTGAACAGTCCTGGACTTTCGATGAATACAGTCCCAAACAACGGGGCCAAACGATTCGGGTGTCTGATATCAATAGCGACGGCGAACCTGACATTCTCGCGATCGGCACCGACAAGATACTCATCTTCATAAAATCCAAGAAGTCTCTGGATTTTGAAATCACCGAGTATTTCGTGGAGGAAAATGCAGCCTGGAATCTCCAGGTGCCTGATCTGAACGAAGATGGATTGGCGGACCTGCTGTATTTTCACTCCAATCAATCGTCCCAATTTTTAGCTGCTCGCCTCCAAACCGAAAACGGACAGTTCGGCCCGGAAATACCCGTTGAGTTCAACACTTCGATCTTTGAGCCCCTGCCAAAACAAGAGTCCGAAAAGACACGTTTCATTTATTCTGAGGGTCGGACACGCCAGGTTAAAACTTTCTCCATGGGAAAGGAGATCCTGAAAGACGGCGATCCCTTTAAAGACATACAGGCCTACAC
>CAYGQM010000089.1:0-23820 GCA_964352065.1 uncultured Opitutaceae bacterium
CCACAGGGTACAGGGCAGCGCGACGGTGAAGAAGAAGTTCGGGCCGATGCTGACCATGACGTCGACGTGGCCACTGCGGATGAGCTTTTCCCGGATGTCCTGCTCGGAGGCGCGGGCGTCGGCGGCGGAGTTCGCCATGACGAAGCCGGCGCGGCCGGTGGCATTGAGCGCGGAGTGGAAGTGCTGAATCCAGAGGTAGTTGCCATTGTCGGTGCGCGGCAGGCCGAAGGGGTAGCGCGGGTCGTCGGCGAGGCGTTCCTTGTCGATCTTGCTGACGTTGAAGGGCGGATTGGCGAGGACGAAGTCGAAGCGGCCGACGGAGTCGTGGAGGTCCTCGTAGTAGGTGTTTCCCTGGCGGATGTCGCCGCTGAGGCCGTGGACGGCGAGGTTGAGCCGGGCCAGACGGGAGGTGTCGGTGACGCGTTCCTGTCCGTGGACGGAGATCTCGGCGGTGGGGTTCTTGTGGTGCTCCTCCACGAAGCGGGCGGACTGGACGAACATGCCGCCGGAGCCGCAGGCGGGATCGTAGATGCGCCCGTGGTAGGGCTCGAGGATATCGACGATGAGGCGGACGATGGAGGTGGGGGTGTAGAATTCGCCGCCCTTCTGCCCCTCGGACATGGCGAACTTGCCGAGGAAGTATTCGTAGATGAGGCCGAAGGTGTCGCCCTCCTTGTCCATGGGGATGGAGGCCATGACCTTGAGCAGCTCGGCGAGGGTGCGGTTTTCGAGGACCTGGTAGGTCTTCGGCAGGACGTCGGCGAGGTCGGGGTTGTCCTTCTCCACGGCGCGCATAGCGTCATTGACGGCCTTGCCCATCTCGGAACCCTCGGGGAGCTGGAGCAGGTGCGGGAAGCGGGCTTCCTCGGGCAGGTAGAGCACTCCCTTGGCATGGTAGTCCTGCGGGCCGATCTTGCGGCGTCCGGTGGCGGGGCCAATCTCCTCGGCGACAGCGGCGAACCGTGTCTCAGCGTAGCGAATGAAGATGAGCCCAAGAACGATGGGCGAGAACTCGGACGGCTTGAGGTCGGCATTGGCCCAGAGTTGGTTGGCTGCGTCCCAGAGGCGTTTTTCGAGCTCGGCGTGGGAGTCGGCGGCGGTGGCGGGTTCGGTCCAGATCATAGATTACTTAGGATGGTAAATGTGTAAGAGAGAGTGATGCTGAGGTAATGAAGAAACGAGGTGGGGGATAATCAGACTAGCAAGTATTTCTGTATGAGGGTGGAAAAAGGCTAATGGCGAATCGAGGAGATCCAATCAGGAGGTGTTAACAAAGCTACCGCGTCATGAGTGCTCAATACAAGATCGGATAGGTTTGGTTTTTGTAATTTTTTTGAAGAAGCAGCATCTCTGATTGTGTTAAAGAAATACTAAGTTGTAGAGCGACGTAGACTAACTGCGACTGCAATTGCTTAGTAACTAAAAAATGAAGAATCGAATCTACAAGCACATCGACCATGCCGAAGTCGATACCAGTCATTCGCCGTGCGGAAATTTTCGATACTCGCTAACTGTTGACTATGGTCTGTCTAAAGGAAACCAGACTCTTTGCGTAATTATGGAGAATCCTAGCTACGCATGTAAGGAGTATGCAGACAAATCAGTTCAGTTCCTAGAGAAGCTCGTCTTTATAAAAGGTTATGAGGAATTTGCTGAGGTAAGTCGCCTGATCATCGTTAATCAATTTGCATTTGTGCAAACGAAGGACTTTGAGGGGACCCGCGATCAAATCGGGGAAACGAATGATGTGACGATTGAAGAAATGCTGAAAGAAACTGATGTAGTTCTGATCGCCTGGGGAAAAACGAACAAACACCGTGAACGGATGGCCAAGATTCGTGGGATGATTAAAGAGGCCTCCGTTGATAATATCTATATGTCGAAAAAGCATCCATCACGAGGCAGTTATAAAGACTTCATACTGGAATGTAAGGTGTGATTCGCGTAGTCACTTTGAAGCGCCCACTATTTGCGGTCTATTCGACTGAATATCCCAGCTTTAGATAGTAAAGCTGACGCTCGAGGGTCCTGAGTTTATTCTGGGTCTTATCGATCAAATCTGAACTGTCTTTAATCGCTTTCTCGAGAGTCTTAATCTCGGCTGGGTCATTGGTTGCAGCTATATCTTTTTCGAAATCTGCCATGTCTTTTATTGCCCTTTGAAGAACAATATTCTCGTCAGCGATTTCTTGTTCTTTCAGGTAAACGGCCAAATCGTTGTTTGCATCCTCTTGCTCTTCGTTGTCCTCTTTTTTAGCGGTCTGAATAGCCTGGTAAGCTTGGCCTGCTTCCACCAACTGTTCGGAGATAACACTACTAATCTGTTCGGCCGCGCTTGAAGTTGTGACTTCGTATTCTTTAAGACCTCCGGTCGCGGTATTGAAGGATACGTTGTAAGTAGAGTCTATCCACTTGTCTCCAGATAAGTCGACGAAGCCTATATTGCCGCTCTCTCCGAGATTGTGATAGATGGATTTCATGGTTTCTCCGTCTTGGGATAATGAAATATTTATCCGACCCGGTATGCGATAGGGTATGCCCCGAAAGTATTCTTCATCGATCCACTCCTTCGGCGTCTCTGCTCCCTTCTTGCGGGTAGGGTAGATGTAACTTTTGTGGTCTTTTAATGTATCGTATACTGCTTTTGAATTTGTGTAGGAAGTGGGGCTACCATCTTGTTTGAATTTTAATGCAAATTCTTTGAAAGAAGTGAGGATCTCGGGCGCAGTATAGGTTGCGCCTATTCCGCTCTTAGGATCTTTCTTGAGTCCTTCAAGGACCCGTTGAATAAAATTTTCGAAATCGGAATCGCCCCTTACTGCCTTGAAGCTGCCTTCGTCTGCGACTTTGATTTCGTCGTATGTTATTTGGCGAATGAAGGTATACTTGTGTTTATCTAGCACCTCTTCTTTGAGGTATTCTTCAGGTTGAAAGTCTTTGATTAAAGGAACGCCTGTCGCGAGCTTGGCTAATGTAAGACCAATCTTGATGATGTTGCCTGCAATATCTGCGCGCTTGTCGTCAAACTCGCCACCAATCCCTTGGAGAATTAAATCATCCGTGAGAGTGACCTTCAGTTTTTTAACATCAGTTTTGGGCGCAGCCATCAGTCTGGTAGGTATAAAGAATCCCAGATCATAGTCAGGGCGGACTTCAGTATTCAGGTTGATGGAGTCGCTACCTGGGGCTAAGCTGATTTTGAATTCGGGCTTCGTACCATCTTTAGGTTTGTCCGCCTTACCAGGGACTTTTACGTAAGTCTGTTGTTTGATAACGACAAAATCGATGGACCATTCAAAGACTGTCTCAGGCCAAAAGTACACAATCCCAGGTTCTGGAAGAGGTGAAGCAGTTGCAGTAATATAGGGTTGTGTGTAGATTCCGGGTCTGTTCCCTGTTGCCGACTCGCAGCTAGAGCAAAGTAGAGTGAGAGTGATACCGGAAAACAGATAGACGAGGAACTGGGATGAGGGCATTGCAGTGAGGGTTGAGTTAACGTGAAAACGGAAAAGATTTAAAATCTACTAATCTGAATAGTCAAATAATTATACTTTCTGACCTTTTCAGTAGTACTTTAAAACTTTGAAAACTTCCGTCCGCTGGGCTCAGGTATTTTGTCGTTTTGTCATGAGCCTTTCAACCAGTTCCGGCCATTTGGTGTGTTGAGGATCGAACTTTATCAATTCTCCTTGGAATTCTGAAGCCCCGTTGTTTGGACGGTCGTCGATAAGAATATCACCACGGTTGAGGTCTTTGTGATGAGTGAGGATGAGGCGTTTGTAGGCCGGGGCGCCAAGGTGTTTCTTGACCCACTCCAGTTTATCCGACCAAGCAGAAGGATTCTCCCACGGTGCGGTGGAAAGAATGTAGGTGTCGAAGTGTTTGGAGAGTGTATGGAAGGCTTCCACGGCTCCGAGCATGGGATCCATGAGTGCAAAGATGCCGGGGATCTCGTCTTCGTCTTTTTCGTATTTAATGAGATCTTCTTTGGAGGCTCGAGCCAATCCGGAGGGAAAATCGACCAGGACATTGTCCATATCGATGTAGAGGGTCTTCTTCATATGAGTTTTGAGGGGTGGTGTTAAATGCCGAAACCGCAAAAATACAATTTGGGAACCAGATCAAAATTTTCAATCTCAATTCAAACGAACTGGTGTTGAAGCAGAGAGAGAGAAGTTTATCTAATCTAGATCTAGATTAAGGGGAAACTAGCAAATGGGTACGTCTACTTATTCTTGAATCTGACTAACTAGAATAGAGGAACCTTTCTGGGGAATCGAAACTCTATAATTCACTTATTTAAAGAAGATATGAGTTTCTCTGTCCGAATGGCTTCCCGTTCTTTTGCTGCCTTGGCAGCTTCAAAGGCCAATTCTAATTGTTGGTGAATTTCGGATCGTAGAAACTTGAAGTTCATATGCTCGATCACTGCGTCGTCAGGGAGCTTTTCCATCAGAAAACGAATCACAATGAATCGGTCTCTGGCGCGAAGGTATTTTATCTGTTTGATCACTCCATCGGAAGTCGCTTGTTTCGTCACCCAATCCTGCTTCATGAGCGCACCATACGTTGCTATACTTACAATAAGGAGTAGACCAGCACCAAAGCAATAATTTGCATAATCCAAAGCTTTAGGTTCCTCCATCGCGTAAGCGTAAAATGCCAACGGAGGAGTGAACCAAAACCACAATACATGTAATGCGATGTAATTCGGATTGCAGTACTGCTTCGCAAGAATCCAATCGATCATGCGACAGACAAAGGTGATTTTCATTCTGAGGAGGGGTTTAGGTTTCCAAAGACCGCTCGAACCAGTATCAAAAAATTAGTTCTTAGAGATTATCTTCATTATGAACCTACACCCGATTCCTAGAGGCTTCAACGAGAAAAATGTCACTAAGGGAGCCCACGTTGGGATCTAAAATGGGACACTGGGAATTTGACAAAGCTCATTAGTTCTCTAAGTAACTGAGTATGAGCATGAAAAATGGCACACCCCGCAGGAGTCGAACCTGCAACCTCCTGATCCGTAGTCAGGTGCTCTATCCAATTGAGCTAGGGATGCACAAACAAGCCGATTAGTTCTGTAAAGCTTTGAAGGCCTGTCAAGTATCTCTTTAAAGAATCACCTGGGTGGTGTTTTGGTTTAATTTGAAATAAAGAAGGGCCCCGACAAACTGTCGGGGCCCTTTGGAAAAATTTCTGCGAATCGTAGCTATGCGTTTGCTACCTTAGGCAGGTCTGCTGGGAATTCGATGCCGTGTGTATCTTTACGTTTCACCTTACTAAGTCGATGTTTCCGTCTAAGCATGCGGTCTAGCTTGTTTACCATCTCATCGATGGATTTATAGAGATCTTCTGTTTCTGAGGTTACATTCAAGCCGGGCCCTCGCATTTCGATATGACCTTTGGCAATGAATTCTTTCAAATTGGTGACGTTCTGGTTGTATTCGAGTTCAACTCTAAGTCGGATTATCTTGTCGTCATGATTGAATAGTTTAACTGCTTTTTCCTGAACGATGTTCTTCAGGGAGTCAGTGAGTTCTATGTGGCGACCAGTGATAATAACGTCATTATTATGCATTGTTTCTTCCTTCTATTTGTGGTTGGTGATGAAGAGCCTGCTGTAGCAGGGCCCTTGTTGGGAGTTCCCGGGAACCGAGCCCGGCGAAAGTGGTAGTGGAGGTATGTTGAGAACAGACGTAACATTGATTACTGAGTAGGTAAATTTAGACCTCGTTCAGGAACTTTGCAACCTTTCTGGTCTTCTATTTTTCTTCTTTTAAGTTCTTTTTAATCGGGAAGACTCTATCGACATCGACCTACTATGAATGATCATCTTTGTAATGGTTCTCCGTTGGAACCCGAATTAATTGATCCAGAAGCGTTTCCGGACTGGATCGTTGAGGAAGACGAAGGGATACTCGCGGTTAATAAACCTGGATTGGTTGTTTGCCATCCTTCGAAAAACGGACCATGGTCGAGTTTAGTCGGCGCGGCTCGGGAATATTTGGGGCAAGATTTGGTGCATCTGGTTCACCGTCTTGACCGTGAAACCAGTGGCATTTGTTTGTTAGCAAAAGACAAGTTACGTGCCCGGCATGCGCAGATGGCCTTTCAGGATAGACAGGTATCAAAGGAGTATTTGGCTCTGCTAAATGGTGAATTGAAGGAATCAGTGCAATTGACTGCTCATTTGGCGAAAGACTTGGATTCTGGAGTCTATGTTAAGCAGGCGGTTAGAAAATCGAATACTTCAAAACGGGCTGAAACTCGTTTTGAGCCTTTAGTGACTCGTAATGGATTTACCTTGGTGAAGGTGATTCCAGTTACGGGACGAAAGCATCAGATTCGAGCGCACGCAGCTCATCTGGGGACCTTTATCGTAGGTGACAAGATCTATGGTCCAGATGACCGATTGTATTTGAGGTTCATTGAGACGGGTTACACGGAGTCGATTCATGAGGTTCTCGGTTTTCATAGGCAGGCATTGCACGCCCACAAAGTGAGGTTTGATGCACCACTGTTTCAGAGGAGCTTTGTGGCTCCGATTCCCGATGATTTCCGTGACCTTGTTGTAACAAAGCTCGGTGTTTCGAATGAGGAGTTAGATTCGATCATTGTGGGGCCAGAGTTAACGGAAATGCACGAATAACGGCGAAAGGTGGGGTAATTTCCCGCAATAACGTGTAAAAAAGCTGATTTATTAGCTAATTACGCCTCGACATAAGTATCTTTTATGTTACGTTTGTCACAATCCCGTAACAATAAGTACCATGAAAAACACCATTTTAATCACACTAGCCAGTTTCCTGTTTGCAGGATTAACTGTTTTCGGAGAATCAGAATGTGGTGTGTTTGCAAATTCAGAATGCTGCAAGGCACCCTCAGTTGTTAAATTTTCTCAACCCCAATTACCTAGCGATTTACTCAAACCCGGCGAAACGGCGGAAATCATTATTCGTTGTGCTATTGATGAAGATGGCAAGCTGGTCGGGACCAAAACCATTTCGTCATCTCATCAAGTTCTTGAATCGATTGTTGTCAAAGCGATGGCTAATTGGGAATTCGATGCCGCCTTAGAAAAAGGTGAAAAACAGCGAGCAACCATCAATGTGCCTTTTCGATTCACCGTCGCAGCACGGTAGGCTCAGATTATAAATTTCTTATCAAACATCACCTGAAAAGGTGGTGTTTTTTTATGTAATGATCCTCGTGCTTGTCAGGTCATCCAGCTTCTGCCGTAGCAATTGGCTGATTAAGTTTAGGTTTTCCTTGGCTGGAAAACCGTCGGGTAGCTTTGTTAGAGTAATAACCGATTTCTCCCAGAGTCCTGAGACGAATGAGATTCCTTGGTCGTAGATACCGTAGTCCTCCAGCACTTCTGCTGTCTTGCTTTCGCTTCTTTCTTCGAGCGCCTCTTTCATTCTGGCAGTCGCGGTTGGATCGTTGAGCTGAAAAAGTTGTATCAGGGGGAGTGTCGCCTTGCCGGTTGACAAGTCAGTCCCGAGGGTTTTTCCGATTTTTGATTCGTCACCGATAAAATCAGTCAAATCATCATAAGCCTGATAGGCGATTCCCAGTTCAGACCCAAATTGTTTGAGGATCTGACAATTCTCCTCTGAGTAGCCTGAGAGGAGACCACCCAAATAGGTAGAAATCGAGAATAGTTCGCCGGTTTTCATGTCCAGCATGTTTAGATACTCATTTAATCCCAGCTTCCAGTCGCCTCTCCTAAAAGTTTGCAAGATTTCACCGGAACAAACGCGCCGGGTTGACTGGGATACGAGCCTGCAGACCTCGACGGTATCAAATTGAGCGGCTAGATGTAGGGCGTGGGAGAATAAGGCGTCTCCCAAGAGGACCGCGGTGTGCTCTCCAAACTTTGAACTGATGGTTGGCTGTCCTCGTCTTTTGTCAGCTCCATCCAAAACATCGTCATGGACTAAGGTGGCGATATGAACCATCTCCACAACGGCAGAAACTTGTATGAGTTTTTCGAGATTTTCCTTTGTATCGGTATCTCCTGATAGGAAAACAAGAGAGGGTCGTATTCGCTTTCCGCTATTCTTGAGGCAGTAGTCCACCAGAAAACGGATTTGTGGTTCGAAAGCCTGTATCTGGTCCTCCAGAAATAGTGTTAGAGCATCCATGGGAGCACTCAACAACACTTGGAGTTCACCGATGGACGGACGCTCTATGGGCTTTTCCGTTGGATTTAGCATAGTAAAACGTCAAACATGCTCACAATTGTACAAATATTCAAGTAGCTAAAGTACTGGTCTTTCAGGCTTCTTAATTATTAACGGTTCAAAATTTGTTTTTGCGGTTTTCGATCTTTTCATAAAGATGTCGTGTCATGTCTGATAACGTTGTCGATGGGCTTGGTGGGGATCCTGTGATCCAGTTTTCCGTATTTCTGGAAAACAAAGTGGGGCGATTGAGTGATTTTACCCGATTATTGTCTCAAAATTCTATCCATATAATGGCTATGACGGTCTTGGATACGACCGATAGCAGTATCGTTAGAATCATTGTAGATGATCCGGCTAGTGCGGCTTCGGTTCTTTTTCTTCAGGGTTATTCCTACACGGAAACTACTGTGCTAGTGGTGGAATTGACAGCCGTTGATGAAGTTACATCGGTGCTATCTACGATACTGGCTGCCGAAATTAACGTTCACTATTTGTATCCATTTATATTCAGGCCTGATGAAAAATCCGCGCTGGTCATGCATCTGGAGGATCAGGACATGGCGTCGGATGTTTTGCGGAGTAATCAGTTTCGTGTGCTTTGCCAGAGCGACATCTCGCGTTAGGATTTTGGTTTAGAGCTAAATATTTGAGAAACGAGTGTCTTCTGGGAATAGAATGTCTCTTTATTGAGTTCAAATCCATGGCGGAAAAGTATTCTGGAATAATCGGCTAGATGTTGGACTTTTAGATCTGCTATAATTTTGAAAAGGGGGTAGAGTATTCCAAGGGTTAATCGGCCGCGCAATTTGCCGATTTTGGTGTCGTCGGGCAAATGAAAGTCTGACACGAAGAGTTGCCCGTTGGTGGTTAGCGCATTTCTTATTTTGATGATGATCATCTCCAAGTCGGCTTCGTGAAAGCTATCGAAGAAGAATTGGGCAAATATGGCATCATACTGACCGTTCGCTGGACGCCATATTCGGACATCCTCGCATCTATTGTGTAACCGGTTGTCGGAAATACCGGCCTTTTTTCTTCTTCTTTGTGCCTGATTTAACATGGCTTGGTTCGCATCCAGCGATACGATATTAATGTGCGGGTATTTCTGCAGAAGGGCGGTTGAAAAACGTCCGTCGCCATCTCCCAGTAGTAGAATGTTCTCGTTACCAAGCAATTCATTTACCCAGGCCTCTCGACACTTTTTAAGTCGGTTTCCAAATGTCAGGTATTCAGAAACTGCGTAATATTTGGCGAAGTGATCGTAATTTGATGCACGCAGGTTGCTCATCGCCTACCAAATTCCTTTATCGGGACTGTCTGTTCTACTCTGACTCAGTAAACTCAATCAGACTCATCACCGCTAATCCGGCATCTTTCAATAGTTGAGAGCCTCCGAGTTCCGGGAGGTCGATGACGGCCGTTACCTCTGCAACTCTTGCGTCCAGTCGTTGAAACAACCTGCTTGCTGCGAGTAAGGTCCCTCCGGTTGCTATGAGATCGTCGACGATCGCGATTTGCTCATTCTTCGAAACAGAATCGGTATGAACTTCAATCGTCGCTTTTCCGTATTCCAGTGCATAGTCCTCCGACACTGTCTCAAAAGGTAGTTTCCCTTTTTTTCTAACGAGGACAAAAGGAAGGTTCATTTGGTTGGCTACGGCTCCGCCGATGACGAATCCACGGGCGTCCACGCCGGCGATCCTATCTACCCCTATTTCAGCATAGTGAGTGCAAATGGTATCGACGATCGTTTTGAAGCATTCAGGAGTTTCGAAGAGGGGAGTTACGTCGCGGAATCGGACGCCTGTTTGCGGCCAGTCGACAACCGTTCTTACATGGGATTTTAGTTCTGCTAGGGTCATGAATAGGTTTCTGGAGTTTCTGCGGGTTTTTAGGATTAAGTCACGCTCGATTGGCTCGGGTCAAATCTTACACCGCGTATATTTTTTTGGATCTAGCGGAAATGAAAGAGGCCTTCCCTTAGGAAGACCTCCAAAAATGTATCTGCTGGAATTCGAGTTAGTCGCGGTTCGGATTGGCGCGCAACTTAGCTCTGATCACTTCCATGGATTGACGTTTGTACTGTTGCCCACGAACCGTGTAGGTGTAATCCCAGTCTTCGATTTCTTTATATTTATCCAATTCAGCGCGTAACTCAGCTTCAATCTGCTGTTGCTTTGCAAGAGCTACGGCCCTTTGAGATTCCAGTTCTTCCTGTTGTTTCTTCAGCGCGGCCGCTTCTTCTTTCGCATTTCTGACGGCTTCAGCTGCGGCTGCCAGCTCGGCTTGCCGTTCTTTGGAAACCGACTGGGTTTGTGCTGCCAGCTCCGATTGTCTTATTTCAGCGGCTTTGAGGGACTCGGTAAGTGCATCAAGGCGTTTTCTTGTCTCTGCTGCTTGCTTCTCTGCTTCGGCTCTGGCGAGTTCTTCTGCCTCTAATCTGGCCTGGACAGCTGCTATTTTGCGCTCCTGTTCTTCCTTCGCTTGCTGCAGTTGAAGTTCAGCCAAGCGGATTGCTTCATTCTTTTCGGCTTCGATTGCTGCAAGCTCCGCGGCAGACAATTGCGCGTTCTCTGTGGTAGAGCTGGCGGTTGATGGGGCGATCTCGCTGGTGTTGGCTGCGTTCTCTACCGTGTCAGGTGACTTGGTGAGAAAGAGCAGCCAACCGGCTATCGCAAAAATGACGGCTATTACTAGAATAATGGTATTTTTATTCATGGCTAACGGGGTTGTATTACGGGACTTCTATGTCCTGAGTTGCTCCTGTTTTCTGAGCTATATTTTGATTAAGTTGGTTGGAATTCATAGCGAAGCTTTCAGAAAATCCCAATAATTACAAGGCTAGGATAACCGGTTCCGGTAGTCTTCGTATCCGAATCGCCGTACGATTTCGAGTCGTGCATCTTTGGGATGCCAAAGAGCGATGGATGGTAAGGGCACTCCGTTGAAGGTATTGTTCTTTACCATCGTATAGTGGACCATGTCTTCGAAAACCAATTTGTCGCCGATTTTGAGTGCTGAACTGAAAGAATAATCGCCAACGACATCACCAGCCAGACAGGTAAGGCCACCGAGTCGATAAGTGAATGGTTTTTCCTCTGGAGTTCCACCCCCACGTATGGAGGGACGGTATGGCATTTCAAGCACATCTGGCATGTGAGCAGTGGCGGATGTATCAAGAATTGCGATCTCTATTCCATTGTTGATGATGTCCAGAATTTCGGTAACCAAAACGCCTGTTCCTAATGCAATCGCTTCGCCTGGTTCCAAATAGACATCCAGTTTGTGCTTCGCCTTGAAGGTCTTGATTGTCTGAATCAGCAGGTCAATTTCGTAGTCATCTCTGGTTATGTGATGACCGCCACCGAAGTTTATCCAGGATAGTTGATGAAAGTAGTCGCCAAATTTTTCCTCAACTACCTTCAGGGTTCTGGCTAGTGGACCTGCATTTTGTTCACATAAGGTGTGGAAATGTAAGCCGGTGATCCCATTCAGGTCCGCGTCCTCCAGCTTGGACGCTGTTATGCCCAGGCGAGAGTGTTTTGCACACGGATCGTATAGCTCGACTTCAACTTCTGAGTATTCGGGGTTTACCCGCAGTCCCATTTTGGTTTCTGGATTTAGTGCACTTACCTGATCCCGGTAGCGATAAAACTGTGACAATGAGTTGAATGATATATGATGGGCGATGGGAGCGAGTGCATCGATTTCAGCTTCGGAGTATGCCGGAGCGTATACGTGAACTTCTCCGCCGAATTCGTTTTTTCCAAGTAAGGCTTCGTTTACAGAGCTTGCTGTGGTGCCCCCGAGGTATTTCGAGACTAGTGGAAAGGTGCTGAATGCGGCGAATCCCTTGAGTGCCAGGATGATCTTACAACCTGTTGCCTGCTGCACTTCATCAAGACGTCGAAGATTCTTTTCCAGAAGCCCCATATCAATGACATAGCAGGGGGTAGGTACGTTATCGACATTCATAGAGTTAAGGTAACCAGCTTACAGTTCCGGATGTTTGTCCAATTCGACCAGTTCCCAGGGCAGTCCGTAGAGATTAAGGTCGTCCATAAATGTATCAGGATCGAGCTGTTCGATATTCCAAACACCTGCTTTTTTCCACTTACCAGTAAGTATCTGTTTCGCTCCAATCATGGCGGGAACACCCGTGGTGTAGGAGATCGCCTGAGATTTGACCTCTGCGTAGCAGGCTTCGTGATCGCAAATATTGTAGATGTAGATCGTTTTGTCTTTGCCGTCTTTTTTTCCGGAAATAATGCAACCGATACAGGTTTTCCCTTTCGTTCTTTCGCCCAAGCTCGCGGGATCAGGGAGAACGGCCTTTAGGAACTGTAATGGGACGATTTCCTTACCCTCGTAGGTAACCGGATCGATACGGGTCATTCCGACATTCTCCAACACTCGGAGGTGAGTGATGTATTGTTCGGAGAACGTCATCCAAAAACGAATTCGTTTTAGACCCTGGATGTTTTTTACCAACGATTCCAGTTCTTCATGATACATCAGGTAGGCGTTCTTGGTGCCGATCACGGGGAAATCGAACGCGTTCTTGATCGCGAGGGGCTCGGTTTCCTTCCATCCGCCGTTTTCCCAGTAGCGACCGTTGGCAGTTATTTCCCGAATGTTGATCTCTGGATTGAAGTTGGTGGCAAATGGATGGCCGTGGTCGCCGGCGTTTGCATCGAGAATGTCGATGTAATCTATCGTATCGAAGTAGTGTTTCTGTGCATACGCGCAAAAGACGTTTGTCACGCCTGGATCAAAACCGGAACCGAGTAGTGCCATGAGTCCGGCTTCTTTAAATCGGCCCTGATAGTCCCATTGCCATTTGTATTCGAATTTCGCTTTGTCGATGGGCTCGTAGTTTGCGGTATCGACATAGTCTACACCGGTAGCCAGACAAGCATCCATGATCGTCAGATCCTGATAGGGTAACGCGACGTTGATTACGAGCTTGGGATGGATTTTCTCAATGAGAGCGATCAGATCGTCGGTGTTGTCGGCGTCCACCTGCGCGGTGTGGATATTGGCTTCGATTTCTGCAGCGATTTTTTCACACTTCGCAAGCGTTCTACTTGCTAGCCAAATTTCTGAAAATATGGCTGGAAGTTGTGCGCATTTGTGGGTGACGACTCGGCCGACGCCGCCGGCGCCGATAATTAATACTCTACTCATAATGGTTGTTCTGGTTTTCGATCCCAAGGGATAGGTAATATTATTGTGAATTCAATGGAAATCCTTGGATTCTTATGGTTCGAGATGGGGGTCCTCCCGAGAAAATAGATCGGAATATCAGTTGTGTTAGCCGGTTCTATTCTTCAACGATACCAATTGCTAACATTTATCTCATCTCAATCCTATGTGGCGATTTATTCAAAATACCTTTAGTAGTTTCCTCGGAACTTTGCTGGCCCTTTTTATTCTCGGTTTCGGAGGTCTGGCCATACTCCTCCTGGTAGGAGTGGCATTTCAGGAAACGGCTCCAGCCACTCCGAAGAGCGCGATGCTGGTTGTTGATCTTACGATGAGTATTAATGACAAACCTCCCTCGGTGACGGTGGATAAAGTCATTCAGCAGGCGATCTCGGGAAATGAATTACCCGTGATCGGTCTTCGAAAACTGATCAATGCGATCAAGTATGCCAAGACGGATAAGAAGATCAAAGGTATCTTTCTCACAGGAAATCTACAGTCTGTTAATTTCGGGTCCGGTTATGCCGCGATCAGTGAACTCAGGGATGCCCTGGTCGATTTTAAAGGCAGCGGCAAACCGGTGGAGGCCTATGTGGTAAACGCCATGCCCCGCGACTATTACGTTTTCTCTGCGGCGAACAATGTGGCGATGAACCCGTTTGGCGAACTCATGTTTAATGGTCTCGGGGTTGAGATGATGTTTTACGCCAACGCTTTTGAAAAATGGGGTATCGGTGCCCAACCCGTGCGAGTCGGTAAGTTCAAGGCGGGGATAGAGCCCTACATTCAGGACCACATGAGCGAGGCCAACCGTGAGCAAACGATGATCCTTATTCAGGGCCTATGGGACTCGATGGCAGCAGAGGTAGCAGAGTCTCGCGGTATGGACCTTGGACAATTGGATGCTATTGCAGGTTCAGATCGATCTTTTGTTGCCGATAAGGCACTCGAGCATGGCTTCGTCGACGAATTGATCTATTTCGACGAGGTTTTGGAAAAGCTTAAAGGCGTCGCGGGTGATGACGCGGAAAAGCGGACATTCAGTCAGATTGATATCGCATCCTACATGATGTCCAACCCGGTGAACGGATCTGTATCTGAGGATGACGAGATCGCGGTTGTCTATGTGGAGGGAGTTATCGTTGCTGGTGAAGGAGATGTGAACCAAGTCGGTGGTGATAAACTGGCCCGACGTCTCCGGGATATTCGCTTGGATGATGATGTAAAGGCAGTGGTATTGCGTGTTAATTGCCCGGGCGGAGGAGCCCAAGCTTCAGAGATCATCCAGCGTGAGATCCGTCTGCTGCGCGAAAGCAAGCCTGTCGTGGCATCGATGGGTTATGTGGCTGCCAGTGGGGGCTATTGGATTTCGACCTACGCGAATCGTATCTTTGCACAGGATAACACCATAACGGGCTCGATAGGAGTTTATGGACTTATTTTCAATATACAGGATGTTGCGAACAACGTAGGTATTACCTGGGACTATGCCAGTACTCATGATTTTGCTGGAAGTTGGACTATGACCCGGCCGCAAACAGAAGAAGAAATGCAGCAATTGGAAGACTCAACAACCTGGTATTACGACAAATTTGTTCAAAAAATCGCTGAATCCAGAAATATGGATCCTGAATACGTGGATTCCGTAGGACAGGGGCGTACGTGGCTCGGCAAAGATGCTCTGGAAGTGGGACTGGTCGATGAACTGGGAGGGCTTGAAGCAGCCATTCAACATGCCGCAGAATTGGCGGAACTTGAAGAAGGGGATTACTCGGTGACGGACTATCCTCGTGGGAATGATTTAGATGATATGATAAACGCCTTGCTTGAGGGGCGTGAATTAGACGTATCGATTGATCCTGCAACAGGATTAATTCGTCAGGTGCAAAAGGATCTTGAATGGTTGAAGTCCTTCAACGATCCTCGTGGTATCTATCTCTTACCAGAGGTCAATTATCAATTTCTCAAGTAAACTATGGCGCAAAAGTCATTCACCCTAATCAGGGATACTCAAGCGACACTCATTCCGGCAGGCGATATGCTGTCTCTTAAAGAAGGAACCGAAGTCTTTGTGACGCAGGCCTTGGGTGGAACAGTAACGGTTCAAGCAAACGGCGGTCTCTATCGCCTTGCCTCCAAAGATCTGGATGCTCTCGGAGAATCCGGTGAAGCGGAATATGCTGTGGAAGAGCCGGAGCCAGTCGTTACATCCGGTAAGTTTTCGGAAGACCATGTTTGGGAAGTACTTAAGACATGCTTCGATCCTGAGATTCCTGTCAATATCGTCGACCTGGGATTGATCTACGATTTGAGGGTGGAAGCGACAGGTGAAGAAAATTCTCATGAAGTGTTCGTTAAAATGACGCTTACCGCACAGGGATGCGGTATGGGACCTTCCATTGCTGCGGATGCTCAGCAGAAGATAGAAGCGCTATCCGCCGTTGACTCTGCAAAAGTAGATATCGTGTGGGATCCGGTTTGGACGCCGCACATGATCAGTGATGAGGGACGTAAGATCCTCGGACTAAACTGATCTAGTCGTACCAGGCGTCTTGCCATTGATTCGGATACCAGCGGCCCTCATCCATCTCGATTACATCAAAGTCGGTGACCAGTCGCTCATCTGGTGTTACGCCGTATGAGACCATAAGCGCGGGTATGAATTCTCGGGTTTCATCATCGCGCCAGCCCCGTTTGCTCATAAAACTGTTGTAGATGAGGACTTCTTCTTCGGTCAGTTTCCTTCCGTTGATAAAGCACCATTCAAGGGCTTCTTCGTTCGACCTCCCGTCTAAAACCTGTTGCTTTACGTCCTCGTAGTTTACCCGGAGATACCGACACGTACGCCCGTCGAAACCGTTTCCAAGCATGTCGAAATAACTGGAGTCGAGCGATCCTGCTGCGTGAAGGCGTATTTTTGAGCACATACGGGCAAAGTAGAAAAGGGGGCCGGTCTTGTCGTAACAACTGCAAGGTACTTTAATTTCCATGAAAGATAAATATGATAAGGGTTCTGACTATGCCAAGTCCCAAGCCTATCGATTCTCAGAACTTGTTGCTTAATTCTGGACAGTTGTTGCGGGCCTCCCTTTTTTAGTCCCCTTTAGCCGTATGAATTGGATCGATAAACTGGAGAAGCGCTTTGGCGGTCTCGCCGTACCGAACCTCGCTCTCTATCTGATAGTTGGGCAGGTATTCGTCTTCGCCGGTATTCACTTTGGTAGAATAGATATCAATCTGCTCTATTTGAATATACCCAGTATTTTGAATGGCCAGGTTTGGCGGATTTTCTCCTTCTTATTTATTCCACCAGCCACGTTCAGTCCTATTTTTCTGGCTTTTGCGTGGTACATTTTTTGGATGATTTCCCAAGCACTTGAAAGTCAGTGGGGAGCTTTCAAATACAACCTGTTTATCTTTTTGGCGGTGGTGTTTACGGTTCTAGCCTCGATACTTTTTCCAGGCATCTACTTCACGAATAATTACATTTCCCTGACCGTATTTTTCGCTTTTGCAACATTGTATCCGAATTTTGAATTCATGTTGTTCTTCGTGCTACCTGTAAAGGTTAAATGGTTGGCCTATATCAGTGTTGGGTTCCTTGTACTTTCCTTCATCGGCGGAAGTTGGCCTGCTCGGGTTGTGATTCTGGTTTCGCTTGGAAATTATGCACTGTTCTTTGGTAAGGATCTGTATAGCCAGATGAAGAACCGGAAACGTCGGATAGAGCACCACAAAAAGGTAGATGCGCTTGCGGAGGAGGCTTTTCACACGTGCAAGACTTGCGGTGCGACTGACAAGTCAAACCCCGAGAGAGAATTCCGCTACCGTGATGGAGATGGTATTTGTAGCGTTTGCGTCGAGAAAGAAGCAGCAAGTGAATCGAGTCCTGCTCAGTAACGCAGTATTTCAGCGGATGCATCCTCGACCTCGTTGGCAATTACGTAGAAAACCAGATAGTCCGTTTCGCTTGTGTTATACAATCGATGATAGGTGCCTTGGGGTTGGTAGAAGCAATCGCCAGTTTTGACCGGGTATTCCTCGTCGCCCCGAAACATGATGCCTTCCCCGGAAACGATGATGAAGAATTCATCCATGTTCGGGTGACGGTGCTGCGGGCAATTGTAGTGCCGAGGTAGAATCCTCGTTAATTCAACATCAAATGGATGAACTGGATTTCCTTCCACTCCGGATCCTAAAGCTCGTGAGAGATCGCGCCTCAGACGTTTGTATTTTTGGTTCTCACCCCAAAAGTTTTCTTTTTCAGGTACGTCTTCGACATTAATGAATGGTGGAATCGACATAAGCCAACTGTGCCTGAAATTACCGTTTAAAGAAAGTCGATTATAACCAGGGAGTGAGAAATTAGTCGATGATTGTGAAACGTTTGCTCTGGCACTGTTTCATAATCAAATAGACCAATGGGGCTGTCATGCTGAAGACTAAAAAGAGCTATAAGCCAAATAGCCTTATTCATACCTGGTAGGTCATTTCGCCGAATCACATCGATGACTGCCCACACTAGAAGGATGAAGCATACTAGGATAACTATTTCTGGTATACTTGGTCATTCAACTGAGCTTCTACGAATCTTTCCGCTACTTCATTGTCCCTATAGTCTTTGAAGATCTTTTGAAAGCGTTTCACGCTATCATGAATCCTAGTATCGGTTAACGCCGTCTCAATATGCTTCAGTAGGGTCGTCTCGTCGTCATTCGCCTTGTCGCCCTGGACTCCCAGTTTGTGATATACAAGCCTCGCAGCTCCGCTGTCTTGATCCCAATAGCCGCCTGAGTAAACCACCATGGGTACGCCAAAGTGTATCGACTCGATGTAGGAACTGGAACCTGCGTGAGTGATACAACAGTCTGAATGGCTGAGTACTTCAAGTTGAGGAACCCATTCGTAAATGTGAACGGTATTGGGAAGCGTCATTTCTTCGAAAAGCGTTTTACTCGACCCGATACCAATTACCAAGTGCCAGTGTGATTGTTGTCCGAACGCGCGAACCAAGCGGTGCAGGAACTCTCTATCCGAAACAAACACGGTACTGAGCGTTGCGTAGATAATCGATGAAATGCTTCCGTCCTTACGTTTAGCAAAAAGAGTATCGAGACTCTTTCGAGTTTCTGGAGTTATTTTATCGCTACGTTGTTCATCTACCGTTGGACCGACATAGTGGTGTTTGCTCACAGAGTTTCCCGGGAAATCCAGTTCGCCAGCAGTGAAACTCATGTAAGGCAGGTTTCGCATAGTGGCTGGAAGTTTCCAAATTCCAAATTCGAGGTGCCGCGTTGATAACCCCTGTTGTTTGCAGAAGCGGATGAGGATGCTCTTTTGATCGATACCTACGGTGATCAGGAATATCCTCATTCTCTCTTTGTAATTTTGTATCTTCAGCTTCAACCATTGAAGTTTGACACCCAATGAACTTCCAGTAAATCCATCGCCGGGTAAGATCATCCTATGCATTGGAGGCGCTTTTGATTCCCAAAAGCTGAACCAATTCATGGCCATGATAATCGGGACTTTGACCTTTATGCAGGCGAGTGCCTGATAGAGGAGTTCCACGTCGCACACTATGAGATCTGGCTGCGCTGCTTCGACCAATTCCAAGAAATTATCCTGGATTTCGTTCACCTGAAGAAACTTATCCCGTCTTTCAGTTAATCGCTTGAGTTTTTCCAGAAGTCCCATGTTTTTTTGAAAATCGACCCAAAGCGAATCGTTAGGACGATCCAGCTGAACGTAGTCAAACGGAAAGTTGTTCAGCCGTTCCTTCACGTTAGACGTACTCATGCATGTGATATGATGACCGCGGGCTGCGAGACGTTGCATGAGTCCCAAGCCGGACATAAAGCGGCTATGTATGATTCCGTTGATGTACAAAATTCGGGCCATTGTGACGCAAGGAAGGCAAGTGCTGGTTGAACCCTGGCTTAGGAGAGACGAAGGTTATCCAGCTAGCTCGCTCTTGAGCCGATCGAGCACGGCCTTGGTCATGGCAATTCCCTGCATCTCGCTTTGATAGGAGCCTTCATACTCGATACCAATATAGCCATGGTAACCGTGTTTGAGGACAATTTCGAGAACGCGTTTGAAATCAACTTCACCTTTTCGGTCAGCCCGTCTAATAACGCTGACATTCGGATTGTCGCTGACGGCCCAGTCATAGGCCTTGGCGCTTACCGCCTTGGCATACGGCATCAGGTCTTCCATGCCTTGATAAATGTCATACCATTCCTGAGTTTCCCTATCTATAAGGAAATTTCCAAAATCAGGTAGGGTCCCGCAACGTTCGTGATCCACCATTTTCATGACTCCTGACAGCCATTTCCCGTTTGAAGAAAGGCCACCGTGGTTTTCCACGATTACATTGATACCGACTTTATCACCCGCTTCGCTCAATTTCCTTAGGCCATCCGCAGCCAGCTTTTGCTGTTCTTGGAAGCTCCCTTTGCTGCCGGCATTGACTCGAATAGAATGACAACCAAGGGTCGCCGCGGCATCGAGCCAACGGAGGTGATTTTCCACGGTTTGATTGCGTTTCGTTTCTTCCGGATCGCCCAATAGACCTTCCCGGTCCACCATGATGATAAGGCTTTTCACGCCTTCACCATCGGCACGGGCTATCATTTCATTTAAGTAGGCCTGATCCCGGGCTTTGTCGTAGAAGAATTGATTCACGTATTCGATGCCATCGATTCCAAACGAGCGTGCGGTTTTGGCAAAATCCAGATGGTCGAGAGGGATGTGTCCCTCGCGCTTGAAAAAGCGTTTGTTCAAAGACCATTGTGCCAGGGATACTTGAAACAGCGGTTTCGATTTGTGAGACATGCCTTGGGTGGCAGCTACCGGTAAAGTCGCTGCTGCTGCTGTCAGAGTACTTGTTTTGAGAAAAGAGCGTCTGTTCATGATGGGTAATTTACTTGGGTGTATTTAGGTTTTTTTAAAGGGGTGGTATCTATTATTTCGCAAGGGTGGAGTCGCTGCTTATTTGAGAGAGATTTTGTGATGACTCAAGTTTTCGTAGGCATTTTCTGTGATGAGATAGTTACGTTCGATGCGTATCCCACCGATACCCTCCACATAGTTAGCGGGTTCGAGGGTTATCACATCTCCGCGGAATAGGGTGTCTGTGCTGTCAGCCACGATGGCGGGTGGTTCAGGGTGTTCAAGGCCTAGGCCGTGACCAGCGTGACTCGACAAAGGACTGAATCCAGCCCGAACCATGGTCTCAGAGCAGTGATCGAAAACGGTTTTGCAGGCAGCCTCTGCCTTCAGGGCCCGCTCTCCTGCTTCGAGGCTGGCGATACAGGCTTCCATGAGAGCTTGCTGGTCAGTGCTCGGTTCACCGACAGCGATCGTGTTGGTGAAGTCGCTGCGGTACCCATCGAGAATCACAGAATAGTCAAGTATGTACAAATCACCGTCCTGAAGGGTATATCCGACGGGGAGCCCTCCGGCTTTGGGCAAGGCTGCGTTGGTCGCACGAAAGTCCCCGTAGACAACGCAAGGGCGTCCAGCCTCTTCCAAGACAGCCGCATGCACTTTCCGGTAGACGTCCATGTCGGTTAAACCGGGGCGAACGCATTCCAGAGCCGCGACGTGGCCTGCTTCGCAAGCGCGCATGCAGGTTTTTAGGTGGGCAACTTCATCCGCCTCTTTTTGGCGACGCAGGAATTTGATAACGTTGCCCAAGACGATATCCACTTCCGGTGATCCGTTCACAGTCTCGAATCCTGCAGATGGAAACGAATCGCTTTCAATGGCACCTTTTGAAAGGTCCAGAGAACCGAAATGGCGTTTCAGAGCTTGAGCGGGTTTGAAATCGCGATTGCTAACAGAGTGTTTCCCATCATACCAAATCTCGGTTATTGTTTCGTCGACGAATGCTTCACCACTCAATGATTTGAGGGTGAAATTGTCAGCCAATGCAGTGACGTTTCCCGAGCGCTCCATGTGTAGCCAAACGGATTGACCGGTCGAGAAGCTCACCGGATTAACCCAAATATTCGAAAAGTATTTTACATGGCGCTGATTCGTAATCAGCACCCATTCCACAGAGTCGGGTAGGGACGCCCACAAGCGTGCTCTCCGGGTTAAACAGCCTTGTTGAGTTAGCATGAGTATGTATTTAGTTTGCGACGATGTTGAGGATTTTCCCTGGAACGTAGATCACTTTACGGATGGTTTTGCCTTCGATGCTCTTCTGCACTCGTTCCTGGTTCAGGCCCAAGGTCTCCACAGATTCTTTGTCTGCGCCGTTTGCGACCATCAGCTCACCGCGGTGTTTTCCATTCACCTGTAGAATGACTTTTACTTCATCCAGAATGAGTTTGGATTCATCGAACTTAGGCCAAGGAATATTGCAGATCGAACCGTTTCCGCCCAGCCGTGCCCAAAGTTCTTCTGAAATGTGGGGGGCCATGGGATTGAGCATTTGTAGAAACGCCCGAACCGTGTTTTTCGAATAGCAATCAGTTTTTACCATCTGGTTCAGGAGTATCATCAGTTGTGATACCACGGTGTTAAAATTCAAGCGTTCGATGTCCTCAGTGACTTTCTTGATGGTCTCGTGCAGGAGCTTATCGAGTTCCTTATTCGTTTCAACGCCCTCGGTGAGCTTCGGGTTGAATCCGCCGTCTTCGGATACGACTTCTCGCCATAAGCGTCTCAAGAATCGTGATACGCCTTCTATGCCCTGAGTGTTCCAAGGCTTCATGTCTTCTATAGGGCCGAGGAACATCAGGAACAATCGGGTCGCGTCAGCCCCGTAGCTGGAAATGAGCTTGTCGGGATTCACTACGTTGCCGCGGCTCTTACTCATCTTATGGGAGCGTGCATCGATCTTGATACTCGGGTCGCTTTTCAGTACCCAGGCATCGCCGACTTTTTCCACTTCTGCTTCGGGAACCGACGTTTTGGTTAGGTCCTCCCGATCTCCGACTTCATCCAAGGAAATAGGATTTCCTTCCGAATCAGAAAACAGAGTAAACTCCATCTCACCGAGTATCATTCCCTGGTGAATCAGGAATGGGAAAGGTTCTGGGTTGGGAGTAACGCCTTCGTCAAAGAGGACCTGGTGCCAAAATCGGGCGTAGAGTAGGTGTAAATTTACGTGTTCAGCTCCTCCTATGTAAAAATCGGGAACTCCCCAATAGTCTGCCAACTTGGGATCGATTACTGCATCTGGATTTTTGGGATCACAATAGCGCAGGTAATACCAGCACGAACCGGCCCATTGAGGCATAGTATTGGTTTCGCGGGTACCAGTCACCCAATGCTCTCCACCGGGCTTGGCGCTGGAGCGGGGTGCGGTTACACCCGTTTCTATATTCAGCCAGATTTCCAGCCATTCCGGAACTCCGGCAAGCGGGCTCTCGCCCGTTCCGATCGGTTCGTAAGAATCCACTTCGGGTAATTCGAGTGGGAGTTGATTGGTTGGAACGGGGAGGGCGTAGTGAATTTCCCCATCCACTTCAAAGGTCACGGGTTCCTCAGGCAGAAACTCGCTGAACGCGTTGTTTTTAGTGGAGGTTGCCTTTTTGTAATCTTCCTTGGACACCCAAGTTACAGGAAACGGTTCGCCCCAGTAGCGCTGCCTGGAGAATAACCAGTCGCGCAATTTATATTGAACACTGGCTGTTCCCAGTGATTTTTCCGCGAGACTGGCAATGATCTCAGATTTTCCTTCGTCTGAAGATTTTCCGGTGTATTCTCCAGAGTTCACCATCGTTCCCTTGCCACAGAAAGGCAATACCGTGTCTTCTCCTTTTGCTTTCGCCGCATCATCCTCAATGACCTGAAGGATCGGAATATGCATCGCTTCTGCAAATTCGAAGTCTCGTTCGTCATGACCGGGAACGGCCATGATCGCGCCGGTACCGTAACTCATTAACACATAGTCGGCTACCCAGATTGGTACCTTCGCGCCATTTACGGGGTTTATGGCGTAGCTACCGGTGAATACTCCGGTCTTGTCCTTGGCTAGGTCTGTTCGTTCCAGGTCGCTCTTCTTGGCTGAGTCGATTTTGTATTGGTCTACAGCGCCTTTTTGTTCTTCAGAGGTCAATTCGTCTACTAATGGATGCTCCGGTGATAGAACCATGTAAGTCGCACCGTAAAGTGTGTCGGGTCGAGTGGTGTAGATGCGTAATTGTTCATCGCGACCTTCGATGGCGAATGCGACCTCGGCGCCGGTCGAGCGACCGATCCAGTTTTTCTGTAAACGAATCGAAGAGTCCGGCCATTGCAGGTGCTTGTGCCCTTCAAGCAGTTTCTCTGCGTAAGCGGTGATTTTTAAAACCCATTGGCGTAGTTTCCGCCGCTCGACCGGAAAATTTCCACGTTCTGATTTTCCGTCTACGACTTCCTCGTTGGCCAATACGGTTCCCAATTCTGGGCACCACCACACAGG
>CAYGQM010000090.1:0-22087 GCA_964352065.1 uncultured Opitutaceae bacterium
GGGCCCAAAAAAATCGAAATCAGAATTTTGGATACAAAAAAGCCCCGGCCAGAAAACCAGCCAGGGCGTCGAAGGTTAAACTACAAACCTACTAAAGATCGATATCCATACTCAGGATAAACTGACGACCGCTTTTTCGAGCGATACGGATGTTGTTTCCATCAACACTCTTAATAACCGGGAAGGTCGGACCGTCATCGAAAAGATTGCGGACCGTACCTTGCACACGGTAATTACGTTCACCGAAAAGTTTAATTTTCCCACGGTAGCCGAGAGAAAGATCGTAAGTCATGTCGATCGCACCACTGAGAGGATCTTCCAGATTGGGCGACTCAATTCCATTCACCAAAATCTCGGTATAACCGACGGTGGGCGCATCACGCCAGCGAACTGCCATCCCTGCATTCACCCCATTCAGGACTCCCTCGCTAAAGCGATAGTTCACATTCAGGTTGGCAGAACGAGCACGATCGAATTCGTTTTTCTTTCCGTCCAATGCTTTAATCAACGTAGAGCCAATCGGACCATTGACGGTAACATCCTGATAGTATTGGGCAAGCGTTTGCTCTCCGTCATTGTTATCATTGTACCAAGCGGTGTCCCAGGTCCAGGTTCCGATCATTCCATCACCATCCAGGTCACGTGGATTTCCGACGCCCCCTTCAGGAACACTGAACTTCGTCCAGGAATCTTCCAGGCGTTCTTCAATCCACTCGAACCACACGTTTCCAATGTTGGACTCAATCGCGTCACGATCCGTATAGGTCAGACGAATATTCATACCGTCAATAGGTCGAACATTGACGGATATTTCCTCTCCCGAAGACGTGTTGTCGCTCATCACCCAGTAACAACAGCGGCCACGCTCACGGAAACCACCCTCTCCTGCCGCCGGATAATCATCGAGGCCCGTAAGGGTGCGGTAGCGGTTAGCAACGTTCCAAACCGGATCTCGCCAGCGATTGAACGGTGTATTAGCTGCACGACTGGGGCTCGAAATCAGGTCGAAAGAATTGTATTTGATAGAAATTTTGTTATCCCAAAAATCGAGGCGAAAGCCGACGTCCTCTCCTTCTCCCTGTGCGCCCGGGTACTCAACTCCATAAGGATCGAAACGCCCGATATTAGGCTGAAACGTATCTGACTGGTTCCAGAAAAAAGTTAACCAGGAGAGTGGGCGCACCACGGCACCTTTTGTCCGGGTAATACCGCTTTGAGGAGCTTCCCAATCGCCAAATAACGAGTCATCCACATGCGGATAGAGACCGGTACCACGCGTACCGTTGGGGTGTGTGGGGCTATTGGAATCATCCCGCCCCACATCGACAAAATTCTTCGCTTTGGCTTCATCGGTACGATAGCCATAGGTGAGCACGATATTACCATTCCAGAAAAACCCTTGGTAACCGACCTGCTCGGTATCCAACTGGGTGTTAATCCCCTGGGGGGCGTTGTTCGAAACCAGACGTTTACCCTGGGCATCAAAGTAGCCGGTGTTATTCGGGTCTATGGTCCAAGACTTACCGTTTTCGTCCTGAATAGTGATAGGACGCCCATCAAACTTGAAATCAGTCTGTTGAGCCACATAGCCATTTTCTTCGGTCAGGTAAAAACGAGCATTTAATCCACGAGCGCCTGTATCAGCCCAACGACGACCAGAAAGCCCACTCGGCTGGTTCGCATTTTCGAAATAAGGCTCTTCCAATGTGTTTATATCGGGAAGCAAACGGTAGCGATTACCTTGTTGTCCCAATCCGGTCAGGGCTTTGTCTTGAGACTTCAAGAGCGCTATGCGGTGACGACCAAAGTGGCGCATCGCACTTTCGAACTTCTCATCGAAGTCGAACTCGTAGGAGGTCGTGATACGCCAGTTTTCAGATTCGTTGTAGTTGTTCTGCCACCCCGGCTGCCCATCGACATAAAATTCTCCAAAATGCGGATTGGGGGTCACACCGTCGCCCAGGTATACATTGGGATCCACCTTCAGATTTCTGTCTGAAATGCCTTGGTCGTATTCGATGTCGGTCTGCTCTTCTTTATGAGCGCCAATCTCAAGGTACCAGTTTTCCGCCAGTTTTTGTTCGAGAAAGATATCATAAATATCTGCCTCGGTCTCGTGATGCTCCACCAATCCAGCCGTATTGACACCAAGTGCAGCAGGAAAAATGCTATCATCGATCAGTGTCCAGTTATCCGCTTCGAAGTTCACCGCGGATACGCCTGGCATATTGACCACGCGATCTATCGTGGCCATTTCCCGATAAGTGGTGGTTGGTTGTTCGAAGGTCCCGTCGTTATTGATGAGGATGGTGGGCTGCTGAGGACCACGGTTGTAGATCAGTGGCAAGCTACCTGAAGTACCATTGCTGTTGTCGAAGGCAGGCTGCCCCCAGCCAAACCAGGGAGACACCTCGTCGAATGGTAAAAATCGATTGGCTCTGGCAAAGTCACGCTTCGCATGTTCGTAGTGCGCCATGAGAGTGGTGTTTTCAAAAGGCTTCCAGGTGATGGTGGCATAAATACGCTCGTCCTCGTCTTTATTGGGTTTCCAGTCCTGTTTGGTGTCCTTATTTAACAGGGCAATTCGTACCGCCAGTTTGTTTTCGATCAACACCTTGTTATAATCTAATGCCGCACGGTGCCCATCAAAAGAATCGACCTGGAAACTTAACTTTCCAAAATCCTCGGTTGTCTCAGCACGATTCAAAGTCACGTCCAAGACTCCAGCGGGTTGGCCGGTTCCGAAAAGAATCGATTGAGGTCCGGAAGCAATCGTCACACGCGATACATTGTAATTCTCCGAATTGGTGAATGCCTGAAAGAAATTACGAGATAACGTTCCTCCACCCACACCCCGAATCTGTTGAGCAACCGATGAATCTTGATTACCAAAACCGTCTCCGTTTCCTTGGACACGGTCTTCGGCATTGGCCACATTCATGGAGTAGATGAGTGATTCCTCCAAAGAGTTGATCGCGTAATCTTCCATGAACTCCATGGTAAAAACTTCCACCTGGGCAGCTACATCCTTAAAGTCAGTTCTGAGGCGCGTTCCAGCAAGTGTTTGGGTGGCAACCCAACCTTCTTCGGGTTCAATCGTGAACGGAGACAATTCGAAAATATCTCCTTCATCTTCCTGTCCATGGGTCAGTGGCACTGTCAGCACGCCAAATGCCAGACCAGTCATGAGCAGGGGCGACCGCCAAAACGATCGGCCGGGGGTATTAGTTCTATAGGTATTATTCATCACGGTAGTATCCTCACTAAGAATAATGGTTTGTAGTTATGCCGCATTACGCGGTTGGTTAGAGTACGGCCTTATCGTCGTCGATTAAAGCCGGGGGAGTCAGTTTGTTGGTTTGATTAGGAGTTAGCCCGTAAAACTTGTCCTCAGAGAGCCTGTTAATCGATAAACTTGACTTGTTACCCGTAACATCTACCCATAAAACGTTGGGTTTCCGCATTGAGGAATCTGAGGAAACAGCAAGGCGTTGTTCTGTGATTCCGAATCTACCCCATCCGCAATCCCCAACCCTATGAGTGAAGAAAAACGGCCTACCCTTCAGTTAATTGCAGATCAAGCGGGCGTATCCAAAATGACCGTCAGCCGCGTCCTGCGAAAACAGCAGAATATTAGCCCGGAGATTCGCCAGAAGGTGGAAAAAATTGCTGAAGCGCTTAACTACCGGAAGCACCCACTGGTCTCTGCCCTCATGGCAGACCTGCGCTACAAAAAAGACCCCAAGTTTCACCCCATCATCGCCCTCCTCCATTTCGACCAGCGTAAGCAAGCACTGCATCCCAATCTCGACAACCTGCGCCGCGGCGCTCGTGAAAGTGCGCACAGCCAAGGCTACGACGTGGAGGAATTTTACCTGGAAGACCCGGGCATGAGCCCCAAGCGCATGATCCAGATCTTCAATGCCCGCGGTATTCGAGGCATCATTTTTGAGCATTCAGCCCAACCAGATATCCGTCTGGATCTCGACCTGTCGAACTTTGCCTGTATCGCGATCAAGTATTCCCTCTCCGCACCTTCGCTCCACCGCATTGAAACGAGCCAATTCAGTAGCATTCTTACGGCCGTGGAAAAACTGCATGCCTATGGCTATAAACGGTTCGGCTTGGCCCTGCCCAAGTATGCGGAGAGCATCAGTCAGTTTCGCCGCTCCGGCGCAACCCTCTACGCCCAAAGCAACGTGCCGGAAGCCGACCGGGTTCCCATACTCGCGGCCAAGACTATCGGTGACGCCATGCTACTGAATTGGCTCAAGGCCCACCGTCCGGACGTCGTCATATCACAGAACCCCAAACTCCGCCGACAACTCAACAGACTGGGCTATCGCATCCCCGAAGACCTCGGCTTCATTCACCTCGGACTCCCCAAACGCGATGGCGAACTCGCCGGCATCGATCCCAACTGGGAGGAAATGGGCAAAATCGCCGCCAATCGCATCATCGATCAACTGAACCGCAACGAGCTCGGGGTCCCGCTCCACCCCACCACCACCCTAGTGCAGGGTGACTGGGTCGACGGCGCCACCCTCCCACGACGAACCCCCGTAAGCGCCCGTTAGCCGTCCAAGGATAGATCGTTAGCCTAATCGAAAGCGCCCATACCGCAGTTATTAGTTATTAGGTAGGGCCATTGCGTCCCCGCAATGCCGAGTCATCCAACGACGTAAAGGCTATCTCACAGAGACCAAAGGCGCGGAGGTATCCGATCGTAATTCAAATCGTTATCGGCAACGGCCATGCCGCGGTTATTCGTTATGAGTTCAAAGGAAACCGCTTAATTACGCTTAAAGTACGCTTATCTAAAATGAAAAAAGTGAGTATTTAGGAGTAAAAGGTAGGGCCATTGCGTTCCCGCAATGCCGGGCTGCACCGCGGGGATTAGTTACTCCTTCGGATTATGCTACCACACAAAAAAGCGCCCCGATCTCCCGGGACGCTTTTGAAAACCGTTTCGCTTAGTTGCTACTAACTCAGGATCCAGCCCTTTGGATACTCTTTCTTCAGAAAGTGGTTGGCCTCCGGAATATTCGTGACCTTCATCGCCTTGGCATCATACTCGATCTTGGCTTTTGCCCGGATCGCCACATTGCCCAACAGTCCGACTTCACTCAAACCGGATGCGTAATCAAAGTGCGAACAGGCTTGGCCGCCTTCCTTGATCGCACGTACCCAGTCGCCTTGGTGGCTACCTTTCACCCGTGGAATCGTCTTGGCAGGCGGGCTCTTTTTGATTTCCGCGAAGCGGGCTTCGGGAAGGATACGCACCGACTTGGTGTAGGTGTCCGTCATCATATAGCCTTCATCGCCGATAAACAAGGAACCACTCTTGTCCCGACTGAGAAAGTCTTCCTGGGTAAGCCCCGCTGGAGCGGGTGGCAACAGCCCCCCATCCAACCAATGATAGGTCACCGCATCAAACTTGCCCCGCTTGGGAAATTTATAGGTGATGGCGGAAGCGTTGGGAGCACTCTGATCATTCACATTGGTCGCCAGGGCAGAAATCGACTCGGGCAATCCCAGATCGAGACTGAAAAACGCGGCATCCATTACATGGCAGGCCATATCGCCCACTGCTCCGCAACCGTAGTCCCACCAGTTCCGCCAGCTGAAGGGAAGGTAGGCCGGGTCATAGGCGCGCTTGGGCGCCACCCCCAACCAGAGATCCCAATCCAGCCCTTCGGGAATCACCGGTACAAATTCATTGTGCTTCGGCTTATTCAGCCCCTGCGGCCAGATCGGACGGTTGGTCCAGGAATAGACTTCCCTTACCTGTCCAATAGCGCCTGCCGCGATCCACTCCTTGGCCAGCCGTACCCCTTCGTTGGAGTGTCCCTGATTTCCCATTTGTGTGACGACGCCCTTTTTCTTGGCACCCGCCGCCAACAGGCGGGCCTCTTCGACCGTATGCGTCAGCGGTTTCTCGCAATACACATGGATACCGAGATTCACAGCCGACATCGCCACCGGAAAGTGCATATGGTCCGGAATCGAAACCACCACGCCGTCCAACTTGTCACTGAGCTCGTCAAACATCTTACGGTAGTCCTTGTACCACTTCGCCCCCATGGACTCGGCCTTCTCGATAACGGCCCTAAACTCGGCACCCCCACGGTTACTGGCATAGGCACTCGCAATGCGGCGGTCATCCACGTCACACAGCCCAATGATGTTGTGGCCCAGATCCGCCAACGGCATGATCGAGCTCACCCCTTTACCCCCAACGCCGACAAATGCCAGGTTGAGCTTCTCACTCGGTTTATGCGCACCCGCACTCATGATGTTCGGAAATGCAACCATACCGGCAGCCGTGGCACCCGCCGCAGTTTTCAGGAAAGATCGACGGTTTATCTCAGGAATCGTATTTTTCATAATCTTGGGTATCTAAATATTAAAACTGACTTCGCCCTCCAGAATTGCCGATTTAGCCGCTCCATCAAGTTCCTTTTGGAGAAAACTGAGACCTCCACACCCCACCGGCGGTTCCCGTGCCGGCACCCTTTACGCCCAACGACTCCCCGATGCTCAATCATCAAGCAAGCTTTAGTCTCCGATGTCCAAATCGACCAATATCCCACCCAGACCCTTCCAATTAAGTCTTATTCGACAGACCAGCTACATAATCCCCTTTTGAGCAAAACCACCAAAGATCAGAGCATACGTCGAGGGCTCAGGAATGACGTTGGGATCGGATAATTCAAGCCCAGCAATCCTTCCCGAACCGTTTAAACTTAACGACTACTCTATTTACAAGAGTGTTAGAAAACGAAAAGAGTTTCTGATAGCAATTGTCACCCAACCGCCCGAACACCATAGTATCCACCTTGGTTCGACCAGATGAACCAGACGTCCGTGTCAAAGGTCTTAATTTTAGACCTACCTGAATCGTCGATGTCTACAAAGGCCGATCGACTCAAATTTCACATAATTTTCGAGATCTATCCTGATTGCTCCTCCACAGGCTTCATTGTCGTGCACGCTCGCTCCATCATTTTGAATAATAAGCACAATGGTCAGCGCTACCGCCGTCGCCAAAACGGTAGCCCCCAGACGACCAGTCACTACCTGAATTTCCGAATCCGTAGCCAGGGGTTAGAAGATAACCATCGTTGACTGTGGAATTTGATGAATGAAAGACACTCAGATCGTGAGTATTTCCATTGTTACGCCAGACACTGTAGGAAGATGTAACTCCCCTTGCCCCGTGCTTGCCATCGCTTACCGCGCCAGCTGTTAAGAAATTCCAAAAAGCATCTTGCTAAGATTGACCGTGTAGGGGCTCTGGCTGAACGGCAAGATGAGACACGAAGAGCACAATTAACAGCGCGAACAATATTATGCTATTCTTCACAAAGACTTCATTGAGGGTTATCCTCTAAATCAATTACGAATTTGGTGGTTGGTTCCCAATTTCCGTCTAAAAATGACACATCCAAGAATAAAGCCGGTGAGAATAAGAGCGTAGGTGCTGGCTTCCGGTGTCACCCTATCGAATACGGCCAATTCCGTTTCTACGGCAACCGACTGCGTTGCGTTCGGGACCGATCGATTCGAATTTGAATTCGCGAACACGGTGCTAAAACTTACAAGGGATAGAAAGGCAATTACTAAGCTTGAGACTACTATTTTTTTCGGGCTCATCGACATTTTCCAAAGGGTAAAACAGAATAGTTTTATGAGGATTAGAAGATAGAATTTCCGTAGAGCGCGCTAACCGAATTTTCACCTCAGCCGATGAATACGTTGATTTAGTGCTTTCTTCCCTCCTCTCCTCAGGGTTCCCCCTATATCTGGACTTGGATTTGCCATTAAACCAGCGACCGGTGGCACTCCCAGTAATCGCTAATCACGCGATCCGTTTCACTTTTTAATGAAAAATTCATACGCATGCCGACTCGATTCTAGAACTCAACCGGATCAACTTTCGAAGCTATTTGAGTATCTAGGGTTCGACGAAACAGATAGGAAAAACCCTGAGCGATAATCATCGCATATTCAGTTACCAATATCCATTTAGGCCCAGAATATACCGAAGAATAAAGTCCGACCTAGTTTTCAGGCACCGAACTCCACAGACCCTAACCAGTAAAAACCACAGAAGATCCTTACAGACATACGCATCTCCTTCTCCTTTATTCACTTAACCCAATAATCTCCAACCTAACCGGAAAGTTCCGAACCCAAAATTTCCGTCGGTAGTAAGAGCATTAATTTTGCCCTAACCGACTACGGCTCCAAGAAAAGAAGATTACCCTTCCGGTAACGTCTCCCCAGATTTGTCACCCTATCCTCAACACAGTTAGACATAACCCAATCTCTCACTTCCTGCTGACTCACATCGGGATTCTTCGATAAATAAGAAGCTATATTACCAGCAACGATTGCCGCAGCCACTGATGTGCCCGACCGTCGAATACGAGCTTTGGGAGAACGACTACCAGGCCCAGGGATATTTTCGCCTTTCACATATACGTCGACACAAGAGCCGTAGTTCGAAGAATAGAGACGGAAGTTGAATCTCGAAACCGCTCCAACCGATACCACACTCGCTAAGGTTGAAGGAATACGATCGAGAATATCCTGACCTTCATTTCCGGCCGCTACAACCACGGTCACGCCATCTTCGACCAACTGACTAATCGCCCCAGAAACAATATTACGGATACGGATATCCTGCGACATACCCCCCAAACTCAAATTTGCCACCGCCGGTTCGCCCGCTTCGTGATGGTTCGTAATCCAATGCACTCCTTTTAAAAAATCAGCCCAGCTACCTGATTCATCCCTATCCAAGGTCCTCACCGAAATCAGCTTCACCGATGATGACGCACGCTCGACGATCAGCCCAGCCATCAGAGTTGCGTGATCGCCATAGCGTTCCGTTTCTCGAACGCCAACGTCAGCACCAGAAACCAGATTGACAGACTCCATATGCATTCCCTCAAACGCCCGATGGTCCGCCCGGATTCCGTTATCCATCACGTAAACAGTGACCGCCCGATCCTCAGCAGCATACAGCTGACTGACCGACATTCCCCATATTAGAATAACAAGAATATTCCGCATAAGTCGAACTAGATCGGAGACTAAGGATAATAAGAAGTCTACCCTACAATAGCAGGTGGATCCATCTAGCTGGAAAAGCCGTCACCCATTAAATCGATACCTGAGCATCGAGGATGAGTTCCAACTTAAACTATACCGACTACTTACGGTTTGCCCGACGTCTCAACAATACAATCCCTAGGGCAACACTGCCGAAGATCAAAGCATAGGTTGAAGGCTCGGGAATTACGTTCGCACCAACCATTACATCATTTATACCGAATTCATCCCGGCTACCACCGCCACTAACATCATCCGAGAACCATTGAAGGTAGTAGCTAGCTCCATTTGCGATACTCAATCCTGTAATTGATGTTGCTCGGGATGCCGTAGCCCAAGACGCTGGATCATCCTCAGCTTCTGGTGTCGTAAGATTCAAGCTACTAACCGCTGTGTATGTCGAATTATCTTCTCCGTGAGCAAAACCTAAACTGTTAGAACGATCCTTATCATTCAAAACCGATATGTTATATTGGACCGTCAGACTATTTATCGCAGATCCAGTATCATTTCTAAGTGCCAGCCTAAAATCTCCTGGCGTGAAATCACTACCACCCGGTTGTACACCAAGAATAATATCACCACCACCAACGTCGAAGGCGTATATGCCACCCGTGCTCACACTTCCTGAAGAACTGCCTCTAGCGAAATCTCCAGTAGTCGCACTCCCACCAAACGCTAAATCTCCGTCGCTCCATCCATTCGTTGACCAGGTGTCCGAATTCAATTGCCCGGCGCTTGGACTCGCTGAGAACCCCGAGCCAGTAAATGTCTGAAAATCATCGACCAAGAGAAGACTCCCTGATGTTGATATCGAAAACTGAGCAGACAAAGGCGAAACGAACAAAGCAAGCAGCAGACTTGAGTATAGTATGCAATTTTTCATAGCCCTAACCTACGAAAACATCCTCAAATTTTGAAGCTTAGTGACAGACGGACTTAGCAATACTAACTATTTCATGGAAACACTTAACAAACGGTAAGAGTTTGGAGTCTACATCACTTCGGATGAGCAACCTGTTTTCTTTGTTATCAATAGATTTGGCCAAAATTGCGACCACTCTCATAGTAACCGTTTCAGAATATAATGAAAACTACACCACCTCAACTTTCCCAACCTTACTTATGCAATCCAAGCATCTTGGTTCTCCAGACTCGCAAACCCAAAAAAAGCAGCCTGATCGAAACGACCAGGCTGCTTTAAAAATTATTAGTGATTCAACTCACGCTTCCTTCGCTGCTCGTCCGGCAAATCGCTTACGCAGAACAACTACTCCTAAAGCAAACCCGCCGAAAATGAGTGCATAGGTAGATGGTTCAGGGATGACGTTGGCACCACCAGCAATCCATGCACTGTCGCCACCATTGGGAATTGATTGGATATGCGCGGCTGACATGTAAGTCCCAGGAGTTCCTGCCTTTTTAACATTTCCATCTTTATCAAGCATAAACCCGATCGTGTTCGTGAAATCAAAGTCAGTTACCGAAAGAGCTTCTGGCCCCGAACCCGTATCGTAGGTCAAGGTCACATCGACATAGGTCCCCCCAGCAAATTTGTTGCCATTGGACGTATCGAACCCAAATTCGAAATCGAAGCCGTGCCCCGAACTCCCTCCCTGATTCTTGCCATTTATAGCTGTAGAAAAACTATCGATCGGCAGCGCATAAGGCGCCATCAAACCACTTACATCCTTCAGGTCATCAAAATTAAAACCCCAAGCGCCGATTTTCTGCGCTGAATCCAGATTCGTTGCGTCTAACTTAAGTTTTACGGAGTTGGCATCTATTTGAGAAAACGTAGCAGTAAGCCATGAATTCGAGCCATCAACAGCAACGGGATCTGCGCCCGTTGAATACTTGTAATCTAGACCGATGACTAAGTCAGGCGTCGGCACTGCTGAAGCAACAAGGGGCGCCAAAATTCCGACGCCTAGCAACGAAAGATACCTAGATAGTTTTAATTTCATATCAGGTTTTTGTTTGATGTAAATATATCAATAGAATTCAATTTAGAGAGGCTTCAGGATTAACACCTAGCTTCCGTCTAAAAATGATTATGCTAAGGAGAAGGCCCCCAGCAATTAATGCGTAGGTGGATGGTTCGGTAGAAACACGAACGACCCCTACATTTTCAACCACCTCCAAAACTGACGTATTTGCGACATTCGAGTATGTAGCTGGCGAAACAGTCTGGCCGTTGAGAGAACTCAACAAAGTGATGGTTGCGAAGATTAAGCCAATGACGAGTGAGGCGGAATTTCTTCTGGAGAGTTTTGGTTGGAGAGGGTCCACATTTATTTTCGTGTAAGTGACCCTGGCCAGCTCCCTGCAAGTGGACCGTTTAGTAAGTTAGTCCGATTGGGTTTAGGTTAACATTGGTAAGGGTTGTAGGGTGTTGGCAAGGCTTTGATGGAGGGAGGGCGTAGCCCGACCGGAATCGAAGCCTTGGTTAAAGTGGATTTCTACTGGGGACTTGTAGTCGATGCTGCTGTGAGGTCTGACCGTGTTATAGGTCTGCTGGAAGTCCGCAACACAGACTTTGGCATCGAGCAGATTAACGAACCATTCTCGATTGAGACACTCGTCTCTGAAGCGACTGTGGAAGCTTTCGACAAAAGGATTTTGCCACGGGCAGCCCGGCTCAATGTATACGGTATTGATCTTGTGAGCTTCCAACCAACGCTGGATGGACTGAGCGATTAGTTCAGGGCCGTTGTCGCTGCGGATACGTTTAGGTGCGCCCAAACGACGAATAGCCTTTTTCAGTACCTTGATAACGTCCTTGGCCGTGAACGAACGCCTGGCTTCCAGTACGACGCAATAACGGCTGTATTCGTCTATGACGCTCAAGATACGGATGCTTCGGCCATCCTCAGTCACGTCATGAACAAAATCCCAACACCAGACATCATTTGCCTCCGTAGCCCGACTCTGTCTGCCCCCTTGACCAGCCGCAGCGCCTCTTCTTCGGTGTACGCCGAACCACTCCTAGCCCTTCCTTGCGTCTGAGTCGCTGCACTTTCTTGTAGCTCACCTCCCAACCTTCTCGTCTCAAAAGCTGTGTAATGAAGCGGTAGCCATAGGTCGGATGTTCATGCGATAGTTCCAACAGCCTCTTCAAAAGTAATCGCTCACGATCACTTCGACATTTAGGCCGACGATAATACGCGCTACGGCTCAACTCAAGCCACTCACAAGCCCGCCGCACCGAGCACATCCCCAACTCAAGGATATGCTCTATCGCGTATCTTTTATGCAACGGGCTTACCATTGGCGGGGTGTCGCAGCTACGCTGCTCGGTATTTTGAGTTCACCTCCTTGAGCACGTCAATGTGAAGTTCCTTCTCAGCAAGCAACTTCTTCAGTCGCCGGTTTTCTTCCTCCAACTCCTTGAGCCGCTTCGCGTCATCAAGATGCATGTCCGCATATTTACGACGCCAACGGTAAAGGGTCTGTTCGCTTATCCCATGCTCTCGGCACAGTTCCGTGATTGATCTTCCGCCATCGGCTTCGCGTAAAATACGCATGATCTGTTCTAAGGTATGTCTCTTTCCTTTCATAGGTCTGGTTGATTAAGCCAACCAGACTAACTTTTCAAGTGGTCCTATTTGCGGGAGTCACGCCAACCCAATACCACTTCATTACTGACTTTTCTGCGAGCCGATAGCCGCAAACAACCATCGTTCAGGTTTTACATGACGGGTCTACTAGGGGATACTCTCGGGGAATCCAACAAATTGGCCTACCCAAAACAATTTTCGAGATTTCTGCCTGTCACAATGCTTAAACAGCTTCATTTATTATTGAAAACCCTATACCGAATTCGCTCACCAAACACTGAAAAATATGCTTCCCGTTCTCCTTATATGAAGAGTGCAGTTACCCTACTTTCAAGAACGCCACCGCTTTAATGAAATAAGAATCAACACTTCGGCCAGTAGCGCTTCATTGTATCTGGAGTATCTGTGGACTATTCTCCCAAGAGATAAGGCTCTCGTCGCCCTGCGTAAGCAACTAACGAAGTCCTATTTAAACAACAATGACCGAAGAAGCAGAAAAGTTATTTAAGCGCTAGGCAATTAGGCAGTACGTGTAAACAATAACTCAGCGATATTTCATTTCTAAGATAACCCCATGAATCCCTACCGACAGCACCACTAATTTCCATCAGAAGACTGCCGGTCCAGAACTTTCATAATCTCAATAAATATAATGTTCCAGCCTTGTAACACAGAAGATGCTGCGCGGTATAGCAGCCGGCAGATCAGCAATAGTTATCTATTACACAACTTCGCAGTTAATATAGTAAAGACAGGTAATTGGCCCATATACTGGCCCACTATCATGCTTTAGTTAGGCGCACTAAACAGTCACTAACATAATCTTAAAGGCTCATTCTCCGAAAACCGAAACAGAATCATTCTCCCAAATCTAGCTGGATTTACAAAAAAAGTGCCGCTATTCAGCGGCACTTTTCAATAAATTCTTAGAAAAACTGTATAAGCAAGTAATCCCTTAGCCCTTCGCGCCGAGCCGACGTCGGATAATTACTACCCCTAAGGCAAGCCCACCGAAAATTAAAGCATAAGTCGATGGTTCCGGAATGACGTTACTCTCAAATTCCAACCCTGTTATCGCTCCAGACGATGCCAAACCAATTTGCACTTGCTTGACGCCACCAACGTTAAAGGCAGATTCTTGGTATGAGTTATCACCAAACTGACTTACATTGACTGAGGAAATTAAAGAGCTGGAGGCATCGAAGAAGCTGATCGTAGTCGAACTGCTGTCATCCATGTCCAAGAGCCCTATATTCTTAAAAGTAACAGGAGCATCAAATGTAATACCAATTACTCCACCATTGCGATCATCGTCCTGGAAACCATTTGACCCATAACCAGCCCTGATAATGAGTATGTTATCAGCACCTGTTCCGCCACTGTTGGCGAAAGGCGAGCTGCTCCAAGTTGAACCATCATTTCCGGCTCCAAAACCTGGTGTCGCAAGATCAGCGTCCCAAGCTCCTGAATTGCTCGAATCAAATGCTCTCAAATCCAATCCTGTTGGTGCAGAGAGCAGAGAAAAATTGACCCCCATGGAGCCATACTGACCACTGATCTCGCTACCAGCACCGATCGTTCCCAGCGGGGAATCATCAAAATTAATCAACATCTGTCCGAAAGAGGACGACGCTGAAACCGCTAAAAGTGCTGTGATGAAATTAAACTTTTTCATAGTTTTTCTATTACTTTTACCTTTCCAACTAGAACTCCCTTTTTCGAAAATTACGAAGAAGAAATGAGCAAAGAAGCTCGAATCACACAAATCTAGTGGTTACCCCTAGTAGCAAAAACGAAAAACACTTAAAGAACTTCGATTTGCGCTGAAACCTTCATCAAATCTGAATTCCGTATACTGAAGTAGTATCATCAATTTCATTTAATTTTGAATGCAACCAACTCGCTCTTAAACTGATTTTTCGTAACATGCACCAAGTCGTGGTGAAAAAGTCATCGTTATGATCGATGGTCCATTCTTGAGAAATTAAGGCCCTTTATTACCACCCATTCACTAATATCCAAGACCGGACTTCTCGGAAAACGACGAACGCATATTCGGCATAGCATCGAGGGGTATTGTAGTATTTGGAAACCTGGCTGATGCCTAAGATAGGATTACTGCACTTAAAAATGACGGAAATTCGCTCAAATTCTTCACTATTGAACACTTCCAATAGAGTGAAGTTACGCTTATGACGTTTCTAGGCTGACCACTCGCGCTTACCCCTAGGATATCCTAAGGTTGTTTCTCTGTAAGCGATACAAAGTCTACCCCTCTGATTCTCTCGTTTTTTTTCCAATTGACTGGAGTCTGGGCGGCGAGTTCTTTGTCGCCTAAATTTTGAGTATCCTTTGAGAGGACATCGCAGAGGTAATCGTAGGGATTGATTTCCGGGCGTTGGCAACTGATCAGGATTGAGTAGAGGATCGCCGATCTGTCACCGGCTTTGGGGTGCCCTACAAATAACCAATTTTTGCGTCCAATGGCTGTGGGCCGGATAGCGTTCTCCATCGCGTTGTTATCGATGGCGATTTGTCCGTGCTTGAGATAGGTCGTTAAATAACTCCAGTTGTTTAGCGAGTATTGGCTTTGCCCAGTTCGCTTTTGGGCAGAGAGCGGTGCCGTAGTATCATCAATACACGTTTGATTCGCGCATGGGTGTTGGTGGCGTTTTTTTGTCTGAACGCAAGGGTGGCGGCTGGGGTGAGTTCTTTTTCACGGATTTCTTTTTCTACTTTATAAAGTCTGGCGATGAGTTTGAGCACCAGACCGCATTCCCTGGGGTGCGTGGAAGCGCATCGTAAAACTTGCGACGTGCATGCGCCCAGCAAATGGCTAGTTCTACCTCTAGGTGGGACTTTTCAAACTGGAGATAAGCTTCGTAGGCATCGCTTTGCAGGATTCCTTTAAAGGTTTCGTGGAAGGCGGTCACACTCTTGTGGGAGCGAGAGAGACTCCACCGATAGTAGACATTGTCGCCGGGGCGGGAGTAACCGCAGAGATAACCTTGGCGGGTCTTCTTCTCCCCATAGTCCGGATCGCAATATTTGATCGGAGTTTGTTCGCTTCACTGCCCAGAGGGCACCCGCTCAGCTCCCCCCTTCGGGCCTACGCCCTCTACGCACTTCGTGCTCCGTCATCTACCTGGATATAATTGCCGGCTAAAAGTTGTTTTCCTATATAGTTGTAAATGGGTTTGAGCCATTCCGCTATTCTCTCAACCCAGCGCACCAGGTTGGGACGACTTACGGTAAAGCCGTGACGTTTAAAAATCGCGCATTGGCAGTACAGGGGCAAGTGGTCGAAGTATTTGCTGATCGCGATGTAAGCAAGCAGTTGCAATGATGCCAGGCCCTCGACGATGCGAAGCGGAGCAGGCGCAAGAAGCGGAGGCAGGGTCTTGTCGCCGATTTTCCTTTACTTTGGGCGGATGATCTCGCAACGGCAAAATCTGGGCGGATCCACCTTTATTTCAAAGGTTTCTTCCTGGCCGATACGCTCATAGCTTTGTGGATCTTCCAGTACTTCCTCTGGTTCAATTACGTTCTCTTCGAGGATGGGAAGATTTTCATAACATTCTTCCCGGCTCCTGCGCCCTTTGGGCTTGTTGCGTTCGTAAGATATTTTCTCCTTCTCTTCGGCTAGTTCAGTTTGCTGCTCCTTGAGTCCCTTGAGCAATAACTCAAGCTGAGCCGGATCGATCTTTCGTTCACTTCTCTGCCCAAAGGGCACCCGCTCTGTTCACCCCTTCGGGGCTACGCCATCTTCGCGCTTTCGCGCTACGTCAGATTCCCCCGGCAAACACCTGCCGTCGCAACCAGGCTATTTGCGCCTCCAACTCGGCGATACGCTCTTTGAGTTGGTTGTTTTGAGCAAGGACAGCTTCAACGGGAGGTATAACATGTAGTTGATAATTAACTACACTTTTAAGGCAATCTTTTTCTAGCGTTCATACCAGACTTTTTGCAAGCCGTTCTTTGAATCGATTCCTTTCGTCAGCATAGACAAAGCCGCATGTTTGAGACTTTATTTTCCATCCTTCACATCCAGTCCCTTCGGCCAGCTGAACCTGCCTCGTTGCTCACTTCATTGCCCAGAGGGCGCCCATTCAGCTCACCCCATACGGGGCTACGCCATCTACGCGCTTTCGCGCTTCGTCCAAACGTTTTGCCAGTACCCACAATCCCGTACCGTCCCAAAATAGGATTTTCAAACGGTTGTGCCGCTTGTTACAGAAAACTACCGAGGCGTGAGCCGACACATCTACCAGCGAAGCGCAGAATAACAACAGACCGCCCTGAATCGGATTTTCTTTAAGATGCTCGGTTGCGACGTTGTACAGTCCATTAAAGCTCTTGCGCATGTCCACCGGATCCACAGCCAAAAAGATCCTCAACGACCCCGAAAAGCTCAACATCCCTTTAACTCCCACACCCAGTTCAGAATCTCTTCCAGACCCAAATCCCCTCCCAATTCACATACCAGCCCATTGGGCAAGCGCACAGCCAATTGAATGGGACGTTCAATGGGCGCTTCGGCAGCAGTCACTTCGATCAGACTATGCTTCGAGGCCTCCTCATCAAGCCAGCGCTTCAAGGTCATGTAGCCCAGATTCATTTCCTGGCAGAACTTCCAAACACTATAACCGCCTTGACGGTATAATTCCATCAACTCCTCGCGTTCCTTGACACTGTAACGATTGCCTCGCTTCTTCGTCATCCAGACAATTTACGCTTTTTCACCGGCCAGGCCTAGGGGGCAGATGTTGAACCGTTTACATCTTTGGCGGACTAGCGATTTGCACAGTTATCTTCAGGAAGAAAATCCAAGCTCGAAAATAGAAATTTAATAGCTCTCCAAAAATATATATTTTGGTGAGTTCAAAAATCATCGCCCCATGGTTCACCAGACCTGTCACGGAAATCCATACATTCGATTGAGCCACGATCTAATTTTCTACCAGCTAGCCGTTAACAGCATGCCAATTTAGATTGCGGCTAAAGATACCGTAGTGCCCACCGGAGTCATAAACTTTCAAATTATATTTAGTAGCGGATTAACAGATTATCCAGCCCGACCTTATACACCGCAAGCATTCTAACCTTTCATATAAATTTGAAATAAATACGACTCTCTATGTATGATTTCAGTCGACATTCGACCTATTTTATTGGTTTTCGACCGAAATTCTAGTGGATTTCATAAGGAATCCACTAGTGGATTCCCTGATTCTTCCAGTATAGAACTCGCGCTGGAGTTTTATGTGGCATCGACCAGCAAAATTTTGTCTGCTGTACGGCTAAATCAAAGATACAAATAACCCCTCATGATTGACGAAAAAAGTCATTCTCAACGAAGTAGCCTTACAGCGGAAATCCGGGAAATATATATCACCCCACTCCCACGAATATATCACCCCACTCCCACGACCCACGCATACAGAATCACCAAGTTGGGAAATTTTCTTCGATTAAGAATAATCTCATGAGAAACAGAATACCTAGGAAGAAACTTCGAAAACGATGCCAAGAATAGCCACATTCAAAAGTTTACTCTCAAGCAATTTCAGAATATTGCAGATATCTCTTTTGGCCATGCTATATTTGGGAGACCCTATGCACGGCCAAGTGTATGAAATAGAAATCAACACTGGTGGCTCTGCCGAATCCTCTTTCAATGCAGACAATTCTTTCACTGGAGGAATAACTGCAACTACTACCAATTCAATTTCGGCCACAGGCACAACTCCAGAGGGCATATTTCAATCTGACCGAAGAGGAACTTTTCAATACGATCTTTCCGGACTAAAAGAATCCTCCGAATATCTACTCCAACTGTATTTCTCCGAATCAGACCACTCATCGATTGGACAAAGAGTATTTGACGTATCAGTAAACGGAGTTCCAGCACTCGATAATTATGATATCTACAAAGCTTCAGGGGCTCAAAACGTTGCAGTCGTCGAGTCATTCGAAGTGACTTCGACTGCTTCGGGTGTAATCACCGTTGAATTTGCTGCGGAAACGGGTGACCCAAAGGTTTGCGGTATTAGCCTTCATTTCTCTGAGTCGGTCACCTTTTTGGAGAATCCGTCAATTACTCCCAACCAAGGAAACACTGCGCCAATAGGAGCTTTTCTAAACGGATTGCTTCCTACAATGACGCCTTCACAAGTATCCGAATCAGGAGCATGGGAAATCCAAGAAGCATTTCCGACTCTACCCCAGCTAACTAATCCTATCGACCTTCACTTAGTACCCAACACAACGCCAGCCCTTTTGGCTGTCAGGGAGCGCGCCGGCATCATCAAGCTTTTCGAAGATTCACCGACCGTTTCTTCCTCTACTTCGTTTTTGGACATCTCAAGCAGAGTCGATACATCCCACAATGGAGGACTTAGAGGTTTAGCCTTCCACCCCAATTTCAACATTTCTGGGGCAACAGGTGAGAACTATTTTTACGTCTGGTACTCAACCATAAATGCAGTATCAGGAAATATGTATCTACGCCTATCTAGATTTACGGCAAACGGCCTAGCTTCAGTAGATCCTAATTCAGAGCTGATAATGATCCAACAGAGGGAACAACCACCCTTCGATCACATCGGAGGCGGTCTAATTTTTGACGAAGAAGGGTTTCTACTAGTCTTTATTGGCGATCTAGAATGGACAGACGAAACTTATGACGATGCACTCAGGATCGATCGCATGTTTCAATGCGCCGTTTTACGAATCGATGTTGACGAAGACCTCAATCGAAGCTTCTACCCGACGAGAACATTGGGCGGAAACCTTGTTAACGGACAACCGACTAACCCCAGTCTCACCGATCCCCAAGGGAAATACTATGATACCTCAAATATTTCAGGGGTTGGTTACACAATCCCTAACGACAACCCGTTCAACAACGAACCCAATGCGCTGCAGGAGCATGTGGCCGTCGGAGTCCGTAACCCTTGGAATGTTACAAAAGATCCAATCGACGGCGATATCGTCTTTTTCGATGCTGGATCCAACGTTAATCCGAAGTATGAGGAAATAAATCTGTTCGAATCCGAAGCTGACTACGGATGGCCCTACTGGGAGGGGGGTATTTCAAAAACCTATGAAACAGGAATTCCAGCCCCGCAAAATCCATTAGGGTTTTTCACGGAAGATCTGTGGGCCTATGACCACAAAAATGGAAACGGAAACGCGATTGGTGATGGAGTCATATATAAAGGTTCAGCGCTACCAGGCATTTCCAATAAAATCATCTACAATGACTACAACTCAGGACGCATCTGGGCACTGGCATACAAGAACCAAACTCCAGCCAACGAACTCCTAATCGATGGAAATGGTGGGATAACGGGCATGCAAACAAGTAGCAATGGTCAAGATATTTACATCGTGAGCATAACCGCCAACAAAATATTCAAGCTAAGCAACGATGGCACCACCAATCCAGACCCACCCTACCGACTTTCGCAAACCGGTGCATTTAGCAACCTTCAAACACTAACGCCAACTCCGGGATTAATTCCGTTCGAACCTGCAGCACCACTATGGAGCGATCGAGCATCGAAACACAGGTGGATAGCAATCCCAAACGATGGCACTCATGATACGCCTCAAGAGAAAGTAGTATTCTCAGAAAACGAAGCTTGGAATTACCCTCTCGGAACAGTTTTCATAAAGCACTTTGAATTAGCACCAGATCCAGCCAATCCTGGTCAAGTAGTACGGTTAGAAACTAGATTCCTCGTAAAAGGAGAAGAGGGATTTCAAGTATACTCGTACAAATGGAATGATCTTGGAACCGAAGCATTTCTCCAAACCGAAGGCAGCAGCGCCTCAATAAATGTAACCCAGCCGGACGGAAGCACACAACCACAAGTATGGGATTTCCCTAGCCGAACAGCGTGTCTTGATTGCCACCAACAAGGTGCCCGCGTTCTTGGCATGAGCACAAGACAGTTAAATTGGAATTTTCCTTACGCTAGTGGTAGTCAAAACCAGCTCTCCTACCTGAATTCTCACGGCATATTCAACGAGACTTTGGACGAGCAGGATTTCCCAAGCTATATAACGTCTAAGCGTCTAACCGACCAAACGGCATCTATAGAACATCGGGTCCGCTCTTTCATCGACTCGAATTGCTTTTCTTGCCACAATCCAAGCGGTATCGCCGGCAGAGCGGAATTCGATGCGCGACTCAGCACCCAACTTAATCTCGCAGACATTGTGTTTAGTGCTCCCCATGCGGACACACTCGGCTTAATTGATCCCAGCATCGTAAAACCTGGTGACCCTGAAAATTCGATACTCTATCATCGTGATATGAGTAGGGATAGCTCAATCCAAATGCCACCTATAGGCACAACGATTCCAGACCCCACTTATCTTTCCCTCCTGAGAAACTGGATACTCAAACTTGGAGCTGGTCCTTCGATATTATCCATAAACACAGGTGGGACTGAAGCTTATTCAGACTTCGTGGCAGACCAAGCCTTCAACAGCGGAAATATCGTCACCACAGGCTCAAGTATCATTCAACCAGGAGAAATCCCAGGCGAGGTATTCCAATCTGCCCGCTACGGAGCAGACTTCACATACACGATTTCCGGACTCAGCCCAAACACCCTCTACGTTACAAGCTTACACTTCGCGGAGATTTTTCACTCGGCGGCAGGCCTTGGAGTCTTTGATGTCGAAATAAATGGTGAAAAGCTTCTAGATGACTTCGATGTTTATTCTAACGCTGGAGGCAAGGATATCGGTATTACTGAATTTTTCTCCACCACCTCTGACGCATCCGGAAGTTTGTCGATTCAATTCACTGCAGAAGTAAACCACGCCAAAGTAAACGGAATCACTGTCTCTCAAAGTATAGGAGGACAACCAGACACAGACGGAGACGGAAATCCAGACACATTCGACACTGACGATGATAATGATGGCACTCCTGATACCCTTGACGCATTTCCGTTGGATGAAAACGAAACGACAGACACCGACGGTGACGGCATTGGTAACAACGCCGATGCTGACGACGATGGAGACGGTATTCCTGACACAACAGACGCATTTCCTTTAGATCCCAACAACGGAGCATCTTCGATTCCACTGTGGTTTATTAACTCTGGTGGCCCCGCAGTCGCCCCAGATTATATTAAAGACGCTTACTTCTCAGCTGGCACCAAAGGTAAGAATAAATATGCCCCTATTGTCACAGCTGAAGACGTCCCCTTGGAGGTATTTAGAACTGAACGGTTTGGAGACTTTCAGTACACAATCTCCGGACTTGATCCTAATGCCCCCTTCTTTATCGACCTGCACTTCGCGGAAATCTTCCACTCCGCTCCGAATTTGAGAACTTTCGACGTTCATATTAATGGAGTCCTGGCACTCGATGACTACGATGT
>CAYGQM010000090.1:22187-23396 GCA_964352065.1 uncultured Opitutaceae bacterium
TCGACGTTCATATTAATGGAGTCCTGGCACTCGATGACTACGATGTCTTCGCACAAGCAGGAGGTAAGTTTATAGGAATTACAGAGTTGTTTGCTGTTAATTCAGATTCCTCTGGAACCATACTTATAGAATTCACATCTATCATTGATAACGCCAAAGTTAGCGGTATTACCGTCTCACAGGATAATACACCTTCACCATAGCATGAGCCTACCTGAAGCATATCAGCGAATTTCTTTACATTGCAGAAGCCCACTTAAATAATCAATTTAAACGATAGAATCATCACCGAACGTTCCAAAAGTGAAGCGGCTCGCCTCATTTTCGGACATTTACAAATTTTAGCCAATAAATTTGGCCTCACAAAACCATTTCTATGAAAAAAATTGCACTTACTCTCTTTGCCCTCTTTGCAACGACATTTTCATTTGCCCAAACGTCTAATACTTACATCGAATCCAATGGTTTGTTGGTCATGGAAGCTGAGAATACAGACTCTTCCTTAGGGTTGTGGCAGGAAATGACGAACATTGGCGGATATACCGGCCAAGGCTACCTCGAATTCACTGGTAATACTCCGCCGGGTGGAAGTCCCAAATCGCCACTTGAGTTCAACTTTAGAATCACCAAACCCGGTCTCTATTATCTGATGGTTCGTTGTTCCAGAGAGACTATCAACGGAAGAACAGATGTAGCAAACGATTTCTACGTTCGAGTAGAGGGTGATTACAATGCCGGGCCAAATGCGGGTGATTCCGATGGGGACGATGCCCCACTGAGTATTCTACAAACCAACACCAAATACTTTGGAGGAAAAGACAACCAATTCCAGACAGTGTTTGGAAAACGACTCGATCCAGGAGGTGAAGAAAATAAGCGTATTGCTATTTACGATTTCAAAGCAGGGGAGGAATACAAGCTAGTGGCTTCCGGTCGGTCTCAGTTTTTCAAACTTGATCGGATCATCTTTTTCCACAACTCAATATCTTCAACAGACGCCAAGAATAGTAGTATACCCGAATCGCAACAGGGAGACCAGGATACGACTACAGATACCGACGGTGATGGCACACCAGACTACATCGACGATGATGACGACGGTGATGGGACTCCTGACGCAGAAGACGCATTTCCCCTAGATCCCAGCGAAACCACAGATACTGACGGAGACGGCACCGGTGACAATGCTGACACAGATGACGACGGTGA
>CAYGQM010000091.1:0-23021 GCA_964352065.1 uncultured Opitutaceae bacterium
AGACTCATGATTGCTAGAATATCATCAAATCAGAGTTTTTAGACACCCTCTAAGATAATACTTGCTGGCATCTCTGATTTCATCGGGGTGCTGGGATGTTATCTGGAGTATTTCGTAGATGGCGATTCCGCTCTTGAATGTGGATTGTGCCAAATAAAGTCCTCCCAGCCACCATCCCCAGGAATGGCCTTTCCACATGCCGATTCCTCCTAGAATTCCCCAGCCAACCATTATTGAAGCACTCGCCATTACTGTTGGGTTAGATAGATTGAGTTCGTTAGCAAAGTTGAGCTGCACAATCGCTAGGCCAATGCCTCCGATAAAATAGAGGATGACCAACACAGTTATTCCTGGCGGGCGATTACGGGGTTCGTCGATCACGGAGTGGAGGTCACTTAACGCACAACCTCAAATGGTGTCCATTGGTCGTGATTGAGACTCTGATCAGTGCGCGGATCGTAGAGAAGGTCTTCGGTTCTAAAATACTCGCCTTGTGCATTCACCCAATAGTTTCCTGGACGGGCATCTACTTGATACCGTTCCCCCGTAGCGGGATTTCCAATAATCGCGTGTTCACCGATCATGTTGATAGTATTGGACTGGCCTGCGCTTACCATATCGCTTCGCTTCAGGTATCCGGAATGACTGATGTCTAAAATGTCGCTATTGATCTTCGCGACGGAGGAGTTGGTTTCGCTGCGCGCAAGAATCGAGTTCATGCGGTTCAGATGCTGAATGCTGCTTTGGCGCATACGCTCATCTGCGATTTTGCGATCTGCCTGAATCTGACGGATCAATTGTTGGTTTTTTGTGATCTGCCATTGTGGGTTCACAACCGTTTCGGCGGATGCATAGAGGTATGCGTCTTTGCTATTCTCAAATACGGAATCCGGGGCGTAGAGTTCACCGACCCAAACACTCCACATCGTGTATGCTTGATTTTTCAATACATTCATCACCATAACAGTGCAGGCTTGGGTGCCATTTTGGGTCGCCCAATCGGCGCCGATAACCTGGTAGGATCTTTGACTAAGTCCTTGTGGCATGCCCGCCGAAAATAATTCCCAGAAATCCTGGATCTTGGGTAGCGGGTAACTCGAGTTCATCTTGAACCCTCGTTGCTCCATGTAGGGTCGGTATACCTGTTGTAAATACTGCTGGACGGGAATCGGTTGGGCGACCTGTCCGCCTGCTAGTGTAGCCGATTCTCTGGCAAATGGATCGTCGGAATAGACGAATTGCCCCGACGAGGTTTGGTAAACTTCTGTTTGCCCGGGACCTGTAATGGTTAAGAGGTCATTGGGATTCTGATCGACCTTCCAGCCGCTGGGGAAGGGGGCTCGGTATTGAACCATCCCCATTTCGCGGTCCATAAATTCGAGGAGGTTCAACTCGCTTGGTTTTGCGCTCAACGGGTTGTTTGGGGGTGAAAAACTGCGGCTAAGGGGATTACGACTCAAAGGATTCGCTCCATTCGGATTACTAGGAGTTGCCGTTTGAGCAGGAGTTTGAACATAGTTGGTAAACCCAAACTGCCCGAGTCCGAATACGGCAATTCCGAGTTGGCCTTTACCGATAAAGTTGTTCTCTAGTTTACTAACGTTTTTTCCGTTTACTGTGATTGATAGCTGTTGTCCGTCCTCGTTTGCTTTAAGACGAACTACGCCATCATTCGCCATATCAAAAGAGCTCGAAAGCGATTGTCTGAAACTGTTTCCGTTTCTCTCGTAAACATCCAACTGGCCGTCTTTACCGGCAACAATCAGGTAGTAGAGGCGAGGTGAATCGCGATAACCATAGAGTAATCCGGCTCTTGCATTCGCATCCATCTTCTTTGTTAGCAATTCGACTTCCACCGCACGTTTGCCGTTATTTTGATCATCAAGTGCGGTATAGAAATAGCGGATGTCATCGGCGTTCCCCGCTTCGTTGGTTAGCCAGTAGGCCCCATGGTCAATAGCTCCTGACCAACCCTCGACGGGCCCGAGAAAGAGGTGTTCCGTCAGAAGTCCCATGCCGGTCCCTTCCGTCGGATTGGCCTTAACGGTACTGAGCGGCGCCAGGAGACTGATGCTAACTAATAATTGAGCGACTGCTTTCGGCATAAAATATGACAGGCGTCCGACAATGAGTTTTTGATGAGAGGACATGCATAATCCTTTCCCTAGAGGGTCTTTCAACTCAAGCCAGAAAGCTCAATGTTTAGGTTGAATGAGAGTGAAAAAGTTTGGTCCCAGAAGCATACCGGTCGCTAAGGGCCCTCCAAGAAATGTGGTGACCCCAGTGGGTTGTTGCCCTAAAGTGCTTGAATAACGGAGTCGGACGGAATGATGTTTGTGAGGCGGAGGGGCTGTATTTACAAACATTGGATGGCGCGGACGCAATCATCTGCATGAGTCATTGCGATCAGGTGACCGCCATCGATCACAACATCAACGGTTTGAGGTAGTGGAATGACAGAATCCTTGAGCCCGTGAATACGGAATGGACGGACATCGGAATGGTGCCCGTTCCAGCGGAATATCGCTTTACACATCCGCCGCATAAATTGTATATCACTGGTTGCAAACATGGACGACAATTCCAAAGGAATGACACCTGCAGATTGCTGGAGGAAACTCAGGGGAGCCATATCGATCCACGGAGAAAGTATACGAAGCAGACCACTGATTTCTTCTTTGGCCGTCGCACTCCCGATCAGGATTAAGTGATCAAGTGCCAAGTGGTTGCTGATCTCGCTGGCGACAATTCCTCCTAGAGAAGTTCCGATTACTGAGTCTCCTGTCGAGATGTCACTCTTCTGAATGACTTCGATTGCCAGATCGTGTATGGACTGCGCTTTCGAGCTTTTTGGCCAATCCAAGAACACGGTGTCTTCCAGGTTGCGCCATGGACCTTTGAACATTCCGTTGTTGGCCCCCATGCCAGGCAGGACAAAATTCATTCGAGATCTTCGGTAGTGTTTTTGCGTTTCTTTGGGCGGCGTCTCATAACTGGCAGGGTAGCCAGAAAACGAAATGGACGGGATATTCCGTAGGAATTGGTGAGTGGTTTTACGCTGGGATCGGTCTCCTGTAGTCTTCTGATTGTCGGTATCAGGGCGAGCTGAATGATGATGATGAAAACAAAGTAGCCCAGGAAAACGGGTTGGTTCATGGACGCTGTTTCGCCACCTCCCTTGAAGAGAATGCCCCACAGAATAGAGGCAAATCCAGTTGCCACCCCGACGACGGCTGTCTGCATAGACACTTTTAGCGCGCGTTCCCGTTTCTCAGAAACGAATGCGAGGTATTTTAAGTGGACTCCGAAATAAGCGGAGCCTGAAGCCCCCAGTAAAATATAGATTATAGGAAGTAAAAACAGGAGTTGATTCGGTTTCTCCGGATAGGTCACTCCGTAGGATATGAGCAAAAGCCAACCCAAGTAGATCAGCAGGTTAAGAATGATTACTATCAGGAAAGACCTCCGGATTCCATAACGGTCTATGCGGGTTCTCATGATCAAGGCTCCAACGATACCGCCGACGCTTTGGACCGCTGTATAGAGGACGATCACGGAGTCGGTAAGTCCGACCACCGCTTTCAGATAGTAGATGGTGAAAGGCACCACTGCACTGCTGGATACGATCCATATGAGAGATAAAACCAAATACTGACGGAAACTACCCGGACTAACGAGGAGCTTAGGGCCCTCCTTTACGATTCGAAGTGGGCTAAAGCTATCTGGATTGTCGACCGACGGCAGTTTGAGCATCGCGAGTATACAGAAGATCGCGCCCACGGTAGCGAAAGTATATTGAGCGGAAAACGCGCTGAACATATTCAACCATTTGAAGGTTAGGCTGCAGAATATCAGTGATATTACGCCGGCTACGTTGATGAGGGCCATGTCAGTGCTGAAATAGCGTGCGTGTAATCTTTCAGGCAGTAAATCGAATAGCCAGGGCTGAACCGCACTTGTCCCTATCGATCGAAAAAAACAAAATCCGAACATGGCGACTATCAGAAGATTGACCAGAAACGGATCTTTTCCCGTGGGGTGGGAGTAGACGATAAATAACGGAATAAGGAGAAATACACTCCGCATCGACCAGGCGAAGACGACCTGTGCTTTGTAGCCAAACCGGGGCAAGGTGGCGGTTGCCAAAACCTGTATGGGGAGCAGGAGAAATACGAATGAGTAGAGTAGACCGACTTGAAAGGTATTCGCCCCCAAGCTTTCTGCCAGGAGTACGGCCGGAGTTCCCAAGACGACCATCCAAGTGGTCGAGTTGAAAAAGCTGAAAACGAATCCGAAACGGTAGGGTCGCAGTGAAAGGTCGGATGAGTCGTTCGAGTCCATGAACCGTTGAGAAGTTGGTGAATAGGCTTCCCGATTACCATGCTAGAATTGCGGAAGTCGCAATTATTTCGGATATCAGGAGGATGGTTGAGAGCCCTTGACAGAGTTAGTAGGAGAGCGACAAATTGAGTCATGAGTCAGTTATCAAAACTTACCCTTGGATGTTGGGCATTTGCTGGTGGTACCGAATGGGGTGATCAGGACGAATCCGAATCCATTAGAACGATCCATTCTGCCCTCGATGGGGGCATTGTTTCTCTGGATACCGCGCCCGGCTATGGGGGTGGTGAGTCCGAGCGCATTGTGGGAAAGGCGCTGGTCGGACGGCGTGACAAGACGTTTATCGCTACAAAGATTTCGGATGGTATTTCCACGGATTCGGCGATCAATGAGTCTTGTGAAACGAGTCTTCGCTTATTGCAGACGGATTATATCGATTTACTGCAGGTCCATTGGGCGGATCACAAGGTGCCATTTGAGGAAACGATCGCAGCGCTTCAAGGCTTGAAGGATGCTGGCAAGGTGAAGCACATCGGTGTCTGTAATTTTGGAGTGATCGATACGAATGGCTGGCAGGCTGCAGGAGGTGAGCTGTATTCCAACCAGTTGCCGTATTCGTTGTTATCTCGTTCTATCGAATACGAAATCGTACCTCAGTGTGTGGAGCAAAACATTGGAATTCTTGCCTACAGTCCGATTATGCAGGGCCTGCTGACAGGAAAGTTTAAAACTGCCGATGAGGTTCCAGAAGGGCGTGCCCGGTCCCGTCATTTTAACACCGAACGCCGTTTGGCCCGTCATGGTGGACCCGGGTGCGAAGATGAGACCTTCGAGGCCATCGCGCAGGTCGGTCAAATTGCCAGTAATTTGAATGTATCGATGGCGGCGTTAGCTCTAGCTTGGGTGGTGCGTCAACCCGGAATATCGTCAGCCATCATCGGCGCTAGAAATCCTCGGCAGGTAGCTGAAAATCTTTCGGCTTTGACGATAACTATAGATGACAAAACCGATCAGGCGCTTAAATCAGCGACCGATACCGTTAAAGCGTTTCTGGGAACCAATCCTGATCTTTGGGCTGCTGAAAGCCGTTACGCATTATGAACACCGTGATATTGAAGAAGCCGGGGGAGTTTGTCTTTGAACAAACTCCCAAACCTCCCAAGCCCGGGCCTCAGGAAGTCGTGGTTAGGGTAAAACATGTGGGGATCTGTGGTACAGATATTCATGCGTATCATGGACGCCAACCGTTTTTCGATTACCCACGGATTACAGGACATGAGCTCGGTGTGATCATTCATGAATTGGGCGAAGAGGTTGAAGGTTTCGAAGTCGGGCAGAAATGTTCGGTGGAAGCCTACCTTGCACAGCCGGGGGACCTGGCTTATTCCCGTGGAAAAACGAACTGTACATCAACGACTCAGTGCCTGGGGGTGCATGTGGATGGGGGAATGCGTGAGCTGTTCACGGTTCCTGCTGAAAAATTACATCCGTCCGATTTGAGCACCGAACATTTGGCGCTCGTTGAGATGTTGTGTATCGGAAATCACGCTGTCGAACGGGCTGCCTTGAATGGCGACGAATTTATAGCCGTTATCGGCGCAGGTCCGATTGGGCTGGGGGCGATTCAGTTTGCGCAACAACCGGGAACCAAAGTGATAGCAATTGATATCTCGGAAGATAGATTGGCAAAGTGTAAGGAGGCGTTTCCTCACGTGGAGACGCTCTGTGTAAAGTCCGGCGAAGCTCCTTTGGTGGATGCGTTTAAATCTCGATTCGGGTTTCTTCCAGAGATTGTCATCGAATGTACTGGTAACAAGCAATCGATGGAGGCCGCTATTCTGCTCCCTGATTTTGGTGGTCGCATAGTGATGGTAGGCATCTACGCCGGCGATCTAGTCTTCAGTGATCCCGATTTTCACAAGCGGGAATTGAGTATCATAGCGTCACGCAATGCGACTGCCCGAAATTTTAAAGACGTCATTGCTCAACTTGAATCAGGTAAGGTAAATCCGAATACGTGGATCACTCACCGTTGCACGGCCGAAGAATTTCCGGGGCTTATTGAAGAGTGGCTAAAGCCAGAGTCCGGACTGATTAAGGGAATCGTTTCTTTTTAAGCAAACTGCGATTATTCCGCAGAATCTTCAAGGTAGTAGGTGAGCGTGTAATGATGCTGATTGCCGTCTTTTTCGATTTCCATTGAACCGGAAATTCCTTTGAGACCGTTCGTTCCTGAGTCTGTGACGATGGTAACTTTGAGCGTTGATTTTCCGCGAACCATGGTGCCGCTGTGTTGCAGCGTAAAGGAGCCGGTCTTACCAGCTAGGGTAGCACCGACTGTTTCCAGAGCGATATAACTGGCTGATCCAGGAACTTCGGTTCGGGTGCTTAGCATTTGTCCTCTGCCTTTCCCCTCAAGGTCCCCCGAGTAGGTCTTTTCGATCGTCATTCTACCGGATTCGAACTCTATATCGGTTTGAGGGGTGAGCGTAATTTGGAAGCTTCCTGAGGCGGTCATCGTTGTAGCGGTGGCATCGAGTGTCAGTGCAATGGTCAGAAGCGTGAGTACGACTCCAATAAATTTCGGAACAAACATTATAGGGTCTACGATCGGTTGTACTCTAAAGTCCAAAGGCGCGATCCATTTGCTTGGAGATCGTTTTTAAAGCTTCCAAGTCTCCTCCTTTTACCTCGGCGGCAACCCAGCCATGGTAGTTGATTTCGTGAAGCGCTTTACGCACATCCGCAAAATCGAGGTCGCCTTCACCGATGGCTGTAAACTTTCCTTCGGCTCTGGAAAAGCCTTTCACGTCGAGTTTGATGATACGTTTTCCGAGTGTGCGAATCCAGTCTGCCATGGAACCATACTTCCAGTGGTTTCCGATATCGAACTGCATACCGACCCATGGAGAATTGAACTCGTCAATATAACGGGCCAACTCATCGGCGGTTTGGTTGGAGTCTCCGTCGTGATCGTAGTGCATTTGGTTCCACACATTTTCCACGACGATCGCGACTCCGAGTTCCGCAGCCAAGGGAATGGCATGACGGATATTTTCAATTGAACGTTCCTCAATAACGTTAGCCGGACCGTCTTCTCCTTTACCGACTACGAGCAGGCAAGTGTGTCCTCCAACAGCGTGTGTATCGCGCAAAGCTTGTTTCAGGTAGGCGAGTGCTTGCGCACGAACTTCCTTGTCGGGGCTGGTGTGACGGACTTTCCAGTGAGTGCTCCCCACGGTACCGTCGACTGGCAGGCCTGATTCCTCGATCGCTTTTCGAGTCTCAGCGATGTCCATGCCGGGCGAATTCATTTCTACCCCCATAAAGCCAGCAGCTTTTGCCGCCTTGAACTTGTCCGTCAGCGAACCGTCTACTTTGATCATATTGATCTTGAGGGTTTTGTATAATCTGCCGGCAAGCGGATCGGAAACGGTACTTTGATGGTGGGCGCTCTTCAATGACAACGGAAAGACGGAGGCAGCGCTCAGTAGGCCAGCTTGCTTTAAAAAGGATCGACGATCAGGGTAGTTAGAATTCATGAGCATCAGCTTATACATAGTATTTGTTTCACCAAGCTCGAAAGTGACTGTTCTTAAAGGTCTTCGTTTTCGGAGCTCGGTTTGTCTACCATATGGAAAAAACGCTCAAGAGCGGACCTGGAGGCTGCTTCGATCCATGTCCTGTCATTGGTCAAAGCTGCGGCACTCATTGCGCCTTGTAACGAACAATAAATCCATTGCGCTGCCTCTTTCGACCTGGGTCTTGTTTGACCTTTTTCGTTCAACCCCAGGGCTTGCTGCAACCATTCCACATTGGCGTCAACAAAGCTGATGACTGCTTCTTTGACCTTCTCGGGCAGAAGAACGACTTCATTCGATAACATGCCGCACAAACAGGCTCGGCCAGAAGTATCAAATGCATTTTGAAAGAGGCTGGAGTAATGCCTAATCCTCGATTCGGGGGTACTGTCTTCTTGTTTTGGCTCCCCTAGGGCGGCTAGGAAATTCTCTTTATAACGAATGGCGACTTCGAGAGCCAGGTCTTCCTTCGTCGGGAAATGATGGAGTACAGCTGAACTCTCGATACCGAGAGCTTCAGCTATATCCTGAAAACTAAAACCATTGTAGCCGCCTGTGCGAACCATGATCTCGGCTGTGTCTATGATCTTGGTTCTTTTGTCTGGCATAACTATTAGTATTTAGGCGGGTAGAGTTTGGCTCAAGCTATTTGTGAATTCGATAACTACCGATTTATGGATAGACATACTTTTTGGCCGCGAAGCTGTCTGAGTAATTTAAGATGTCTGAGGGGGCAGGTGGAATCTGGTTAGTACTTCGATTCTCTCAGCTCCTTGGGAGTGAGGTAGCTTTTACAGCGCCCCTTTCCCTTAGATAAATCGATCCAGTGGGGAGATGGGAATTCAATGCAAACGTATCCGCACGTGGGTACGTTTGCGATTTGACGGTCGCTTAGTCGATTGGTGAATTCTGTAATGGCAGGGTTGTGTCCGACGATAACGACTTCGCTCAAAGTGTCTGGTAGGTTGGAAAACCAATCGAGGAGGTCCCGATCATCAAACGTGTAGAGTTCTTCCACCAGTTGCCATTGCAGGTCGATACCCGATAGAGCTTCCCTCATCCCTTGAATGGTTAATTGAGCCCGCTCAGCGACGCTGCAGAAGACTGTGTCAAAGCGACATCCGGATTTATAGATGGGGTTGGCCATATCCTTACAATCCTGGTGACCGCGAGCGTTGAGTGTGCGCTCAACATCTGTAATATGGGCGTTATTCCAACTCGATTTGGCATGACGAATTAGGTGAACCGTTTTCATGGAGATTGCGCGGGTGTGAGTTATGTTAGGAGTTTTCGGAACTAAATCTGTCCGGACTTAAAAACGCAATGGGATGTTCTGTTTTTCCGTTAATAGCAAGATCCGCGAGTATTTCCCCAATGACGCTTGCGAATTTGTAGCCGTGACCGCTGAAACCAGCGGCTATGGAGACTCTGGTTTCTTTCGGATGGATTCCAATAATGAAGTGTTGGTCGGGGCTATTGGTATAAAGACAGGTGCAGGCTTTTAAGAGATTGCCTGCGGATTCTTGTATGTGGGTCTCTAATACCGCCCTGAGTTGTTCGATCTCGTGATCGTTAGGTGCTTGTGAAAGGAGTGCCGTATTTTCGGTGGATATAGGTATTCCCGGACGATGTTCTGCGATTTTAAGTCCTTTTTGCCCCGGTAGTATCGGGAATCCATAGTGCCCGAACGGCGGTTGTGTCTCGATGAACCAGCATGGGAAATTATCAGGAGTGAAGGCTTCAGCGTCTTCCTTCGGGTCAAACCAGGCTTGAACCTGTCGTGTGACTGTCAGTTCAATCCCGAGGGGCTTTGTCACTTGTTGAGCCCAAGGTCCGGCGCAGATGACAAGGTGCTTGGCGAAAAACTTTCCAGAGTCAGTGTATATTTCAACCCCTGACTCGGAGGAATCCCAGCCAAACACTTCGGTTCTCGTCATGAGAATTGCCCCGAGCTTCTCCGCTTGGCGAGCGTGCTCCTGCACCCCCAGTTCAGGCCTGAGGAAGCCGCCTTCCGGTTCTAAAAATCCTTCAAAATGGGCTGGTACCATAAACTGTGGAAAGTGCTTAGGAAGGCTGCCGCGTTGGATATGGGTATGATTGAGGCTATACTTGAGGGCGGATCTCAAAGATCCGCTAACAACGGATTCTTCCGAGCCGCACAGGTAAAGTGCTCCGTTTTTATAGAGTATTTGCTCAGATGAATCGTGTTCCAGCTAGTCCCAAAGTTCGTAGGCACGTTCCAATAATGGGACATAATGAGGGTGCTCATAATAGGCTTTCCGTATCATGCGAGACTTTCCGTGGTGTGAACCCTGGTTGTGAGGAATCTCGAATCGATCAATTCCCAATACGGATATCCCCCTTTTTGCCAAATGATAGCAGGCTGCCGACCCCATGGAGCCTACGCCGAGCACGATTACGTCGTAATGTTTACAGTTTTCGGGCATACTTTTGACAGGGTTGGCGCGCACCGTGGAAAATTCAATCAACAACCTGCGGGCATAACGGGTTCTTATATTCTGTTAATAAGTAGAACTCGAATTTGGTTGCTAGTGAAATTGGACCCACTAACGTGTAGAAAAAGCATATGGGAGAGCTTCCAGCGGGGAGCTGAGAATGAAGTGCGCTCGACTTCAAAATCCTTAGAACCTGATGCGATTAAGACCGCCGTAGGGAATCCGTGCAGCCGAATTGACTGAGTATCGGATTACTCGAATGGAGGTGGGAGTCGTGTCTCAACATAACCGTCTTACATGTCAGAAAACACGAGTTCATTACAATCCACCGATCATAGTCTCTTTCCAAACTCCAGGCGTATTTACGTTCAGGGCAGCCGACCTGATGTTCAGGTCCCGATGCGGGAAATCGCGCTACAAGATACCAGGCTTCCTGATGGTTCTCTTGCGGGGAATGATCCGATCCGTGTTTATGACACTTCTGGTTCTTGGGGGGATCCTCAGTTCCACGGTGACTGTACGAAGGGGCTTCCAAGGCTCCGAGAGGGTTGGATCCTTGAGCGGGATGATGTAGAGAGTTACGAGGGGCGAAGGGTAAAACCGCAGGATGACGGATACTTATCTGAGAAGCATCGTGAAACAGCCGCCCAACGCAACCATAGCGATAGTTATGACGAGTTCGATAATACGCGTAAGACGGTTTACAGAGCGAAACCAGGCCGAGTCGTCACCCAGCTGCATTACGCGAGGCAGGGGATAATCACGCCGGAAATGGAGTATATCGCGATTCGAGAGAACATGAAGCTGCAAGCCTATCGCGAGGAGTTGGAAATGTCAGAAACCGCTGAACGAAACACGCTCAATATTCAGCATCCAGGGCAATCATGGGGAGCAGCCATTCCAAAAGAAATCACACCAGAATTTGTTCGTTCTGAGGTAGCACGTGGGCGGGCCATCATTCCTTCCAATGTCAATCACCTGGAGCTCGAACCGATGATTATTGGTCGCAATTTTCTGGTGAAAATCAACACCAACATAGGTAACTCTGCCGTAGCTTCTTCGATCGAAGAGGAAGTGGAAAAGATGCGGTGGTCGGTGAAGTGGGGTGGCGATACGCTGATGGATCTTTCTACCGGAAAAAACATTCACAAGACCCGCGAGTGGATCATGCGTAATTGTCCAGTGCCCGTCGGAACCGTTCCGATCTATCAGGCCTTGGAAAAAGTAAATGGAAAGGCAGAAGAACTGACCTGGGAGATCTTTAAAGATACGCTCATTGAACAAGCGGAGCAAGGTGTGGATTATTTTACTATTCACGCGGGTGTGTTGCTTCCTTTTATTCCTATGACAGCAAAGCGCATGACAGGAATCGTGAGTCGTGGGGGTTCGATTATGGCAAAATGGTGTCTGGCCCATCATAAGGAAAATTTTCTCTACACCCATTGGGATGATATCTGTGAAATCATGGCGGCTTACGACGTGGCTTTTTCGATTGGTGACGGTCTGCGACCGGGGTCAATCGCTGACGCCAATGATGAGGCTCAGTTTGCCGAGTTAAAAACCCAGGGTGAACTGACTGAGAGAGCCTGGAAATACGGCGTTCAGGTCATGAATGAAGGTCCCGGGCACGTGCCCATGCACATGATTCAGAAGAACATGGAAAAGCAACTCGAATGGTGTCATGAAGCCCCGTTTTACACGCTCGGGCCATTGACGACTGATATCGCACCAGGATACGATCATATTACGAGTGGCATTGGAGCTGCGATAATCGGGTGGTATGGAACGGCCATGCTTTGCTACGTGACTCCGAAAGAGCATTTGGGGCTTCCGAACAAGGACGATGTTCGGGAGGGAGTGATCACTTATAAGATTGCAGCGCACGCAGCAGATCTGGCCAAAGGACATCCGGCATCGCAGTACCGCGATAACGCACTTTCCAAGGCTCGTTTCGAATTCCGTTGGGAGGACCAGTTTAACTTGTCGTTGGATCCGGAAAAAGCCCGTTCTTTTCACGACGAAACCCTTCCGGCAGAGGGCGCAAAGCATGCGCATTTTTGTTCTATGTGTGGCCCAAACTTTTGCTCGATGAAGATCACTGAAGATGTGCGGAAGTATGCAGCTGAATTGGGTGTGTCTGATGAGGAAGCGCTGGCAAAGGGTATGGCCGAAAAGTCAGAGGAGTTTAAAGAACAAGGCAGCGAGGTATACGTCGCAAAAACGAAGTAGTAGCTCATGACGATTAAAGTAAATGATAAGCCGCAAAGCTTCTCCGGTGTTTCCACTCTTCAAGACTTGGTTGAGTCGTTGGGGTTTGCGGAAAAGACCGGGATTGCGATTGCTGTGAACGATGCTGTCGTAACGCGTCGCGCATGGACGGACCGTATTTTGAGGGAAACCGATCATATCACTATCATTCAGGCAACTCAGGGTGGGTAATGACTGATCTTTTAGTTCTATCTCCGGAATCAACCTATCCCAACGAATTGGAATGGATAGAACGCCTTTTCGAATCTGGCCTGACGCGTCTCCACGTCAGGAAACCCAGTTGGAGCCCTGAGGAATTACGGAGATACATCTTGGAGATTCCGGAAATTTGGTGGCCTAAACTTATTCTGCACCAGGCTTACGAATTAGTCAATGAGTTGGGTCTAGGTGGGTGGCATATTAAAGACGATACCGCTCATCTGAAAGAAGCGGCCCAATTTCAAGAGTACCGTTCGCAGCGTAAAACGTTGAGTCGATCTCTGCACCATCTTGATGATTTGAACGAAGATCAAAGGCGTTGGGATTATTCGTTTTTCAGCCCGGTATTTGATTCCATCTCAAAGACTGGCTACAAGCCTCGTTACACCGTTTCCGCGATCAGCGAAAAGCTGCTGGATGAAAGCGTAGGTCTTGGAAGTCGAGTCTATGCGCTAGGAGGTATTCACCGAAGCAATATTCGCCAGTGCATCGAGCTTGGTTTCCATGGAGTGGCCCTGTTGGGGGCTATATGGCAAAACGACGATCCTTTGGCTTCCTATCAGGAGTTGAGGGAATTGAGTGAGGTGCAGGCGATACGATGAGTCAGTTTCTATTACAGTGTATAACGATTGATGGGATCGGCCTATCTCACACCGAGCAGGTTCGCCAACTCTGTGGTGCTGGTGCTAAATGGATTCAGTTGCGCATGAAAGATGCCTCTGAAGACGAAGTGGAGCGGGTGGCGATCGAGTGTTTGGATATCTGTGATGAACACGATGCTTTGTTAATCATCAATGACTATTTTGACCTGGCAGTTAAAGTCGAAGCGGGTGGTGTTCATTTAGGAAAAGAGGATACGAATTGGAAAGCCGCCCGAGATATCGCAGGTCCTGATTTTGTGATTGGTGGAACAGTCAATTCCTTGAGCGATGCAAGGGTGGCGCTGGCCAGTCGCAGCTTAGATTATGTGGGGGTTGGCCCATTCAAATTTACCGAGACTAAACGAAACCTCTCCCCGGTAATGGATGAGAAAGGGATACGGGAGATCCTCGATTTTCTGGGAGATCTACCGAAGGTTGTAATTGGTGGAGTCCAGCCCGAGGACCTCGCCCGGATAGCGGGTATGGATGCAGATGGCGTCGCGGTCTCTTCCGGATTGTTTGTTGGTGGCCAGGTGGGTGAGAATTTCAAAGCCTATGCGGAGAGTTGGCCAGTCGAAGATAGGGAATAACCATGGCAAGTAAAATGACAGAAGCACTAGTTATTGCAGATCGTAGTTTTCAGTCGCGACTATTTCTTGGGACTGGAAAATATGCGTCGGGCATGGCAATGGCAGAGAGCTTGGAAGCCAGTGGTACTGAAATGGTAACGATGGCCATGCGTCGGGTTCAAATCGGTGAGGACGAGGACGCTATCATGGATTTCCTGGACCGGGATCGTTATCAGATTCTACCAAATACTTCGGGTGTGAGGGACGCTAAGGAAGCCATCTTTGCCGCTGAGCTTGCCAGGGAAGCGTTGGAAACTAATTGGCTGAAATTAGAAATCCACCCGGACCCGAAATATCTGATGCCGGATCCGTTGGAAACGCTCCATGCGACGCGGGAACTGGTGAAACGGGGCTTTATCGTTTTGCCGTATGTGCATGCCGATCCTGTTTTGTGTAAACAGCTCGAAGAAGTGGGTGCGGCTGCAGTGATGCCTTTGGGAGCTCCAATCGGAACGAATCTGGGACTCGAATCAAAACGCTTTTTGGAGATCATTATAGATCAGTGTGAGGTGCCTGTGATCATTGATGCCGGTCTGGGGGCTCCATCTCATGCGTCAGAGGCTCTAGAGATGGGTGCGGATGCAGTGTTGGTGAACACAGCAATCGCGGCGGCCAAGGATCCAACCCTTATGGGGCGTGCATTCAAATTGGCTGTGGAAGCCGGGCGTATAGCCTTTGAAGCAGGTAGGGGAAGTCAGTCGTCTCAGGCAGTGGCATCATCGCCGCTAACTTCATTTTTGAACAACAGCGATTAAGGTGAGTTTTCTCGAGCAGTTTAATAAATACCGTTGGGAGTCTGTGACTGAGTCGATCAATGCCAAGACTGCGACGGATGTGCAGAAGGCTTTGGCGAAGCCGAGAGGACGAATGGATCTGGAGGACTTTTCTTCTTTAATTTCTCCCGCAGCTGTTCCTTTTATTGAAGAAATGGCTCAGCGTAGTCATCGGTTAACGGTGGAACGTTTTGGTCGTGTCCAACAATTATATGCACCCATGTATTTATCTAATGTGTGCAGTAATGTATGCACTTATTGTGGGTTTAGCGCAACCAACCGTATTCCAAGGAAGATCCTGACGGAAGCGGAGATTGTAGAAGAGTATAGTGCGATCAAGGCGATGGGGTTTGATCACATCTTGTTGGTTACGGGGGAGGCGAACCGGCAGGTGGGCGTGGGCTATTTGAAGAATGCATTTCGACTAGCTCGCGAATATTTTTCGAGCATATCGATGGAAGTTCAGCCCCTTGATCAAGCAGCGTATGAAGAACTGCTTCCGGGTGGATTGAGCTCTGTATTGGTGTATCAGGAGACTTACCACCGTTCCGCCTATGCAGACTATCATCTAAGTGGCATGAAGCGAGATTTTAATTACCGTCTCGAAACGCCGGATCGATTGGGGCGAGCTGGCGTCAAGAAAATCGGGTTGGGCGCTTTATACGGATTGGATGACTGGCGAACTGACACGTTTTTCGTGGCATTGCATTTGAAATATATGGAGCGAAAGTATTGGAAGACCCGGTACAGTGTATCCTTCCCGAGAATTCGTCCCCACGAAGGAGACTTGCATCCAAAGTCGATCATGACGGATCGGGATCTGGTCCAGGTGATATGTGCCTACCGGCTTCTGAGTCAGGAATTGGAGCTTTCTTTATCCACTCGCGAGCATGCGCAGTTTCGCGACCACGCGATTCGACTCGGCATAACCACGATGAGCGCTGGCTCGAAAACGAACCCCGGGGGATATCGGGTGGATCCACAGTCGCTCGAACAATTTGAGATCTCTGACGAAAGAAGTCCGGCGGAGATCGCGACGATGTTGAAAGCGAACGGTTATGAAGCCGTTTGGAAAGATTGGGATGCTACCTATGATGGTTTCCAGAATAAAAGTCGCTTGAGTAGAGTATGAGTGGGCTTACATCCAAGGAAATAGAGCGTTACCAGCGCCACCTGAGTCTGCCGCAATTCGGCATGGAATCGCAGCTCAAGCTTAAGCAGTCCCGGGTTTTGGTGATTGGAGCTGGTGGCTTGGGTTGTCCAGTATTGCAATATTTGGCTGCAGCAGGAGTTGGCTCGATCGGGATAATGGATTTTGATGTGGTCGATGTATCCAATCTGCAAAGACAGGTTTTGTTTACGGAGGCCGATGTAGGAAAGCCAAAAGCTGAAGTGGCGGCCGCGAGGTTGCGTGCGATGAATTCGCTTATAGACATCCGGGCGATTCCTGAACGTTTGTCTGCCGAGAATGCTCTGGAATGGTTCGGAGAATACGATTTGATAGTCGATGGATCGGATAATTTTGGAACTCGCTATCTGGTGAATGATGCCTGTGTGCTTGCTGGAAAGCCCTTGGTTTATGGTGCGATCTACACCTTTCAAGGACAGGTAAGCGTATTTAATTATAAAGGTGGGCCGACTTACCGGTGCCTGTTTCCAGACCCTCCGGATCCGAGGGACGCACCCAATTGTTCAGAGATTGGTGTAATCGGCGTGCTGCCGGGACTCATTGGTACTTTGCAGGCGAGCGAAGTAATAAAAGTCCTAACCGGAGTGGGAGAACCACTCAGTGGTGCACTTTTGTTGTTGGACGTATTGACGATGAAACAACAGACTATCCGTTTCGTCAGAGTGCCGGAGGCGGCAGCTGTCACAGAGTTGGTTGAAATAGATTTTTCCTGTGAAATTGAAGAGCCAAAACCTCATTCGGACGAGATCGAGGTCTCTGAATTTCGTGAGTTACTCAAGGCAGGTGTCGACCTCCAGGTGCTGGATGTTCGTGAATTCTGGGAACGGTTGTTAGGCAAAATTGAATCGCGGCATATACCGATCGGTGAACTTCTATCAGATCCTCAAACCCTTGAAAATGTATCTCTCGACAAAACGAAAAAAACCGTGGTTTATTGCAAATCCGGAATGCGCAGTATGAAGGCCTTGAAACACCTCCGGGAAGTCCATGGATTCAGTAATATACAGAGTCTCAAGGGTGGAATAGCTGAGTGGGGGCGTGGCTAATTACTAGAAGTCTTTGATTAAGTGTGGAGAAAGAAACCCAAACCGCCCCTTATGTTGTAACGTTATCCGGTTCGGATGCTTCCGGTAATGCAGGTCTTCAGGCCGACAACCGCGCGATCCATGCCATGGGTGGCTTTCCCTTGAATGTAGTCACCGCTTTAACGCTTCAAACTGAATCAGGGGTTCAATCTATAGATACTACAGCTCCTGAGCTTATAAGAATGCATTTATTCGGCCTTCTTAATTCCCACCCGGTTAAGGTTATCAAGGCTGGGATGTTAGGGAATGCGGAAATCGTTGGCGTGGTGGTCGAAGCGTTGCGTCAATACCCTTCGATCAAGCTCGTCCTGGACCCTGTTTTACAGGCGACGAGTGGTCGACCGTTATTGGATGAGGGAGGTATCAACGCTATGCTGACGGATCTCCTGCCCTTGACGTACCTGCTCACCCCGAATCTTCCAGAGCTGGCTCGTTTAACGGGTTTGGCAGAGCCATTTTCGAATGAAATGGAGCAAATGGCGGCGGAGCAGTTGCTCCAGTGTAATTGTAAGGCGGTGTTGGTTAAGGGAGGTCACCGGACAGGTGACCTTGCTACGGATCGTCTTTATCAAACGTCTGGAGTAAGTGACTATCGGGTCCCCAGAATTGAAACAACCAATACCAGGGGCTCTGGCTGTGCTCTAGCGTCCCTCATCGCTGCTTGTTTGGCGAAAGGTAAATCCCTGGAAGAAGCAGTAAGTGACTCCAAGGCGGTGCTCTCAGCTTCGATGCGACGTCCTGCCGGTATCGGAAATGGCACTGCGTTTTTGTGACTGATGTGGCATTAGATTGTATTGCAGTTTTCGATAATTATCAAAAAGCTGTAACTCTCTAATCTGCTTTGCCGTTGGTTCCAAGGACCATATCCCTGCAAACTCATCAATAACCCACATGAAATCAGTTACATTCTTTCGATTAGCATTCTCATTGGCACTTGTTTTGGGCCTTTCATCTTCACCTATTTTCTCTCAGGACGAGAACGAGGAAACTCCAGAAACCGTTGAAAATCAGGACCGTCCTCAGCGTGGCCAAGGAGGAGGGCAACGAGGTCCAGGAGGTGGTCAACGTGGCCAACGCGGGGCTCAAGCCGAAAATCTTACGCCGGAAGAGCGTATGAAACGTATTAATGAGCTTATTCAAAAGAATGTCACGGAGATGGCTGAGGTCGTCGAGCTTCGTACAGATCAGCAAGAAGCGTTCGTAAAAGCGCAGGCCAACTACGAGGTTCAAACGCTTAAAATTAGAGGGGCTATGCAAAGTGCAGGTCGTGACCGGGAGAAACGGCAACAGGCGATGCAGCAAATGCAAAAGCTGGGTACGGAAACTAACAAAGCTATGAAAAAGATTCTCGATAAGGAGCAGTTTAAAGCCTTTCAGACAAAGATGAAGGAGCGCCAGCCACAAAGAGGTCAGGGAGGCCAGAGAGGCCCGGGCGGTGGCGGTGGTCAAGGCCGGCAATAGGGTACCCTTACCAATTTAGAAGGATCCAAAACGAGCCGGTAGTTCCGGCTCGTTTTTTTTTAAGAGAAGTGCTCTAGTAAAATAGATATGACAGATCGGAAACGAAATTTCGCCAGTGACAATAATGCCGGAGTGTGCCCTGAAGCCTGGCAGTCGATGGTGGATGCTAACACGGGGCATGAGTCTGCATATGGAACGGATCGCTACACGGCGGAAGTGTGTGATCTGTTTCGGGATATGTTCGAGACGAATTGCGAAGTGTTTTTTACTTTCAATGGAACAGCGGCTAACTCATTGGCACTGGCAGCTATGTGTCGTCCTTACCACAGCGTTTTGTGCCATTCCATGGCGCATGTGGAAACCGACGAATGTGGAGCCCCCGAGTTTTACAGCGGGGGTTCGAAGCTTCTGTTAGTGGAAGGGGAAGGGGGGAAGGTAAACCCTGAATCGGTCGAAGCTATGGCGCACAAGCGTGTCGACATTCATTTCCCCAAGCCTCGTGTCCTAAGTCTAACCCAGGCGACAGAAGTGGGGACAGTGTATTCGGTGGAGGAACTCCAACGGTTGGGGGCGATTACTCATGGTCTGAATTTGCGTGTGCATATGGATGGGGCCCGTTTCGCCAATGCAATCGCTACACTCGGATGTGCTCCCAAGGAAATTACCTGGAAAGCTGGTGTGGATGCTTTGTGTTTCGGTGGTACCAAAAACGGGTTGGCTGTGGGGGAAGCAGTTATCTTTTTCAATAAGAAGTTGTCCGAAGAATTTGAATACCGTTGCAAGCAAGCCGGGCAATTGTGTTCGAAAATGCGTTTTCTTTCTGCGCCTTGGTTGGGCATTCTTAGAGACGGGACCTGGATCAAGAATGGACAAAAAGCCAATGCTTCGGCTCAGCGGATGAAAGCGGGGCTGGAAAAATTGGGACTGTCTATATTGTTCCCTGTCCAAGCGAATAGTGTATTTGTGAAACTAGACGAACGGGTGATTTCAGGAATGCATTTCAGGGGGTGGAAATTTTACGACTTTATCGGGGAAGGTGGTTGTCGCTTGATGTGTAGTTGGGATACTTCGTTTGACGATGTGGACGCCTTTTTAAAGGACCTTGCTGAGTTGCAATCCAGCACGGAGGACCGGCGCTCAGAAGCTCCTGTCATGAAGCATTAATCGTCTGATCGGATAATTGAAAAGTCCACTGGATCAAATGAAAGATTTCCCGGGTATTTGGTGTCTGCTGTTGTTTGGAGTCGCTCTTTTCGGCGGCGATCTAAATGCGCACAAATTAGAGACTGGCGAAGCAATGCTTTCGTTGAGTACGGATCGAGTATGGATACTCGAGACCGATATTAATTTGACGCGCTATATACAGAGTAATCCGGGACTTTCAGACTCCGTTCGGCCGGTATTTAGGGAACTCGAAAAGGAGGGTGCATTCACGGATGCCAATTTCAAAGATTGGGAGACTGTATTTAACGGATCTGAAGCGTTGTTTAAGCGAGAACTTAAGGTGTTTGATTCTGGAGAAGAAGTTTATGACTTTGAGTTGTGGTTTCCTCATCCATCAGAGTTGCAGCAAGATACTTATGAGGTAATGAGTGATGAAGGGTTACATGTAAAAGTATATGCTACCGGAAAGCTTGCGGATGAGGATTCGGTGTTACAATTCCGATTCCCTCTGGATGTCGGCGAGGTTGTATTAACCTCTGTCCAACCCGATGTTCAATGGGTCGTGACAGGGGAAGTGAGTAAGCCAGTCGGATTGAATAGGATTTCGGATTCGGCTGTTGATGGGGGGAGTGTTAACAGGTCTATTTTCGGATACCTTCGCGTAGGGTTTATCCATATAGTTCCCCGTGGGTTGGATCATATTTTATTCGTTGTGGGCCTTTTTCTGCTGGCGCCTAAGTTGCGATCGCTATTAATACAGGTTTCCGCCTTTACGGTCGCTCATACCTTGACATTGGCTTTATCGATAACGGGTGTCTTTTCGTTATCGTTAAACATTGTTGAACCGCTCATCGCCCTTTCAATAGCCATAGTTGCTTTTGAAAACATAATCACGGACAAGATAAAGCCATGGCGACCAGTATTGGTATTCATGTTTGGGTTATTGCACGGACTCGGCTTTGCGGGTGTGCTAGGTGACATTGGTCTGCCTCAAGGTGATTTTATCTGGGCGCTAATTCTGTTCAATGTTGGTGTGGAATTGGGGCAACTGTCCGTTTTGCTATGTGCTTTTACTGTCTGTTTCTTTTTTATGAAGAAAAGCTGGTACCGGACAGGTATTACAAAGCCTGCATCGTTCCTTATAGGGTTGGTCGGACTTTATTGGACGTTAGAACGCCTAGTGGGATAGGAAACAGCCTCTCTATTTGAGTTTTCATCAGGCACAAAAAACGGGTGAGGAAATTCCCCACCCGTCATCAGTAAATCGGATTGCGATGCTTAAAGCATGTCTTTCACTAAGTCTCTTTCGCTTCTGAGTTCGTCGACGGTTGCATCAAGTTTGCTTTGACCAAATTCATTTAATGGAACGTCTGTAACAATCTCCCAGCTATTTCCATTGCTGCGAATCGGGAAGGAGGAGATAAGCCCTTCGTCTACTCCGTAACTTCCATCGGATGCTACGCAAACGCTCGTCCAGTCACCTGCTGGAGTAGGATTGATCAATGAGCGAACGGTATCTACGACCGCATTGGCTGCCGATGCAGCAGATGAAGATCCACGTGCTTGAATGATAGCTGCTCCACGTTTTTGTACGGTGGGTATGAACGTATCTTTGAGCCATGCTTCATCTCCGATTACTTCAGCAGCGCCTTGTCCATCGATTTTAGCGTTGTAGAAATCGGGGTACTGCGTTGCCGAGTGATTGCCCCAGATGGTCATGTTGGAAACTGCGGTGACGTCGACTCCCGCTTTCTGTGCGAGTTGGGTTTTCGCTCGATTTTCGTCCAAACGTGTCATTGCAAACCAACGATCTCTCGGAATGTCTTTCGCATTATTCATAGCGATCAGGCAGTTCGTATTACATGGGTTGCCCACCACCAGGGTACGAACGTCGGAGGCCGCACCATCTTGAATCGCTTTTCCCTGACCTGTGAAAATTTTCCCGTTAATACCTAGCAAGTCGCCTCGTTCCATGCCGGCTTTACGTGGAACTGAGCCGACTAGAAGGCACCAATTTGCATCTTTGAATCCTTCTTCCGGATTCAAGGCAGGGCGGATGTCTTTTAGGAGGGGAAATGCGCAATCGTTCAATTCCATGATCACGCCTTCAAGGGCGCTCTCTGCCTGAGGGATCTCGACGAGATTCAAAGCAACAGGTTGATCAGGGCCAAACATAGATCCTGATGCGATTCTGAAGAGTAGGGAGTAGCCGATTTGACCGGCGGCTCCAGTTACGGCTACACGGATGGGTGAGTTCATGATATTATTTTATGAAGCGAGTTAAGGTTTTTAGTGTGTTCCTAATGGAACATGTTGCAAGTTTGGGGTTGGATTAAACGAAACGTTTTTCGAGTCCTGCATGCAATTTCCTAAGAGCGGTTGCAGTCGTATCCCAATCGATACAGGCATCGGTAATCGATACTCCGTATTCGAGATTCTCAAGAGGTTGGGGAAACTTCTGATTTCCAGCCTTCAAATTACTTTCTACCATTACTCCAATTATGGACTGATTTCCGGCAGCAATTTGTTCCACTACAGAATCTAGCACAATCGGCTGATTCTCATGGTTTTTGGCGCTGTTAGCGTGCGATGCGTCAACCATGATTGCTTTCTTGAGACCGGCTTTTTCGAGATCTTGCTCGTAGGTCTGTATGTGTTCCCTGGAATAGTTCGGGCCTGCAGTGCCTCCTCTAATGACGAGGTGACAATTCTTGTTGCCGCGGGTCGTTACCGCGGAAGAAATTCCGTCTTTGTTGATACCGAGAAAGGTCTGTTCCTGGCTAGCTGCTTTAATCGCGTTAATCGCCGCAGACATAGATCCGTCTATGCTGTTCTTAAATCCGAGTGGCATAGATAGTCCAGATGCCATCTGGCGGTGGGTCTGTGATTCCGTCGTGCGTGCTCCGATCGCAGACCAGCAAATTAAGTCACCGATGTATTGTGGAGTTATCGGATCGAGTAACTCGGTCGCTGTCGGGATTCCTTTAGCGATTAACTGGCTCAAAAACTTCCTGGCAATTTCGAGTCCGTCCTCTAGATTACAGGTGCCATCCAGATCAGGATCCATGATGAGCCCCTTCCACCCCAGTGACGTGCGGGGTTTTTCAAAGTAGGCTCTCATTACTATGCATAGACGATCAGAGAGTTCATTTGAAAGTTGTTTGAGTCTTTCGGCATATTCGATTCCCGCTTCGACATCGTGAATGGAGCATGGTCCCACGACTACTAGTAGTCG
>CAYGQM010000092.1:0-20553 GCA_964352065.1 uncultured Opitutaceae bacterium
TTGATTCTGAAAGTCTTCTTGTGCCTGCAGACTTTGATTTCGTGAATAGATTTCGTTTTCTTCACGGGAGCGTTTTTGTTCGAATTGCTCTTGGGCTGATTTCTGCTGCGTCAGATCAAACTGTTTTTGCTTTTCCCATTCCGCTTTATCCAGATCTAGTTGAGATGTTCGGCGTTCCAGCTCTTTAGTTTGTTCTTCCAGTTCGCGGTTCGCTTGTTTTAGCTCCTGCCGTTCCTGTCCGATTTTTTCTTCCGTTTCCTGCTTCTTTTTTTCGAATTCCAAGCTGATCTCTTCGATCTTTTTCTGCTGCTTGGAAACCTCTTCTTGTTTCGCTCTTAATTGGTTTTGTGACTGGGAGATAAGCACTCGCTCTACCTCAAGGTCTTCTTTTTGAGCCGCGAGCCGCCCGGCTTCTTTTTGCAGAAGGGCAACACGATCTTCTTCCTGGATTCGCTCTTCTTTAAGTTTTTGTAATTCTGAGCGGTTGCGGGCGATTATTTGAGGATCGTTTGGCATAGAGAATTGAGTTTTACTTTGTCCTAACTTCTGGTGACGGCAAGTAACAATAAAAAAGGTTAACTAATTATCTGGGGATTGTAAAATTTCTTGCGGGTTCAAGGATGTAAGCATTGTTTTAGCTTCGAGTATAAAGTTTTAAATCACGATCTCATCCGACTTGATGAAGAGTTTACCCGATCCATCTTTCTTTTTGCAACTAAGTGAGTCTTTTATCAAGGCTTGCAAAGTCGTTGGTGGAGACAACCCAAGGTTGGTGGCAAAGCGGGAGATATCGGCAGCGGAATTGGCAACGCAACCCAACCCCATTTTGCAACTCGCCGGAGATTCGGCTGATATTCCAATCAATGTGTGTGCGACGCTGTCTTTGGGAGATACGGTATATCGGGTGCACTCCTTTACTCAAATTGGGTTTTCTACGCTCAACCAGTTTATCAAAGAGTCTCCAGACAATCTCCATCAATTCGAACTCGGGGTATTTGATCGAGTTAATGGGTTCCCGGCTCCGACTGCATCTCCGTCGCCAATGGAACTGGTGTTTTGTGGGTTTAACTCGTCAGCTATTCCTGAACTTTCAGATGCGTTTCCGAATCTGGATGCCAGTCCCTCCTCAATCACATTAAGTGTTCTGGACCAATTTAAGTTCTTGAAGTCACAGTGTTCTGAGGGTGATTCCGTGTTGCTTGTAGAGATTGGAAACGACAAGACGCATCTTTTCCTAATAAATAGCAGTGGTTTGTTGGGCATCCAGACGGTTAGTATCGGGCGTCGGGCTTTGTACGAAGCGATGGCAGAAGTATTGCACCTCCATTATATCGGCTCCGCAGTTAAACTATTCACTCGGTCTGGATTCGATTCCTCCGAGCTGGCCCCCAAACTCGGCCAATTATTTGGCAGATCGATTCAAGGTGCTATTGACTCCGCTGAATGGCAACCAACCTCATTTCGTGTTTCTGGGTTGATGAGTGCTCAATCCTGGTTCTTGGATGCTCTGATTAAGGACCTAGGTATCAAGGCGTTTGAATTGGAAAAAAGCAGACTTCCATTTGAAATTGATGAAGCAGTCGGTGAAGTAAACGCTTTTGATTTTGAATTACTAGCCAAGGTGTTTACGTCTTTGGTTTCTGATGAGGATTTTTCCTGGCATAACGATTATCTGGGGAATTTGAGTAAGTCGTCATCAATTCCCCGACGTCCACCTGCGGGGTCCAACCCTCCCTTCCCGACAGCCCATCCTGAGGTGACTTCAGCGGCCTATGTGGAGACTCCGGTTAGGGAATCTGAGCCTATTGAACCGGAGCTGGAAGTGAGCCCTTATGCTCCCAAGTTGGAAGAACCTGATTTGCCTGAAATCGAGTATGAACGATCTAAACCAGTATCCACGAATCGTAACGAATCGAAAAAGGAAGTGGCTGCGATACCAGATCATTTACTGAACGATATAGAGGAGTATGATGGTGAGTTTGAGGATTCCGACGACTATGGAGGCGGAACTGGTAGAACCGTTGTCAAAATCGGGTTGTTAGTGCTCAGCGTGTTGATTGTGGGAGTCATCGTTACGATCGTGTTCTTCCCTCAAGCCTCGGAGCGATATTTGGGAATTACGCCGCCTCATAGTAACTTTGATAGGGTTGAACCCAGCTCCTCGAGCGGTCGTTTTTCTTCGCCTGAGTCTGACTTAGCGGCTTCCGTTGAGCCGACTGAGGATGAAGTAGCATCTGGAATACAAAATTTGAGACTCGACCGCGAAAGGGCATCTTTCGGTGGATTATTTCTACCGACAAATCCGAGTGGAGCGGAGGTAGTTATCGGTGATATGGAACCTTTAATGAGCCCTGTTAAATTGCCGAATCTAGCTCCAGGAATCTACGAGGTTACGATCAGTAAAAATGGTTATGAAAGTAAGACAATAACAGTAACGATCAAAGCCAAGGAGGTTCTGAAGACGGAAACCGTCAATCTGGAGCGGTTGCGTTAAACGTCATAGAGAATTTCCTCGATTGAGACCCTCTTTGCCTCTCCTTGTTTGAAATAACTTACTGTCTCGAACCCTGTATTTTTTAATAGCGCGAGCACTTGTGGAAAGTATAGACCCACCTGATTTGGTCTATGGGAGTCGGATCCCAGCGTTAGCTCGACCCCCGATTCCCGAGCCCATTCTAAAATAAGCGGATCGGGGTGTAACTTATAGACTCCCTTGGTCAAGCCGCTGGTGTTGACCTCCATATGGACTTTGTTTGTCACAAGGGTATCGAGAAAATGTTTAATGACCTCTTCATGCTCAATGGGTTCAAAACTGTCAACGGTTCCATAAATTCGGATGACGTCTGGATGAGACATACTGTGGTAGAGACCGCTTGAAGCACCCTCTGCTAGAGCTAAGAAGTAAGCGTGGATTTTAGCCTGATCAGAGTCGTGCTGATTTTCTGATAACCACCGTCTGAATACCGGTAGCTGGTGGTGAAGGGAGCCGAGAATAAAATCAAAATTTTCCAAGTTTAGAAGTTCTTCCATTGAGCCGAGCTTTTCCTTTTCGGGAAACACCTCGGCTTCGATTCCAAACAATACTTCCACTCCCACGCTATTGCCATATTCCCGGGCTCTTTCAACCAAACGTTTATAGGTCGGTAATTCGCCTCTATTCATTCGAATCCCATCTTGTAGAAACCCACTGCCTTCAATCGGGATGTGGCAGGTAAACGTAACCAGGTCTATGGCTCTATCGGCAGCTTGCTTGACGTATTCCTCCGGGCGTCCCTGCGCGTGACCGCAGAGATATGTGTGCATGTGACAATCAAATCGCATCGAGTGATACTCCCTCAGGGAGACTTTCTTGAGAGTGTCCACTCGCCTTCATCGGTTCGATCATAGCTTAGACGGTCATGTAGCCTATTTGCTCTCCCTTGCCAAAATTCAATTTTTTGTGGAACGATCCGGTAACCTCCCCAAAAACCTGGAAGCGGAATGGAGCCATTGGCAAACCTGTCTTTTAGCTCCTGTAATTTGCCTTCCAGAATAGAGCGTGAAGATATATTTTCACTCTGGTTGGAAACCCAGGCTCCCAGTTGGCTTCCTCGAGGGCGAGAAAGGAAGTACTTTAGTGATCTAGCTGTAGAAACTTTTTCCGCCGTGCCATGGATAATCAACTGTCTCTCAAGGGCCAACCAAGGAAAGAGCAGGGCTACCTTGGGGTTGGCTTCAATCTCTTTTGCTTTCGTGCTTTCGTAGTTCGTATAAAAGACAAAGCCGCGTTCGTCGTATTCCTTTAGAAGTACGGTTCTTATACTTGGTTGGCTAGTTTGGGATACAGTCGCCAAACTCATGGCGTTGGGTTCTACGAGTCCGGCTTCAAATGCCTGCTGAAACCATTGCTCAAATTGTTTGAACGGGTTCGGATGGAGTTGAGCTCGGGTTATACCACTACGGGTGTACTCTTGTCTTAAACTGCTTATGTCGATTTTATCCACGGGTTAGTTCTGTAATCAGTTGTTTATGAGTTGGATAGCTTTTAATTAGATCTTCTTTGCTGCCGAGTTTAAAATCCTCCCAGGTAAAACCTGGAGACATGGTTGTTCCGAGTAATGCCCACTTTCCTCCGGGCAGAAGCCTGGATCCGTGCCACTGATTTCTGAACACAGGATATTGGACTCGTTGCCCGCTTAACAAGTCTGGACCCAAGATAGTTCTCTTTAAGGTTCCAGATTTATCGATTTGCACTAATTCCACGGGATCGCCGAGATAGAAGTGATAGAGCTCATCCTCGAAGAGGTGATGTAGCGCGGAAAAAGAATCGGGAGTTAGAAGAAAGTAGATGCCAGTGCCCAGCGGCTGTTGGTATCCTTTCCCGAGGTCAATGGGATAGGGGTTCTCGTAGGATCTTCTAAAATAACCACCTTCCAGCGGCAATGGTTCCAATTGTAATTTATCAATTACATCGGTGTGACTTAAGAGCATCCCGAAATTTGTGAGTGGGATGAAGCAAAGGTCAACTTACTTGGAGTCGTTTAGAACAGATTTATAGCCGGTGGCCTTCAGCCGATACAAACGGGTGATTATTTGTAAATCCTGTGCCGTCTTCTCAGCACAGACAGTAACAGGAATCCTGCACCAATCATTCCATAGGTCGCTGACGGCGGGACATTTGCGAAATCAACGCCTGAGTTAGTCGCGCCTGAAAGAGCGCTGGAAAAGCTCGTAGCGGCCGTTATGGCTGCATGTTCAGTGAATCCAGTTACCGCTGACGCTGTGATGATGGTTCCTAGTAGAATTGTTAAGAGGGTACGCATAGTATTGCTATGATAGGTTAACAGAAGGTGGCCCTTTATGCTATCAGGGCCCTGCACTATGGTTAACCAACAGTTTCCCCCATGCAGGTTTCAAATGAAAGTGAAACTAGCGGACACGCTTATTCACACCCATTTTCGGTCTGAGGAAGGATCTACCATGATTTGAATAATCTGTTTCATGTTTGTGACGGTAATCGGGGCGATTCTTTGTCGCTTAGTGGCTTGCAAGGCAAGGAGTGAGGACTTTGCCTGTGGACACTGGGAAAAATCGATTCGAGTCGTTTATTGAAAATTATTGTTACAGCACTCCGTCCAGAAGCCGTTCCGCTAATTGAGGCTTTGGGCCTTAAACATGATTCTGCCTGCAGAAAACTGTCGCTATACGCGTCCGGTGAAATCCTTCTTATTGTAGGTGGCGTCGGGAAGGTATCTGCGGCTGTTGCGACAACTTACGCGATTCACCTTGCCGGTCTGTCTCAGGATCATCAGATCATCAATATGGGGATGTGTGGTGCAGCCCTCAGTGGAATTCAACTTGGGGACGCGTTTATTATTAATAAATTGCGGGATCATGGCACCCAACGGGATTATTATCCGGAAATGCTTGTTTCGCAGGGACTTTCAGAGGCTTCTCTCGAGACATTCGATCGGCCTGTTTTATCCTCTGGCGGTCCGAACCTTGCCTGCGATCTCGTTGACATGGAAGCGACGGGAGTTTTTCAATCCGCACAGACATTCCTATCGGCTCACCAGCTCTTCTTTTTTAAGGTTGCGACGGATTATTTGAATGCGGAACGAAGCCATTTCCCTGCTATGCTGAAGCACTATCAGAATGGACTTGCCGAGGTGCTTCCTTGTTTAGCGAATTTGGCACCTTTGGGTGGTAGCTCTTCCATTCTTTCAGTCCCGGATCTTTCGTTGCTCGATGCTGTAACTGATTTTTTAAACCTAACGAAAACTCAGAGCCATCAGCTGCGTGATGCCGCTCAAGGATATCTAATTCGAGGAGGAAAAGATCTAGGGATATTACGTGCCCGGCTTGATGGCAAGCCAGTCAGCAAGCAGGATCGGAACCGTATTTTGACGGCCATTTTAGAATCACTGCGAGTTTAAGCCTCTTTCTCATTGCCTTTGTAAATCAGTTATGAGGACTTGGGCTTTTTAACGTGAATGGATACGTTGATATATTTTGTTCGGTTCTGCGGAATCCCTGATTTATGCTCTTAAAGCGTTTTTCTCATATTTATTTGGAAGAAGGTGCGAAAACGTATCCTCTAGCGAAAGAGATAGTCCATCGATTTTCGAACGCAACCGTTGTGCCGATTCGTGACTATAAGGATGTATTTGCGCGACCCGGGCAAAATTTTCAGCTACAAAAACAGACTCCCAAGCTGATCTTGGCGCTGAAGAAAGATAATCTCATCTATCAAGGATCCTTGGCTAGTCAGGACTTTGGCTACCGGAACTTTTACTATAACTCACTGCTCCTGAACTGTGTCTATAATTGTGACTACTGCTATCTGCAGGGGATGTATCCCAGTGGAAATATGGTAGTATTTGTTAATGAAGACGATTTTTATGAGGCAACCCGAGAGGCGATAGAGCTCAGGCCTTATCCCGAAGAACCTCTTTATCTTTGTATTTCCTACGATACCGATCTCTTGGCCTATGAATCAATGGTGCCTTATACGTCGCGGTTTATTGAGTTTACCCGCGCTAATGAGGATCTGGTGATAGAGATACGTACCAAGAGTGCGAATTGGAGATCTTTGAAAGCGATTGAGCCAAACGACCGGTGTATCTTGGCTTGGACGCTCTCCCCTCCAGAGGTCGCCAGTCAGTATGAGAAACTGACTCCGACACCGGGTAAGCGAATACGAGCGATCAAACACTGCTTGGATGGTGGGTGGCCTGTCCGATTGTGTTTTGATCCTGTCCTAAAGATCCGGAATTGGGAGCAGGTTTATCTATCGTTTTTCGATGATGTCTTTAAGCACTTGCCAGCTGATAAAATCCGTGATGTGAGTCTCGGCGTTTTTCGTATGAATTCGGATTATTTCAAGCGTATGAAAAAGCAGCGCACTGACTCAGATATTTTACACTATCCTTTTGAAAACACCCAATCGTTAGTGTCTTACCCAATCGAGGAACGACTCGAAATCGTCGAAGTCTTGAAGAATAAGCTCATGGATTACCTGCCGGCGGAAAAAATTGAAATATGGACATAGCAATTGTCACGGGTGCTAACACCCGAACTGGATTAGCGATATCCCGGAAACTGATTGAAATCGGTTGTCGAGTATATGGCCTTGGGAAAAATTTTGTTGGATTTCCTTTGGAGAATACGGACTTTGTGCCGGTTACGTGTGATCTCTCGAATACGGCACATTTATGCCAGGTTGTTCAGGAAATCTTGGATAAGGAAAAAGACCTCTATGTGCTTGTAAACCATGCGCGTTGTTCGACATTGGCGCCTCATGAAAAACAGGAGCTGAACGACCTGGAGGAACTCGTCCAAACGAACTTATTGACGCCGCTGATCTTAACCCGCTTGGCGTTGCCATCTCTGATAAGGCTTAAGGGCTACGTTATCAATATTTGTGTTCCGAAGCTTCCGGAAGGGACAAAACCCGGGAGCGCGTTTCTTGCTACCGAGGAAGCCCTACGAACATTTTCCGATCAACTGTTTGGGGAAGTTCGACGCGACAAGGTTAAGGTGTGCACACTAGCCCTGGATACTTTGGGCGCGAAAGCGCTCTTCGAAAAAGGATTCAATGAGCGTGATAATGATGATTTGATTCTGGCCTCAGAATCGATTGCACAAGCGGTAGAGTTTATCCTGAGTCAGAAAAAAGAGTCGGTTATATCCAGGCTCGACGTTCGGCCCCAGAAAGGGGAGCCGGATGATGAGGATAGACAAGCCCTCAGGAAGGTATCGCCGCCGGCTTCATATGTGTCGAAGAAGACGGACTCGAAGATTGTAATCGGTCGACTTCAAAAAGCGGCGGTCCCTGAGACCAAGGATCAGGCTCCTGCTACTTATATGAACACAGCTCGGGAGGTTGCTGAAGCTGAAGCTGAAGCGAAAGATCCAAGCTTACTCAGTGGGAGAGCTAACACACAGTCGAGCGATGACTCTGAGGGAGGTCTTCAGGCAAACCGAAAACGGAGAAGACGTCGAAATCGTCGTAGAGGTCCTAAAGATCCGCAGAGCTCAGAAAATCCGGCTGCTAAAGCGGCAGAGCAGGTTGTAAATGAAAAAGAATCAGAAAAGGTTACCGAGGTTGTGAAGCCAATCCGACCACGGAATCGTAATAATCGGCGGCGTAAGTCAGATTCGTCCACTAAGCCTGCTGCTGATCTGAAACAAGATATCGAAACGGCCGAAACTCCTAAGCCAGAGGTGAAGGTGGTCAAAAAAGTGGCAGCCAAAAAGGTGGCCAAGAAACGGGCTTCCGCGAAGAAAGTAGTTTCAGAGAACCCTCAAGCGAAGACAGATGCTCCGAAGAAAGTTACCAAGAAGCGCGCAGCCAAGAAGGCTGTGAAAAAGACGGCAAAGAAAAAGGTGGTTTCTAAGACGAAGGATTCCTGATTTTCCAATGCCCATCGGGTATCGCGATACCTCCAAGATTGGCCACCGTCTCGTTTGTCATGAAATAACACCAGGCCTGCTCACGCGCATTGGAGTCGGATTCGTCTGTGTAGACAGGTATGAGCTTTCGGTAATACTCGTTTTTTTCAGGAGGACCATCCGGATTGTAGCCTTCGAGGAAGTCCAGTTTCTCAAGAACCGCTTTTTCGGTGTGACGGAACCTAAGTAGTACACCTTTAATTCCCGATTCAGCGTCTTCAATGGCCCCGGGATAACCGAGGTGAGGAAAGTCGAAGAGCCTTCCGCCGATATAAGCCGGCTCGGCTTCAAACCGGAATGGGCCGCAAAACCGCTCATGGTAAAATCCACCAGGTTTGAGGGTACCGTAGACGAATACGCGTGTCAGAATCGGGCCATTCATTTGAATTAGAGAGAGATTCAATGGTTTATGTAACTTCTGTCTACGAAAAGCATAAACATCAGATCGTATTCATTTCATTTCACGGCATGCTGATGCACGTTCTGAAGTCTTTTTACTCATTGACCTTCAACCCCTTGCTTCTATGTTTTCGAAGCTCTTATGAACCGGGTGTATATCAAGACATATGGCTGCCAGATGAATGAGCGCGATTCTGAAGCGGTAGCTGCCATGCTGCGCGGTCGTGGATATTCCATGGTTGATAACGAGTTCGATGCCGATGTCGTCCTACTCAACACCTGTTCTGTTCGTGATCAAGCTGAACAAAAAGCAATCGGTAAAACGGGGTATTTGGCGAAGAGAAAGCGGACAAACCCCGACTTCCTGATTGGAATCATGGGTTGCATGGCACAGAACCGTGGTACTGAGTTAGTCGATAGGCTTCCGGACCTTGATCTTTTGGTGGGAACACAAAAATTTCACGCAATACCTGATCATCTGGATAACATCATCGCTACTCAAAAAGGCTTGGGGCCCCAGCCCTCGACCATCGTAGACCTTGACGAAGAAGAAGGGTCACAAAACACGATAAAACAGCACTTCTCTGATGAGCGCCAGGTAACGGCATTCGTTTCAATTATGCAGGGCTGCAACATGAATTGTGCCTTTTGTATAGTTCCCAAAACCCGCGGTCGGGAGCGTGCCAGACCGATTGAGGAAATTATCGAAGAGATTGAAGAGCTTGCGGAGAAAGGTACGAAGGAAGTCACCTTGCTTGGGCAAATCGTGAACAGTTACGGTCGGCGGGAAATCCCAATCCGCAACAAGAAATCGCCTTTTGTTCAGTTGTTGGAGAAGGTGCAGGACATTAAAGGCATTGAACGCATTCGATTTACCTCTCCACACCCCAGAGGGTTCAAACAGGACCTTATTGAGGCCTACAGGGACCTTTCCAAGTTATGCGAGTATGTGCATCTGCCGGCTCAGTCTGGATCCAATCGTTTGCTGAAACTGATGAATCGTCCCTATTCCCGCGAACGATACCTTGAGATTGTGGACAGCTTGAGATCCGTGGTTCCAAATATGTATTTTTCAACGGATATTATCGTGGGATTTCCCGGTGAAACGGATGAAGATTTCGAAGATACCTGTGACCTTTTTCAAGAAGTGGCTTTCGATATGGCCTATATATTCAAATATAGTATCCGTTCCGGAACGCCGGCGGCTGAAATGGGGGATCAAATTCCCCAGGAAGTGAAGGAAGCGCGCAACCACAGGTTACTGGGCTATTTGAGAGACTCTTCTCTTTCCCGCAATAAATCCATGGTTGGATCAACACAGGAAGTTCTAATCGAGGGGAAGGCTAAAAAAGGAGACTATTATGTGGGGAAGACCCGTGGATATAGAAATTGCCTTGTACCAGCGAGTGATCGTTTGATCGGCGAGTTGGTGCATATGAGAGTTAATCGAGCGACCCAAAGTACACTTTACGGTGATCTTGTTCTTTCCGGAGTGGAAGAAAACGATAAACAAACTGTTAGTCTTTAAAATTTAAACGAATGAATCTTTCGCTTTTTGCGGTAACTATTATCACTGGAATCTGCCTCTTGCTGGTGGGTTCTCTCCTGTTTTGGAACGACAAAACAGTCTCGAGTTTGGTCAAGGGCCTTCCCCGTTCGCGCAGATTTACGCTCATCGCCTTCGGTATCGGAAGCTTGTGGTTTATTTATAAAGTGTCGCAGCTTGGCGAAGCCGACTTCGGGAATCACCGAAACCTCTTAATGTCTATCTTTGCGATCATTGCGGTGCTGTCCTATTTTTATGTGCCCGACTTTTTGGCGGTTAGAGGGGTGTGTATCATATGGCTTCTTGCCGCAGCTGAAATGCTGCACTCCGCATTTGCTCTCTATGAGACCCCAGCCCGGTTATTTCTGGTGGTTTTTGCATACCTGTTAATTGTAATTTCGATTTATCTGGCGGTTGCTCCTTATCGTGCCCGCGATTTTTTCGACTGGCTTTTTAAGTCTGGCAACCGACCTAAGTTAATCGGCGGCATTTTGGGGGCTTACGGCCTCCTCCTAAGTATAGTAGCCTTTACTTATTGAGGGGACGTTTTTCCAATGAATCAGCCTGAAGAAAACCTGGCGTTGCTCCTGATACTTGCTGGCCCGACCGGGACAGGAAAGAGCACACTGTGCGATGGCATGACTGGTAAGCATCACTGTATTTGGAGAGTGATTACCTCAACCACTCGAGCGCCTCGTGCAGGGGAGATGGATGGCAAGGACTATTTCTTTTTTAGCGAGCAACAATTTAGTGAAAAAGTCGAGCAAGGGGCCTTTTATGAGCACGCTCAAGTGCACGCCCATCGTTACGGCACTCTGAAGGCTGAGATTCTAGATAAGCTGTCGCGCAACATCGACTTGATCATGAATATTGACGTTCAAGGTGTTGCCGCCTTCCAAAGGGAGGCTGAAAAGGATCCGCTTCTGAAACAAAGACTCGTGACCATCTTCCTAATGCCTTCCAGTATCGAGGAGATTGAAAGCCGGCTCATTTCTCGAGGGAAAGAAGATCGGGCTGCGATTGATCGTCGCTTGGAGTCTGCGAGGAAGGAAATGCCTCTTTGGAATACTTATGATTTCTGCCTTATAAGTGGCAGTAAGGAAGAAGACTTCGATAAGGTTGAATCCATTTGGAAGAGCGAAAAACTAAGGGTTGCCCGCTTTAAGTAGAGGTAGGTGCCACTACGGGCCAGACCCTGGATAAGGTTGTGAGCTTGGCGTTCGTTTTTGCGTTACCGTTTCTTAGGGCAACTTCCAGGAATCCGGCTGATCCCCAGTAGCACAGCGGCGCGCCGTCATCGACTTCACCAAATGTGTTTGCCAGGGGAAACAAAGTATCTTCCACCCGAACTCCAGCGATTTGAATTGCTCCGAGGTGTTCTATCCTGAAATTGGAGAGACCATTTCCGAACCGATCAAAATAGAGAATTTGTCCTGTCAATGAGTCACCGATTTCTTGAGGTTCTGGAAATTGGAGCGAAACGAGATTGTAGAGACTGGGGCCCGCGTCGGAAATCGGTCGACCGGAAGCGACTAGGGCGCCCGCCGGAGCAAAAAGATCTCGGCCGTGGAATGTCGAACTCCGCTTTTTCCCCATCCAATTGCGTGACTCAACGAGGTGGGCCTCGAGTATTCCCAATTGGGAGAGCGTAGGTGATAATATTCCGTTGTTGGGCCCGACAAAGTAGTAGTCACCAGCGGCTATCACTACTGGTTCTCTGGATGTTCCGACTCCGGGATCCACGACCACTACGAAAGTCGTTCCTGGAGGAAAGTCATCGAAGCATTGTTTGAGGACGAATGCGCCTTCCGCGATTGAGCCGGGAGTAATCTGGTGGGTTATATCGATGGTTCGAACATCCGGATAGATGGTGGTTGCGGTTGCTTTCATGCTGGCGACAAACCAATCGCTGCTCCCAAAATCCGTCAGTAATGCTATTATGCCATTCGCTTTCATCTGATTTGTGGTTCTGTCCGCGATTGAGAGTCATTTCAATCCTGTTTACTTTCTTTAAGAAATCAGCCAAATAAGTATCATTCGTATTTGTGAATCCAAACCTCATTCTGAAACGTAACACTCTGAGAAACTACCTTACCCAATGAAGATTAATTCAAGATTATCGTCACTCCTTGTCGTGACATTCCTAGTGAGTGCATTTAATCCGCTTGTTGCTCAGAATCCTGAGGCATCAGACAAAGATACGATGCTTGTCGTCGTATCTGACAGCCTAATACACAATCGCGCTTATCACAACGATCTGGATATGTATCACCGGATAAAACAGAATTTTACCAAAGTCTTCGAAAAAGAAGAGTGGCCGGTTGATTTGAAATTCGAGCGTTGGGGCGCCGGTATTCCGGATGATGGTCTTCAGCTCAGGATTTACTTTCAAAGCCTTGAGAGTGAGACGATTGGCGATCTAGTATTCAGGGCTTGGGTTACCCTTTTGGAAGATGGTGAAAAGACGGATTTCAAAATTGTAATGGTAAGAACCTACCCAAGGCCGGGACGGCAACCTCAGGATAATATGGACGAAATTATTGCCAAAGCCGCTGTGGAGGTGGCGAAAAAGCTCAACGAACATAAATTCAAGAAACCCTGATGGATCAACAGAGCTCGTTTAGGTAAAGGCCTAGATCTGCTTACGTTGCACTAGAAATTTAATGTCTCCTACTGAACAGCAAGAATCTGCGCTCGAAGAGGCGTGCTTATTGGCCCAAATCGGGGTCGGAGATTCGAGGGCGTTTCGAGTGCTTTATGATAAATACTCCACCCCTCTTTATTCATTGGGATTACGTATGTTGAAGAATCCTTCTGAGGCCGAGGAAGCACTGCAGGATACCTTTGTCAAAGTCTGGAAGAATGCTGCTCATTTCGATGCCCGAAAGTCGCGACCTTTTACTTGGGTCGTTACAATAATGAGAAGGACATGTATTGACAGGATAAGGAAGTTGAACCGAGGGCCTGAGGTAACCACATTTGAGGCCGAAACGGATCAGGAGTGGTCGGTTTCAGAAGATGTGCGTAGAACGGTGGCACAGCATGAAGCCCGGGAACAGGTGGAAGAGGCGCTGAAAGAAGTTCCCGAAAAGCAGAAGAGAGCGTTGGAGATGGCGCTCTTTTCCGGTATGACGCACTCGGAAATCGCCAAGTCCTTAGAACAGCCATTGGGAACTGTGAAATCCTGGCTCAAACGAGGACTATTCCAATTAAGAAGCACTTTAACAGAATCTACGCTATGAATGAGAGTACCCAAGAATTAGCCACACTCTATGTGTTGGATAAGCTTACCGTTGAAGAGCGAAAGGCATTTGAGAAGCGACTGGAATCTGAGACGCAATTGGTCCTGTTGGTCCGAGAGCTCGAAACCGCTGTAGAAGAGCAAATTAGGGCGCTTCCTCAAGAGTCTCCGCCAGACAATTTGTATTCCAGAATAGAGTCTTTGACTCAGCCCCATGAGCCTGCGCCTCTTGCAAAGTCTACGTTGACTATCTCTTGGCCGGTTCTTGCGGGGTGGGGTATGGCAGCGGCATTGTTATTAGGCGTTGGACTTACTTTACTCATAACCGATCGCGATTTGGAGGGTCCCCAAGGAGTAAGACCGGTGTATTTAGTCGTCGGAATGGATTCCGATTCTTCCTCTTTCAAGACGATACCGGCGGCCTTTTCCGAAGGGGAACTGGGTAGCTTTGGTGACCTTACTCAGATGGTAGAAAATTATTGGGACCATCCAGACGAGTTGCCTTCAAAACCGGGGTACTCACCTTTGGCGAATACCCGTGGTAGTGGATTTGCCGTATTCGATCCGCAGAGTAAATACGGTTACATTGCGATACAAAATTTGCCCAAGCAGAAAGAGGGGAAAAATTACTTTCTTTGGCTCAAAGACCCGCAGGCCGATGTTCTTGAGTGTGCTGGAATCATTCCGATGCAAGATCGTACGCAGGGGCTGTATTTCTTCGAGCTGGATGATAATTCTCCCATATCCAGCTCACGTGTCACTTTTTTTGTAACTGAGGAAACTGCTTCTGAACCGAAACTCACAAAACCGGTTGGAGAGATGGTGCTCGGTAGCGATAGGATATAGATTTGAGATTGAGCCTACTTGGCTCTGAAGAATCCGAAGGCGCTCCCACATACACCGCCGAGTATGTGAGCGAATTGGGAAACGCTGTCTTCTTCGAATGAAAGTGCAAATTCGTTACCCAGGAATATGATGCAAACGAGTATAAATGTAAGTGGGACTGTCTTTCGTTTTACGTTCACGAGGGAACTCAGGACGATGAACATAAAGACGATTCCGCTGGCTCCCAGGAGCATCCCTTCGAAAAAGAGCATGTGGAGAATTCCTGTAATCCCCGCTGTGACGACGGCCATGAAAGCAAGATCCCGAGGTCCGTATTTTTCCTCAAGAATGGGACCGATCAAAAGAATGATCGTTAGATTTCCTAAAAGATGAGAAAAGCTGACGTGCCCAATCGAATGGCCAATAAGCCGGGGATAGGTAAAAGGATTGGTGAAACTGTCGGTGCCATGGACGCTAAAGATGTGATAAGTGCTCTTGCCATCGGTTAAACCGGATATGAGAAGCGCTGCCAAACAGATCAGTGAATAGGTGAGTACGAATGGGGCGTTATAGGTGATTTTGATGGGAGCATTCATGGCGGACTCTTGACAATTGGTGTTGGGCGTTTGCAAATCAACCCCACTTTTTACCGTGGACCCTTCTAAGCCAGATATTACTGATTCTCTAGATCCCTCAACCTGGCTGGAACTGTATGGTGATTACCTATACCGTTATGCTGTAATGCGGGTTAACAATCCGTCTGTCGCTGAGGACCTGGTTCAGGAAACGTTTCTAGCGGGTATAAGATCGCTCAAGAACTTTGGAGGCCGCTCGACTTTGAAGACGTGGTTGACCGGCATCCTGAAATTCAAGGTTATGGACTACTATCGCAAGAGCTCCCGCGAGAAAACGTTTACTCAGTTGACATCGTTTTTCGATGACGAAGAGAAGGAGCATTTCGGGGAAGATGGTCATTGGCTGAATGGGGACTTTTCCCCTGCGGAGTGGTCGGCTGAACAGTGGGAGAGTGTGGATCGGAAAGAATTTATGGCTCAGTTTCTCGCGTGCTCGGAGAAGCTTCCTCAGAAGATCAAGCAGGTTTATCTTATGAGGGAGGTTGATGGTATCGACAGTAAAGAGATCGTAGAGCAATTGGGAATCACTCCACAAAACTTATGGACGATACTACATCGTGCCAGGATGGCATTAAGAAAATGCCTTCAAGATAACTGGTCTGTCGCGGACAAGAGGCTTTGAATCAATTCTTTGGAGCATCGCTCGATGTTTCCATCATAGCTTTTATACGTGCCCGGCACTCGTCTGACATTTTTTCGTCTTTCAACTCTGCGAGAGATTCGCCTTCACCTGAGACCGTTTGGTTCAATTTGCCTACTTGAGTAGAGTAATCAACACACCAGCTACAAATCCAACCGTGCATGCGGATGCCTATTTGCTCCTTTAAGCTTAGCTTTCGGTCAAGCGAAAGAGATGACAGTTTTGCCATGTCTCGGCAGCACGGAGAAAACTTAGCAATGGCGTTTGAGAAGAACTTTTTCATTAAATTTCCGAGTCGAGTTGTGCGAGATAGCCTTTATGCACGCCACGGTGTTCAAAAGTTGGTCGAGCCTTTTAATAAAGCCTTTCCAATTTTTTGCTGATGCGCGCGAAATAATCTCGATCGGAGTTAAGGCATCCGAGATTAAATGAACTTAATCCCGAAGGGTGTCTTGTTCTTTCTCAGATAGAAATGATTCGTAGGTCAGCTTAATGCCCATTGGGAGGTCTATTTTTCTCCTCCATCCCAGTTCCTGAAGCAGGGACACGTCGAGAAGCTTTCTGGGCGTTCCATCGGGTTTGGTGGTGTCTTGGACAATTTGGCCTTCATAACCGATGACCTCTTTTATGGTATTTGCCAATTCGCGAATGGTTACTTCATCTCCACTTCCTACATTGACCCAGTCCGGAGGGTTTTCTAAGTTCATCAGAAACAGTGATGCGTCTGCAAGATCATCTACGTGAAGAAATTCCCTTTGAGGAGTTCCCGATCCCCACATAACTACTTCGGTAGATCCGTTCTCTTTGGCTTCGTGAAACTTCCTAATCAGAGCTGGAAGAACGTGAGAGTTTTCTAAATCGTAGTTGTCGCCTGGCCCATACAGATTTGTGGGCATAAGTGAATGAAACTGAACTCCATATTGTCTCCTGTAGTACTGGCACAACTTAAGGCCAGCTATCTTTGCTATGGCGTAGGGTTCGTTGGTTGGCTCTAACTCGCTTGTCAGTAAACAGCTTTCAGGCATCGGTTGAGGTGCAAACTTGGGGTAGATACAGGAACTTCCCAAAAAAAGCAGACGTTTAACTCCAAACTCATAGGCGGCCTGGATCTGATTGGCCGCAATGACCAGGTTTTCGTATATGAAATCAGCAGGGTAAGTGCTGTTTGCTCCTATTCCTCCAACTTTGGCTGCTGCGATCACGACTGCATCGGGTTTTTCTAGTTCGTAGAATCGGCGCACGGCGGTTTGGTCTGTAAGATCAAGCTCATCGCGCGTCGCGGTTTCTATATCGCCATAACCCAATGATTGAAATTTCCGAACAAGCGCGGAGCCAACCATTCCACGATGACCAGAGATGTAAATTTTCCAGGACGGGTCCATTTCGTTTTCTGCTTAGCCTGCGGAAGCTTGTTTTACGGCGAGTTCCTTCTTCGCCAATTGGATATCTGCTTCAACCATCAGTTTTACCAGACCCTTGAAGTCGGTCTTGGGAGCCCAATCCAGCTGCTTTTTTGCTTTTGCTGGATCGCCAATAAGCAGTTCAACTTCAGCGGGTCTTTCGTAGCGTTTGTCATAATCAACGTATTCTTCGAAATCCATATCGAGAATTGCGAATGCTTCTTGACAGAATTCTTTGACAGAATGTGTGTCGTTGGTTGCAAGGACGTAGTCGTCTGGGTTGTCCTGTTGAAGCATCAACCACATTCCTTCGCAGTATTCTTTGGCGTAGCCCCAGTCGCGTTTTGCATCGAGGTTTCCAAGATATAGCTTATCCTGTAGTCCCATTTTTATGCGAGTCGCTGCACGGGTAATTTTTCTTGTAACGAACGTTTCGCCGCGGCGCGGAGACTCATGGTTAAATAGTATTCCATTACTAGCGTGCAGGTTGTAAGATTCGCGGTAGTTAACTGTCAGCCAGTACGCATAAACTTTGGCACATGCGTAGGGGCTTCTGGGCCAGAAGGGAGTCTTCTCAGTTTGAGGAACTTCTTGGACAAGCCCAAACATTTCTGACGATGAGGCTTGATAAAATCGGGTTCTATTAACCATTCCGGCTTCGCGAATGGCTTCTAGTATTCGCACGGTACCTACGCCAACCACATCACCGGTGTATTCGGGGATATCAAATGAAACACGGACATGACTTTGCGCTCCAAGGTTGTAAATCTCATCGGGTTGCAAGCTGTAGAGAAGCTTAACCATCTGCACTGAGTCTGCCAGGTCACCATAATGAAGGTAGAGATTCGCATTGGCTGTATGCGGATCCGTGTAGAGGTGATCAATTCTCTCGGTATTGAATGAAGACGAGCGTCGGATGATTCCGTGTACTTCGTAACCTTTTTCAAGGAGTATTTCTGCGAGGTAGGAGCCATCTTGGCCCGTTATACCAGTAATAAGTGCTTTTTTCATTTATGAGTTATTTGAGCAGTTAGTTCGAATAAGCTAGGTTGGTTTTAGATAATACCAGATCCTTAAACAATTGTCTTTACGGAAAAGCGAAAAATATATTTAACTTTTTGCGCATAATTCAGTATATTTACCCTTCTTTGACTTAAATATGAGCGGTCCCATTCACAATATGAGCCAGCCTGTTGTAGCTATCATGTTTGAGTCCGAATTTGATTCAATGGTTGAGTTATTTCGTGGCGTGCAAGCCTATGCTGAAATGACGGGTATATGGAGGCCTGTGCCATTGAATGTTGGTGAAGAAGACTTATTGGGAGAGCTCATTGAACATGGGAATTTGGTTGGAGTTATTGGAGCACTGGCGAGCGATCGCTGGATCGAGTCCCATTGGTTGGGCCGTATGCCTTTGATCAACGTTGAGAATCTTTCTGACATTACAAAGGCCCCTTCTGTGGTGGTTGATGACGAAGAGGTCGGCCGTATGGTTGCAAAATCAATGATTGGGGGAGGATTCGAAAGCTATGCCTATGCGGGTTTGACGGGAAATCTGTATACGATCTTGCGCCAAAACGGATTCGTCGAGTATTTGATCACGAATGGTAAGCGAGTTACGCTGGCCCCACCTGGGTGGGTTACCCGCCCTCTGGGTATATGGAGTGAGTGGCTTAGATCTTTGCCGAGACCAGTGGGTATATTTTGCGCTACAGACTACACGGCAAGGCGAGTAATTCAGGCAGCGAGGCTGGTTTCTCTGAGAGTTCCAGAAGAGATCTCTGTGGTTGGAGTCGGTAATATTTACCGCGATAGTTTATACGCAGGGGTGCCGATTGCGTCAGTAGAGCTTCCTTACTTCGAGATTGGAAAAGAGGCAGGTCGACAATTGGACGACCTTAGGTATGGTCGATTAAAAGGTTTCAGGAATACAAAATTTTCGCCGGTTAGATTGCTTGAGAGAGTGTCTTCACGTTTTGACATGATAGAGGATCCTGTGGTAGGAAGAACCTTGGATTTGATGCGCACGCGGTATCATGAAGTATTGACGATTGATGGATTAGCAAAACAGCTTGCGGTTTCACGGAGGGGTCTGGAGCAGCGTTTCCATGAAACGCTATCCTCATCTCCTTACCGTGAGCTTCTGAAAATTAGGATGGAAAGAGCGAAGCATCTGCTGGAGCATTCTGAGAAAAAGGTCATAGAAATATCACAGCTTTGCGGATTCTCGAGTCAGCACCAATTTTCGAACTCGTTTAAGAGGATCTGTGGTATTTCACCGCGTGATTACCGGATCAAATCAACGCATAGCGGTGCTCATGATTGACGGACTTTGCCATCTTCGGGTGTGTGCTTTGGGTTGGCTGGGTTGATGTAAGATGTGTCTTTGAAAAATTAAGAGGGATTGAGGGTGATAAACTTCTTAATAAAATCGGTCTAACGATAATAATAATTCATCGTAAGTAAATGATTAATAATGAGTTATCTATATGATGAAGAAAGTTTGGAAAAAAAACTTGTCAGGTGAAGAAGAATTTCCATTCTCATCCAACTTTTCCCTAAGCAGGGATTCGTTCTTTAAGATCTTTTTCAGAAACTCAGAAGCGAAATAGGATTAATTTATCTTTTGAAAACGTCTGATCAGTTAAGAAAAAATTCTTTTGAAAATAATCAGAAAAACCACTTGACGGTGGCGGTAAGGATCTCCTTACTTCTGACCTTTTCCTCTGTAAGGAAAACAGTTCTTTGAAATTTACTTTATGCGATTGTCCGGCCCACGGATAATCAATTCTTATAATACAAAAAAACAAATCTGTCCGATTTAAATCGGAGCCAGTAACTTTTCGGTTTTAGCAACCGAAACAAACTTTCTTATGGAGAGTTTGATCCTGGCTCAGAGTGAACGCTGGCGGCATGGCTAAGACATGCAAGTCGAACGAGATTGCTTATACTGATCCTTCGGGTGATTTATTCGCATGAAAGTGGCGAACGGGTGCGTAACACGTGAACAATCTACCTTAAAGTTGGGGATAGCTCGGGGAAACTCGAATTAATACCGAATGTGGTTCCTTCTCGCATGTGAGGGATACTAAAGCTTGTAATGGCGCTTTTTGAGGGGTTCGCGGCCTATCAGCTTGTTGGTGAGGTAACGGCTCACCAAGGCTAAGACGGGTAGCTGGTCTGAGAGGATGATCAGCCACACTGGAACTGAGACACGGTCCAGACTCCTACGGGAGGCAGCAGTGGGGAATATTGGACAATGGGCGCAAGCCTGATCCAGCAATACCGCGTGTGTGAAGAAGGCCTTAGGGTTGTAAAGCACTTTTATGTAGGAAGAAGGTATGTTTGTTAATAGCAGATGTATTTGACGGTACTACAAGAATAAGCACCGGCTAACTCCGTGCCAGCAGCCGCGGTAATACGGAGGGTGCGAG
>CAYGQM010000093.1:0-20362 GCA_964352065.1 uncultured Opitutaceae bacterium
GGTATGTCCATCGGAATTCTGTTTCTTAGCCACATCATGGAAATCGTGCAAATCGGCTCCCAAGGTTGTGAGATGAAGTTTCTCTGACGGAATTTGAAAAAGCGCCTCAACTTTTTTCCGATAAAACTCACTGAACGTGATGAAACCATCCGCCATTGCCGCCAGCCTTTTCATTTCCAGAATAACATCCCGTTTCCAAGGTTCAATCAGCTCATCTAAAAAAACATCGTCACCTTGCAGCGTCACCAGAATCGGCACGTCTGGCAGTTCTTTTTTCAGCGTCGGGATACAACCACCCACCAACAAATTCGTCAGACAAATCAAATCGGGCTTCGCCACATCACGGAGCCATTCCACAAGCCGCACCACTTCCTTTTTTTGATGACCATGCTCGCCGCGCACCATCGAAAGCGTGAGCGATCCGAGGTCTTTCGCATTCACGTTCATTCCGCGCGCCGCCACCGTTTTCACCAGCTTCGGATGGTCCAGAAACCGATCCAGAAACCGAGGCAGATGTCGGAAAAATGGGATCTTATGCTGCAAGTAGACGTTGATTCCACCAAAGAAAATCTGATCCACTGAGACATCTGGCTCATCCGTTCGGATAGGTGTGTAGAGCGGTAACAGCGTAACATCATAGCCACCCGTATTTTTTAATTCCGTGACCAGTGCATTGTCCCGCATACAGCTCCCGCAGAACATCCCGGCGGCTCCGGCGGTGATGTAGACAATCTTTTTCGGCGTGTCAGGCATGGTTTCGATGACGGGCTTTCGCATACCAAATTATAGTCGCAAGGCCCAGGAGCAAGCCGCTGCCAAACCACCGTACCGGTCCGAACGCAAAGATAACCGCCCCATTGATCATCATGAATATGACGAGAATCTCCAAGATCCGGTTTTGAGTTTTACCAACCCCTCCTTTTTTTAAAACCCGCATTGCAAGATCGGCCGTCAGTACTGCAAAAAACGCAAAGTTTACCCAAAGGCCAACGCTCGATCGCCATCCCGTGACCGCTTCTGTAAGTCGTGCCGTTTCGTCTAGCGCCACAGAGAAATTCCAACCATAAAAACCTTCAAACGCCATCCAGACGTGAACGGCGAACGCGCTCAGCCCGAAGAGCCACCCCACGTTCGCGACTCGTTTTTTTTCGGGGAAAAGATGCCGAACCGCCATCGCAGACGTCCAGCAAAGCATAGCCACCCAAATCGCGACCTTGCTTAAAAATTGAATTTCGTCAGTCAAAACAATTTCATGACTCAACCCTGTTGAGTCGCCGAGTCAACAGGGTTGAGTCGGATCTTGCTGATAATTGATAGCAATTTGTATTTGGTTATGTCGTCTGTGACTCTATAGGGTGACGCAGTCGCAGAGAGGTGGAGAGTATTTCAGGTTCTTAGCGTCGGTAATCCTTACAGCCTAAGAGACCAGAGTAGCGTCTCCAAAAAATGGATGCACGTCGAAGTCGAGGCACGATAAGGGAGGCGTAGGACCACGTTCAGCGAGATCAGATTCCCGGAGTGATGAAAGAGCCCTTAATTCTTTACGCGACGTTGGAAAGAGACAAGGAGCCGAACGCAAACGGTAAAGGTCTTGTTCCGGAGCTGTGCTCGGTAGCCGTGTGACTCAGTCTGAATTGAAGAGGCAGGGCTAGTTTAGGAAGCAGCCCGGGGTGTTTGATACGAAACTCCTTAAACTTTCCGTGTGACCTCTTTTATTCTTCCGTGGGTTCGAGCGATTTGTAGAAGAAGTGGTTAAAACAGGGACGCTTGGCTGCCTTACTCATTTTCTTGAGGGGCACCCGAAAAAATTCCTTGTAGCCGAGCCTTTGATAAAAGCCGTCACCGTGTATCGTGGGAGTCCAGGTTCGAATGCCATGGGCTTGTATCGCCCTCGCTTCGTCTTCGATCTTCCGCATTAACCGCTCGCCGACTCGGAGTCCGCGGCAATCTGATTCGACGTGAAGCAAGACAACTTCAACATCCTCGTCAAAAATGGCGGTCGCAATCACGCGGCCGACGATGCGGCCCTCTTGGTCGACGGCATTGAATGCGAATTCCTGGGGTCCGTAGGTCGGGTAGGGACCGATGGCTTCAAGCGTAAATTGGCCCAGCCGGTCGCCGATTTCCTGGTAATCCGAGGGCTCAGGTTGAAAGGGATGAATCTTAAACATCGTGCAAATCGAAACCTAAACAGAGTCGAACGCAAAATTTAAAGATTAGTGAAAGTCTGCGCTATCCCACTTTGGCTCGCGCATTAGTGATATTAATTGGCTTAGGTGATGTCACAACGAGCCAGGTAGTTATGTGGATTTGGTGTTGTTCGTTCCTAGACAAAAGGGCGACATGACCGGGGTCTGTAAGAAAACCGGGACGTACTCCGCTTTCCCGCTTTACTGGCTTGTTGATGTATCTTTGTTCTACACCTCGGTATAGCTGCGCAGCCGCGGAGGTGGGGATTTGGGGAGGAGAGGAGAAAAAACTTAAAATCTTTATAAGGAGACTGTCAGTGTCTTCGATTACGAGAAGAAGTCCGTGATCCAGTTGTTCGACTCTGTTTCTACTGATGGGCCCTAGTTTCTATTTTGCCGGTCGCGGTTCTCGCGGTCGCCACGATTACCGCGGTCGCCACGATTACCGCCTCCACGATTCCCTCGAGCATGCCGATCGCGTTGATCGCCACCACCCCCTTGTCGAATGGTCGGTGGGTTATTGGGGTCGTAATTGGGATTTACTTCAGGGAATTCGGCGCCGATGGTTTTGAGGCGGCTCAGGAGTTCGGCTTCCATGGTCGCCGCGAGCTCGGGATGTGACTTTGCTAGATCTTTGCTCTCACTGAGATCGTTGGCTAAGTTATACAATTGGCTAGTATTATTTTCGTAGTAGTAGATTAGTTTGTAATCGCCTTGGATGATGGCGGAATGAGGTGTGTCGCCTTGGTAATGTGGAAAGTGGAAGACAAGTCCTTCTCGCGAGCGTTTCACGGGCGTATTCTTGCCTTTCAACAAGTGGGCGATGCTGCCGCCTTCGATGTTCTCGGGAAGCGGTTTATTATAGCCGGCCCATTCTGCGAAGGTGTTGTAAAGATCGTAACCGACCACCGCTTGGTGTGACCAGGAGTTCGCCTTGATGCCGGGACCACGAATAAAGAGGGGAACCCGTATACCGCCTTCGCGCACATCGCCCTTGCCGCCACTGAGAGGCCCGTTGCGACCACCCGCACCGTTGTCGGACATATACACAACGAAAGTGTTGTCAGCGATTCCAAGCTCATCGATCTTGGCCAATAGGATGCCGATGCCTTCATCGAGATTTTCACCCAACGCGGCGCGGCCGATCGATCGTTCGTTCCCATTGAGGATTTTATTTCGGTATTTATCTACTGTGTCGGGGCGAGCATTTTGTGGGTAGTGAAGGGCATTATAGGAGAGTTGTATAAAGAAGGGTTTCTCTGCTTTTACGTTCTTCTCCATGAAGGTTGCTGCCCGCTTACCCATCCCGAAAATATCAACCGGGTTATCTCCTTTGTGTGGTGCAGCATGATGGTTCGAAGTATCCCCGTCGCTCTCGTCATATCCATGTTTATCAGGTCCTCCTCCAGCAATGTGCCATTTGCCATAGTGGGCGGTTGCATAACCTGCAGATTGCAGAAGCTCGCCGATGGTGAATTCGTTATCGGGGATGTTTCGTACGCTTTTTGGAGGTATCAATTTATATCCGTCTGCAGCCGTGTAGGATGGTCCGGCCTTGGTCCAACGATTCTGAGCCGGGCTCTTTCCGGTTTGGAGGCTGAGGCGGGTAGGGGAGCATACCGGAGCAGGGGAGTAGGCCTGACTGAAGCGCATGCCCTGCATAGCCAGTTTCAGCAGATGGGGTGTCTCGACGATGGAGCTTTTCGAGTTGGAAATATCCGGATGCATTGGTACCGCCGTTTCCGTCCAACCCTGATCATCCGAAAGCATGAAAATGATGTTGGGCTGCCTTGAGTAACTGGGGATGATGTAAAGTAAGGATATTAGGTTGATCAATAAAAGTTTCATTCAGTGGATACTTAAAGCGGGTCTTATATTACTTAAATACGTTCACAGACCGAGCTTGGTTACCCGGTACCTTCAGATATTATCGTTAGGGTTTTTCATAAACGAATTGAAAAGCTGATATAGCATATTCATACCTGATCATCGAATGACCGAACGTCTTGCAAATAATTTTGGAACTGGATCTCTCACCGAGGCGCTAACGGGGCGGTGCTGGTCTGAGAGGGAAGTGAATGAGAACGTAAGCGGAAGAATAAATGCGTTCAAGGTGGCAGGGCTTAGTCCTGGAGATCGCGTCATTATAGGTTATGGCAATCGACTGGAGTTCTTTGCCGACCTGCTCGCGATCTGGCAGTTGGGAGCGTGTGCAATACCTATGGATGCCAGGTTAACGACATTCGAAACGGAGAATCTCATCCGCATTGCAGAGCCTAAACTATTCTTGCACTATGGTGAGCTAGAAGGGCCTCTTGCAGACACTTTCTCAAAGCAAAGCGTGTGCGCCCTGGACTCTTCGGTGATCGAAAGCCGCCAGGGATTGGACACGGCAACGCACTCGTTTACGCTGGATGACGACGCACTCATTCTATTTACTTCGGGGACAACTGGGGATCCCAAGGGAGTCGTCCACACGCACAGATCGCTTCGGGCAAGGTGGGCGACTCTGAGGCAAAGCCTTGGAATCGAGGCTTACGAACGAACGCTCTGTTTGTTGCCAACGCATTTTGGTCATGGGTTGATTTGTAACTGTCTCTTTCCATGGCTAGCCGGACAGGATCTTTATATACTTCCTCCCTTCGATGCGACGGTACTGATGCGACTGGGCACTATTCTAGACGACTATCATATAACGTTTATGTCGTCAGTGCCATCCGTGTGGCGAATAGCTCTTAAAACGTCTAAGCCTCCAGCTAAAGGATCGCTACGTCGCATTTTCTGTGGCTCAGCGCCATTGAGTGCCCACTTATGGCAGCAGATACGAGATTGGAGCAAGACAGAGGAGGTGTGGAATTCCTACGGTATCACGGAAACGGGGAGTTGGGTCGCGGGCACGTCGATCGCTGGCTTTGAACCGGAAGATGGTCTGATTGGCTTACCTTGGGGGGCAGAGATTCGAATCTCCAAATCAGATTCGACCGAGAATCCGCTCTATCAGGCAGCTGATTGTGCACCGGGGGAAACGGGGTTTGTCTGGTTAGGTACTCCGGCACTCATGCGTGGCTATTTCCGACGGGACGATTTGACGTCTGCCGCTGTGCATCAGGGGTGGTTCATGACGGGAGATCTTGGCACTGTAGACGAATCTGGGCGGCTCTTTCTCCGGAGCCGGATACGAGAGGAAATTAATAAGGGGGGTGCAAAAATTTATCCGTCGGATATCGATGCGGTTGCTGAGCGGTTTCCGGCGGTTGCAGATATGTGTTGTTTCCCGGTTGAAGACGAGTTTTACGGTCAAAATATCGGTCTTGCTCTGGTTTTGGAATCCAGGGATGACCCAACTATACGGGAGCTGCACGGATGGCTGCGGCGACATCTGGCTGAACATCAGATGCCGGTTAGTTGGTATCTTCTGGAGTCCATTCCCCGGACATCCCGCGGTAAGATTAATCGCGATAAAGTCTCGGAGTATTGCTCCTCCTGGGAGCCGCTAAACCTACGTAAAATCCTGCAAGCCAACGCATGACGCGGAAAGAATCCAGACTGAAGCTACTGTCTTTTATCGAGACGATCAGACGACCCGATGTGCCGACAGAATCGATCGGGGAGTGCGAAGATCTCATCGATGCAGGATTGGTAGACTCGCTGGCCATATTGCAGATTGTGACATTTCTAGAGCAGGAATTTGATTTCGATTTTGCTGCTTCAGGTACTGACCCGGGGCGCTTAAGATCTGTAGAATCGATTCTCGATCTCATTTCAGATTCCGAATAGTGAGTTTCACGTCTGTCTACAGAAGCGTCAGTGACCTGCACGAGCACCCGAAGCTGGTTCATTTTGCTGCAACCGCTCAAGGGCAGTTCTTATTGTGGATATCTGCAACTGCTCTCTTGTCTCAATGGGATCAAGTCTGGTGGTTGTCTCCGATGTTAGCGGTATTTCTTATGCGACCAGTCTGGCGTCGAGACATACTTTGTGTAGGCTCGATCGTCTTCCTCTACAGCACGCTTGGTCTCCAGGCAAGCTGGCAAGGTAAGCTGGTTAATCTGACGATCATCGCTGAAGTTCTATTGATTATTTATGCCGTGTTCCGTGTAGCTCAGGAATTTCAATCCTGCCCCGGATTTTTCAAGCGTCGACCTCTGGTGTGTCTCCACGTATTGCTTTGGCCATTACTGCTGTTGTCCTGGGTATTACCTTCGCAACTGAAAGGTTCTTATGGGGAGTTGGTCGCGCAGCTCAGGTGGATATTACCATTTCTCATATGGCGACTCAGTTATCTGCTGCTTTCGGGAAAGCGAAACAGTCTCAAGGGGACCGGATTTCGCGATCATTTATGGTACTGCCTTCCAGGGTTTGGTGGTACGAATGTGCCCTATGGAAAGGGTTACGATTATCTGAAAGCCAAGCGAGTCGATGAAAAGGAAGCTGTCGCTCGTGTCCAACTTGCAGGTATCAAGCTCCTCGTTCTTTCCATGGCATGGTATCACCTTCAGGTGGAGATGGCGGCTGCTCTGTATGGGAAAGAGGGCGGGCTTATTGGTAGACTGTTTGAGGGGAGTAGTCTTGGATTTTATCGACTCGGGGATGCGATTGCTAGCCCGAGCGGCTATTTGCTTGGTAATTGGGCGAGTTTGATAAGTGAACTCTTCTACTATACTCTTGGGGTGGCTGCGCTTGGACACCTGTTTATAGGCTGTCTACGTCTCTTTGGTTATAGCGTATTCAGAAACACCTACAAACCGCTGCTTGCTGAGACGGTCGTCGAGTTTTGGAATCGGTTCTATTACTACTTCAAGGAACTGTTGGTTGAGTTTTTCTTCTATCCGGTTTTTGCGTCGTTTTTCAAAGGGAGGCCTAAACTTCGTATGTTTGCGGCAGTGATGTCAGCTGCGTTTGTGGGGAACCTTTATTACCATATCATGAGGGATTTCGGGATGTATGGAAAAGCTGGCTCGTTGGGTGCTATTGAGCTAGTGCTTCCGAGACTCTTTTATGCATTCCTGCTGGCGGTAGGTGTATTCATCTCTATGCAAAGACAACAGAAACGACGTGGGGCCCCGGTAAAGACAGGCGTCGTTCGAGAAGTGCTTCGGATCCGGAATATCGGTATGGTGTGGTTGTTCTATTCTCTGATCCATATCTGGAACGTTGATGGCGTAGAACACACGATCTTGGAACGAGGCCGATTTTTTCTAAGCCTGTTTGGGCTTATGGAATGAGGGGTTAAGAGATGATTAGGCTAGGTAAACTGTTTTGGGAAACTACCTTCTTTCGCGTGCTAGTGCCTCTGCATTTTTCCTGATTTCCTCTGATTTGAATGCGTCCTCGTAATTGACGGTCCCATGCATCGTGAGGGCGTCTTCGAGCAACAATTCGTATTGATCTGAGGATAAATCATGGTGTGCGCTGTAGCGATCGGATTCGATACCGAAGATACCGATGAGTGTCTCATAGATGCTGTCGTTGCAGAATAGTGCTTCAGTATTGTACTGAAGATTCTTGTACCGTTCTGGATACTTGGATTGGTACTCAGTTGAAAACCAGGTAACTAAAGGGATTTGTACCATTTCAAAGGTAAACAGATCAGAGTGATGATAACGCTCTCCCTGAACGTCTTCTCCATGGTCGGAAAAGTAAAATAAGCCAGAGACTCCCTCGGCCTGTTTCAAAAGATCCAACATCGAGGAAATAATAAAGTCATTGTAGAGCACACTGTTATCGTAGTGATTTATAGTTTGACGATGTGCTTCGGAAAGACCGGACCACGATTCGGTGTCTAAGATCTCTTCATCGTTAGAAAACTTATTGAATGGTGCGGAGTATCGTTGCTCGTAGTCCGAGTGATTTCCCATGAGGTGCACAAAAATAACTCGGTTCTTCTCGGTGGATTCAGCGATTAAATCAACAAGTGGTTCGAGCAGCATTTCGTCCAGATATCTGGTTTCAACAACTTTACCAACCCAATGATTAAAGGGAATAAGAACATCTGCCTGATGGGCGAATACTGAAACGACATTATCCCAGGCTCCATGGAGCACTTGGTTGGTTATCCAGGTCGTTTCGAACTCTGCTTTCTTTAGAATATTCAGCAACGAAAGGGATTCGAAATAGTCCTTTTGGTTTCGCTGGTTCGCTTCAGTAAAACTGAGGGACAAGGTCTCAGTCGTAAGAGTATGGGACGAATACACCCGATTGAAAACAATCAATTCACCCGCATCTGCATATTTGCTCAGTAAGGGATTCGTTGTTCTCGGGTATCCGTATAGGCTCATATGGTTCTTATTAAGTGATTCACCAATTACTACGATGTAGGTTTCGCCTGCCCCCTGTTTTAGAGCATCGAATCGGATCTGATCCGCTTTTATTGAGTCTTGAACAGTTCGAAATGCAGACAGTTCCTTTTGGTAATTGTAAATGCAAGATAGTGGGAACCTGAATACACTGAAGTGATGAGCCTGTGTGCCCAGGATGATGACTGATAGGGTTATCTGCGTAAGTAAAAGTGATCCATTAAGATCCTTTGCTGGAGTTGGTTGTTGCTTAATGAATGAAATCACTACGAATCCCATGCAGAGCACTATTAAGAGAGCCCATAAGGGAGAGAGGAAAACGACCCCGAACTCTACCGATTCCTGTCTATTAGAGGCCAGTATCGCGTAGATAACATCCCTAGATATTCCGATACCGAAACTCAGTGAATAGATTATGAGACTGAGTGGTAGCGTGATTAGACCGAGCGTTGAAGCTATACTCCCAAACAAAACCCATTTCCGACCGTGTTTGCCCAGTCGATAGGCAAAGGCAAATAGGTACTGCCAACTCAATGAGAAGCCAATCGAAGCTGTAACATAAGCTAGTTTAGACCGGTAAAGACTGAAGCCAAAATTAAGTTCGTCCGCCAAAACCATCAGAAGAAACAACAGATAGGCAACTTGAGATATGTAGGTGTATCCCTGTCGCCTCTGATAAAGAAATACGATGGCCCAGATGAGTGGGAAAAGAAGTTGTCCGTTGATAAGGGGTTTAACGCCGCCGAGATATAGACAGATGAACCAGGAAACAAAGATTAAGAGTAAATAGATTGGAGTAACCCACATAGTAAGCGTGCTGACCTTTCATAAGGTGGGAATATAAAGAACATTCCAATTTTTAATCATACAACAATTGACAATCTTTTTTACGCCCATGGGGCGAACATTCGCTCTCCGCTGAGATTATCGCACCAATTAATGGAGCTCGCTACTCGTGCCGCAGTGCTTCGATAGGATCCAATTCCGCAGCCTGAGAAGCGGGGTAGATTCCGAAGGCGATGCCGGTGAGTCCTGAGATCCCAAAGGCGAGTCCGACTGACCAAGGGGTGATGATCGTCACCATGTCAGTGGAAGCGGATACCAGCAGGGGTACAAGTACACCGAGGAACACGCCAATCAATCCACCACCGATCGATAATACGACGGTTTCTATTAGGAACTGAGTGACGATGTCTTTCTTTTTAGCACCGAGGGCACGGCGCACGCCAATCTCGCGAGTACGTTCCGTGACGGTCGCCAGCATGATATTCATGATACCGATACCACCCACAAGCAGGGAGATGGCCGCGATAGAACCCAAAACGATGTTGAACATGCGTTTGGTCGCCTCGGCTTCGCGTAGCAACTGTAAGGGTACAATGAGCTCGTAGTCGACCTTGTTGTGAAAACGACGGAGGAGGGCATTGATCTGGTTCTCAGCTACCATAACTGATTCAGTGTCCTTCATTTTTACGATGATCTGGTGTAGCTCCACGGTCTCAGCGCTAAAGCTACCGGCATTGCGACTTATCAGGGTTTCTCCGAATCGAGACCTCGCTGTGGAAAGAGGTATATATACATTGTTGTCGATTGGCTCGCCTTCCATTTCTCCACTTTGCGGTCTCTGTTCGATCGTTCCGGTTTCTCGAATGATACCCACAACCTGATAGTAAACGTCTTGTATCCGGATAGTAGATTCAAGAGGTGATTGGTAGGGGAAAAGCCGTTGCGCGAGACCTGCAGTCAATACGCACACGTTGCGTTGGTGGTTCTGGTCGACGGTCGATAGAAAACGTCCAGCGACGATTTCCATACCCTTCATATTCGGGTAGGAGGGCAAAGTACCAATCACCTGTGAGGGCTCCTGATTGCGGCCGAAGCTAACATTCTCCCTTATGATTCGCAGTGGAAGTACGGTATCCACATTGGGAATGGTGAATTGTAGGCGGGAAGCATCGTCATGGGTCAGTCCATACTCGATCCCGAATCCCCGGTTCCCTGCGTTGTTGTCCTGTTCTTCCGGTGGCTTTACGCTATTGATGATGACGTTGGTGGAGCCCAAGCGCTTGATGCGTTCCTGGGCTTCATAAGAGGCTCCCTCTCCGATCGCCAGCATGGCGATGACAGAACAAACCCCAAAGATCATACCCAGCATCGTCAGCCCTGAGCGAAGCTTGTGTAGCAACAGGCTCTTAACACCGAGTTTTACAGTGTTGAGGAGTTGATGCTGTGATATGGCGGGGCCGATCATTCTGAAAAACTATCGTTTACGTATTTCGTCAACATCCACGCGCCCATCCTTCATTCGAATGACGCGGTCCGCGCGGTGAGCAATGTCGTCGTCGTGAGTTACCATGACAATCGTTTTACCCTGGCCATTGAGTTTGTCTATAAGTTCGAGGACCTCTTTGCCCGTTTTGGAGTCGAGGTTTCCGGTAGGCTCATCAGCCAGTATCATCAACGGATCATTCACCAGTGAACGAGCAATGGCGACCCGTTGTTGCTGTCCACCAGAAAGCTGGGTAGGGCGGTGATCCAGGCGTTCGCTGAGACCGACCAACTTAGCCAAGTCGATACACTTTTGTTCGTAGTCCTTCAGGTTCACACCTTGGTAAATGAGCGGAACCTGAATGTTTTCGATAACGGTTAATTGAGCGATGAGGTTGTAGGATTGAAAAATGAATCCGAGCCGTTTCCCGCGAATCGCCGAGAGGGTATCGTCATCCATGGTGGATACGTCTTCTCCACCCAGCAGGTATTGCCCTGAAGTGGGACGGTCGAGGCATCCGAGAATATTGAGCATTGTCGACTTGCCTGAACCCGAGGGTCCCATGATCGCAACGTAGGATCCTTCTTCGATAGCCAGATCGACACCTCGCAGTGCCCGCACTTCGATTTCACCAACCTGAAAAATCTTTTGCAGATTTTTGATATCAATAATGGTTTTCGGTTCGGCTATCATCGCAGGGGTTTGGGGTTTGAGAACTATTAACCCTTGTTCTGACTGAGCGTTTGATCTGGATTTTTCTTACGATCATTCGAGGCGGAAGTTTTCTCAGGCTTTGGTGCCGGTTCGGGCTTTATCTCCTCGTCTTGGCCAATCAAAGCGCCCCCCAAGTCGATGGTGTTGTCTATGGGGGGGGCGAGCATGACCCGATCGCCTGCCTCCAGGCCGGACTTTATCTCGATAAATTTGTTGTTGAAGAGTCCTATTTCAACAGGAACCGGTTTCGTACCCCCAAGACCCTTTACGTAGCAGACCTGCTGGCCCTTGACGGTGGTCACGCATTGGATCGGAACCGTTAAGACATCCTCAAGGTTGGTGATTACGATTTCAGCACGGGCGGATGCTCCGGGTTTGATATCGGGCAGTTTATCCTTAATCAAGACTTGGGTTGAATAGACCTTCAGGGAGGCATTACCATAACGATTGGCAGGGTCGGGTAGTATCGCAATCTTGGATACCACTCCTTCAAATCGCTCATCGGGCAACGAATCAAGCACTACGAATGCGCGTTGTCCTTCCCTGAGTTGATTGACGTGGGACTCGTGCACCTTGATTTCAACCTTCATGGCCGAGGTATCCGGGATTTTCACAATCTCCTGGCGTTGACGGATCATCGCGCCTTCTTCGATGACAGACTCGTTACTGTAGCGGCTCGAAATAGCATAGGTTATAAGGCCATCCTGAGGTGCAAAGAGTTTTGTGGATGCCATTTGTTTATGCATCTTAGCAAGCTTGACTTCGCTTAGCCGGAGCTTGCGTTCTTCGATATCACGCTGGGTATTCGCCATGAGCATCTTGCTTTCGCCCTGCTTTTTGACACGGTCCAACTCTTTTTCTGCCTCTTCGAGAATGGATCGGTACTCGGCCTCCATTTTAGCAAGATCGTATTCGGAAAGCATACGCTTCACATTTTGGGCCTTTTCGAGCCCAAGACTCTGATTGGTCACAGCGAGTTTATCCCGATCGAGATTACTTTTGGTCTCAAACCCCTCCTCGGTCAGTTTCTCAGACCACTCAAGCCGTTCCTCGGCTAACTTCAGGGATTCTTCCGCAGTGATGATCTCTATCTGGGCGTTGCGAATTTCCTGTTCCCGTTCGATTTGTTCAAATTTTTCGAGATCCATTCTTGCAAACTGGACGTCCAGTTCTGCTTTCCGGATGTCGCTTTCCACCGTGCTTTGAGTGATGATGACATCGGTAACGGATTTTTGGAAATCGGCTTTGTCATCTTCGTAACGCACCAAGTGTTCATTGAGATCTTTCTCGGCTTCCTCCGTGTCTAGCTCCACAATCAGTTCACCTTTTTTAACATAGGTGCCTTCCGGGATGATGTAGATGATGCGTGAGTTGCCATCCACTTCGTTCCTTACGGTGGTCTCATTGACCGCTTGGAGAGTACCTCCTTCAACGATTGAAACGAGAAAGTTGCCACGATCCACTGTGTAGAAGGCCATTTCGCTTTCGGTATCGGATCCACCGGTAAAAAGGGAAATGAAAAACAGCAGGACGACCAATCCGATAATTCCCGAAACGATCGGACGTTTTTTGGCAAAGGGAATGACTTTGGATTGGGTGGCGGAGACAAACTCCTTTGCCTTGGTGCCCAAATGGCGGCTTGTTGTGGGTGTTTCGTTTTCCATCTTACTGTCCGAATAATTGTTGGGGTGTGATGACTTCGCCTTCTTCTGAAATCGTAGCTGTATTGGAGCGTTCGTCGAGACCTGAATCCAGAGAGACCCGACTTGCGTCGTTTAACCAAAATCGATTTGTGTCGGATTTCAAGACGCCGAGCTCTTGAAGGAGGCTCAAACGCGATTCAAGATAGTCTACCAGAGCTGCGGTCTGTGCGTTTTGGGCAGCAATGAGGTCGTCCTGGGCCTCCTCCAGGTCTCGATAAATGGCGTTGCCGGATTCTATCGAGAGTCGTGCACCGGCCACCTGCTTTTCAGCAAGTTGTACGGCGTTGGTCTGAATAAGGTAATTCTGATGGAGACGTTCGAGTTCTCTGAGGTTTTCATCGATCAACGATCGCAGGTCGTCCAAGGTTAAACTCAAGTCCCGCAGTTCAGCTTCAAAGCGGATGAGGGATGCCCGATACGCATTGCGCTCCCTTAGTCGATCGATCGGCAAATCCAGTTGGATTCCGACTGAGCTGCGAATCTCATCGAAGTCAAACTCATCATAATTGGTGGGAGGCTCACTATCCACGGAGGCCGTTGCAAAAATACCCAGATCCATCTTGAGACGATTTGCGGCCACCCTGACCCGTCGCTGGGCATCTTCGTAGACATCAATAGCGTTTAACAGGGGGAGGCGGTTGTCGACAGAGATCGCAAATGCATGGGGCGTGTTGATCGAGGTAAGTACCAGGCCTCGGTCCTGAAGGAGCTTCATCTCTTCATCTTTGAGTTGAAGATCGATTGTCTGGGGAAGCCCGAGCGTAATTTTAAATTGATCCAAGGAATTACGATAGCGCACGATCGCGTTGATGTAGCGATTTTTGGCGGCGAGCTCGGCTTGTTCGGCCTGATTGACGTCGAGGGCTTTTTCCCGGTCAACCGCCCGGGCGCGCAGATAGCGGGTCGCTTCGATTCGTGATTGGTAGTTATTGTATTCGTTGAAAATGGTGTCCTTTTGCTGGAGTAACCTGAAATAATCGATGACCACATCGCTGGCAAACTGACTCTGGAAATAGCTGAAATCCCGGATTGCGTAGATGACGTTTCTCTCGGCTTGAGTGAGCCGCTCAGCAGCGGCTTCTCGACCTGCGCCCCTTAGCAGGGGTTGAAATACGCTGAAACTCAACGTAGAGGCTGCGGTGCGTCGTGGGTCGCCTGTCAGGTAACGTAGGACATCGTTCGCGATGTTTACGCTGACATTGGCACCTGTGGTGAGTAATTGCCCGACTCCTGCCCGGCTATCCACACCTTCTGAGCGCTCACCATCAGTGGCTCGGTTGCGTGAACCTGTCGCGCCGGCGAAGAATTGCGGACTGAATTCGTAGCGTTCACCGGTCAATGTGAGGGTGGTCAGGTAAAGATTCTCTTTTTCACTCTGGTATTGGCGATTCTGAGACACTGCGAGGTCGATGGCCTCGTCGATGCCGATGACTCTGCGTGCAGTTAGGTTGCGGTCTTTAAATATTTCTTCCACGGAAATGTCGTCGGGGTGTCGTTCCGTGTAGGGGGTGGTAATGGTGAAATCAGATGCTTCGCCAAAGATCTGCTCTTCGACATCCGCGACTATTTTGTAGACAGCGTCGTCGGCGCGTTCCCGGTGAGCGGTAGTGCTGCAGCCTGTCCAGACCATCAGGAAAGGGGAGCTGGCCACTATGATAAGTGGCCAGCTATTTCTTAGGGCAGAATTCATATGAATATTATAAACTCTGCAGTTCCAAAACTACTACAAACTGAACCCTGGTCCGAAGGACCTCAGAGACGGGTTCGATATCTCTTCTAACCACAACAAAGGGGGAGTATCTAGTATCCTTAATCGAAAAAATAGGGGTGCAATGGGTTTGGCGGTCAAATTGCATGGGGTGGTTAAATGGGGCTAGTTGGCGGCGAGTGTGCTGAATTTTGTCAGGAGGCGCTCGGCTTCGCGCTTGACGTCCTTGTCTGAGTCTGAAGCAGCAACCTGCTTAAGCCAGGTGAGAAGTTCAGGGTTGGGAAGAAATCCGGAGAGAGAATCGATGGCCTCTTTGCGAACACGGGCATTCGGGCTGGAAGACGATGCTTCCAACGCTGCTGTCGCCAACTCAGGAGTGTCCATGTCGTCCAGTAAGTTAAAGATCTCTGCCTGAATATCGAAATCACTGGTTGTATAGTAGACGTCGAGCATCTTGCGGGCTACTTCGTCGGTGCGTTTGTTACAGCCGTTCAGTATACGGAGCGCGACCAGCTTACGTTTTGCTGACGTGGCCTCGTCGAAGATCATATCGTTAGCCTTGGCGAGATGTTCCTTGGTCGGTTGCATGATACCGCGAACAGTCATCGTCCAGCGCATTGCCTCCACGGTATGGTTGAGCTTTTCCTGGTCGGAGGCGCTGATGTTGGTGATTTCCGTTTGTTCAACGAGCGGTGTCGAAATCCCGGAATCATTCTGATTCACGCTGTAGACAGTCCCCTTGAGGTGAGCGATTTCGCGTTCCAGCTCTTCAATGCGTTCGTTGGATGTGGTTTGGGCCGAGTCTGGTGATGACCAGTCCATAGAAATTAGTAAAGCCGCGATTGATAAAACCAATGCGACTGTTGCTAAGAGGGCTGTGACTACATTTTTCAAAAGATTGGCGAGTGCTTTTCTAGGTTCTATAATAACAATTGTTACCTTATCGGGACCTTACCGTTTTGAGAAAAGTGCGGAAAATATGGCCGTAAGCTCGACTTTTTTGGGTCCTTCAAGCATTGAGAAGCTAAATTCGCTTACTTGCTCCTTTATGAAACTACTTCTGGTTGAAGACATGAACTACTTGCGCGACTCCGTGGCCACCGGTTTGCGCAAGGGAGGGTATGCAGTCGATGTCGCCAGTGATGGGGAAGAGGGACTGTGGATGGCAGAAACGGGTGAATACGACTTGTTGATTCTCGATATCATGCTTCCCAAGTTGGATGGCCTGGCGCTTTTGGAGCGTTACCGGGCTCAGGGCGGAGAATCATTGGCTCTGATGCTCACTGCAAAGGATACCCTGGCCGACAAAGTTTCCGGGCTCAAAAAAGGTGCGGATGATTACTTGATCAAGCCCTTTGCGATGGAGGAGCTCGAAGCCCGGGTGGAAGCCTTGTGCCGCCGGTGTTATGGCATCCGCAAGACGGTTATCGAAGTTGGGGGTCTCGAAGTGGACCTGTCCTTAAAGGAGGTTCGCCAGAATGGAGTCCAGGTTGCGTTGAAACCCCGTGAATACCGGATCCTGGAGTACTTGGCGATGCGTCGTGGTGAAGTCGTTTCCCGAATTGAGATCGAAACGAAAATCTATGGTGATACTGATGAGGTGCGCAGTAACACGATCGAATCGGCCATTTCCTCTCTTCGGCGAAAACTTACTGAGGCCGGTTGCAGTTGTCCAATTGAAACCCGGGTGGGGATGGGTTACGTCCTTGCCTCTTGAATCATGTTGTCGATCAGGCTCAGACTCGTACTGCTGACCATGTTCAGTATTGCCGCGATTTTTGGTATCAGCGGGTTTGGGATCTATTATTTTGCTCAGAAGGATCTTCTGGAGAGGTTTGACCGGCAACTTCAGGTGCAGGCGTATTCCATAATGACCTCCACATTTCAGAAAGAGGATGAGAATGTGGAGGTGTATTTTACTGATCGTTACCTTGAGGAATTCAGCGGAAATCAAAGACGAACTTTTTATCAAATATGGAAGAGTGAAGGTGAGGTCATTAAGCGCTCCGCATCCATGGGTAACGAAGATCTCCCTCAAAAATATGGGAAGGCTCGCGAACCCAAGTATTGGAACCTGCAGTTGCCGAATGGCTTGAATGGACGGGCGATCGGTATCCGTTACGAACCGCAGGTTCGGGGAAATAGGGCGGCTGACTACAATCAGGGCTTTAAGATCGTGCTGGTCGTCGCTGCGGACGTCGATGAAGTCGAATCTTCCCTGGTAAGGCTTAGAGATCTCCTTCTGCTTGGAGCGGCGGCGACGTTAATCTTATCGCCCGTATTCGTATTGTTGGTGCTGAACGGCGGATTGGCTCCTTTGAAAGAACTCGCCGGTCGTATGGGGAATGTCGATGTGGATACTCTGGAAACCCACTTTGATGAAGATAAACTCCCCTCCGAATTGAAGCCCATCGCCGGGCAGTTGAATGAACTCTTTTCCCGTTTGAAAAGGTCTTTCGAACGAGAGCGCCAATTCAGTGCAGACGTATCGCACGAATTACGAACCCCGATTGCAGCCATGCTCAATATCGCGGAAGTAGGAATTAAGTGGAAAGATGGGGATTCCAAGCAGGACTATGTGGCCATCCGCAATATCTCAGAAGAGATGCAGCGTACCGTAGCTCAGTTGCTCGATTTGAGTCGTGCGGATAGCGGGCATATCGAAATTCATCCCGAGCCTTTGGCGCTTCAGGAGGTCGTTTTGCAGATCTGGAATCGCCATGTTTTGGCTGCGACTCAACGCAATATTAAGGTAGCAATTTCCGGGTTGGAGGGTGTGGTTTGGATGGTGGATCGTACCTTGTTTGAGCGGATGGTGGATAACCTGATTCAAAATGCGGTTACCTACACGCCTGATGGAGGCGAAGTCAGGATTCTTGTTACAGAAGACGGTGGAGCATTCGTGTTTGCAAACACCTGCACCGACCTTGAATCCGCTGATCTGGATAAGCTTTTTGACCGTTTCTGGCGCAAGGATAGCGCCCGTTCCAGTACAGAGCACCGTGGGCTGGGTTTAGCAGTGGTTGCCGCGTTTGCTGAGCAACAGGAACTGCAATTGCGGGTGCGTTTGTCTGATGAAGATTTCTTTGAAATCTCAATTTGTAATCCGTTGTTTCGGGTGGCCTACCAGGCAAGCTCTTGAACGTTGAGCTTTTTTGAGCATCTGGATGGTAAAGTCGGCTGAGACCCCCGACGAATAAGTCTGTATACGATCAGTTTTGTAAGAAATTCTTTAATGTCTTCGTATCTGGGTTTAACAAGGGGTGCGGATTACCGTTGTACTTGAATTTCAAGCGATTATGCGGAGCATTCTGGCTTCGAACTTATGATATTTTGCGGAATCAGAAGCTCGTTGCTAACTTTTGCAGGCAGGCTGCCAGGGACGCAGTTCGGAGCGAGTATTAGGTTAGGCTGCCTGGCATGTATTTTCTGGGTAATTCCGCATGCCTCAGTTTCGGCCCTGGATATACGGGATAAATCTGTGCTACTTACCGCATCGGTGAGTGAATCGCCTTTGGAAATTCAGCTGAACTGGGAAGCCCCTTCGAGCGAAAGCTACATCGTAACCAGTCAAACCATCTATCGGCGTCAGGCTGGAGAAAGTTGGGGGAGTCCTTATGCTACAGCAGTTACGTCGGCGCTGAGTTTTACCGACACCTCCATTCTTGTGGGAGAGCGGTATGAGTATCGTATTGACATTCAGTTTTCCAACGGCCCCGGCAGTGCCTCGGGATACTTGGAAACGGGAGTCCGTTTACCTGTCGTTGATAAGCGCGGAGCGGTTGTCTTGATCGTAAACGATGCGGTCGCAGCGGCGTTGCCGGATGAACTGAACCGCTTGCAGGAGGATTTGGCTGGCGATGGTTGGCAGATTATTCGCGAGGAAGTGAGCGCAACCGACTCCGTTACGGATGTGAAGTCAATTATCGTTGGGCATTACAACCATGCTTCCACACCGGATGTGCGAAGTGTATTTCTCTTCGGTCGCATTCCGGTTCCTTATTCCGGTGATATAAATCCCGATGATCATTCTGACCACAAAGGGGCGTGGCCGACGGATGTTTACTACGCCGATGTCGATGGAATCTGGACGGATAATTCGGTGAATAATACCAGTTCCTCTGGAACGCGGAATGACAATGTTCCAGGTGATGGAAAGTTTGATCAGTCTGTCGTGCCCGGCGAAGTCGAGTTGGAGATCGGAAGGGTGGATCTATCAAACATGACAATTTTTCCGGACAGTTCTGTAACTGAAATTGATTTACTGCGTCGTTATCTCAATCGAGCTCATGATTATCGCAATAGACAGGGGGCTTTCTCTTCACCCTCGCGACGCGGTTTGATTGACTCGAACTTTGGTTACTACGCAGGTCAATCGCTGCCTGCTTCAGCTTGGTGGAGTTACACGTCTTTTTTCGGGGCAAATAATATCTTTGAACTGGATTGGTTTACGACTCTCTCATCAAACGATTATCTTTGGGCTTATGGTGGAGGGCCCGGATCTTTCACAAGTGCTTCCGGTGTTGGGACGTCTTCGCAGTTTGGTACTACTGATTCGAAGGCGACTTTTAACATGTTTGTCGGAAGCTATTTTGGCGACTGGGACAATGCGAATAATTTTCTTCGTGCACCGTTGGCAGGAACGACGAATAGCCATGGCTTGGCGACTCTGTGGGTAGGACGACCGCACTGGCATCTTCATTCCATGGCGATGGGAGAGAGTTTGGGACATGGTGCCCGTCGGACTCAGAATAATGGCAGTGATTATGCAAGTGGCGATTTTCCAAAGAGCGTTCATCTTACTTTGATGGGAGATCCCACACTGCGACTGTTTCCTGTTGTGCCACCCACCGGACTGATTCAAATCAGCACGGTTGGGAAGGTGTCGCTTAGCTGGACCGGCTCATCCGACTCCAGTATCCAGGGTTATGCAATTTATCGCGGCGACATCGATGCGCGGCAGAACGGAGTATTCAATCGATTAAACAGCGAACTGGTAACGACCAATTCTTACGACGATTTATCTGTCGTTTCGGGGACCGATTATACCTACATGGTGCGGGCCGTGAAATTGGAGACGAGTGCCTCGGGGACCTATCTGAATTCAAGTCAGGGCGTATTCGTGGATGCGACCGCAGTTTCAAGTACATCACCTGAAATCACGATTACCGGCAACAGCCAGTCGATAGTGGACGGAGCAACGGGAACCTCGGCGAGCGACCATACCGCTTTTGGTAACGCCATCATTAACAATGAAACGGTATCCCGAACCTTTACGATTCGCAATGACGGAGATGCGACACTGTCTTTGAGTAGCTCGCCGCTGGTTCAACTATCCGGTAGTCACGCGTCAGACTTTACGGTTACCAGCCAACCGTCAAAGAGTAGCTTGGCTCCGGCAGAGTCGACCACGTTCGTCGTCCGTTTCGGACCGACTGCTCTGGGCATTCGCAGCGCTGTTGTCACCTTGACGTCAAACGATA